>CAYSUS010000095.1:0-28372 GCA_964434165.1 uncultured Pirellulales bacterium
ATGAAACCCCACAACCCTCCATAAGTTCCGCTAACTCTGAATCAGAACACTAGATCGCCGTCGGCCGCACTACGCTTGGAAGGGCGCTGACTCCAAGCAATCCGAAGAGCATGCACCACAGGAACGGACCCTATGAATAACGCACGGCGGGAGAGCGCTCCGCTCGCGATCGTCGGCATGGCTTGTCGGCTGCCCGGGGCGCGGAGCCTCGACGAGTTCTGGCAGCTCGTCGTTTCGGCAGGGGACGCGACCGGCGAGCTGCCCGAGAGCGCGTTCGACCGCGCGTTGTACTTCGATCCTCGCCGCGGCGTCCGCGGCAAGTCCTATTCCGCGGTGGGGGGTCTCATGCCGCCCTTGCCGTTCGACAACGGCAAGTGCAAGCTCAGTCCTTCCCTCGTGGAACAGTGCGATCCCGCGCATCTGGTGGCGTGTGAAGTGGTCCACGATGCGCTCGCCGACGCCGGATACGATCCGCACGCGATGCCTCGGGTACGCTCCGGCGTCTATTTCGGACACACCGGAGGCAGCTCGATGGGGGGTGACGTCGTGTACTCCGTCTATGTGGAGCACGCCGCCCGCCTTCTGCGAGAGGTGACGTCGCTGGAGTGTCTCTCCGAGGAGGAGATCGATGCCATCGCGGCGAGCATCACGGAGGAGACCCGGCGGCGGCGCGACCATCGCGCCTCGAGCCCCAAGTTGGACTGCTCGCCGGACCTCCTGGCGCGATTGATCGGCGAGGCCTACCGACTGGACGGTCCCTGCGTGGTTGTTGACGCGGCGTGCGCCTCTTCCCTTCAGGCCCTGGCTCTCGGCGCGCGCGCGCTGCGGCTGGGCGACGCGGACATGGTCGTGGTGGGCGGCGCGTCCTGTTTCAAGACGGATTCGCTGGTGCTGTTCTCCGCGGCCCAGTCGGTGTCCCCGGGCCGGTCATGTCCGCTCGACGACGAGGCGTCGGGGCTGGTCACCGCCGAGGGTCACGTGGCGCTGGTCTTGAAGTCCTTGCCCCGGGCCCTGGCCGACGGAGATCGGGTCCGCTGCTTGATTCGAGGGATCGGCATCTCGTCGGACGGCCGCGGCAAGAGCCTTTGGGCTCCGCTGAAGGGAGGGCAGGCCAAGGCGATCCGGCGCGCGTATCCCGCCCCGCTCGGGCCGGAGCACATGCAGTACGTCGAGGCGCACGCCACCTCGACCCAGGTCGGCGACGCCACCGAGATGGCTGCCCTGGCCGAAGCGTTTCCCCAGCGTACGGATGGCGGTCCCAGGATCCCGCTGGGCAGCGTCAAGGCCAACATCGGGCACACCCTGGAAACGGCGGGGGTCGCCGGCCTGGTCAAGGTCGTGCTGGCGATGGAGCACGAGACCATCCCCCCGGTCGCCAACGTCTCCCGGCCGAATTCCAAGGTCCCGTGGTCCGAGCTGCCGTTCTACCTGCCCCAATCGCCCGAGCCCTGGACGCGCCCGGCCGATGGGGGACCGCGCCGGGCCGCCGTCAACGCCTTCGGAATCGGGGGCTTGAACGTCCACGTCGTGCTGGAGGAGCACCTGGCTCGAGCGAACGCACCGGACAACGGCCACCTTCCGCGGCAGGCCGCGCCGAGCCAGGACGTCCCGATCGCCGTGGTAGGCGTCGGGGCGATTCTCCCCGAGGCGCGAGACGTCGCCGCGTTCGCACGGCTTCTCCAGGCCGGCCGTGACGCCCGGACGGACGTGCCTCCGCAGCGATGGGACGCCGCCATGTGGCTCGATCCCGCGGGCAAGCGCCCGTATCGGGCCGCCCATGCGCGCGGCGGCTTCATCAGGGACTACCAGTATGACTGGCGGCGACATCGCGTGCCGCCCAAGCAGGTGGCCAACGCCAACCCCTTGCAGTTCATGTTGCTCGACGCGACCGAGGAGGCCTTGAGGCAGGCGGGCTGCCTCGACAAGCCGTTCGACCGGGATCGCGTGGGTGTGATCGTGGGGACCGTGTTCGCCGGCGACTTCGCCAACGAGTTGCAGGCAGGGCTGAGACTGCCCGAGTTCGGCGCATCGCTTCGACAGCACCTTGCGAAAAGGGGGCTCGATCCGTCCCGCGTGGACCAGGTCGCGGCCGAACACGAGGAGCGGTTGCTCAAGCGGATGCCGGCCCTGCTGGATGAGACGGGGAGCTTCACCAGCAGCACGCTGGCCTCCCGCATCACGAAGACCTTCGACCTGAAGGGCGGCGCGATGGCCATCGACGCCGGATGCGGATCGGGGTTGATGGCCATCGGGGCCGCGATCGACGTCCTCAGGTCCGGCGAGTGCGACATGATGATCTGCGCGACCGGACATCGGAGTATGGACCCGTTCGCGTTCGAGGCGATGTCCCGACTGGGCCTGCTCGGAGGCCGCGAGGGCCAGCACGCCTTCGATCCGGACGTGGACGGATTCTGTCCCGGCGAGGGCTGCGCCGCTTTGGTGCTGAAGCGGCTGTCCGACGCCGAGCGCGACGGCGACAAGGTGCTGGGCGTGCTGCACGCCCTCGGAGCGTCGGCGGACTGGAAGCAGCGGGGACGCGCGACGAGCCGGGCGATCCGGCGCGCCCTCGACGCTTCCGGGGCGTCGCCCTCCGACCTCCGCGCCTTCGAAGTCCAGGCTTCCCCTGCCGACATGACCCGCCACGAGCTGGAAGAGATCGGCAGCGTTCTGTCCGCAGAGTCGCCGCAGGTCCCCATCCAGGTCAATGCCCTGGTCTCCCAGTTCGGCTACCTGGGAGCGGTTCACGCCGCGGCCGGCCTCATCAAGGGGATCCTCGGCTTCGCGCGCGGTGAGTATCCTCAGGGCAGGGTCTGCAACCGGCCCGACCGACGTCTGCCGTTCTCCGACGCCCTCCGGCCCCAGACCGGGGCCGTTCCGCTCGGCGACCAAGGGAGCGCAGGCCAGGCCGCGGCACTCGTGGGGGTCAGCGCCGGAAGGCCCGAGGGCCCGGCCTATTGCATGCTGGTCGAATCGGTGGCCAGCCTGGCCGCAAGGCGACGGCAACCGCTCCTCGGCCGCCGTGAAGCTGCCTCGGGCGCCCAGCCGAGCCCGCGAATCGTACGCCTCGCCGCCCCGAGCTGGCATGCGCTTCGAGAACGCCTTGCGGACGCCTCGCCCGAATCGCTCCACGATCCGGACTACCGCTTCGCCAGCGTCGATCGAGCGCGCGTGGCCGTTGTCTGCCGCGGCCCCGCCGACTTCGCCGAGAAGCTCCGCACCCTCGCCGCGGAATTGCCCCGGCCGAGCGAGTCGTCCCGCGCGCGCCTCGCCAGGCACGGCATCTACTGGGGCGAACCGCATTCCGCCTCGCGCGCGGCGGCGTTCGTCTTTCCCGGACAGGGATCGCAGTATCCGGGCATGCTGGAGAAGCTGATCGAGGAGCTGCCCGAGGCACAGGCTGCCTGTCGGCGAGCCGACGCCGCGATGCAGGCCCTCGGGTACGAGACGTTCCAGGCGATCGCCGGGTCGAAGGCCCGCGACCTGGGCACCGACGTCTGGAAGACGCAGGTCTCCATGCTCCTGGCGGACTGCATCCTGGAGGACACCTTGCGGCAATGGGGGCTGACCCCGTCGATCGTGGCCGGCCATAGCTACGGCGAGTTCGCCGCCATCGTGTGCGCCGGCGTCTGGAGCCTGACCGACGCCATTCGTGCCACCCGCCACCGATGCCAGAGCGTTCTGGACACGATGGACGGAACCGGGGGCATGGCAGCCGCCAGCGCCTCGTCCGATGCGGTCCTCGCCGCGCTGGAGCACCTCGAGGGCGTCTATCTCGCGAACCTCAACGCCCCCGACCAGACGGTGATCGCCGGCCGGCTGGCTTCCGTCCGCTCCGCGCTCCGCCGCTTGAAGGAGGCGGGCCACTCGGCCGTGATGATCGACGTCCCTTGCCCGTTCCACACGCCCCTGATGCGCCCCGCGGCGGAACGGTTCGCTCAATGCCTGGACGAGATTCCGCTTCGCGACAGCCGACTTCCGGTAGTCAGCACCGCTACGCAACGGACGATGCGCTCAGCCGGCGCGATCCGCAAGAGCCTGATCGACCAGCTCACGCAGCCGACGAAGTACGATCGGATCCTGGAAGCCCTGCTCGCCACGCGACCGGCGCTGGTGCTCGAAGTGGGGCCGCGGCAGACCTTGACCCGCTTGAATCGCAAGAACCACGACGCGGGCGACGTGGTGTTTCTCTCCTGCGACGTCCCGGCGTCGCCGGGCGCGACGGCGCTCTTCGGCGCGGTCGCCCAGGCCGACTGCCTGGGCTGCCTCGAGTCGGGGACCGATACAGGGCAGATCGCGACACGGCCGTCGCGCGCCCCGGCCAGAGTGCTCTTCCACGACGCGACGGCGAGAAGAACCTCCGAAATCCAGTCGGAGACCCAAGCAAGCGCGAAAACGGCGAAGTCCCGTCGGCACGCCGGGGTCGGCCGGACCGACGCGAGCAGCGGGGTTCGGCCGGGCGGCAAGGCGGACGCCGCGCTTGCCGGGGCGGCCCCTGGAGCCGCCACGCTCGCGGTGTCGCACCAAGCGTCTTTGCGTCGGGGCCGGCTCGCTCCGGATGTCTCGAGCGCCGCGGGGACGGCCGCCGACTCGACGCTTCCCGCGACGCGACCCTCGACCTCCGAGAAGACCGCGAACGCTCCACCCGTCGGCCCGGGGGAAGGAGAACGCGCGCAGCAGGCGGCGGCCTCGCGGGTGCCGAAGACGGTGCAAGTGCAAGTGCTGGAGGGGAGTCCGGGCGATCGCGGGCTGCACCACGGGGGCCTGCTGAAGCGCGCGATTCAACACGAGCTGGCGGCGTTCATCGACTCCAGCACGTGCCTCGACCGCCCCTCTCGGCCGATCTGGTCCGAGCCGTGGAACGCGGAGCTCGCCGCCCTGGCCCAGGGAGCGGCCGTCAACTGCGAGGCGCTCCTCGCGTGGAACCTGGTGGCCGAGCCCTTGTCGGCCTTGCCCGCGTCGATCGGCCAGGCCGGCGCTCCGCGGCCCGCTGCCGGGGCGCGGCATTCGTTGACGCTCGTGCAGGTCCGCAAGCCTCCGCGGGGCATCCCGTACCTGGCCGTCGGGCGCCCCGGCCGGCTGGCCGTTCCGGCGGGGATGAACGCGGCCGGACTGGCGATCTCCTGCGAGCCGTTGGACGCGCACGTCCCGCCGGAGGACGTCATGGCCGTCACCGCCTGGATGCATGAAGGACTGTCTTCGTTCCGCGACGCGGAGGAGCCGGCCCGTCGCATGAAGGAGCTTGCCCTGGCGGGTCGCTGGGGCATCGGCCTGAAGTCGGCCGGATCGGCGAGCCGCTTCTGGCTGCATGCGTCGGCAGACGTGCGGTCGGTGGACGCAGCCGTCACGCGCGAGCAAGCGGCGCTCCACCACATGCTGGACCGCGATCCGTCTTCGATGGTCCTGTTCGATCGCCAAAGCGGCCGCCGGGAGACCCTTCGGCTGAGCGATTGGCTCGGCGGCCGGAGCGCGTCTCCCGAATCGACCGCCGCCGACGCGGCCGGCAGGGTGATGCGGCGTCACGTGCTCCGGATGAGCCCGGCTCCCCGCGCCGCTCCGGCCGCCGACGTCTGTGCTTCGGGAAGCCGGGTCTGTCTCCTCGGCGACTCGGATGTCGCGCCGGCATTGCAGGAGCGGCTCCAGCAGATCGGCTGTCGCGTCACCACGGTCGGCCCAAGCGACCTCCCGACCGCCTTCGACGCCTCCCGGGAAGCGGAGGTACCCGAGCACCTGGTCCTCCTGACGGAATCCGCGACGGACTGCCCGGGCCTCGACGGCCTGGCGGCAGCCCGCCGTTTCCAGGCGCTCTTCTTCGCGTGCCGCCGTTGGATGGCCGAGATCGAGGCGCGGGCCAGGACCGGGGCCGCCTCGCTGGTGGCGGTCACGCGCATGGGCGGCGATTTCGGATTCCACTCGTCCGCGGTCCGGTTTGCGGGGGGTGGGATCACGGGGCTGCTCAAGGCGATTCGTCGCGAGTACCCTGCGTTGCGGGCCAAGGTCCTCGACGTCCCGATCAGCGAGCCTCCGGACGCGGTCGCTTCGGAACTGCTCGCGGAGGTCAATTCGACG
This sequence comes from uncultured Pirellulales bacterium, assembly GCA_964434165.1. Classification (GTDB taxonomy): domain Bacteria; phylum Planctomycetota; class Planctomycetia; order Pirellulales; family Thermoguttaceae; genus CAYSUS01. Next base: position 6,067 of record CAYSUS010000095.1, read on the forward strand.
TGCACGGACCTGGAGATCGGTTTCCGCGGCGGACGGCGCTACGCGGTGGCGGCCGTCCCCGCCCCCGCCGCCGAACGCGGCGCGCGCGACGTCAAACGCGGAGGCGTATGGGTCGTGTCGGGCGGCGGCCGCGGCGTGACGTTTGCCGTGGCCCGCGAGCTGGCCCGCCGCTTCGATGCGAAGCTGCATCTTCTCGGCACGGCCCCGATCCCCCAAGACGAGACATGGCGGGGAAAGAGCGAAGAGCAGCTTCGCCAGCTCAGACGGGAGATCGCGCTGGAAGCTCGCCGCCGGGGCCGAGACCCGGGCGAGGAATGGCGGCGCGTTGAGAGGGCCATGGAGTTGGATCGCAACCTGAAGCGACTGGCCCGCGAGCGTCTCCATGCGACCTATCACCGCTGTGACATCACCGACAGAAAGGCCCTCGCCGCGGTGCTCGACGACGTCCGGTCCAAGGACGGCCCCATCCACGGCGTTCTGCACGGCGCGGGGGTGGAAGCGGCCTGCCGATTCACCAAGAAGACGGAAGACCGCGTCCGCGCGACCATCGCCTCGAAGTGCGACGGCTGTGCCAATCTGATCGCCCTGACGCGGGAAGACCCGCTCGCGTATTTCCTGGCCTTCGGCTCGACGAGCGGGCGATTCGGAGGGCTGGGCCAGACGGACTACTCGCTCGCGTCCGATCTGCTGGCCAAGATGGTCGATCGACTGGCCGACGAGCGCCCCGAATGCCGCGCCGTCACGTTCCACTGGCCCGCCTGGGAGGGAGTTGGAATGGCCGCCCGTCCTGAAAGCCGAATGGCGCTTCAGCGCGCGGGAATCACCTTCATGCCTCTGGCCGAGGGCGTCCAGTTCGTGATCGACGAGCTTGGTTCGCCGGATCGGGAGCGGGAGATCCTGGTCCTCGACAAGCCGGGCTTTCTCGACACGGACGGCACGATGCGCCGACAAGGCAGGCCCTGCGACCCGTCCGTCTTCCGAGAGACGCCTGAAGACCCCGGGACGTCGGATCGGAAGCGCCCGGCAGCTCGGCAACCGCGGAAGGCGCCGCCGCTTCGCGACGTGTCGCAGGTTCCCTTGATCGATCGCATCGACCCCGGACCCGCGTCGGGCCGTTACGTGGCCAGCGCCCCGCTGGACGCCGACAGGGACCCGTTCCTGACGAATCATCGCCTCCGCGGCAAGCCGTTTCTGCCGGCCGTGCTGACCGCGGAGTTGTTCGCCGAGGCCGCGTCGCTGACGCAACCGCGTGCCGTGTTCTGCGGACTGCGCGATCTGCACTTGATTAGCGGGTGGTTTCTCGAGCCGGGACGCCCCGACCGGGCCCGCATCGTCATGCAACAGGTCGATGGCGGGGTCCGCTGCGAGCTTCGCAGGACGCTGCGCAACTCGCGCGGAGAGATCGTCGAGGAAGACAAGCTCCAGGCGACCGCTTGGGTCGAGCTGGGCCGCGAGCCGCCGCGCATCGAGGCGATCGATCCCGGCCGCCCGGTCCTGGCCTGGACCCCCTTCCGCTACCCGGACGACTTCGAGATCTTCCACGGTCCCCCCCTGAGAGCCCTGAAGCAGATCGACTTCGTGCACGGCGGAGGGCGCGCGGTCCTGTCGTGCGGCCCGTGGCAGGACTTGCTCGGAAGACGCGGCGGGGGCAGCGCGATGGTGAATGGGGCCCTCCTGGACGGCTGCATGGCGACGTGCGGCACGTTCTCCTACTTCATGGTCAACAACAAGCTGGAGATCCCCAAGTCGATCGCGTCGTTCAGGCAGGCGAGACTTGCGCGTCCCGGCGAGGTCTGCACCCAGAGGTTCTTCTTCCGCGGGCCCGCGGCGGGGGGCAACCTCTACGACTTCACCCTGATCGGCGAGGAGGGCGACGCGATCTTCCACGTCGAGGGCTACCAATCGACTCAACTGGGAGGAATGCGATGACCGCGGCAGCGCGGTTTCGGCGCATCCCTCGACCGCGCGTCCGGCCGCTTCATGCGGCCCCTGCCGCTCGCGGCATGCGTGCTCCCGCCAGTGCCGCGCTTCAATCGCCCTGCGCTTAACGGGACTTCACGATGATCGATCTTGAGGGGCGTGTCGCCCTTGTTGCCGGGTCTTCGCGCGGGATCGGCCGGGCGTGTGCCCTGCGACTGGCCGAGGCCGGCGCCGATGTCATCGTGGGTTTCGTCTCCGACAAGCCCGCGGCGATGAACGTCGCTTCGCAGATTCGTTCGCTGGGACGGACGGCGGCCGTCGTTCGCGCGGACGCCACCCAGCGCGACGACGTCGAGTCGATGCTCGAATTCGTGAAGATGGAGTTCGGCACGCTGGACATCCTCGTCAGCATCGCGGCAGGCGGCGGGTCCCGGCCGCTGATGACGGCCACGGACCGCGATCTCGACGCCGCGATGCACGTCAACGTCCGGCCGTTGATCCACCTGGTCCAAGGGGCGCTGCCGTTGCTCGAGCAGACCGAGCACCGCGCGAAGGTGATCGCGGTCTCCAGCCCCGAGGCCGCGCTCGGGCTGCCGGCCCATGCGATGATCGACGGTTCCATGGCGGCCCTGGAGGCGATCGTCCGGCATCTGGCGATCGAGCTGGGCGATCGCGGCATCAACTTCAACGTCGTGCGCGCGGGACCCGTGGAGGACGACTCGGCGCGAGAAGCACCCCACGCGGCGGAGCGGTCCGCGCGCGGCAGCACGGCCGCCGCGCGGCTCGTCCGCGGTGCCGAAGTCGCCGACGCGGTGCTGTTCCTGGCCAGTCCCTTGTGCGACGCGATGGAAGGACAGACGCTGATCGTGGACCGCGGAGCGGCGAATGGCGTGTGACGCCGCCTCGCGGGTGCTCCGCCTGACCGGCGGGCATGCGCACGCGCGTGATCGGCAGCCCGCGCCGCCGGGCCGGCCCTACGTCTCGATCTCGTAACCCTTGCGGCTCTCGCGCGCCAGGAACGCGTTGGCCTCGGCGTCGCCGACGATCTGGCGCTTGTCCGGGTCCCACTTGAGTTCTCGACCCAGGCGCATCGCGATGTTCGAAAGGTGGCAGATCTCGAGCATGCGGTTGTGCGACCAGACGTCGGAGATCGGCTGCTTTCGCGACTTCATGCTTTCGATGAAGTTCGCGCTGTGGTTCTCACTGACCTTTCCACCGTAAACGTCTTCGACGGCACCTTCGGGGAGCGGATTGTCCTTCAGGTCCTCGACCGGCTTCCCGGAGAGGCGGCCGCGGTTGACGAAGAACCGCCCCTTGGTGCCCTCGAAGAGAATGCCGTTGTCGCCTCCGTGGGTGATGATCATCTCCACGTCGTTGGGCATGTCGGCGCGGATCTGGAACTTGGTGGCGACGTTATACCGGTCGTGGACCGTCGGGTGGCCATCCTTGTACTCGCACGCCAGTTCGTATTCGAGCGGCGCCACCTTGCTGGGGCCCGTGTCGCTGGCGCCGATGGCCCAGCAGGCGATGTCCACGTGATGCGCGCCCCAGTCGGTGAGCTTCCCGCCCGAGTACTCGTGCCAGTTGCGGAAGGCGTAATGCGCGTTGCTGTACAGCGGGACGCCGCCGCCGTAGCCCTTTCGCATCTCGGGAAGTGCCCGGTAGGGCACCTTCGGCGCCGGTCCGAGCCAGAACTCCCAATCGAGCTCCTCGGGAACCGGGACGACGGGAATGACCGGCGAGGGCGACATGCCGCCGATGCCGCACGTCACCTTCTTGACGGCGCCGATGCGCCCGTGCCGGACCAGGGCCACCGCCTGCAGGAAGCGATGCCCGCACTCGGTGCGCTGCATGGTGCCGACCTGGAACACGCGGCCCGTCTGCTTGACGGTCTTCTCGATCAGCTTGCCTTCGTCGATGGTCAGCGTGAGCGGCTTCTCGCAGTAAACGTCCTTGCCGGCGTGCATCGCCTCGACCACGATCTTCGTGTGCCAGTGGTCGGGCGTGGCGACCATGACCGCATCGATGTCCTTGCGCTCGAGGATCTTGCGATAGTCCTTGCAGGCGTCCGGCTTCTTGCCCTGCTTCTTCCCGGTCTTCTCGACGTTCTCCGCCAGCACGTTCGAGTCCACGTCGGCCAGCGCGGCGAAATCGGCAAACTTCACCGTCTTCTGGGTGATGGCCCAGCCTTGATTGCGAAGGCCGATGGTCGCGAAGACCGGTCGGTCATTGGGCGACCGGTAGCCGAAGGCCCGGCCCGGGGACGGGAGGAGGATGCCGGCGGCCCCCGCGGCGGCGACGGTCTTCAGGAATCGGCGGCGGGTTGCTCGAGGGGTCTGGCGGGGATCGGACATGGGTAGGAGTCCTTCGTGGAAGACGGAAACAAGGTCGGTTGCAGAAGGGGTCCGGAGAGCCGCGCCAGGGATTCGGGCCGGTCCGGCTGCCGCACCGCGCTCGCCCCGGCAATGGGCTGAGCGCGGTGCCGATTCCGTCGAGTATATCAACGATCGTCCGCCGCTTCCACTTGCCTGCCGGCATGATTGCGGCCCGTCTTCATCGCGGCGCCGGAAGGCGGGGGCGGCCGTCTTCGAGCCGTGGCCGACGCTGGGGAGCCCCCCGAGGGAAAGGAGACCCTAAAACGGCCAGACGAGCGGCGCGACCAGGCACGTGACCGCCATCACCGCCAGGTCCAGCGGCACGCCGATCCGCGTGTAGTCGGTGAATCGGTACCCGCCCGAGCCGTAAACCATGAGGTTCGTCTGGTAGCCGATCGGCGTGGCGAACCCGGCCGAGGCGGCCATCATCACGCCGATCACGAAGGGCATAACGCTGGCCCCCAGGTTGGCGGCCGTGGCCAGGGCGAACGGGAACATCAGGGCGGCGGCCGCGTTGTTGGTGACCAGTTCCGTCACCACGAGCGTCAGCGCGTACACGGCCACCAGCGACCAGAAGGGGCTCCCGCCCACCGCGGAGATGATCCCCTCGGTGATCGAGTCGGCCGCGCCGGTCTTGTCCAGGGCCGCGCCGATGCCCAGCGAGGCGGCGATGGCCAGCAGCACCTGCCAGTCGATCGCCCGACGCGCCTGCTCGATCCGGCAGCAGCGGGTCAGCAGCATCAGGCCGGCCGCCACCAGGGCCCCCTTGAGCATCGTGATCCGCCCCAGGTCGAGGCGCCAGTCGCCCAGCGCGACGGAAAGGGGGCCGAGCGACTCGCTCAGCGTGACCAGGCCCACCATGCCCAGCAGGATGACCAGGGCCAGGGCCGCGCGGTCGAACTTGGGCCGGTTGGAGTTCTCCAGCCGGCTGACGAGGAAGAAGTCGCGGCTGTTGCGGTGCCGGTTGACGAAGGCCGGGTGGGCCTCCAGCAGGAGCGTGTCGCCGGCGCGGAGCACGATGTCGCCGATCTTGCCGCGGATCCGCTCGCCGTGCCGCGCCACGGCGATCACCACGGCGTTGTAGATCGAGCGGAACCGCCCGTCGCGGATCGTCTTGCCCACCACCGGGCAGGACGCGCTGGCCACGGCCTCGATCAGGCAGCGGTCGGTGCGCGGGGCGTCGAGCTTGAACACCTGGTTCGTGGCGGGCGCGAGGCCGCGGATCTTCTGCAGATCGACCACCGAATCGACGATGCCCACGAACACCAGGCGGTCGTTGGACCGCAATCGCTCCTCGGGGCTGACCGCCGGAAGGACCATGTCCTCGCGGTCGATCTCGGCCAGGTACAGGCCCGGCAGGTGGCGCAGGCCGGCCTCCTCGATCGACTTGCCCACCAGCGGGCTGCCCGGCTCGACCATCATCTCGATGGTGTACTCCCGGGGGTCCTTGACCGTGACCCGGGCGGAGACGCGGTCGGGCAGGAGCCAGCGCGCGGTGAGCATGAGGTAGGCCAGGCCCACGACCACGCTGGGCACGCCCACCCAGGCGATCTCGAACATGCCCAGCCCCCGCGGCAGGGCGTGGGCCGCGCCCGGCGCCTGGGCGTCGGCCGCGCGGATCAGCATCCCGTTGATCACCAGGTTGGTGCTCGTGCCGATCAGCGTGCACGTGCCGCCGAGGATGGCCGCGTAGCTCAGCGGGATCATCAGCTTCGAGGGGCTGATGCGGTGCTGCTTGGCCCAGTCGTTGACCGCCGGGATAAGCATGGCCACCAGGGGCGTGTTGTTCATCAGCGCGCTGAGGCTGGCCGCGGGGAACATCGTGCGCCAGATGGCGTTGACGACCGACCTCGGCCGGCCGAACAGGCGGTCGGCGATCCACGCCACCCCGCCGGTCTCCACGATGCCCGCGCTGACCACGAACAGCACCCCGATGGTGATCATGCCCTCGTTGGCGAAGCCGGCCAGGGCTTCGGGCCCGGAGAGCACCCCGGAGACGAAGAGCATCCCCAGCCCGGTCATCAGCACCAGGTCCGGGGCGAGCTGGGTGAAGGCCAGCAGCCCCAGCACCATGGCCACGACGGCCAGTGTCAGCCAGGCTTCCAGTCCCATCGGGTTCTCCGGCGGGGCGCGTGGTGGCGCCGCGGGTCAACGGGGGAGACGGTCCTCGGCATCGACGCGACCGCCGGAACCCCAGCCGACGAGGATGCCATCAGCCCCCGGGGCTCCGGTGTAATCCCCTAGCATAATCCGCTCCCCGCGGCAAAGGAAACCAGCGCTTGGCGCAAGGTGCGGCCGGATTTCGTGGCGGCACTTGAGCGGCTTGCGGGGTAGGGCGACGGCGCCCTGTCGCCGCCCGCGCGGCGGGGGGAAAGCTCGTGGCCGCTCCCAACCCGCGGCCTCACGCCCACAGCTAAACGCTCTGGCCGCTTCGCGGCCGTGGCGTTCATGCGCCCCAACCGCCGCAAGCGTACAGCCGGGGGATTGCCTATCCCCGGAAGCGCTTCCCGTCAGCCACTCCCGGCCTCTCTGCCGCCCTCGGCCAGGGCCCGATCGACCCGCTCGCCCAGGCGCGAGCGGGCGCCCGGGTCCCAGGCGACGGCGTGTTCCCGTCCGGGGCGAAGGAAGTGCAGCACCAGCTCGCACGGGGCCTGGCCCAGGGCCTCCTCCACGGCCAGTCCGTACACCAACATCTGCATCTCGTACCCGGCGGCCACCGCGGCCAAGGTCCTCTCGGACACCCGGTTCGTCTTGTAGTCCAGCACGTGCCAGCGCCCCTGGGCATCCTCGTACAGCGCGTCGATGAACCCCTGGAGGTAACGCCCCTCGGACGCCTCCGCCCCCGAGGGCCAGGCCAGGAGGAACTCCACCTCGGGCAGCACCTGCCGCGCCGACCGCAACGCCTCGGCGCGGGACGACCGCGCAAAGCGCCCAATTAGCTCCACGGCCTCGGCCACCGCCTGCGGATCGTCCGGCAGATGGCGCGGCGCATGCCGGCGCACGAGCGGCTCGATCTCGTCGGGCCGGGCCAGGTCCAGCTCGGCCAACACGGCATGGACCAACGTGCCGAGACCTAGCGGATCGATCCGCGCCGCGCCGTCGGCCTCGTCGTCCGTCTCGGCGGGCGCCGTCACCGCGGGCCGCGCGTGGAGCATGCCGGATAGCCGGGAAAAGGAGAACTGCCGCCGCGCGCTCCGGTCTGGCGGCACCGGGGCCAGCCACGGCGGGAGCCTGCCCGCCGACCTCGACGCCATCGCTTCGGCCTGGTCGGCCATCTGCTCCAGGTCGCGGCCGCGCCGGGCGGCGTGCGGCGCGACCTCGGTCTCGGGCTCGTCGGTGATCACGCGGAGGTCGGGAACCGCGTAACCGGCAGGGAGGTCGGCGATGAGGGCCCCGGTGGCCAGGTCGAACCGCGTGCCCAACAGCTCGCGCCAAGGCCCGGGCTTGCCCTGCTCCGGCACGCCGCTGGAGAGGATCAGGCGGTCGGCCGCGCGGGTCGCGGCCACGTAGAAGAGCCGCACGGTCTCGGCGCGGTCCTCCTCACCTTCCGCCTGGCGGTGCAGGTCCAGGCCCACGGTCGCCTCGGTGTCGGGGGGCTTGACCATCGGCCCCAGCTCGGGCGTGAAGGCGACCTGGTCGCGCGAGCCCCGCATGGCGCGATCCACGTCGGGGATCACGACCACGGGGAACTCCAGCCCCTTGGACTGGTGAATCGTCATCAGGCGGACCACGTTGGTCGCCTCGGGATGCGTGGCGGCCAGCGGCTCGTCGGGCTGGCGCGCGACGAACTCCGAGAGCTGGGTGATGAAGTCGGAAAGCGTGAAGATGCCCGCCCGGTCCATCGCCCGGGCCTGATCGACCAGCTTGCGGAGGTTGGCCAGCTTGCGCTCGCCGAGGTGCTCGGCCAGCAGAGCCGCGTCGTAGCCGGTCCGCTCCAGGACCAGGTCGATCACCTCGGCGATCGGGCGGCGGTCCTTGTCGCGGCGGATCTCCTCGAGCGTGTGCCGGGCGAACTCCACGCGGCGGCGCTGCGCCCGGTCAAGCTCCTTGGGCACGGCGCCCGAGAACAGGCCGCCGCGGAGCCGCTCCTCGTGCTGGGCCAGCCAGTAGAGCGTCTCGTCGTGCAGGGAGAAGAAGGGGCTGCGCAGCGCGCCGGCCAGGCTCACGTCGTCGCCGGGCACAGCGACCGCGCGGAGCAGGCTCAGCAGGTCGTAGATCTCCTGCTGCGCGTAAAACGCGTGCCCGCCGACCAGGTAGTAGTCGATGCCGTACCGCCGCAGGGCCTCCTCGTAGAACCGCACGTCGGAGAGGGCCCGGAACAGCAGGGCCACGTCGCGGGGCTGCACGCGGCGCAGCGAGGACTTCTCCGGCTCGGCCGCGCGGTAGTCGAGCACGATCGGCTCGGGGCTGTCGAGCAGCCCGCGGATGCGCCGCGCGATCCAATCGGCCTCGCGCCGGCGGAGCCGCTCCTTCTGTCCGCGGCGGGTCTTGGGCTCGTCGTCGGGGGCCCAGAGCAGCTCGACGGCCGGGGTGGGCGAGCGCTGCGGGCGCTCGGCCGCCAGCGGCTCGTACTGCGGGCCCAGAGCCTCGCAGAACAGGGCGTTGACGAAGTCCAGCACGGCCGGCTGGCTGCGGAAGTTGAGCGTCAGGGGCAGGCGCCCTTCTTCGGGCAGCGCCCGCCGCAGCTCCTGGAACACGTGGGGATCGGCGCCGCGGAAACGGTAGATCGACTGCTTGTAGTCGCCCACGAAGAACAGCTTGCCCCGCAGCAGCCCGTCGCCGCACAGCGAGCGGATCAGCCCGACCTGGAGCGGATCGGTGTCCTGGAACTCATCGACCAGCAATTCGCGGATCTGCGACGAGAGGCGGTGGCGGAGGTCCGCGCCGCCGGGGCCGTCGAGGAGGCGGGCCGCCTCGATCAACAGGTCGTCGAAGTCCAGCCCCGCGCACGCCCGCTTCTCTTCCGCGTAGGCCGCGGCGACCTGGCCGGCCAGGTCCAGCACGGCCAGCGACGATTCGGCGGCGGGCAAGGCCTGCTCCGGCTGGAAGCCGGCCCACCTGGCGGCGGCGTCGATCGCCCCGCGCAGCTCGGTGGCGGCCTCGCGGAACGTCTGATACACCTGCTTGCTCGGCCACTTCTTCTCCGCCACGCCCTGCACGCGGGCCTCCGCGCGGATCGCCGCCAGGTCGCCTGCCGGGTCGCGGCTGGAGGCCAGGCCGGCCAGCCGCTCGGCCAGCACCGCGAACCGCTCGGCCAGCTTCGGCTCCTCGGGCGCGGGGCCCTCGGCGATCTGCCGGATCGTCCGCGCGGCCGGGCATTCGGCCACGCCGCGCAGAATCCGCGGCAGGGCCTGTTGGTGGAAGCACCGCTCCCACCGCGCGGCGAGGTCCTCGGGCGCCATGGCCCGCCACGCACTCCAGTCGATCGCGTGCCGCTGTCCCAGGAGCGTCCGCACCATGTCGTAGAGCTGCTCGAGGCCGAAATCGACGACCAGCCCCACGAGCTTTTCGTCGGCCTGCTCCAGGCGCCGGCGGAGGCAGTCGCCGATCAGCTCGTGGAGCATGGTGTCGGCCTGGGTCTGCTCGAGGACGCGGAAGTGCGGATCGACGCCCGCCTCCACGGCGTGCGCGCGCAGAAGCGAGGCGCAGAAGCTGTGGATCGTGCTGATCCGGGCCGCGTCGAGTTCGCGCACCAGGCCCAGCCAGTGGGGCACGTCGGCCTCGTCGGCGGCGAGCAACCGCTGGTGGCAGGCCTGGCGGATGCGGTCGCGCATCTCCCGCGCCGCGCGCTCGGTGAAGGTGATGGCCACCAGCTCGCCGAGCCGGGCCGGGCGCGCCCCCCCGGGCTGGCGCGGCTCCAGGTGCGAGAGAAACCGCTGCGTGAGCACGAAGGTCTTTCCGCACCCCGCCCCGGCGGACAGGGCCACCGACGCGCGGCGCATCGCGAGGGCCTGACGCTGCTGCGGGGTCAGCCCGAAATCCGCGTCGTGGCTCGGATCGGGGGAAGACGTCATGGCTCCTCCTCCGGCTCCGCGCGCCACTCCTTCTCCAGCCACCGCACCTGCGCGATGCGGCAGACCCTGCTGTAAGGACAGTGCGCCGTGCACTCGTCGTGCCGGCTATGGACCGGGAACTCCGCGCGCCGCAAGGCATTGGCCAGGAGGGCGGCGGTGGACGCGGCCAGGGCCTGGATCTCCTCCCAGCCCTCGGCCGGCACCACGTCGCCGCCGGGCGCCTCGTGCATCTTCAGGGCCTGCTTGGGCTTGAAGCCCGCGTCCTTCACGTGCCAGTAGCCCGCGCGCCACGGCAGGGCCTTCTCAGCGGCCAGCAGCAGCCGCTCCACGGCCAGGGCGTACAGGGGTAGCTGGAGGGCCGTGCCGGCCTCGACGGCCTCGCGGCTCGGTGCGGCCGCCCCGCCCGTCTTGTAGTCCAGCACGTTGAACACCGTGCGCCCCGCGGCCTTGCCCACGTCCACCCGGTCGAAGCGCCCGGCCAGACGCACCGTCCCGTGCGGCGAAGAGAGGGCCAGGGGCTCGTCCAGCGCGGTTTGTCCGCTCGGCGCGCCGGGGCTGCCGAACGAGACCTCGAAGCAGGTCGGCAAGGGCGGCTCGTCGAGGTCCTTCCACTCGGCGTCGTATCGGGCGTGCTGGTGGCGATACGCGCCGAGCCACCGGGTGAGGACGCGCCGATCGACCTCGCGCATCGCGGCGGCGACCGACGGGGCCTCGGGCGCGGCCAGGACCTGGTCCATGGTCTCCACCAGCCGCCGACGGAAGGTCTCCTCATCGAGGATGCACGGCGAGGCCGGGCGCCCTGCCTCGCGGTTGATCTCGGCGTGCAGCCGGGCGAGCACCTCGTGGGCCAGGCGGCCCCGCTCGAGGAAATCGACGGCCAGGGTGAGGTCCTCCAGCGGCTCCAGGCGCAGCAGGCGCTCGAGGAAGAAGCGGTAGGGACACGCGGCGTAGCGCTCCAGCTCGGTCGCCGTAAACGTGCGATCGTGCGCGAACCGCACGGCCATCTCCGCGCGGGCCGCCTCGCCCTGAAGCATGCCCTCGGCCGGTCCGAAGGCCTCGCGCCGCCCGCGCGAGGCCGCCATTCGCAGCGCGGCCAGCAGGTTCTCGGCCAGTCCCGGCGAGGGCTCGGCCCGCACCAGGCCGGCCAGCAGGGCGACGTTGCCGGCCAGGGCGTCGGCCACCGCCTTGACGCGGAAATCGGCGGCCGAACGAGGCTCGTCGCTCCGCGGCACCGGGCTCAGCTCAATGACCTCCTCGCGCGGGATGCGCCCGGGGCCGCACGCGGCCTCGATCTCCTTCAGATAGGGGCTCGCGGCCAGCGGCTGCGCCGACTCGTCCAGGGCCGGGTAGCTCAAGGTCAGCCGCCGCGTCGCCCGGGTGACGGCCTCGTAGAACAGGAGCATCTCCTCGCGGTTGCGGTCCGATCGGGCGACCAGCGGCAGGCCCTCGGCGATCAGGCGCTGGGCCTCGGCCTCGCCGTAGAGACGGTCCTCGCGCTGCGGGGGCGGAAACGCCTTCTCCGACAGCCCTGCCAGAAACAGGTACGGGACCTCGATCGCCCTGGCGCTCCGGGCCGAGAGCACGCGCACGCGTCCCGTCTCGTCGCCCGGCGGACCCAGGTCCGTGGTGGCCAGCACGTCGAGCAGCTCGGCCAGGGCCGCACGGCGTTCGAGCGGCGGGGCCGGCCGGCCGAGCCACTCGGCCAGGCGGTCCGCGGCCCGCAGCGACGCCTCGAGCCGCTGCCACGCCAGGGCATCGACGTGGGTGCCGTGCGCCAGGCCGGCCCGATCGCGGCCTTCCGCGGCGCCCGGGATGGCGCGCAGCAGCCCGGTGTCTTCGGCCAGACGCCGCCAGGCATCGGCCCAGGCCCCCAGCGGCGCGCGCCGCGGCAGCGCGTCCAGGGCCTGCCCCAGGCGGCTGAGCAGCGCCAGCGCGGTCCGCGCGTCGTCCGCGGGACCGCGCCCGGCCGCGCGCCCCTCGTCCTCCTCCTCGTCGGCCGAGGGCCCCGGCGCGCGCTCGGCCAGCCATCGCAGACGCCCCAGCAAGCCCTCGCGACCGCGCGGGATCTGCAGCCGGCGGATCAGCCGCTGGGCGCTCAGCACGGCGCGGCCCTCCTGCCACTCGGGCCAGTCGGGCTGGAAGTAGCTGCCGGCCAGCACGGTCAGGAGCTGCCGGAAAGGCCAGTCCTCCAGGCTCAATTGCACCAGCGACACCAGGGCCGCAAGGGCCCGGCTGCGGAGCAGCGGCGGGCTCGACTCCACCCACACCGGAATGCCCAACCGCCCGAACACCTCGCGCGCCAGCGGCTCCGCGGCCGAGGGCGAGCGGAACACCACGGCCACGTCGCCGGGCCGCACGGGCCGCCCGTCCGACTCCTCGCAGCCTTCGGTCAGCAGCCCCTTGATCCGCCCGGCGATCAGCTCGATCTCGCCCAGCTCGCGCGAGGCGGCGAGGATCTCAATCCGCCGGGCGGGCTCGTCCAACGGCCGATACCGCCGGGGGTTGCCGAACAGGTGGGCCTGAAGATGGGCCATGGCCGGCCAGGCGGCTTTCTTCGAAGGCGCGCGCCATTGCACGGCCATCTGCTCGTGGCGGCCGTGCAGCGCGTCCAGCGTGCGCTGCGGCCGTGCGAACAGGTCGGGGCGTTCGGTCTGCGGCTCCAGGGGCAGGGTGATTACCACCTCCTCGACCCGATCGGCGAGCACCTCCAGGATCTCGTGCTGCGTGCGCGTGAAGTCGGTGAAGCCGTCGGCCACCACGAGCCGCAGCCGCTCGAAGGGTCGCGTCTGGCCGCGGGCCAGCAGCGTGCGCGCCGACCAGAACCGCCCCTCGGCGTCGTAGAGGTGATGCTCCACGAGGCGGGCCTGGTAGTCCTCGTACAGCGCCAACAGCTCCGCGTCCTTGGCGGTCATCCCCCGCGCTTCACACGCTTTGCGGAAATCCTCCGGCCAGATCTCGAGCCGCTTCAGCTCGGTGATCCACTCGACCACCAGATCGGCCAGTCCGCCGGTGCCGGCGATGGGACCGAAGTACTTCAGGCGCCCGGCCTCGTGATGCTCGTCGAGCAGACCGCGCACCAGATGGCGCTTCATGGCCGAGTCGAGCAGCCTGACCGGCTCGGGCGAGAACTGGACGACGGCCTCGGCGAACCCGGCGAACGTGGTGACCCCGGGAGCGAGGCAGGCGGCCATCGATCCGTCCACCAGCCGCCCCTGGACGTCGATCGCGGCCCGCCGGTTGGGCGCCAGCCACAGCATCGCGCCCGGCTCGCGGCGGCCCAGGGCCTCGCGATATCGGGCGAGAACGGCGCGGGTCTTCCCCGATCGGGCGGGGCCGGCGAGCACTCGCACGCGTGCTGGCATGAGGGGCTCACTCCAACGTCCTGGTTGGCGCGCGGGCAGCGGGCGTGGCCGTCCCTTGCCGTCGCGGCGGGGCCGGGCCGGCCGATCGGCACCATCCCCGTCTGCCGTAACGACTTGGGCGCCGGGCGCATTGTCCGCGGGGCAGCGGGCATGTCAAGCGTGCGCGGCGCCTCGCCGGGGATCGCGCCTCGGGCCGGCGGGTTCGCGGAGCCCCCGCATGGGTCGGTGCGTGCCCAGGCGCGGTTCGGCCTGGACAGGCAGGGTGGACAAGCACGGCCTTCCAGCACATCCGGGCCGGCCAAAGCGAGCTTGGAAGGGGGACGGACCGCCCCGCAAGGTCGGCTGCTGGTGTTTGCCTAATGTTTGACACGCGTGAAGGCGAATGGTTAGAATCAGGGCGGCATCGGGGACCAGCGGCGCGGCGTGTGCGCGCTGGGCCACGCCTGAGGCGACCTTCGGGCATCCGGGGAATTATCTCTCTTCATCACTTGCGTGCGTCGCCGGGGTGGGTGTTCCACCCCTGTTTCCTCATCGGTTTTATTTTTTCTTGAGGAGGTGGACTTATGGTCATCCGTTCTCCCAGGCGAGGGTTCACCCTCGTCGAACTCCTGGTGGTGATTGCGATCATCGCCATCCTGATCGCCCTGCTGTTGCCGGCGATCCAGGCCGCGCGGGAAGCCGCCCGGCGGGCCACCTGCATCAACAACCTGAAGCAGATCGGCCTGGGCTTCCACAACTTCCACGACTCGTTCAAGAAGTTTCCGCCGGCCAGCGACGTCAGCCGCGATCCCAACACGGGCGTGATCACGCAGATCTACGGGTGGAGCTTCCTCGTGCACCTGCTCCCGTACATGGAGTACGGGGCCATCTACGACGGGCTGAACATCAAGACCGGGTATCCCAGCCCGGGACGGCCCGGCGACAACTCGAACCAGCAGGAGATCACCGCGGCGGCGACCGCCCGCAACACGGAACTCGGCGAACTCACCTGCCCGAGCAACCCCAACCCGACCTTCGTCGATCCCGAGCAGCGGCTCGGCGCGCTAAGCAACTACCGGGCCATGGGCGCCACGCACATCCAGAGCCTCAGTTGGGCCTGGGAATCGGCGGGCGGGGCGAAGCAGACCCCGAAGTACCCGCCGGAAAGTGGCAGCCAGACCAATTTCGGCCTGATTCACCCGGACGGGGCCCTCTACTACGGGGGCCGCACGAGCCTGGCCTCCTTCGGCAAGGACGGATCGGCCCACACGCTCCTCTGCACCGAGTGCAATGACCCCTTGTACGGGATCTGGACCGAGGGGCGGGAGTGCACCATCGTCGGCCTGCCCAGCGGCGGGGCGGCCAACTCGGACTGGCAGGTGGACCAGAACCTGAAGACCCAGTACGGGTACTGGTGCCCGACCGGGTACAACGGCAAGTTCGACGAGGAGGCCCCCCAGGCCATCCAGCAGTTGAACACGTACCTGGTGTACGACTTCAACCTCCAGGACCCGGGCATCTACGTCAGCCTGGACAGCTCGCCCGTGACCGTGCCCGGCTCCAGCGTGGCGCGGTCCCAGCAGTACGGTCCCAGCTCGGGTCACCCGGGCGTGATCAACCACCTGCTCGCCGACGGCGCGGTCCGCAGCGTGAGCAAGCGGGTCGATTTCTGCACCTACATGTTCCTCATCACCCGCAACGGGGGCGACCCCACCGGGCAGTTCTTTTAATGGACTGGATCGGGCCTGGGCGGCTGCCTGCTGCTAGCCCGCCCGCCGAACCGAACGCTCGATGCCCAGCCCCGTGCCCAAGGCGCGGGGCTGCGGCGCTTCTTGACCCGGCCGCGGGCCGAGCCGCCCTCCCCGCGCACCCGGCCTCGGGTTACAATCGCGCTGGGCGCGCCCGTCCCGCGGCGCTTGCCCAACCCACCTCGGCGCAAGGACTCCGCCCCATGACCTCCGGCATCCTCAGCGTTCACCCCGGACTCGACTCCTGCCGCCGCGCAGGGCTCGACGCGCGCCAGGGCTCGCGCATCTCGGCCGCCGAGCTCGGGCTGCTGGGCCTGCTCGGCGCTTCGGCCGCGTGGGCCTCGGCCTTCGTCAAGACCGGCTGGGGCGTGCCGGGCCACAACATCCTCCTGGTGATCTTCCCCATGGCCACGGGCATGGCCCTGGTGCCGCGCCGGGGATCGGCCAGCGTCGTGGGGGCAAGCGGCGTGGCCGCGGGCGGGCTGTTCACCCTGTTCGGACCGCACGGGCTGGGCAGCGGCGCGCTAGCCGGGCTGGCCATGCTCGGGCTGGCGCTCGACGCGGCCCTCCGCGGCGCCCGCTGCGGACGCGGCGTCTATCTCCGTCTGGCCGCCGCCGGGCTGGGGGCCAACCTCGCGGCCTTTGCCGTGCGGGCCGGGCACAAGCTCGCCGGCGACGCGGCGCGCCCCTGGGACCTGTGGTGGCCCGAGGCCGTGGTGACCTACCCGGCGTGCGGCCTGCTGGCCGGCCTGATAAGCGCCGCGGTGTGGTTCCGCGCCTCCGCGCGCCAGGACTCCTGACCGCCATGTCCGGCGGTCCGCCCGACCCCCGGCCCCGGCTGCTGGGCCGCCCTCCCGAAGCGCTCTGGCTGGTGGGCATCGACGACACGGACGTGGCGGGCTCGCCGGGCACGAACCAGCTCGCCCGGGCGATCCTCCGCCGGCTGGCTCCGCGCTTCCGGCCGCTTCTGGCAGTAAGGCACCAGCTGCTGTCCGATCCCCGCGTGCCCTCGACCAGCAAGAACAGCGCGGCCGCCCTGGTGCTGGTAAACGACGGCTCGTGCACGGCCGCCGAGCTGGCCGGAGCAATTCGGTCGATCATGCGTGCGCGCTTCGTGCCCGGCAGCGACCCGGGCCTTTGCGTCGCCGCGCGCGTGCCGCTGGAGATCACGGAGTTCGGCCGCCGCTGCCAGCGCGACCTGGTGCGCCAGCAGGAAGCGCGCCGCGGCGCCGCCTGCTACGGCATCCTGCTCGAAGGCCTGGGCGGCACCGAGGACGGCGTGATCGGGGCCCTGGCCGCCGTGGGCCTGGCCGCCGGGGGCGACGACGGGCGCGTGGTGCACATCGGCCCGTGGCCCGACGACCTGGCCGGCGTCCAGGGCGTGGAGCGGCTCTACGCCCGCGGCATCGACGCCATCCTGCGCGAGCCCACCGGCGAGCGGATCGTGCAGGGTCAGGTGGACGTGGGCAAGCACCTGCGCCCCAACCTCCGCGGCGGGCGCGTCGTGTTGTTCGTCCAGCCATGCCCGGCGAAAAGCGGGCCCTCTCCGCAGTGGCGCGCGGTGCGCCGGCCGTGATCCCGCGGAGAAGCAGCTTGCGGACTTCCTCACTAGCGAGGACCCCAAGCCGCGGAAGCGCGGACGCCGAGCGCGGCCGACACGGCCCGGCGAACGCCCACACCGCGAACTCCAGTCCGCCGGGAGCCGTGTCGCAAATCGGCAGGTAACCGAACGATCATCGACCCTCAACCCGTCGCTAACGATCTTGGGCTACTCTCCCCCCGTCGATGCGGGCGAGGATCGCCCCGAGGTGCCCAGGCAGTGCCGGGAGGTATCGACGAGAAGAGCGGGGGTTGAGGGTCCGTGTCTTCGGCAGGAGGAGCAGCGGGCCCGGTTTCTGGCCATCTCTCACGCCGTCCCCAAGGCCGGATGCGGCGGGAGTCTGGCCCCCTTGCGTTTCCCTGAAAACGGCGCGGTGCACGGCGCTGCTGCCCCTCCTGCGCCTCTTCGCAGAAGGTGGGTAACTTGCGCAAGAAGGATCATCCGTCGTCTCAAGCCGCTGCCCAGGCCCGAATCAATGCCGGGATGCGCCAGTTCCGTCCTCTCCCGTCGTACGAGATCCTCAGGAGGCTATCGCAGCGAGGCCGGGTGGCGTTCGCCGTGAGGGCGGCACAGCGGGTGCAGCCGCTCTACCGGGTGGCGGACCGGCGCCTGGCCTCGGCGGTGGGCGAGGCGATCGAGATCGCCCAGCGGTTCGCCAGCGGCCACCGCGTCGATGCGGGGCTGGCTGCCGAGCTGGCCTGTGCCGCGCAGTTGGCCGACTCGGTCGAGGCGGTCGAGCATGGCACGACCTGCGGCGCCGCGCACGCGGCCTATGCCGCGGCCTGCGGAGTGGCCCGTCCCAACCGGGCCGCGATGGCCGCCGCCGCGGCCAGCTACGCCGCCGAGACCGCCGCGGGCCGGAGCGCCGAATTGACCGAAGCCCTCTGGCTGGACTTTGACTGCCTCCTCGCGCTGAGCCCCCGATCCCCCGACGGCCTCGGCCGGCCCGTCGATTTCACCGCGATGGCGCCCTTCCGCAGCTTGCGCGGCGGGATCAGGTGGTGAGCGGCCTGTGCCCATGCACCGCCGCACTTCCGGTGGACCTCCTGCCAGTCAAGCGGGGGCGCCTGGACAAAGCCGCACTCCGCGATACGGACAGGGCGACCCCCTCCTCCTTAGAAGACGGCCCAGTTTCCGCGGCTTGATGCCCCGCGGCGGCGCGGCACAATGCGGCTTGGGAACGTCTCCGTCCGGCCGAAGCCGGTCGGGGGAGGATGGCCGTGGCCGAGGAAGAATCGATCGCTAGAACCCCCGCGCGGCCTTGATGTCGTCGAAGTCGCGGAGGTGATACTCGATGCCGACGTAGTCGAGCACGCGGCAGAGGCTCCGCTGGGCCACGCCCATCCCGTCCGGTCCGCTGAAGCCGCCGAACTGGCCGCCCCCCTTCACGTGCGGCTCCAGGTCGAGGAACACGCCGGGGATGCCGCGGCGCTTGAGCTTCTTCTGGAGCGTGGGGATGGCGGTGGCAAAGTCGCGGAGGATCGCCTCGTGGGCCGCGTCGCCCATGTGGGCGGGCACGAAGTGGTGCAGGGCCTCCTCGTCCACGTGGCCTCCCTTGGCCAGACCCGACGGCGCGCGGTAGTCCTTGATGTGCATCCAACCCATGCCCGGCTTCATGGCCAGGTATTGCTCGAAGGTCTCGGCCGGGGTGTAGCCCTGGCAGATGACGTTGGCCGCGTCGAAGATGAGCATCATGGCCGGATGGTTGACCTGGCGGTAGATCTCGGCCAGAAGCTGCCCGGTCTGCCCGACCAGGTTGGCCTCGATCTCCAGGCCGAAGGTGAGGTCGGACCGGTGGCAGGCCTCGGCGATCTGCCCGAGCTGATCGACCACCTGCGGCAGGTGCTCCTCGGGGTCGGTGCCCTTGGGGTGATAGAAGGAGAAGCCGCGGATGAGCTTGGCCTCGAAGGCGTGGGCGATCTCGCAGGCCCGCTTGACGTCCTGGGCGAGGTACTTTTTGAACGGGATGAAGGCGTTCTTCGTGCCGTCGTCCACGTCGAGGAGCTTGACCTTGCCGATCGGCGAGCCGATGGAGGAGACGTTCAATCCGTACTCGTTCTGAAGCTCGCGGACCTTCTGGATCTCCGGCTTGGTGAGCTTCATCACGTTCTTGATGCCCGAGCCCACGTCGATGAAGCGGATGCTGTAATACTGCAATCCGATCGCGGCGAACGCGGCGAACTGTTGCACCGCGGTCTTCTCGTTGGCGGCCTCGTCGGCGAAGCCGGACAGGATAACGCGGGGCTGGTCGGGCATCGGCGGCTCCGGGGTCGGAAGTCGGAAGCACGCCCATTTTCAGTGCAAACGGCACCTGGAACAAGGGGGTGCGGCCCGCGTCCGCGGCCGCTTGCATCGAGGCGGGCCGCGGTTATAATCACCCGTGGTGGGGTTGGGGGCCTTGATCCGCTCCCTTCCCCATGTCGATGCTCTCGCACAATTCGGCGCTCGCTGGCATCCGTAGCGGCACTGTCAGCCCCGCACGAGCACTCCGAGTCCGACCGTGTGCCCGAAATACCGGGCCGGTCCGATCGGGGTCTTGTCGTTTCTTGGAGGAGCCCACCATGCCGCCCGAGCAACTCGCCGCCCGAGACGTCCCGCGGGTCGAGACCCGAAATCGCCGGATCGTCACGCCGATCCCGGTCCCTGAGTCGCTGCCAATCCTCGAGGAGCTCCGCCGCTTCGAGCCCCGCTCGATGAGCGGCCAGCCCCCGGTGATCTGGGACCGCGCCGAGGGGATCCATGTTTTCGACCGCTGGGGCAACATGTGGCTCGACTGGTCTTCCGGCGTGCTGGTGACCAACGCCGGGCACAACCATCCGGCCATCCGCCGCGCGGTCCTCGACCAGGTCGAGCACGGGCTGGTGCACAACTACTGCTTTCCGTCGGAGATCCGCGCCCGCACCGCGGCCGAGCTCGCCCGGGTGGCCCCCGAGGGCCTCAAGAAGGTCTTCCTCCTCACGACCGGGTCGGAGGCCTGCGAGTGCGCGATCAAGCTCGCCCGGTCCTGGGGCCAGAAGCACGGCGGGGAGCGGAAGATCGGCATCGTCGCCTTCCACAACGCCTTTCACGGGCGCACGCTGGGCTCGCAGATGGCCGGCGGCGTCCCGGCCCTGAAGCGGTGGATCGTGAACCTCGACCCGGACATGATCCAGGTGCCCTTCCCCGACGGTTTCCGCGGGCCCGACACCAGCTTCGAGGGCTTCCTCCGCGCCTTGGACGAGCAGGGCTACACGCCCGACCGCGTGGCCGGCGTGCTGACCGAGACCTACCAGGGCGGCAATTCCAGCTTCGCCCCGCCCGAGTACGTGCAGAAGCTCCGCGCCTGGTGCGACGCGCAGGGGGCCCTGTTGATCATGGACGAGGTGCAGGCGGGCTTCGGGCGCACGGGCCGCTTCTGGGGATTCGAGCACTACGGCGTCGTGCCCGACCTGGTCTGCTGCGGCAAGGGGATCTCCAGCGGGCTGCCGATCTCGGCCGTGATCGGGCGCAACGACGTGATGGACCTCTACCCGGCCGGCTCGATGACCTCCACGCACACGGGCAACCCGGTCTGCTGCGCGGCCGTGCTGGCCAACCTCCGCGCGATCGAGGAGGACGGGCTCGTCGGGCGGGCGGCGTCGCTGGGCGAGATCCTCCAGGTGGAGCTGCGGCGGATCTGGAAGCGCTTCCCCGACCACGTGGGCATGGTCCACGGCAAGGGGCTGGTGGCCGCGCTGCACATGGTGCAGCCGGGCGGGATCGAGCCCAACGCGGAACTGGCCTGGCGGATCGTGCTCCGCTGCGTGGAGAAGGGCCTGATGCTGTTCGCGCCGGTCGGTTACGCGGGGGCCTCGGTCAAGATCTCGCCGCCCCTGGTGATCGACGAGGAGGCCCTACGCGAGGGGATCGCCGTTTTGGAGGAAGCCATCGAGGAGACCTGCCCATGACCGCCTCACACGGACCGCTCGACGTCGTCCTCGTGGGCGGCGGGATGATCACCCACGATCAGATCCTGCCGTCGCTGTACCACTTGCAGCGGACCGGGCGCGCCGGATCGATCCGCGTGGGCGCGCTCAACTCGCCGCCCCTCGCCGAGTTGGCACGATCCGAGCGCCTGGCCGAGGCCTTTCCCGGGCAGTCGTTCGAGCCTTACCCGAGCTTGAGTGAGCCGCCGGAGCGGGTGTTCCCGGACCTGTTCCGCGAGGTGATCGGCCTCCTGGCGCCGCACAACCTGGTGGTGGTGGCCGTGCCCGACCACCTCCACGACATGGTGGTCCGCGCGGCCCTGGAGGCCGACCAGCACGTGCTGGTCGTCAAGCCCCTGGTGCCGACCTACTCGCAGGCCGCGGCCGTGGAGCGGTTCGCCAGGCAGCGGGGCCTGTTGGTGGCGGTGGAGTACCACAAGCGGTTCGACCGCCGCTCGCTCGACGCCCGGGGCCAGTACCGATCCGGGCGATTGGGGGAGTTTCGCCTCGGCGAGGCCCGCATGCTCGAGCCCTACTACTACCGCTACTCGAACTTCCAGAACTGGTTTCTCAAGGAGAACAGCGACCCGTTCACCTACGTGGGCTGCCACTACGTCGATCTGGTGTATTTCATCACCGGCCTTCGGCCCGTCGAGGTCTCGGTCCGCGGCGTGGAGGGCCGCTTCCCCAACGGCAACAAGGGCTGGCTGTGGTCGGGCGGGACCGTGGTCTGGGAGAACGGGGCCGTGATGACGCTCTCGAACGGCCTGGGTTACCCGGACCAGGGGGCGGGCACCAACGACCAGGGCCTGACCATGTACTGCGAGGGACCGGCCTGCGGCGCAATCCTCGTGCACGACGACCAGTACCGCGGCGTCAGCCACGGCTACACGGACGACCGCAGCGGGGCCATGTTCCGCTACGTCAGCCCGGATTACTTCCGCCTGGTGCCCTGGGAAGGCGAGGGCCAGAGGCCGGTGGGCTACGGCTTCGACTCGATCGAGGCCGCCGTCCTGGCCGCGCTCCGCGTCAACGCGGCCGGGGCCGGCACGGACGAAGGGGCTTCGCTCGACGCCCGGCGGGAAGCCCTCGCGCAGATCGACGCGAAGGGCCTTCTGGCCACCCCGGCCAACAGCTCGGTCAACGAGCTGGTCACCGAGGCCGCCCGGCTCTCCATCGGCGCGGGGGGTCGGTACGCCGTGATCGAGTACGAGCCGGAGCCCAAGGTCCGCCTGCGGGACGGGTAGCCCATGCGATTGCCGCAGAGGGTGGTGAACTCGTTCCCAGGCGCCCGCCTGAGGGCAAAGTGGAGTGGTCCACCGGTCGGGCCAGCTCCCGGCCAGTCGGCCGCCGTCTCGCCGCCC
>CAYSUS010000096.1:0-27823 GCA_964434165.1 uncultured Pirellulales bacterium
GCCGGCCCTGGCGCGCGGTGACCTCCGCTGCATCGGGGCCACCACGCTGGACGAGTACCGCCAGTACGTGGAGAAGGACGCCGCCCTGGAACGGCGCTTCCAACCGGTGTACGTGGGCGAGCCGAGCGTGGCCGACACGATCGCCATTCTCCGCGGCCTGAAGCCCCGCTACGAGGCGCACCACAAGGGCGTGAAGATCAAGGACTCGGCCCTGGTGGCCGCGGCCAACCTCTCGCACCGATACATCACCGACCGCTTCCTGCCCGACAAGGCCATCGACCTGATGGACGAGGCTACGAGCCGGCTGGCCATGGAGCTGGAGAGCGTGCCGACCGAGATCGACCAGGTGCAAAGGCGCCTGGTGCAGCTCGAGCTGGCCCAGCGACAGCTCGCCGAAGAGACCGAAGAGCACGCCACGCAACAGCGCGAGGACGTGGAGGAGGAGATGGCCGACCTCCGCGCCCAACTCGCCGAGCTCCGCGACCAGTGGGAGCGCGAGAAGGCCGGGCTGGGCGACGTCCAGCAGATCCGCGAGCGCCTCGCCCGGGTCGAGCATCAGGCCGGTCAGCTCGCCGCCCAGATCAAGGAGAAGCAGTCGGCCGGCGAGCCCGTGCCCGAGGACGACTACCAGCGGTTGTACCAACTCGACGTCGAGCGAAAGACCCTCTCCGATCAGCTCGAGGACGTGGAGGCAGACGCCGCCGAGGGCTCGGAGACTGCGGCATCGGGCAAGCGCCTGCTGCGCCGCGAGGTCGGTCCCGAGGAGATCGCCGAGGTGGTCAGCGCGTGGACCGGCATCCCCGTGAGCCGGATGATGGAGACCGAGCGGCACAAGCTCCTTGTGCTCGAGGAGCGGATTCACTTGCGCATGGTGAATCAGGACGAGGCCGTCGAGGCGGTGTCCAATGCTGTGCGCCGCAGCCGCTCGGGGCTGCAAGACCCCAATCGGCCGATCGGGTCGTTCATCTTCCTCGGACCCACCGGCGTGGGCAAGACCGAGCTCTGCAAGGCCCTGGCCGAGGTCATGTTCGACGACGAGTCGGCCATGGTCCGGCTGGACATGAGCGAGTTCATGGAGCGGCACACCGTCAGCCGGCTGATCGGCGCCCCGCCCGGCTACGTGGGCTACGAGGAGGGCGGTCGCCTCACCGAGGCCGTGCGCCGAAGGCCCTACTCCGTGATCCTGCTCGACGAGATCGAGAAGGCCCACCGCGACGTGTTCAACATCCTCCTGCAGGTCCTCGACGACGGCCGGCTGAGCGACAACCAGGGGCACACCGTCGATTTCACCAACACGATCGTGGTGATGACCTCGAACATCGGCAGCCAGCTTATCCAGGAGATCTCCCGCGAAGGCGGCAGCGAGGACGAGGTGCGCGAGGCCGTCAGCATGGCCCTGCGCGAGCGGTTCCTGCCCGAGTTCCTCAACCGCATCGACGAGACGATCATCTTCCATCCGCTCGGCAGGGCGGAGATTGACCAGATCGTCCGCCTCCAGATCGACCGCCTGAAGCGCCAACTCGCCGACCAGCAGATCGAGCTGGAAGTGACCGACCCGGCCATCGACGCCATCGCCGAGCAGGGCTACGACCCCACGTTCGGCGCCCGGCCCCTGAAGCGGGTGATCCAACAGCAAATCCAGAACCCGCTGGCCATCGAGATCCTCAAGCGGGAGCTGGCTGTCGGCAGCCGCGTGGTGGTCGACTGCCAGGAGGGCCAGTTCGATTTCCGCCGCGCCGAAGCGCCCGCACGGGCCGTTTCCGAGTGAATCGGGTGCCTGTGCCTGGGTGGCGTGTCCATGAACCACCACAAAGGGGGGGGTTCGGAGGCCTCCAGGCATACACTCTTTTGAGGGGCATGGCGGCCAACTCGCCCCGATCGGCGACCTATAGTTCATACTGGATCGAGGCCGGCGGGGGTTTCGCCGGTGCAGCGGAAGGTGCGCGCGGTGCCCAACCCGTCCTCGGGGCGGCTCATGCCATCCTTTTTCGACGGAAACCTGACTGCGTCGGTCGCGCTGGGGATGCTGGCCGCGGGCGGTTACGTCCTCGCTCACGCCCGCCACCGGCAGTTCCACTTCACTCTGCTCGATGTCCTGATCGTCACCGCGATCATGGCCGTTGTCACGGGCGTCTCCATGCCGCTGGTTGGAGCGGCGGGGGAGCAGGCCAAGGCCGCCTCGCTGAAGCACAACCTCCACACGCTCCGCGCCCAGGTCCAGCTTTACAAGGTCGAGCACGGCGGCCAGCCGCCGATTCTCTACGAGGGCGCCCTGCCGCAGCTTACGGAGGCGACCAACGCGCGAGGGGTGCCCGGGCCGCCGGGTGAGGAATACCCGTTCGGGCCGTATCTGGCGGGAGGGATCCCGCCGAATCCCTATACGGGGATCTCGACGGTGACCGCCACAGACCGCTTCCCCCCGCAGCGCCCCAGCGGCGTGGGAGGCTGGCTGTTCCATCAGCCCACCGGACAGATCTGCGCCGACCTGGACGGGCATCTCGGCCAGTAGGCTCTCCCTCGCAACCAGGTCCGTCCTCGACCCGGTTGCGCCCCCGTCCACGGGGTGCCGGCCTGGGACAGGCGGAGCTGCGCAAATGCTCCGCCTTCCGGCTCAGTGCTCTTCCACTCCGAGGCGCTGAAGGATGACCTCGCCACCGGGGGTCAGCGCGCGGATCTTGGCGGCAATGGCCGCCTTCTCCGACACGGTGGCCTTCTCGTACCGCGTCAGCAACAGGCGCAGCTTCTTGCGGCGGTGCCGCCTCTGATTGATCTCGCGTTTGCGCTGGCTAATCGCCACAGTCGGATCTCCTGGATGTCGCGCGCCCGGCGGTCCGCCACGCGCGACCGCGCGGCGGAGACTGCAAACCTTCATTTCTAGCAGGATCGCCCTGGCTGGTCAATCGGCCCGGGGCGCCTGTCGCGCCGCGGCACCGGCGCCGCGCGCGGGGGCGCAACCCGTGCTCCGTCGAGGGCTTTGCCGCAATCGGCCTTTTCCCCACCTGGGGCATTTGGTATCGTCCGCTCGCTTCACTCCCCGGGGGCTGCCGCGCAGGGTGGAATTCCTGACACTCGGAGTCCCCTCCTGGCCCGGACACGCCCCTTTCCGACGTTCGGGTTGCGGCCGAGGGCTCGGCTTGTCCTCGGCGGCCGTGGTTCGCCCCGCGGCGGACCGATCCCGTGTTCCCTTCCGATCTGCACCCCGAGGTCCAACCCAGGTCGCAACCGCGACGGCCGATTGGATGCTGTCCGTTCGGGTTCGTGTTTGACGAGGGTTTTGCGGCAACCTAGAGTTTCGCGGCACCTGCGCCGGATCATGCTCCATTGACCGGCCGAGGCCGAAGCACGGACGCGGCGGATCGCCGCCGGGCGGGAGCCGCCGCAGCTGAAGACGCGTGAACCACACCAGAGGCATAGCCTGCGGGAGAAACGAGACATGCTTGGCAGAGCGGCGGTGGCTTGGGTCGGGATCCTGCTGGTGGGGTCTTCGGCGAGCGGGCAGCAGTGGGCCCGGAAGATGTTCGAGACGACCGCCCACGACTTCGGCTCCGTGGCCCGCGGCGCCAAGGCGGAATACGAGTTCATCTTCTCCAACATCTACGTCGAGGACGTCCACGTGGCCTCGGTGCGGTCGAGCTGCGGCTGCACCTCGGTCCGCGTCAAGAACGACTCGCTGAAGACCTACGAGCAGTCGGCCATCGTCGCGCGCCTGAACACCCCGCTGTTTCTCGGCAGCCGCGGCGCGACGATCACCGTCACTTTCGACAAGCCGTACTACGCCGAGGTGCAGCTCCAGGTCCGCGGCTACATCCGCTCCGACGTGGTGTTCACCCCCAACAGCGTGGAACTGGGCGAGCTCGAGGAAGGGGCGGTCCTGGAGAAGAAGCTCACCGTGGACTACGCGGGACGCAACGACTGGCGGATCGTGGACGTCCGCAGCGGCAACCCGCACCTGCACGCCGAGGCTGTCGAGACCCGGCGCGGCGGCGGGCGGGTCTCCTACGAGCTCTCCGTGCGGACCGACGGCAACTTGCCGCCCGGCTATCTCCGCGACCACCTCGTGCTGGTCACCAACGACCGCACCTACACCCAGGTGCCTGTCGCGGTCGAGGGTCGCGTGCTGTCGGGCATCACGGTCAGCCCCGCCTCGCTGTTCATGGGCGTGGTCGAGCCGGGCCAGAAGGTGACCAAGAAGCTCGTGGTCCGCGGAAGCAGGCCGTTCCGCATCGTCTCGATCGAGTCCGACGCCGACTGCTTCGAGTTTGATACCACGGGCGAAGACACCCCCAAGACCCTGCACCTGATCCCCGTCACGTTCCTGGCCGGCACCGATCCCGGCAAGGTCGCCCACCGGATCCGCATCGAGACCGACCTGGGTGACGAGAAGGCCCCCAGCCTTTCGGCCTTCGCCGTGGTGACCCCGCCCAACGAGGTCGCCGCCCCCGCGCAGAACTGAGCCCGCGCCTCGACAGGGTCGGCTGACGGGGTCGGGAGTCTCTTCTCGAAAGCGTTCTCCCTGCAGCCGACGTACCGACCGAGAAGACGCTCCCGACCCCCTTTCCTTTCGGGCCGCGCGGTGGAACGCCAAAGACATGAAGCCCGCGGCGCGCTACAATGCGCTCGGCGCCCGGGACGGGAGCGACCCCCTGGTCCTGCGCCTGGAGGCTCCCGCAGGGCCCGGACGCGGGGGCGGGGTGAACACCATGCTAGGCTGGTTTCGATCGACTCGCGACTGCCCGATCGACGCCGAGTTGAAACGATGGATCGAGGCCCGCATGGCCTGGCTGGTCCATCAGTTCGGCTGGGAGCGCATGCTCCGCGCGCCCGTCGTGCTGCCCGACGACGAGCATTTCCCCGACCCCTACGACGGCTCGTGCGAACAGGTCCGGGCCATGCTCGACCGGGTGTGCACGTTCATGGGCGTGGAGCCGAGTCGCGTGATGCTCGATTTCTTCAGCGATCGGGGGGAGGTCGTGCTCGGGCACCGGCTGATCGGCTCG
Source organism: uncultured Pirellulales bacterium (assembly GCA_964434165.1). Classification (GTDB taxonomy): domain Bacteria; phylum Planctomycetota; class Planctomycetia; order Pirellulales; family Thermoguttaceae; genus CAYSUS01. The sequence continues at coordinate 4,998 of CAYSUS010000096.1, forward strand.
CGTCCCGGCACGGCCGGGCTATACCAGTTCATCGACGGCGTGACCACCGTCTGGGTCGAGTTGAGCAATCTGGCCGACCCGGTCTCGGTGGTGGCCACCCTGGTCCACGAGGTGGGGCACGTCCTGCTTCTGGGCGAGGCGAGGATCCGTCCCGACGCCCCGGACCACGAGCCGCTGACCGACCTGATCAGCGTGTTCCTGGGCATGGGCGTGATGACCTCTGGCGGCGTGATCCGGTCGCGCAACATCCACACCGGCAGTGGGGAGCAGTGGTCCGTCTCGCGCCAGGGATATCTCGACGCGCCCGCGTTCGGCTATGCCCTGGCCCTGTTCGCTTGGCTCCGCGGCGAGGGCGATCCCCCATGGTCCCGGTCCCTGCGCCCGGACGTGCGTGCGCCGTTCTCCCGCGGATTGGCGTATCTGCGGGCGACGGGCGACTCGATCCTCAGCCGGACCGCGTCGCTGCCCGACCTCCACGAGTCGGAGTACGCCCTGCCCGCGCGCCTGGAGCCCTCGCCGCTGCTGTCCGCGGACGACGAGCTGGCCGTCGGCCTGGACGAGGGCGATGAGGACCTCGCCGGCGGCGACGGCCATTTCGCGCGCGGGGTCGCCCACCTGCTGCATGGTGAGTTCGAGCAGGCCGTCGAGGAGCTCTCCGCAGCCATCGAGTCGAATCCGGCCGACGCGGAGGCGCTCCACCACCGCGCCACGGCGCATGTCTGGCTGGGCCAGAACGAGGAGGCCCTGGCCGACGCCGAGGAAGCCGTGCGTCTGGACCCGGACGACGTGGATTCTTACCATGCCCGGGCGGCTGCGCATCTGGCCTGCGGCCACTACGACAGCGCCGTGGCCGACTGCGACGAGGTCATCCGGTCCCAGCGGCGCCACGCCGATCAGACCCGGCTGGCCGAGGCCTACCAGCGCCGCGGCTGGGCGCGGCGGGCGCTGGGCGATTGCCGGGAGGCCGTGGCCGACTTCAGCCGCGCGATCGCCTGCCAGCCCCTGGAGGCGCAGTCCTACGCCGCCCGGGCCGCCGGATGGCTGGAGTTGGGCGATCTCGGCCGGGCCCAGGCCGACGCGGCCAAGGCCCGCTCGCTGGGATGGCCGGACGAGGACCTGGAGGAACGGATCGGGCAGGCGATCGACCACGCCCGCCGCATGCCGCCGGCCGACTGAACCGCCTGGCGTGATGCGGGAAAGAAGGGGCCGCACCGACTTTGCCCAAGTGGCCTGAAGCGTGTTTCGCAAAAAATGGGTCCTGCTCCCCCTTTTCCCCGCCCGTGCACGGCCATTTAGAATGGGCCCATGCCGCTGCGCGTCCTGGCTACCGCCGATCTGCACATCGGGCGTCGGCCCAGCCGCCTGCCCGACGACGAAGCGCACCGCCACTCCTGCGCCCGGGCGTGGGGGGCGATCGTCGATCGGGCCGTGCGCGAGGCCGTCGATCTGGTCGTGCTGGCCGGCGACGTGGTCGATCACGGTAACCGTTACTTCGAGGCCACCGGTCCCTTGGAGCGCGGCCTGGCGCGGCTTGCCGGGGCGGGGATTCCGGCGCTGGCCGTGGCCGGCAACCACGACTACGACGTGCTCGCCCGCGTGGTCGAGGCCATCGGACCGGAGCATTTCCGTTTTCTCGGGCAGGGTGGGCGCTGGGAGGAGTTCCTTTTCACCGCGCGCGACGGGCGGCGCCTGCGCGTCCACGGCTGGTCCTTTCCGGCCAACACGGTGACGGGCAGCCCCCTGGCCGCCTACGACCTGCCCTCCGGCGGCGATCCGGTGCTGGGCCTTCTGCATGCCGACCTCGACGCGGCCGACAGCCGCTACGCCCCGGTCGCGCGCTCCGAGCTGGCCGCCCGCGACGTCACCGCGTGGGTACTGGGCCACGTCCACGCCTGGCGTTACGACCCGCCCCAGGCGGGTCCGGCGATCCTCTACCCCGGCTCGCCCCAGGCCATGGACCCGGGCGAGACCGGCCCGCACGGTCCCTGGCTGATCGACATCGACGGGCCGCGCGCTTGCACCGCCCGGCTTCTGCCGCTGGCCTCGGTGCGGTACGACTGGCTTTCGGTCGAACTCGGCGACGCGTCATCGCGCGACGAGTTCGAGGCCCGCGTCAATGAGGCGGTCCGCCGTCACCTTGACCTGCTCGCCGCCGAGACCGACCGGCCCCAGCGCCTGGTCCTTCGGCTCGACCTGGCAGGGGCCACGCCCCTATGCGCAAAGATCGACGCCTGGACCGGGGAGCTGATCGACCAGTTCGATCGCTCGGCGGGCGGCGTCTCCGCCTCGATCGACAAGGCGGTGAACAACACGCGCCCCAAGATCGACCTGGCCGAGCTCGCCGAGAAGAGCGACCCCACGGGTGTGCTGGCCGGCCTGCTCCTGCGGCTCCAGTCGGGCGAGCCGGGCGACCCGACCGATCGCCTCCTGGCCGCGACCCAGGAGAAGGTGCTGGAGGTCCACCGCGCCGGGCCCTACGCGCGGATCGACGGCGACGAGGCCCCGGACTTCGAAGCCGGCCGACAGCTTCTGATCCGCCAGGGGATGCTCCTCTTAGAGACGTTGCGCGCCCAGGAGCGGACCGGATGAGCGACGTCGGTCTGAGCTTCCGCCGCATCGAGATCCGCCGCATGCCGGGCTTCCCCGCGGGACAGGGGTTCGTGGTCGAGGACCTCGTGCCCGGCGTGAACGTCATCTATGGCCCGAACGCATCGGGCAAAACCACGCTCAGCCGGGCGATCCAGACGCTGCTCCGCCCGCAAGGCTCGCCCAGGCCGCAGCACGTCCTGCGAGGGCTCTTGGACCTGCGCGGCGAGGCCTGGTCGCTCGACTACGACGTGGGCAAGGTGCGGTGCCAGCGCGACGGGGCCGAGGCCGACGTTCCCGCCCTCGCCCCGGCCGACGTCGAGCAGCACTACGTGCTCGCCCTGCACGACCTGATCGGGGCCGAGGACGGCGCGGACCTGGCCGCGCACATCGTGCGCCAATCGGCGGGCGGGTACGACCTGACCGCGGCCCGACGCGAGCTGGGCCTTCGCGAGCGGCCGTCGGGCAAGGGCAAGGCCAGCCGCGAGTTGGAGGCCGCCATCGCCGCCCGACGCGAGGCGGAACGGCGCCAGGACGACCTCCTGCAGCAGGAGAGGGAGCTCGACGGGCTCCGCCGACGCCTGGCCGATTCGCAGGCCGCGGCCGAGCGCCTGCGGTGGCTTGAGCGGGCCATCGACCTCGATGACGCCCGCGACCGGCATCGCCAGGCTGAGAAGCGCTTGGAGGCTTTTCCCGCGTTGGTCGCCGAAATGACCGGCGAGGAGCCCTCCCGCCTGGAGGATCTCGACGCGGCTCTGGGCCAGGCCGAGAAGGACCTTCGCACCGAGACGGCCCAGCGCGCGGCGGCCGAGCGCCGTCTGGCCGAGAGCGGGCTTGCGCACGGCGGCGTGGCGCCCGACGTCCTGGGGTCTCTGCGGCGCAAGTGCCAGGGCCTGGTAGGGCTCTCCTCCGACTTGCGCGCGCGGCGCCAGGAGGCGGACCGCGCCGCGGCCGCCGTGGAGGAGGCCCGGCAGGCCCTTGGGGCCGAAACACCCCCGCGGGGCGACGCGCGTCTTGACGCCGCGGCGGTGGCGCGGCTGTCCGACTTCGCCCGCCACATGGAACGTCTCCGCGCGCGCCGCGCCGCGGCGGGGTCCGCACGGGCGTGGCTCACGGGGCACGACGAGCCCGACGACGCGGAGCCCGAGGACCTGCGACGCGGCGCGCTGCTCGCCGAGCGGTGGCTGGCCCTGGACGAGGCGTTTGTCGCCGCGTCGCGGGACCACGATCGGCGAAGGCGAGTCCTCTTGATCTCCGCGGCTGGGGTGGCGGCGATGGCGGTCGCCATGACCGTGTTCGCGCACTGGTCCTGGGCGGTCCTTCTCCTGGGCGCGGCGGCCCTGGCCGTGTGGGCCTTGTTCGGCGGCCGCGTCGAGGACCGCCGCGGGCCGTTGCGCCGCGAACTGGAGGCCCTGGGGGTGGGGCCGCCGGATGCGTGGACCGCGGCCGCCGTGCGATCCTTCGCCGTGCAACTCCAGCGGCGCGCTGCCGCGGCCGAAATGGTGCGCGAACGCGCGCGGGACTGGAGCCGAATGGCCCCGGAGCTAGATCGCCTGGCGGCCGAGACTCGGGAGGCCCAAGAGGAAAAGGCGAAGCTCGTCGCCGAACTGGGCCTGCCCCTCGGCGCCGCGGACCGCGACGAGAACTGGCTCTCGGTGGTGGCCGCCGGCATCCGACGATTGCAGGAGGCCGAAGAGGTCCGGTCCGGCGCGTCCGCCGCCGTGGAGCGCGTGGAAAGGCAGATCCGCTCGCTCGCCGAGGAGTTGGCCGGCGCGCTGCGCGGCTTCGGACTGGAGGAAGCGACCGACGTGGACCGGCTGAGTGAGCAGGTCGAGTACCTCGCCCGGCGCCAGCAGGCGTGCGACGCCGCGCGCGCCGAGGTCGCCTCCCGGACCAGGAGCCTCGAGCGGATCGAAGCCGACCGCGTGCGCCTGGCGGCGGAGCGCGACGCGGTCTTCGCGCGCCTGGGCCTTTCGCCCTCACCGGGGGACGAGGCCACGCTCCGTGCGTGGGCGGCGATGTGCGGCGAGTACCGCGAGGCGGCCGAGGCCGCGCGGTTCGCGGAGCGGGATTTGAGGGATGCTGAGGCCCTCTTGGCGGGACACGAAGAGCTCGCCGTTTCATCTCGCGAGGCACTCGAGGCGGAGCGGGCCCAATGCCAGACGGCGGCCGGCGGAGTCCCTGCGCTGCACGAACGGATCGGGCAGATCGAAGGCCGTATCAACGAGGCCAAGCGCCGCACCGACGTGGAGGCCGCCATCGCCCGCGAGGCCCGGTGCCGCGAGGCCCTGCGCGAGCAGCGCGATCAGGACTACCGGGCCGTGGCCGGCCACGTGCTGGCCGACGCGCTGGCCGCACACGAGCGCGACCGGGAGCGGCCGGGCGTGCTGGAAGACGCCCGCCGCCTGTTCGTCCAGATCACGCACGGGCGGTACCGGCTCGACATCCACGCCGGCGATCCGCCCCAGTTCCGCGCCTTCGACACGCATCGCGAGGAGGGGCTCGCCCTGGAGCAGCTCTCCAGCGGCACGCGCCTTCAGTTGCTCCTGGCGGTGCGAGTGGCCTTTGTCCAACGCCAGGAGCGGGGCGTGAAGCTCCCCTTGATCCTCGACGAGGCCCTCGGCAACAGCGACGAGCGCCGCGCGGCCCAGATTATCGAAGCCGCGATCCAGGTCTGCCGCGCCGGGCGCCAGGTGTTCTACCTCACCGCCCAGCACGACGAGGTGGGCAAATGGCAGGCGATCCTCCGGCGCTATCGGGACGTACCCAGCCGGATCGTCGATCTGGCGGCAGTCCGCCGGTTCAGCGAGACCGAGCGCGTCCCGCCCATGGACCTGGCGCCGCCGCCGGCACCCGAGATCCCCCCGCCCGACGATTGCGACTGGGTGGCTTACGGCCGGCGCCTCGGGGTGCCGCCGCTGGACCCCGGTGCCGAAGCCGGCGCCGTGCACCTGTGGTACCTGATCGACGACCCGCCGTCGCTCTACCGGCTCCTGCGCCAGGGAATCAACCGGTGGGGCCAGCTCCAGGCCCTGGCCCAGTACGGTCACGACCCGTCGCTGCGCTCCGACTCGCTGCTCTACCGCCGCGCCGACGCGGCCGCGCGCCTGATCGCCGCGGCGGCCAGGCTGTGGCGCATCGGGCGCGGGACGCCGGTTGATCGGCAGGCGCTCATCGATTGCCCGGCCGTGTCGGACACCTATCTCGACCGCGTCGCCGCCCTGGCCTCCGAACTGGAGGGGGACGCCAAGGCCCTGCTCGCCGCCCTCGGCCGGGGCGCGGTCAAGGGATTCCGCGCCGCCAAGCTGTCCGAGCTGGAGGAGTTCCTGGCCGAGCGGGGATGCCTCGACGAGCGGGAATGCCTCGACGTGGAGGAGATCCGCGAGCGCCTCCGGCCGCTGGCGTTTGCGGACCTGGAGGCCGGCCTCGTCGCGCCCGAGCGCTTCGAGCTGCTCGTCGGGATGGCCGCGGGGCGGCAGGGCGAGCCTGCCTGACTCCCGGAGTCTCGAGGACCTCGGAAGTCTTCGTCGCTACTCCGACTTCAACTCCAGGTCACACGAACCGCCCGGCACCGTGTAGGTCAAACCGGAGGTCTTGGGGTTGGCGTACTTGTCGGGCGTAATCCGCGGCGGGGGCACTTCGGGATTGCCCAGTGACTCGGGCGGGACCTCGCCGGTCTTGATGACGCTGATCTGGTACTCGCCCGGCTTCAGCCCCTCCTGGGCCCCGGTCTTCACGGCGAAGGTCCCGTCGCTGTCCGTGGTGGCCGTGCCTACCGGCCCCTTTCCGACCGGGTAGAAAGCCACGTTGGCGCCCGCCAGCGGCTTGTCCCCGAACTTGACCGTGCCGCGCACCGGTTTCAGGTCGCTGCCTCCGCATCCGAGGACGAAAGCACCAAGCGCGACGGTGAGGATCAACGGGCTCCGGCGGGGCGTCATGGCGGGGCGACTCCTGGTTGGAGGGGGACGGGACCGGTTCGAGTCGACGGACGGCGGCGTCACTCCGGCAGCATGGCCACTTCCTCGCCGGCCTTGGTGCTCAGGGCCCGGTAGAGCGTGTGGTCGATGTTCTCGCTGATGAAGGTCACCGAGCCGTCGGCCAGCGCGAACTGCCCCCCGCCCGGGTGCATGCTGCGGAACGACATCACGTTCCACCAGTGGGTCCGCAGCACGGTTTCCAGGTCGGGGAAGTAATTCAGGGGGGCGTGGCAGCTCGCGTAGTCGCCGTTGGAGTAGTACGCGGCCGAGTGCGAGTTGTACCGGGGTACGTCCTCGCCGATCAGGAACGTGTGCGTGGTCCCGTCCTGGATGTCGCGCATGCGCACAATGTCCTGGTAGCTGTTGCGATAGAAGATGCCGTTGCAGCCGGCCTTGTTGTGGCAGTCGGGCTCGGAGCCCTGGTGGATGCTCGACGAGCCGCCCATGCGCGTGTCGCCGATCACGCCCTTGTAGTTCGTGGTGGCCACCTCGATGTCGGTCCACTGGTGCTCCTCCTTGGAGATCCGCTCGGACTGGCCGTCGGAGGGACAGGTGAACTCCGACAACGACACGTTGACGATGTCCCGCAGGTCCTCGTCGCGGATGCCCTCATCGTTGAAGAAGCTGCCCTGGAACCCCGGCTTGAACCGGTCGTACAGGGCCCCCTGCTCGATGAACGGGAGGATACTCACGATCCACCCCTTGCCGTTGCAGTATACGCACGGGCGCGGTCCCGTCTCCTGCCAGGGACTGATGGAGATCGGAAAGCACTTGTTGCTGTTCTCGTAGTTGTGGCAGGCCAGGGCCAACTGCTTGAGCTTGTTCGAGCACTGCATGCGTCGGGCGGCCTCGCGCGCCGCCTGCACCGCCGGCAGCATCAGCGCGATGAGGATGCCGATGATCGCGATCACTACGAGCAGTTCCACGAGCGTGAAACCGTTTCGGCACGCATTCCGCACGGCAATCTCCTTCTTTCCCCGCCACGGCACGGCGAGGACCGCCGCGCCAGGAAGATGCCCTTCTCAGACGCTCATTCTAACGGGGGGCTCCGGCGGTGTCCATCGATCCGCGACGCCTCCTTGCGCCGCCACCCGCAGCTAGAAGTCCCAGCCCGCCCAACGAGAGCAGCAGCCACGTGCTCGGCTCCGGCACCGACGCGAACACGAAGATCTCGTTCAGTCCCGCGCCGTTGCCGTAGTAGCTCTCTGCCCAGAACCGCACGTATCGGGCGTTGAATGCGGCGAAGTCTCCGTCGGCCACGGAGAAGCTCTCGATGGGGATTTGATCGCCCGTGCCGCGCGCGTCGGCCAGCGTGCCGCTGAACACCGTGGTGAAGCTCTGCCCGTCCACGGAGGCCTCGATGCGGAAGTCCTGCGTGCCGAAGTCGTCGTAGGTCGTGTTGTGCGTGTTCTGCAGATCGACGCGGTCGATGGTCATCGGCGCCCCCAGGTCGATCACGATCCACTCGTCCTCCTGCCCGATCCGTCCCAGCCAGTAACTGGCCAGGCTGCCGTTTCGGGCGTGGTCGAAGTAGGCCGTGCCGGCGCGGAAGTCGTCGATCCGCTGGTCCACGACGTTCTGCGGCACGAAGTCGGGATAGCCGGGCAAGAAGCCGCTGGCCGTGACCGGCTTGCCCGCGGCCACGTTGGCCGACAGGCTCTCGGAGTACACGAGGATCTCGTTCAGGCCCACGTGGTTGCCGTTGAACGCGGGCGCGAGCGTGTCGAATCGCAGGTAACGGTAGTTGCCGGGCGCGAGGCCGTTGTACTCGTTGAAGTAGTCCAGCGGAATCATCGTGTCGCCCGCGGGCCCGTGGGACGTGGTGAGCGTGCCCTCCAGGATCAGCGCCGGATCGACGAGCCGGTTCGAGCCGTCCACTCCGTTCGACGCCCAAAGCTGGAACGTCCTCGTGCCGCGATCGTTATACTGGTCGTTGTGCGTGTTCCTTAGCGCGATCGACTGCACGGGCTGGCTGGAGCCGAGGTCGAGTGTGAAGTACTCGGTCGCGTCCCCGTCGCTCCCGAGCCAGTAGGACCCGCTGTGCGTGTCGTCGCGCCGGCCGTCGGTCACGCGGCTGGCGGGAAACGCGCCCTGGTTGAACCCCACGTTGTTGTAGGCGCTGCTTCCGTCGATGATCGGCCGCTGGTAGGCGAGGTTGAACACGTTGACCAGCCCGTACTTCTGCTTCAGGTACGCCGACACCGCCCGCTGCTCCGTGCCCGAGAGTGCCCGGTCGTAGACGATCACCTCGGCAATGTCGCCGTCGAGGACCTCGTTCGGGTAGTTGCCGCTTCCGGCGAGATGCACCACGCCCGGACTGCCGATCGACGCCGGGTTGGTGGTCACGTCGGTGGCGTCCACCAGGAACGTGGTCGCCGCGCCCGTGTTGTGCGCTTCGGTCAGGAAGAACTGGCCTGCGCTGGCCGGCGGCCCGGGGTTGGCGGCCCAGCCTCCGCTGGGCGTGTAGTGGCGCAGCTCATTGACGTAGGGTCCGACGAGCCAGTTCTGCGAGCCCTGGACCGCGCGGCGGAGGGCGCCCACGCTGCTCCGCGTGTTGAACACGGCGAACACGGTGTAAGGCGTGACGTTCGTGCCCAGGTCCAGGCCCGTCACCATGCCGTCGTCGGCGCCGTCGAAGAACAGGGCGGGCCGGCCGCCTGCCGCGTCGGCCACATAGACGGGCTGCCTGGCCGGATCGGTCTGCGAGGCGTGATGGGCGTTTCCCGAAAGGTCCGACCACTGCCCGATGGGGTCGCCGTCGCTGGCGCCGGCGATCGCCCCGGCGTCGAGCCAGAGCTTCAGGCTGCCGTCCACCACGGGCAGGGTCACGGCGTACGCCGTGGAAATCGTCATGGCCCCGACCGCACAAATCGCGGCCAACCCAGCCAGACAGCGCACGATGGAGCGCAAGGTGGTCATCGAAGCATCCCCCCTTGTTGATCGGTGCCGCACCGAATGCGCGGCGGAACAGAAGTCCCTCGAGAAGCGGCCAAGTCGATCGCCTCGAGGCCGGCATCGGCGGTCCGCGACGATGCGCCAGACCGAACCCCCCCCGCCCCCCAAGGCAAGTGCCTGCGTGCGGCCAGAACGACCATCACGAAAGTGGAGCTTAGACCAGCCCAACGGCGGTGTCAACGAATCCGTCGGGGGATCCCGCGCTGCACGAGGCGGTCATCTCACCTCGGCCGGCGGACCTCGGCAAGCGGCCCGATGGTCACGGTGGTATTGCGCGTGAGGGGGTACCGGGCGAGCACGGCGGCCACCTCGTCGAGCGACACCGCGGCGATCGCCTCCAGGTCGTCGCGCACCGAAAGGTAGCGGCGCCGGTGGATCCACTCCCCTCCCACCGCGAACAGCCGCCCCCGCGGGCGCTCGCTGGAGAGCACGATCCGCGACTTGGTCTTGCTCTTGGCCTGGGCGAGCTCGTCGGCCGTGATCGGGGCGCGCGACTGGGTCCGGCCATAGACGTCGTGCGCGATCTGGAGGTTCTCGCCCGTCCGCTCGGGCTCGCAGCTCAAGTAGGTCATCATCAGTCCGACCCCCTCGTACTCGTAGTGGTGCAGGCTGGCCGACTCGGCGCGCCCCGGATCGACCAGCTCCCAATAGAGCCGGCTGCCCGTTTCGTCGCCGAGCACCGTGGCCAACAGCCGCGCGGCGTGGCGGTCGTGCTCGTCGGCGGCCGGCCCGTCGGCGAGCTGCACCACGTACTGCTGCGTGGCCGAGGGCTTGTGCAGCACGCGGAAGCCGTCGGCCGGTTCCGCCTTGGGGGTCCGGCGCTCGGCCGAGGCCGGCTCCCAGTGCCCGCACCACCGCTGGGCAGAAGCCACCAAAGCGTCGAAGTCGATCCGCCCCGTGGCGGCCACGGTGACGTTGCCCGGGCTGTAGCGGCAGCGGAAGTACTCCTGCATGGTCTCGACCGGAAGCCGCGTGATGCTCTCGATCGTGCCCAGCACGCTGCGGCCCAGCGGATGCGGGCCGAAGTGCAGGGCCTTGCACTTGTCGTCCGCGCCGAACGGCGGCTGATCCTCGTACATCTGGATTTCTTCGAGGATCACCTGCTTTTCGGTCTCGAAGTCGTCGGGCCGGAGCGAGGGTCGGAGGATGTCGGCCCACAGCTCGAAGGCGCGGACCTGGAACTCCGGCAGCACCGCCGCGTAATAGACCGTGTTCTCCTCGCTGGTGAAGGCGTTGTAATGCGCGCCGATCTCGTCGAACTCGCGGTTCACGTCGTCGGCCGTGCGCGTGGGCGTGCCCTTGAACACCATGTGCTCGAGGAAGTGGCTCACGCCCCACTCGGCGTCGGTCTCGTCGCGCGAGCCTGTGCGCACGAAGAACCCCAGCGCCGCGGAGTGCGCGCGGTCGTGGCACTCGGCGATCAGCTCCAGGCCGTTCTCCAGCCTATGCTCAACAAACTCCAACGGGCACCTCCAGGGGGCGCGGGCCGAGCGTCACCACGTTGAACTCCTGCGGGGCGTGATCGGCCAGGTAGTCGTTGATCCTCTCGGTCGAAAGGCCGTCCACCAGCCCGGCCAGCTCGTCGAGGGTCCGGGCGCGGCCCAGGTGGTACCAGTCGCGGGCGATCGATGAGCTCCGGCCGGAGCTGGACTCCTGCTGCATGATCAAGGCCGACTTGATGCGGGCCTTCAGGCGCCCCAGCTCGTCCGCGTCGATGCCTTGCGCCAGGCGCCGCAGCTCGGCCAGCGTCACATCCAGCGTCTCCTGCGCCCGCTCGGCGCTGGTGCCCGCATAGCAGAACACGCCGCCCCGGTCGCGGAGCGAATGGTAGGTGGCATACACGCTGTAGCACAAACCGCGGCGCTCGCGGACCTCGGTGAACAGCCTGGCGCTCGACCCGCCGCTGAGCACGCCCACCGCGCTCCAGGCGCGGAAGTAATCCGGGTCGCGATACGGCACGCTGGGGTACGAGATGCCGATCTGCGTCTGGCTGGTGGGCGATTCGAGGTGGTCGCGCCGCGCGGCGGCCAGGTTCTCCTGCGCCAGGGGCACCTCGCGCGGCTCCCAGTCGCCCAGCAGCTCGCCGACCGTGTCCACCAGCCGGGCCCAGTCGAAGCGGCCGGCAACGCCCACGATCGAGCCGTTGGGCCGGTAGTGGGCGCGGAAGTGTTCGACGATCTCGTCCCGGGTGATCGACTCCAGGGCCTCCAGCTCGCCGTGGGAGGGCCGGCCCCACGGCGGCTGGTAGTGGCGCCGCCGCAACTCGACCATCACCTTGTGCGACGGCTCGTCCTCCACCGCGCGCAGCTCCTGGATCACCACCTGCCGCCCCGCTTCCAGCTCGGCCTCGGGCAGGTGCGGGCGGCGCACCAGGTCGCTGAAGATGGAAAGCGCGGTCCCCAGATTGTCCGACAGCGTGGCTGCGCAGTAGGCCGTGTGGGCGTCGTGGACCGACTCGCTGCGCTCCACGCCCAGGTTGTCCAGGTCCTGGATGAACTGGCGGCTGTCGCGCGGTCCGGCCCCGCGCAGCGCCATCTCGCATGTGAATCCGGTCAGGCCCTCGCGCCCCGTGGGATCGTGGACGCAGCCGGCCGGCACCAGAAACGTCAGCGCCGCCGACTCCAGCTCGGCCATGGGCTCGGCGACCAGCACGAGGCCGTTGTCGAAGACGTGCGACTGGATGGGCTCGGACACGGGGGCTCCTTGTGGCGACCAACAGCGATCCAAGCGATTTTAGGGCACGATCGCCTGCCCGACAACGCGGACCGGCCACCCCTTCCCTCAGGGGGCGGCGCGTCGCGCTTGCCCGCCGGTTCCGCACCTCGCGCCGGTGAGCCAGGGCCTTGCGCTTTGGCCGCTTCGCGGCCACGACGGCCGTGCCCAGGGCAGTCCGCCGCGCAGCGGCGCAAGCGTATCGACGGGGGTGTCGCCCCCATGCGTCAAGAGCAGGCGACTTCGACTGCCTTATACACCGTTTTGAGCGTGCGGAAGCCCAGGCGGCGATAGAGCCGGATGGCTGCCAGGTTTTCGGCCGTGACCTCCAGTTGCACGCGCTCCACCCCGGCCAGGCGGAAGCCCTCCAGGCAGCGCAAGATCAGCCCGGTTCCCAGACCGCGGTCGCGGTGCTCCGGGGCGATGCCGATGTTCTGCATGGAGCCGCGCCCCGTGCGGTCGCGGATCCCCTGGATCGTGCCGCATTCCTCCATGCGGCGGCCATTGGTCCCGCCCAGCACCACGAGCCACGTGGCCCCGGCCAGGAAGCCTGTCTTCTGCGAGATCTCCCGCATCAGGCGGCGGCAGCCCGGCAGCTCGGCCAGGCATGGAAACACGTTGGCGTCCAGCTCGTCGCGGAAGCTGAGGAACTTCGCCCGGGCATGCGAGTCCAGCAGGGCCGGATCCCAGGGGACGAAGCGATAGCCGGGCGGAGGCGGTGGGGGGCTGATCTGGCGCCCCCGCAGCGCGATCTCCATCCGGAACCGCTTGAAGTAGGTCAAACCCATGACTGGCCGTCTCGGCGCGGCGAATGTGGGCCCGCACGGGCGCCCGAGTTTTACACAATCTACCTGTCGCCCGTCGGGAAGGTCAACGCGCTGGAATCCACAGGCTTTCGAAGTCTATCGCACCGTGGAACCGGGGCCCAGACCTCGCAGGTCTCGAGGACTTCGGAGGTTTGCCGGGCGTGGCGCCCAGCGCCCGCAGCTTCCGCAGGTTGACCACGTCCCAGTCCTGCCTGCCGGTCTTGCCCTTGGGCGTCTCCAGGTACATCGGCACCCGGCGGAAGCGGCGGTCGCGCAGAAGCAAACGAAACGCCTCGGAGCCCAGGTGTCCACGGCCGATATGCGCGTGGCGATCGACGCGCGAGCCCAGGGGGCGCGCGCTGTCGTTAAGGTGGAACGCCCGGATCCGCGCCAGCCCGACGACCTGGTCGAACGCCCGCATCGTGGCCCGATAGTCCTTCTGGGTTCCCAGCGGGTAGCCGGCCGCGAACACGTGGCAAGTGTCGAAGCACACACCCAGCCGGTCGGGGTCCCGGACCGCGTCGAGGATCGCCGCCAGGTGCTCGAACCGCCAGCCCAGCGAGGTGCCTTGCCCGGCCGTGGTCTCCAGCAGGCAGCGGGCGGCGAGCCCGCGGGTCTGGGCGTGGATCTCGTCGAGGGCCGCGGCCACGCGCTTCAGCCCCCGCGCTACGCTGCTCGAGGTGTACGCCCCAGGGTGGGTGACGACGCCGGGGATGCCAAGGGTCTCGGCACGGTGCATCTCCACGACGAAAGCGTCGATGGATCGCTTCCAAAGCCGCTTCTGCGGGGCGGCCAGATTGATGAGGTAGGAATCGTGCGCGATCGGGTGTCCGATGCGGAGGCTCGTGAGGGCCGCGCGAAACCGCGCGACCTCCTCGGGCGTGATGTCCCTGGCCCGCCACTGGTTGTTGTTCTTCGTGAAGAGCTGCACCACCTCGCAGTCGACTTCGGCCGCGCGCTCGACGGCCTTGTGGTATCCACCGGCGATGGATTGGTGGGCGCCGAGCAGGGGCATTCGGGGCTTTCCTGTTCCGATTCCGTCGGGCAGCTCTCCCGCGCGGTGGCGAACAACGGCCTGGGCGCGATTATCGGAGCGGGCGACGCGTCGCTCCACCCCCCGGCGCAACCGGTCAAATCGTCATGCTTGCAATAATCCCTTGCGTTGCCGTACAATACAAGTGCACGGTGGCGTAGCTGCATGGTCCCGTTGTCACGGGGGGTAGAATGGCCGAGACGCTGTGGATTCTCGTGCCAACCGCGGTGGTCGTTGGCGCTGGAGTAGCCCTGGTGTGGCGACCTTTACGTGGGGCTTTTCGTCGATTCCGGCTGGCCGACGCCCGTCGCGACTTCCACTGGCAGCGGGAGCGACTCGAAGCGAAGTTCGTCAAGCTCGCCTGGGCGAACACCAAGACCAGCAGCACGCGGTGGGTGGATTGCGAATTCGAGGACGACGTGGCCTACGTCCGCAATCGCAATTCCGGCGAGCTGGCCGCCTTTGTCGAGGTGACCATCGCCGTGGTCACGCCCGCCGATCCGATCGACCTGGAAGGCGAAGCCCCCCACCGGTATCGGGTGGGCACGGCCATCTTCCGCTTCGACCGCAACCGTTGGGAAACGGACGGTCGGGCGATTCTCAATCTCAGCCCGGCCGAGGCCATCCGCTTCTACCAGGACGACCTGGAGATCGTGGGCGAGGAGGCCGTGGGCGGGGCGTAGCCGCGGCTGGTCTTCGGAGGGGTTGGTCGTCGGACATGCGTCTCCTCCCTTAGTCTGCCGCCATCTTTCGTGTGCGGTCGCTACTGCCGGCAACCTCGGCAGATCCGTTACCTGCGGATCAACCAGACTAAACCGTACAATCGGACCTCGAATCTTCGAATCCGGCCGCTTACCCCTCGATGAGAGGGGCTTCCTGTTGGAGCGGTCGGAGCGGTTGTTCCGATACTGAGTGTGCTGCTGGTTATTGCCGTGTGCCCCAACGCGGGCGATCTGTCGATCGAGGACGGAGCTGTGCTTCTACCCAACGCGTCTGTTGCGCTCAAGGTGCGCGCGTGCACCCCCTGTACGGCCTGCTGCGTGGAGTTGCCGATCCCCGCGGGGGCGGTGAGCTACGACCTGAAGCCGCCAGGCGCCCCATGCCCGCACCTCTGCTCGACGGGCTGCGCGGCCTATTCCGAGCGGCCCACGATGTGCCGCGATTTCGAGTGCGCGTGGCTGAGCGACCCGAGCTGGCCCGATGGCTGGCGGCCCGATCGTTGCGGGCTCCTGTGCCTCCGGGAGATGCTGCATGACCAGGTGCCCGCCGCCGCCGTGTACGAAATCGTGCCCGGGGCCCTCCAGAAGCGCAAGGCGACCTGGATCATCCAGGAGCTCCAGCGCACGACCTCGATCGTCGTCATCGTGGACCAGGAAGGACGGCGTCGCGGCGTGTTGGGCCATTGGCGAAGCGAGGCCGACGGAGAGGATCCGATCGCGGTGCGTCTGGCTCCCCGATCCGGCCGATTCGTCGGCGCGGACCTGCCGCGGGCGCGATCGGCGTAGGCAGCCTTCTCCACCCAGTCGGGGAGTAGGTCGCCCAGCGCGTAACCTGGCCCCGGCTCAGCGCATCGGCTTCCGGTAAGGAATCCCCCGCGCGCAGCGTCTCCAGTGGAGCCGGGCGTTGTGGCCGGGATCGCTTCGCCGCGGTGTTCCCCCGCCCGGCCGATTCGGCATAATATCTCAACGTCACCCGCCTTGGGCGCAGCGGCCCTTGCGTGTCGGAGTTGACGGGCCGCCCCGGACGTAGGCCTTCGGCAGATCAGCAGCAGACCATCAGCAGAGCGGACGGATCGATCCATGCGATACTCGCGCCCCATGCTTTTCATTCTCCGCCGATTGCGCGTGGTCGCCCTCGGCGCGGCCGCACTGACGCTCACTGTGGGCTCGGCGCTGGGCCAGGTCGGCGCGCAGCCGTTCGACGCCTTCAGCGGCGACTTCGGGCTGGGCGGCGAAAGCGACGTGGTCACGGTCTCCGCGCAGTACACCGCGCCGCAAGGCGGCAAGCCGGGCATGCTCTTCATCACGGCCGCCATGAAGCCGGGCTGGCACATCTATTCGATCTCCCAGCCATCGGGCGGGCCGAAGCCCACGCAGATCAAGCTCGATCCGTCGGAGCAGTACCGCCTGGTCGGCCAGTTCGCCGCCCATCCGGCACCGGAGTCCAAGAAGGAGCCGATCTTCGACGGCCTGATGGTCCAGACCCACCACGACACCGTCACGTGGCACGCGCCGATTCAATTGGCCGAGGGGGTCGATCCCCGGTCCTTGCGGATCGAGGGGCGAATCCAGGCCCAACCGTGCGAGGCCGACCGCTGCCTGGCGCCCCAGGACTTCCCCTTCGTGGCCGCGTTGGGACCGGGCGTGGAACTCCCCGCGGGCCAACCGGGCGATGGCGCCGCGAAGCCCGCCCCGCGCAGCGCGCTGCCCCGGTTGGCCGAGGACCAGACCCTGGCCGTGGCCGCGCAGTTCACGGGACCGGAGGGCGAGCGCCCCGCCGAGCTCCAGGTGGCCGTGGCGATCAAGCCCGACTGGTACATCTACAGCCTCACGCAGCCCGAGGGCGGGCCGAACAAGAGCGTCATCGACCTTGAGCCTTCCGACCAGTACGAGATGGCCGGCGAGCTGCGACCGACGTCCGGGCCGAAGAGGGCTTCCGATCCGGCCTACCCCAACCTGGTCATCGAGAAGCACTACACCCAGGTCGTTTGGAGGGCACCCTTGAGGCTGGCCGAGGGTGTCGATCCCGCGAAGCTCCAGATCGCGGGGACGCTCAAGGCCCAGCCTTGCACGGCCGACAAGTGCCTCGCCCCGCAGAAGCTCCCCTTTACCGCGGCCTTGGGGCCGGGCTTCGCCACCGCCGGAGATGACGCGAAGTCCCAGGAGGGCGCCGCCGGATCGGTCGCGCCGCTCGACCCCGGGGACCTGGCCCTGAAACTGGCGTTGGCCTTCGCGGGCGGGCTCATCCTGAACCTCATGCCCTGCGTGCTGCCGGTGATCAGCCTCAAGCTGTTCTCCTTCCTGGAGCAGGCGGGCGAGAGGCGCGCCCGGGTCCTGGCGCTGAACTTGTGGTACACGCTCGGGCTGCTCTCGGTGTTCCTGGTGTTGGCGGCGTTCACCGCAGCCGTCGGCCAGGCATGGGGCGAACAGTTCACGCAGGCATGGTTCAAGATCGGCCTGACCGCGCTGGTGTTCGTCATGGCCCTGAGCTTCCTCGGCGTGTGGGAGATCCCCATCCCGGGCTTCGTGGGCAGCGGCGCGGCCAGCGACCTGCAGCGGAAGGAGGGCGCGCTGGGGGCGTTCTTCAAAGGAGCCTTCGCGACGATCCTGGCCACGCCGTGCAGCGGGCCGTTCCTCGGCTCGCTGTTCGGGTTCCTTCTCGGCCAGCCCGCCTACGTCGTGTATCTGATCTTCGGCTTCGTCGGGCTGGGCATGGCCTCACCCTACCTGGTGATCGGGGCCTTCCCGCACCTGATCCGATTCCTCCCCAGGCCGGGCGCGTGGATGGAGACCTTCAAGGAGGTGATGGGCTTCCTGCTTCTGGGTACCGTGGTGTTCCTGTTCAGCACGATCAGCGACAAGTACTTCGTCCCCACGCTCACGCTGCTGGTCGGCCTGTGGTTCGCCTGCTGGCTCATCGGGCGCACGCCGATCACCGCCTCGGTGCAGGCGAAGGCCGCGGCCTGGCTGGGTGGGATCGGGACGGCCGCCGTCGTCGGTCTTCTGGCCTTCACCGTGCTTCTCTACGAGTCGAAGATGCCCTGGAAGCCCTTCTCGCCCGAGGCCCTGGCCCAGGCCCGATCCGAGGGCAAGACCGTGATGGTCGATTTCACCGCCGACTGGTGCCTGACCTGCAAGACGAACCTCAAGCTGGCGATCGATACGCCCAAGGTCCGCGAGCTCGTGGAGGAGAACGACGTGGTGCCGCTCTTGGCCGACTGGACCGACGAATCGCCGATGATCAAAGAGGCCCTGAACGAGTTGGGCTACAACTCGATCCCCGTGCTGGCCATCTGGCCGGCCGGGGAGTCGGAGCCGATCGTCCTCGTCGATTTGCTGAGTCAGAGCCAGGTGGTTGAGGCACTGCAAGAGGCCGGCCCCTCGCGGGGCACGCCGAAGGCCAAGGCGGAGCAGGTGGCAATGGAGTAAACGGGATCTCACCTGCGGTCTGGGCCGCGCTTCGCGTCCACCGCGCCTGCTCCCGTTTCTGCCTGGCGTTGAGACTGCTCCTCTTCGTGGGCTCTCATCGCGGCCGCCTCCCGGGCGAGCTTCCACTCGGGCCCCGGCGCGAAGTACTGCACGTCATCCGCCACGTAGTACGTGCTGGGCAGGACGGGCTCCGCGGCGCTCTCGGGCCGGGGCAGCCAGGGCTCGATCGCGCGCCATGCCCACGCCAATAACGGACCTCCAACAAGACACACCACCAGAAGCGTCCGCAGACTGAACTGGTACCGCAGCCATCGCTTTGGATGGGACGCTCTCACGCCCGCCGCCGGGCTCTCAGCGGCGTGTCGGGCCGCCACCTTCGTGTCCTCCACTGAGTAGCGTTCCCGGACCTCCTGCCCGCTGGTCGGGCAGGTGAACGAGGTTGGGAAGCCAACCGTCCAGTCCTCAACCCCCGATCTCCTGCTTCGTCCCCGCCCTCCGTGTCTCCGAGGTTCCTTTCCGTCCGCGAGCTACCGCCATACCGCGCCGCGCGGCCCCGCCTCGGCCCGGCCGATGATCCAGCTCTCAAGCCCGCAGTCGGCCAACTGGTGCCGGATGCTGTTGGCGAAGTGCGGACGCACCATAAGGACCATGCCGATCCCCATGTTGAAGACGTGGTCCATCTCGGCCTCGTCGATTTGGCCCAATCGCTGGAGCCAGGGAAACACGGACGGGACCGTCCAGCTTCCGCGCTCGATGACCACGCGCACACCCTCGGGCACGATCCGCGCGAGGTTCTCCAGCAGTCCCCCGCCCGTGATGTGCGCGATGCCGTGGACGATGCTCTTGACGCGATAGTGAGAAAGGACTTGGCGCACGGCGCGGACGTAGATCCGCGTGGGCTGGAGAAGCTCCTCGCCCACCGTGCGTGCCAGCCCTTCGACGTAATCGCTCACGGCCAGGCCGGCGACCTCGAAAACCACCTTGCGCACCAGGCTGTAGCCGTTCGAGTGGAGGCCGCTGGAGGCGATGCCCACGGCCACGTCGTCGGGCACGATCGCCCGGCCGTCGATCAGGCTCCGCCGCTCGGCCACGCCCACGCAGAACCCGGCCAGGTCGTAGTCGCCCGGCGAGTACACGTCGGGCAGGATGGCCGTCTCGCCGCCGAGCAAAGCGCAGTCGGCCTGGATGCAGCCCGCGGAGACGCCACGCACGATCTGTTCCAACAGCGGCGGATCGTCCCGGGGCATGGCCACGTAGTCGAGGAAGAACAGCGGCTCGGCCCCGCAGCACAATGCGTCGTTGGCACTCATGGCCACCAGGTCGATCCCCACGGACTCGTGCACGCCCGCCAGCGACGCCACCTTGAGCTTGGTCCCCACCCCGTCGGTGCATGCGATGAGCACGGGGTCGCGGTAGTTGCGGGCGAAGAGCCGGCTGGCAAAGTCGAGCTCGAACAGCCCCGCGAAGCCACCCTCGTTGCGGATTACGCGCGGCGAGTGGGTCCGGGCAAGCAGCCCCGGCAGTCGGCCCATGGCCTGCTCGTACAGCTCAAGATCGACGCCAGCGTCCTTGTAAGTGGCTTTAGACATGGGCATTTCGCGGTGGCGCGGTGGGCCCCGTATTCTAGTCCAAACGCGGGCGAACGCGGAAGTGCCGTCGCGTGCCCCGCTGCGGCAGGGCAGCGGCTTGACAGGGCGCAGGGGGCATGCAGAATGTCTGATTCCGCCAATTCACCCCTGGGGACAACTCGAAGGAGCCATCGATGAAGATCGTCAACTGGTTGCGCGGGCCGGCCGCGGTGCTGGTCGTGCTGGGCATCGCGCTGGGGACCGTGACCGTGCTCAGCGGCTGCGGCTCGGACGCCAAGAAGCCGGGGACGAAGGATACCAAGGCCAAGAAGGACACTCCCAAGACCAAGGTTGAGACGAAGCCCGCCCCCGAGACCAAACCGGAGCCGCAGGAGGCGCCCGGCCCCAAGATCGAGCCGGAGCCGAAGGAAGAACCGAAAGAGAAGCCCAAGGAGGCCCCCGCGCCTGAGACCAAGCCGGAGATGAAGCCGGAGCCCAAGGAAGCGCCGGCCCCTGAAACCAAAGCGGAGGAGAAGAAGCCGGCGCCCGCCCCGGAGGACGGGGCCAAGGCCGACGCCAAGGTCTCCAGCTATGCCCCGGCCGAGAACCTGGCCGCCCAGATTGATGAATACCTGGAGGACTTCGCGGAGATCGTGGCCAGCGAGGACGAGTTCGAGGATTCGAAAGACAACCTTGCCAAGTACGGCAACACGTTGATCGTCATCGCCCTGGCCCTCGGCAAGCACGACGAAGACAACAGGTACCAGAAGGCGGCGCCCGCCATGATCAAGGCCGCCCAGGCGCTCTCCGCGGCCGAGGACCTGGCCGCCGCCAAGGCCGCCTATGACGAGCTGAAAAAGGCCGCCGCCTCGGAGGGCGATGCCAGCGCGCTGAAGTGGGAGAAGGTCGCTTCCATGGAGCAGCTCATGAAGGCCGTTCCGCTGATCAGCAACAAGATCCGCGAGAGTTCGCTCAAACCCTCGCGCCTGGAGCGCAAGGCCGACGACTACGCCCGGTATGCCGCCGTGCTGGCGGCCATCGCCCAGGGCTCGATGCCCAACGCCGACGAGACCGAGGAGCCCACCGAAGTGGAGAAGTGGCACAACTACTGCCTGCAGATGCGGTCCGCCGCAGGAGAGCTGAACGCGGCGATCCGCGCCAAGGACAGCGAGGCGGCGGTCGCGGCCCTCGGCAAGCTCAACCAGAGCTGCGACGACTGCCACAGCGTGTTCCACAAAGAGGAGACCAGCGAGTAGGCCGGGCGCCGCAGGCGGCCGCCATGGGGTGCGATCCAGCGTGGGGACGGCGGGCAACCGGCTCGTCGTCCCCTTTTGCGTTCCGGCTGGCCGATGCGATGCAGCTTGGGCCCCAGAATTTTACCCCCCCTAAAGGTTGGTCGAGGGGGAGCCCATCGAACGGGCGCGGGCCCCACAATCGGCGCCTCCGCTCCCCGTCGGAATTTCGCCATCTTCCCCGGTTTTTCTCCACGCGGGTCGGACCTAACCTGCGATGCGGCAAGGAGTGCCGGCCGCGGGCTTTCGGCCCTTTGCCCTCCACTCTCGGGGCCCAGTGGCCGAAGAATAGGGAGCGATCCCCACGGCTCCAGCCGCGCAGCACGGCAGGCTCAGCACGGCCGCATCGAGCAAACCGCACGCAACAATTACTATGGCGATAGATGTCACCCACTGGCTCCCCGGCGAAATGGTCTTCGTCCCGGGGAGGGCCCCGCGGTTTCCGGATATGTTCGAGCGGCACCCATCCCCGATCTTCACGCATCCCCTGCCGTACGGGGCGATCCTCCACGACGACGGCGTGCAGTTCGTCGTGTTCAGCCGGTCGGCCACGGCGATGCGCGTCCTGCTCTACGAGAAGGTCGAGGACCGCGACCCGACCGAGGCCATCGACTTCGACCCCGACCTGAACCGCTGGGGCGACGTGTGGAGCATCTTCGTCCCCGCGGTCAAGCCGAAGCAACTCTACCACTTCCAGGCCGAGGGGCCGTTCGATCCGGCGCGCGGCAACCGCTTCCACTCCAAGGCGCGCCTGATCGACCCCTACGCCAAAGCCCTGGCCGGGTGTTTTCAGCCGGGCGACGACGGCATCGTGCGCCCGCCCAAGTGCGTCGTGGTCAGCGAGGAGGAGTTCGACTGGCAGGGCGACCGGCACCTGCGCCGGCCCCTCTCGGAGACGGTGATCTACGAGATGCACGTCAAGGGCTTCACGCAGTCGCGTTCCAGCGGCGCCAGTCACCCCGGCACGTACCGGGGCGTGATCGAAAAGATCCCTTACCTCCAGTCGCTGGGCGTGACAGCCGTGGAGCTGATGCCCGTCCACGAGTTCCCCATCCACGACTGCACGGGGCACAAACCGCCGCGGGCCAACTACTGGGGCTACGATCCGCTGGCGTTCTTCGCCCCGCACCGCGGCTACGCCGTGAGCCGCGAGCCGGGCGCGCAGGTCCAGGAGTTCAAGGAGATGGTCCTCGCCCTGCATCGTGCGGGGATCGAGGTCATCCTCGACGTGGTCTTCAACCACACGGCCGAGGGCAACCACGAGGGGCCGGTCCTGAGCCTGAAGGGCCTGGAGAACCGCGTCTACTACATGCTCGAGAACGGCGGCCGTCACTACCGCAACTACAGCGGCTGCGGCAACACGCTCAACGGCAACCACCCGGTTGTCCGCGAGATGATCTTCCACTGCCTGCGCCACTGGGTGCACAACTACCACATCGACGGATTCCGCTTCGACCTGGCCTCGATCCTCAGCCGCGACCGCGACGGCAACCTGATCCCCAACCCGCCGGTCGTGGAGCACATCGCCGAGGATCCGCTTCTGGCCGACACGAAGATCATCGCCGAGGCCTGGGACGCGGCCGGGGCCTACCAGGTGGGCACCTTCGCCAACCTCCGCTGGGCCGAGTGGAACGGCCGCTACCGCGACGACCTGCGCCGCTACTGGCGGGGCGATCCGCACATGGTCGGCCCGCTGGCCACGCGCCTGGCCGGCTCCAGCGACCTGTACCAGCCCAGCGGGCGCAAGCC
>CAYSUS010000097.1:0-27574 GCA_964434165.1 uncultured Pirellulales bacterium
CGGGCCCCAGGCCGGCCCATA
This sequence comes from uncultured Pirellulales bacterium, assembly GCA_964434165.1. Classification (GTDB taxonomy): domain Bacteria; phylum Planctomycetota; class Planctomycetia; order Pirellulales; family Thermoguttaceae; genus CAYSUS01. The sequence goes on from CAYSUS010000097.1 coordinate 22, forward strand.
GTGATATTCCTCGACGATCACCGGGGCCGGGGCCATGCTCCACGACCTGGGCAAGCGGCACGTGCCGCCGGCGATCCTCAACAAGCCGGAGCGGCTCACCCCCGACGAGCGGAGTATCGTGCGCCAGCACGTGGACGCCGGGTTCGAAGAGCTCTGCATGCGGGACGACGTGGAGTGGAGCCAGCTTGCGATGGTCTATCAGCACCACGAGCGCTTGAACGGACGGGGGTACCCGGTGGGACTGGTGCTCGACGAGATCCACCCCTGGGCGCGGATCTGCGCCATCGCCGACGTGTTCGACGCCCTTACCTCCGCCCGGCCCTACCGGCGCGCCGATCCCCTGGACGACGTGCTGGAGTACCTACAGGATCGCGCAGGGACGGATTTTGACCGGGAGATGGTACGATGCTGGGTGACGAGGCTGCACGCAGTGAACTGATCGACGCCCTGGGCGCCTGCCGCTGCACGGTTCGGCTCCCCAAGGAGTGGTTCGACTTCTTCGAGAAATCGGGGCCGGTGCCAGCCGAGTTCGGCGACAAGCGCCGCTTCCCCCGCGTCCACTTGCGCGCCCATGCCGCCCTGCACTACCGGCAGACGTTTCCCTCCCTGCCGCGGCCGGACCACTGGTACAAGGTCTATACGAAGGACATCTCGCGCTGCGGCATGGCCTTTCTTCACGGCGAGCAGCTCTTTCCGCGCGAGCGCATGACCGTGCTCCTGCCCGACGGCAGCAGCCAGCCCCTGGAGGTCGTGCGATGCCGGCGCGTGGGGCCAAGGTGCTACGAGATCGGGGCCCGCTTCGTCGCCACGGTGGTCCAGAGCGACCGGGCCGCGCGATCCGACGCGTCGTGAGCGATTGCTCGGTCACGGATCCTTCGCGCCCCACGCTTGTCCGCGTGCCGCATTGCCGAAGCGTCCCGGGCCGGATAGAACGAACGGGTTCGTCACGGTTTCCCCAGTCGCTTGCCTTCCCCAACCCGCGGCTGCTCCGCATGAGCCATCTCGCATCGCAGCAGCTCCGCGACCGCCTCGCCGTGGTGACCGGCGCGTCGAGCGGGATCGGCCGGGCCATCGCCGTGGAACTGGCCGCGGCGGGGGCCGACGTCTTCGTCCATGGCGGAAGGAACCGCCAGGGGGCCGAGGACACGGCGGAGACCGTCCGGCAGCAGGGCGCCTCGGTCCGTCTCGTCCTGGCCGATCTGGCCGATCCCGACCAGCAGGGCCGGCTGGTGGAACAGGCCTGGGCCTGGCAGGGCAAGGTGGACATCTGGATCAACAACGCCGGCGTCGATCTGCTCACGGGCGAGGCCGCGTCCTGGCCGTTCGCGCGCAAGCTCCAGGCCTTGCTTGAGGTCGACGTGGCGGCCACGGTCCATCTGGCGCGGGCAGCCGGCCGGCGCATGCAAGAGGCGCGTAGCGGCGTGATCCTGAACATGGGCTGGGACGGCGCCGATCGGGGCATGGCCGGCGACAGCGGCGAGTTGTTCGCCACGGCCAAAGGTGCGATCATGGCCTTCACCCGGAGCCTCGCCCGATCGCTGGCCCCCGAGGTCCGCGTGAACTGCCTGGCCCCGGGCTGGATCAAGACGGCCTGGGGCCAAGGGGCCTCGGAAGACTGGCAGCGCCGCGCGGTGGCGGAGAGCCTGCTCGGCCGCTGGGGCACACCCGAGGACGTGGCGGCCGTGGCCCGATTCCTGGTCTCGCCGGCGGCCTCGTTCATCACCGGCCAGATCGTGGAGATCAACGGAGGATTCGCCGGGGGGTGATTCACCCTTGCGCCAAGCCGTCGCCAGACAGCATGTCCCGCGAGCACTACCATTTCGTCACCGGGCGGCTTGCCGCGGCCTCGCTCCGCCGCGTGGTCGAGTCGCTGTCCCAGAAGCTCGGCTTCGACTACTCGATCGGCGTGATGCCGATCACCGTGGCCGCGCTGATGACCCCCAAGTGGATCGCCCGGCATTTGGAGGTCCCCGCGCAAGCCACGCGGGTCATGGTGCCGGGCTACTGCGCGGACGACCTGGGGCCGATCGCGACGGCGACCGGGCTGCCGGTCGAGCGCGGGCCTCGCGACCACCGCCAACTCCCCGAGCACTTCGGCCACCAGGCCGACCGGTCGGACTACGGGGCCTATGACATCGAGATCCTGGCCGAGATCAACCACGCCCCGCGGCTCTCGCTCGATCAGATCGTGGACCGGGCGAAGCGCTTCGCCGCGGACGGGGCCGACGTGATCGACCTGGGCTGCGATCCCCAAGGCGAGTGGCGCGGCGTGGGTGATGCCGTTCGCGCCCTGCGCGACTCGGGCCTGCGCGTGTCGATCGACAGTTACAGCCCGGCCGAGATCGCCCCGGCCGCGCGCGCCGGCGCGGACCTGGTGCTCTCGGTCAACGCCACCAACCGCGAGCACGCAAGCGATTGGGGCTGCGAAGTGGTGGCCGTGCCCGACAGCCCGGAGTCGCTCGATGGGCTCGAGGAGACGCTCGCCGTGCTGGACGGGGCAGAGGTGCGGTATCGTGTCGACCCGATCCTCAATCCGATCGGCTTCGGCTTCTCCGAGAGCCTGGGCCGCTACCTCGAGGCACGGCGGCGATGGCCCGAGGCCGAGATGCTGATGGGCATTGGCAATCTCACCGAACTGACCGACGCAGATTCGGCAGCGATCAACGTCCTTCTGTTGGGCTTCTGCCAGGAGCAAGGGATCCGCAGCGTGCTCTCCACGCAGGAGATCGCCTGGGCCCGGTCCTGTGTGAAGGAACTCGATCGCGCGCGGCGCCTGGTGCATTACGCCATCACCCACGGTGTGCTGCCGAAGCACCTGGAGCCGGGCCTGGTGATGCTCCGCGATCCAGAGGTCCTTCAGTTCGGGCGCGAGGCCCTGGACGAGCTGGCCGCGGCGATCAAGGACCACTCCTACCGCATCTTCGTCGAAGAGGGCAGGATCCACCTGGTCGGAGCCAGGCTCCACGTGGAGGGGACCGACGCCTTCAGCCTGTGGGAGGAGCTTGTGCCCCAGGCCCCGGCCGAGGTGACGCCTTCGCACGCCTTCTACCTCGGCTACGAGATGGCCAAGGCCGTGACGGCCCTGACCCTCGGCAAGAACTACCGCCAGGACGAGGCCTTGAACTGGGGCATGCTGACCGTGCCGGAGCTGACGCGCCGCGAGCGCCGGGCGAGGCGTATGTCGCGGCAAGACGACCGGCGCGACGACAAGAGTGAGGGTAGGGAGGATCGCGATTGACCGCCGATGTCCGCTTTCCCCTCGTTTGCGAACTCGCGCCTCCGCTGCGGGCCGAGGACGTCTTTCTCCGCCTGGCCGCTCTGCCACACTGCCTGTTCCTGGATAGCGCCCTGCGCGATCCGCGCTTGGGGCGTTACTCGTTCGTGGCCGCCGATCCGTTCGATTACATCGAGATCCCGGTCGAAGGCCCAGACGGGTTGGCTGAGCTGGCCAGGCGTCTCGACGGACATCGGGGACAGCGTCATCCTGACCTCCCGCCATTCCAAGGCGGGGCGGCCGGCCTGTTGAGCTACGATCTTGGCCGCCAACTGGAGCGCCTGCCTGCGCCGGCCATCGACGAGTTCCGCGTCCCAGCCATCGCCCTGGGGCTCTACGACGTGGTGGTGGCTTTTGACCACGTTCAGAATCGCGCCTGGATCGTTTCCCAGGGGTTCCCCGAGACGATGGCCAGCGCGCGTGGCGAGCGGGCCGGGGCGCGACTGGAACAGATGCTCCGGTGGCTGGAGGGTGACACGATCATCGAGTCGGGCGAAACACCGGCCGACCCCCTTTGCGCCCAACCGCCTGAGGCTGAAGCGGCTCCGCAATACCGCGTTCGCGGCCCCGCCGGGCTTGCGAGCAACTTCGACGAGCCGGGCTACCTCCGCGCGGTCGAGCGGGTGATCGAGTACATCCGCGCGGGCGACGCGTTCCAGGTGAATCTCGCCCACCGCCTGCTCCGCCGGGCAAGCGGATCGCCGGTCGACCTCTACCTGCGGCTCCGCCAGCGCAACCCGGCCCCGTTCGCCGGCTACTTCGACCTGGGCGAGTTGCAGATCGCCAGTGCGTCGCCCGAGCGGTTCCTCCGGGTTACCGACGGCCTGGTCGAAGCCCGGCCCATCAAGGGCACGCACCGCCGCACCGCCCGGCCCGAGGCCGACCTGTTCGCCGGCGAGGTGCTGCTGGCCAGCGAAAAGGACCGGGCCGAGAACGTGATGATCGTCGACCTGTTGCGCAACGACCTCTCGCGTGTGTGCCTGCCCGAGAGCGTTCGCGTCACGCAGCTTTGCGGGCTTGAGGTCTACCAGTACGTGCAGCATCTCGTCTCGGCCGTGTGCGGACGCCTGCGCGAAGGCAAGACCGCGGTGGACCTCGTGCGCGCGGCCTTTCCCGGCGGGTCGATCACCGGGGCGCCCAAGGTGCGGGCCATGGAGATCATTGCCGAGCTCGAGCCGACCGCGCGCGGCCCCTACTGCGGCTCGCTGGGATACTTCGGCTTCGACGGGGCGATGGACCTGAGCATCCTCATTCGCACCATCACGGCCGGGCGCGGCTGGTGGCAGGCCCCGGTCGGCGGCGGCATCACCGCCCGGTCCGACCCGCGTCGCGAGTATGAAGAGACGTGGCATAAGGCTGAAGGTTTGCTTCGCGGGATGGCGATTGGTCGGTCTGAAGGCAGGTCTAGTGAATAGTCGCTGACGGAAGGTCTCATGCTCCTGTTGATCGACAACTACGACAGCTTCGTCCACAACCTGGCGCGGTACTTCGCGCGCCTGGGGCATGAGGCGCGCGTGGTGCGGAATACGGAGATCGACGTGGCGCACGCGAGGGCGATGCGGCCTGAGGGGCTGGTGCTCTCGCCCGGGCCGTGCACGCCGCGCGAGGCGGGCTGCTCGATCGAGCTGGTGCGGGCGCTCTATCGCGAGGTGCCCCTCTTGGGCATCTGCCTGGGGCACCAGACGATCGCCGAGGCCTTGGGCGGGCGCGTGGTACGCGGCGAGCCGGTCCACGGCCGCGCCTCGCCCATCGAGCATGACGGGCGTGGCGTGTTCGCGGGCCTGCCCAATCCGCTCTCCGCCTGCCGCTACCACTCGCTGGTCGTTGAGGAGGCCTCGCTGCCTGGGGACCTGGAGGTCTCCGCGCGAACGCCCGACGGGGTGGTCATGGCCCTCCGCCGCCGAGAACTGCCCGTGGTGGGCCTCCAGTTCCACCCCGAGTCGATCCTCACCGACTGGGGCTACGCCCTCTTGGCCAATTGGCTCCGCATCGCTGGACTGGCAGTCCCCGAGTCGCTGCCGGGAATCGAAGACGAGCTGGCCCCCTCACCCAGCCCCAACCGCACTCGGCCGACAGGGCCCGTGACGTTCTAATCCCCTTTGGACTGCGGCGATGAATCGGCGCACTCCAGATCACGCGGTGCGCTTCGCGACGAAGGCCGAGTGCTCGGGCGTGTTGACACCCTGCTCAGGCGTGCGAAGCATGGCGGGACGGTCCTCGCGCAGCAGACAAGGCGCGTCGAGCCACAATCCGGGGAGCACGCGCCATACGAGGTACGCGCGCACGCCGTGGCGGCGATAGACGTTGAGCTTCTGATGCAGATCGCAGGCAGCGCTGGACGCCGCGACTTCGGCAACCAGCTCCGGGGCGCCTTCCAGGTGTCCTTCGTAACGGACGGCAGTCGGAATGAAGACCACGCCGTCGATGAGTTCCGCCTTGTTCAACCCAGGCATGGCCGCGTACCGGCGTTCGAACTCGGACCGGGCCAGCCGGTCGCCGTTCTCCAGGGGCGGAATCGAGTGGAAGAGATCAGCCGCGGTGGCCATGGTCGTGCTCCCTTGCTGGATTCAGCCTGGCCCCGGTGCGCGTCGGTGGCAAGGTCGGTGCGGTCGCCGATCCGGGCCTGGAATCCGCGTCCGGGCACGGCGCCCTGGGTGCGAGCCACCCTCTGTGCGGGGGTGAAACTACCCGACCCGTGAGCTTTTGATGAGGGAATTGACATGGGCCCCGCAGCCGAGTATGGTGGGGCTGTAGCGCGTGGAACGTGGACGGAACAGCACGTGGCTGCCACCATTCCCGCCCGTGCAGTTGGTGATACTGCACGTCGTATCCTGCCTCTGAGCTTGCGATCTCTTGGGGCCGCGATTGAGGCATCGCGGGCGCGTGCCCAACGGATCGGCCTTTCGGTGGCGCGGGCGTTTTCGCGCCGCCGCAACCTTGCCAGCAACAGCGCTGCCGTTGAGTCGGCAGTGGCGGCTTCGGCTCGACCGCTTCCCTGAGAACACACCATGAGTTCCGAGACGACCGCCCAGAACGGGGCGCAGCCTTGCGCTCCGGCCGTCGCTCCGGCCGCGGCAAAGCAGGCGGAATCGCCCCAGAAGACGCTGCGCGGCGAATCGGATCGCGCGGCCCGGCAGGCGCGTGCGGCGACGGCGGCGGCAGCCGAGTCGGCCGAGGAGGCCGACCGGGCAGCCGGCGAGGCCCAGCAGGCGGCCGAGGCCGCCCGAGCGACCTTGAGGGCCCTGGAGAGCCTGGACGTGCCGCGGGCCGTGGCCGAGACGGTGCGCGAGGCGGCCCAGCGGGCGGCGACCGATGCAGCCAGGCAGGCGGCCGGTCCGGCGGCCCGCGCCGCGGCCGAACTGGCGGCCAGAGAGGCCGCGGAGGAGGCGGTTCGAAACATGCGGGGCTGAGCAGGCCCTCCCAAATCTCTCCACCGGGCTTCCCAAACTTCTCCCCCCAAGAAGCCTTACGGGAAGCCCGGTGTCTTTTCTTGCCGCGGTCGGTTCTTGCCGGCACGGCGTCTCCCGCCAACGTGCGGGCATCCCAGCGCGGGCCGAGACGCCGCCGCGGCCAATCCCCCACCTCCAGGCCGCGGTAGCGGGAAGCATCGCATCAACCGTTCTGGACGAGGGTCTACCGGCCTGGCACGGGGTCTTCGTCCAAGCCCCACGTGTTTGACACCCCCGAGCCGCTCGACTAAGGTGATGGAAAAGGTGGGCTCACCTTTTCCTAGTCTTGGCCCGGTCGTAAGCGCGTCGCAGGAATAGGGGGTTGTGACGCGAGGTCGCGCGGCGGCCCTTTTCTCGCAGGGCTGCGCCCGTCCGAGCGGAGTGTTCCCGAGGTCTTCCTCCGGGGGGTTTCTACCGAATTGCAGTGGGTTGCCGTCCCGCGTCGCGCTGCGCGCGACCGGGAGGAGAGCGCCATTACTGAAGCGACCCGTCGTGGACGATCGGCTGCCGGGCGCGACCCGTCGCGGCTGGCAGCCGTAACGTCTGCGCCATCGCACGTGCGTATCTTAGCCAGGCTCGAGGTGTCCAGATGAAGCCTGACGAGGTCCATGAGGTCAGACAGCCGGACGAGTCGAAGCCGGACGGGCACGATCCGACGCAGGACGCCAGGCCGGGGCTGATCCAGAACGTGCTCCGCGCGGCGACCGGCCAGGCCGGCCAGCGATCGCCCGAGGAGACCGCCCTGGAGGAGGCCGAGAAGCGGGCCGAGGCCTCGGCCAAGGAGGCGATCCGGGCCTCGCAGGCTGCCCTGGCCGCCCAGCAGACCGCCCGCCGCGCCGCCGACGAAGCGGCGGCCGAGGCCAAGAAGGCCTCGCAGGCCGCGCTGGCCGCGCAGGCGGCGTTGAAGGACGCCCAGGCCGCCAAGGTGGCGCTGGCGGCCCGTCGTGCGGCCGATCGTGCCGCGGGTCGTGCGGCCGAGGACGCCGCGCGCGAGGCCGCGCGCGAGGCCGCGCAGGCCGCCGCGGCCAGGGCCGCGGAGATGGCGGCCGAGCAGGGAGCCGCGCGCGAGGCGGCCCAGCGTGCCGCCGAGCAGGCCGCCCTACTCGCCGCCGAGCGTGCCGCGCGCGAGGACGCCGAGCGTGCCGCCCAGGAGGCCGCGCGCCAGGCGGCCGATCAGGCCGCCAAGCAGGCCGCGCGCCAGGCGGCGCGCGAGGCCGCCGCGCGGGCCGCGCGCGCGGCCCGGGCCGCCAAGCTCGCGCGCCGCGCCGCGGAGAAAGAGGGGACGCCCCCGGCCCCGCGCCCGAAGCGTGTGAACCTGAAGGTGGCCATCGGCGTGCCGGTCACCGCGGCCGCGCTGCTGATCGGCGTGGTCGTCACGCACGGGGTGCAGATCGACCGCACCGCGACGGTCATGCTCCGGCGGGCGGAGGAGGCCCAGGCGAACGGCGACGAAGAGGACGCCATCCGCTTCTACACGCACTACGTGAACTACCAGCCGCAGGACCACGAGGCCTACAGCAAGCTGGCGCTGATGATGGCCGACAGGGCGCGGCGGGCGCGGTCCAATCCCAACGTGCAGCAGCGGGCGCTGGCCGTGCTGGAGAAGGCCTCGCGCCAGGACCCGGAGAACCTGGAGGTGCTGCGGCGCCTGGCCGACGTGTGCATGAATCTCCGCCTGACCAACCAGGCGGCCAACCATCTCGGGCGTCTTCGCGAGCAGTTTCCGGGCGATTCGGTCCTGGGCGTCAAGCTGGCCCAGTGCCAGATCGAGCTGGAGAAGAACCGCGAGGCGATCGCCACCCTGGAGCAGGTCACGGCCGAGGACCGCCACAACCTCGACGCCTACATCACGCTGGCCGACCTGTTGCACGACCGGCTCGACGACGCGGACCGGGCCGAGCTGGTCGTCAACCAGATGGTGGCCCAGAACCCGCGGTCGGTCAAGGCGCTGGTCGCGCGGGCCCGCTTCTGGCACCGGGGCGACGAGTTGACCGCGGCCAACGAGGACATCAAGCAGGCCCTGGAGATGGCGCCCAACAGCGCCGCGGTGCTGGTCACGGCGGCCGAGTTCGCCCTGGACAGCAAGGCCTTCGACGACGCGGCCGAGTACCTCGACAAGGCCGAGGCCCTCCACCCCGACGACGAGGACGTGGAGCGGGCCCGCACGGTGCTCAACCTCTCGCTCGGCAAGACCGACGTCGTGCTCGACCGGCTGCAGAAGCAGATGGAGAACCTCGAGTCGGGCGACGCGATGGACCTTCTGACCGTGGCCGACCTTCAGCTCAAGAAGGGTGACCTGAAGGCCGTGCGCGAGACCATGAAGCGGATGCGCGAGGCCGGCTTCCGCGAGGAGATCACCGAGTACTTCGAGGCCCGCATCCAGGTGGCCGAAGGCCGCTGGCGCGAGGCGACCTACCTGCTGGAGCGGCTCCGCCCCCAGGTCAGCAACTGGCCCGAGTTCCTCGTGCAGATCGACCTGTTCCTGGGGGCCTGCTTCGAGCAGCTCCGCCTCCCCGACCGCCAGTTGGCCACCTACCGCAGCCTGTTGGACCGCGATCCGGAGCTGGAGCCGGCGCGGGCGGGCTATGCCGCGGCCCTGTTCCGCGTGGGCAAGTACGACGAGGCCGCCAGGCAGTACGACCGGCTGGAGAAGTCGATGGGCGAGGAGTTCCTCAAGACCCCCGCCCTGCGCAACAACCTGTTCCAGTTGATCATCGCGCGGACCATGCAGCGGCCCGAGGGCTACCGCGACTGGACCGCGCTGGAGGAGTTCATCGGGCGGCTCTCCAAGATCGACGGCGTGGACGAGGTGCAGTTGACCCTGATGCGCGCGGAGCTGCTCTCCAAGAAGGGCGACCTGGCCGCCGCCCGCGAGGCCGTCGATTCGCAGCTCGACAAGTACGGCAAGGACGTGGGCCTGTGGAACGCGTCGATCAAGCTCGCGTCGCTGACCGAGGGCCCCGAGGCGGGGCTCCGCGTGGCCCGGCAGGCCCGCGGGGCGTGCGGCGACGCCGTGACTCTCCGCCTGACCGAGGCCGACCTGGCCGCGCAGGTCGGCCCGGACAAGGCCGCGCCGGTGCTCGAGACCCTGGCCGCCGACACGGAAGCCCTGCCCGAGGCCGAGAAGGTCCGCTTGTGGCGCGGCCTGGGCGCGGCCTGGTACCGGTTGCGCGACCGCGACCGGGCGCGGGAGCTGTGGATGAAGGTCGTCGACTCGCCGCTCCGCGACCCGCAGATCTTCCTCGTCCTGTTCGAGCTGGCCCGCGAGGCCGGCAACAGCCGGCAGATGGCCGAGGCCGTTCAGTCGGTCGAGCGCTACCTGGGACGGCGGTCCAGCGAGGCGGCCTACTGCGAGGCCTCGCACCTGGTGTGGCAGGCGCAGCGGGGCGAGATCGACGTGAAGGAGCTGATCCGCGCGAAGCAGATGCTCGCCGAGGCCGCGCAGCAGCGGCCCAACTGGCACGAGATCCCGCGCCTGGAGGCCGAGATCGCCATGGTCGAGGGCAAGACCGACGAGGCGATCTCGCTGTTGCAGCGGGCCTCGGAGCTGGGGCCGTTGAGCCCGGTGTACATGGGCCAGCTTGTGCAGCTTCTGTTCTCCAGGGGCCGCTACGAGGAGGCCCGCGACGTGATCAACGACCTGGGCCGCACCCAGGTCTCGCTGACCATGAAGCGGATCGAGGCCGAACTGAGCTTCCGCATGGGCGACTTCGAGCAGGCCCTGGCGCTGGCCGAGGAGGCCGTGAAGGATTCGGACCAAGCCCCCGACTTCCTCTGGTACGGCGAGTTGCTGGCGCGGAACGGCAAGTTCGAGGAATCCCTCCGGCAGTTCCGCAAGGCCGTGGAACTCGATCCACGCATCCCCCAGGGCTGGATCGGCCTGGTGGCCGTGCTGGTCCAGTCCGAGAAGGTCGAGGAGGCCGAGCGCGTGGTGCGCCAGGCCCAGGCCAGCCTGCCCGAGGACCAGGTGCCGCTGGTCATGGCCCAGTGCTACCAGATCCTGGGCGAGCCCGGCCGCGCCGAGCAGTACTACCTGACGGCTCTGGCCCAGGCCCCCGAGGACTTCGCCGTGATGCGCCGGGTGGCGCGGTTCTACATGCTCACGGGACGAAGCGACGAGGCCAAGCGCTACATCGGACAGATCCTCCGCCTGGCCGGGCGCGACCCGGAGAAAAACGAGTCGGAGCTGGTCGAGGCACGGCGCTGGATGGCCCGCGTCCTGGCGGCCGAGGGCGACTGGCGCCAACTCCAGCAGGCCGTGGCCCTGCTCGATCGCAATACCCAGGGCGGGGAGCTCCCCCTGGAGGACCTCCGCCTGAAGGCCGCCATGCTGGCCGCGCGCCCCGACCAGGGCTCGCAGCAGAAGGCGATCGAGCTGTACGAGCAGATCCGCGACGAGCGCAAGAAGGACCTCACCTCGGCCGAGCAGTTCCAGCTCGCCAAGCTCTACCATCAGGCCAAGCGCTGGACCACGGCCCGCGAGGAGCTGCGGGACCTGATCCAGAAGTATCCCAAGGAGCCCCGCTACCTGGCCACGTACGTGGACATGATGTTCGAGCACGACAGCCCGGCCAGCGCCATCGACTACTCGTTGGGCAAGCTCGAGGAGCTCGTGCCCGACGCGGCGTACACGCGGGTGTTGCGCGCGCGGCTGCTGGTTGAACAGCAGAAGCCGGACGAGGCGGTCGAGACCGTCCAGTCGCTGATCCCGCGCCCGCTGTCCGCCGATGCCGTGCGCCTGCTGCCGCAGGTCGCGGCCACGCTGGAGGAGCTGGAGCAGGTGGAGCCCGCCAGGCAGGTGCTCGTCGAGTACTCCCAGAAGACTCCGGCGGGGCACCTGGCGCTGGGGGCCTTCCTGGGCCGGCACGGCACGATCGAGGAGGCCCTGGACGAGGTCGAGAAGGCCCTCGCGCACGCCCCGGCCGGGGCCGTGCTGTCCACCGTGATCGGCATCCTCGCCGAGCAGCGCAAGAAGGGGCCCATCGCCGCGGAGCACTTCCAGCGCGTCGAGCCGTGGTTTGTCCAGGCGGCCGAGGAGGCGCCCGGCTCCAAGTCGATCCAGCTTCAAACGGCCGCGCTACGCGATGTGCAGGAGAACTACGCGGACCAGATCCGCATCTACCGCGAGTTCCTGGCGCGCAACGACGCCCTGGACCGCGAAAAGGCCATCGTCTGGAACAACCTCGCCTTCCTGCTGGCGGTCGGCAGCCCCGACCAGGCCGACGAGGCCCTCAAGCTCATCGACCAGGCGATCGCCATCCGCGGCCCCGAGGCCGAGCTGCTCGACACGCGCGCCGTGGCCCTCCTGGCCGCGGGCCGACCCAAGGAGGCGGTTGACGACCTCCGCGCGGCGATCGCCGACAGCCCCTCGGCCATCATGTACTTCCACCTGGCCAAGGCCCACTCGGCAGACGGCGACCAGCGCGCGGCGGCCCGGGCCCTCCAGGTGGCGCGCGAGAACTACCAGCTCACGCCGGACGACGTCCCGAAGATCGAGCGCGACGAGTACCTGAAGCTGGCCTCGACGCTGCGCACGCCGTGATGGCTGAGGGTCCTTCCAGAGGTCGGACTGGCCGTTCGAGGAATTCCGCCACGGCGAAGGTCGGGCACGACCCAAAGGGGACGCGGGATTTCCGCCGCCTCCGCGGGTTGCAGCGGCCGCCCCCCTCCGCAGACCCCCCCGCAGGCATGGTCGGTTCCCGGTTTTCCCTTGCCGCAACCACCCCCGCGCACCATCCTTGTTCTGTGGACCTGACGCGGGGTCCGCCAGGCCTTTTCACTCCACCGGCGCGCCCGAGGGACGCGGGCGGCCAGGGGCAGGTTCCGGGCGATACGAAGCATGTCAGCAGGGGCGATCACGGGCCGCGCAAGCGCCGGGGCGGGTCTGGTGCCGATCGGGGTGGACACCCTCCTGCCGATCGGGGCCCTGGAGTTCGACCTGTACATCCGGCCCTCGCCGGAGACGCCCCCGTGTCTGTATCGCGAGTCGAGCTACCCGTTGGAGCAGGAAGACCTCGATCGCCTGGCCGCCCAGGGCGTGGACAGGCTGTATATCCCGGCGGCCAAGAGCGGGGCCTACCAGACGTACCTGCGCGAGGTGGTGGTCAAGAACGAGGAGCTCCGCCCGGCGCAGCGATTCGTGCTGTTGAAGAAGGCGAACCGATCCTTGTTCGAGGCGGCGTTCCGCAGCACGAAGGCCACGGCCATGATCGAGTTCGCGGAGGAGTTCGGCGAGCAGCTCGTGGACGTGGTGTGCCATCGCGAGACGATGCTTTATCGCCTGTTTTCCGTGATGGACCACGACTACTACACGTACACGCACGTCACGAACGTGGCGGCCTACGCGGTGTCGCTGGCGCACTGGCTGCACATCCGCAAGCCGGCCGACCTGACCTCCATCGCCATGGGGGCCCTGCTGCATGACTTCGGCAAGCGGCACATTCCCGTGGCGGTGCTCAACAAGAAGGACCGCCTCGATCCTCAGGAGCGCGTCGTGATGCAGGGGCACGTGACGGCCGGCTTCGACGAGCTCAGCCGCCGCGACGACGTCGAGTGGGGCCAGTTGATGATGGTCTATCAGCACCACGAGCGGGTCAACGGCCGGGGGTACCCCGTGGGCGTGACCGCGCGGGAGATCGAGCCGTGGGCGCGGATCTGCGCCATCGCCGACGTGTTCGACGCCCTCACCTCGGAACGGCCCTACCGCAGGCCCGACCCCATCGACGCCGTGCAGGAGTTCCTCCAGGACCGCGCCGGGACCGACTTTGACCGGGAGATGGTACGATGCTGGGTGTCGAGACTCCGCGCGGCCAACTAGAGAGGATCCTGGAGGCGTGCCAGTGCTCGGTCGAGCTGCCGGCCGAGCTGGACGACTTCTTCGAGCACTCCGGGCCCACCGGCGGGTCGCTGGCCGAACAGCGCCGGTTTCCACGCGTCAATCTGCGCACGCCCGCCGCCTTGCGCTATCGGCAGACGCTGCACGCGCTGCCGCGGGCCGAGTCGTGGCACAAGGTGTTCGTCAAGGACATCTCGCGGTGCGGGGTGGCGTTTCTCCACGGCGAGCAGCTCTATCCCAACGAGCGCATGGCCCTCCTGATGCCCGATGGCACCCGACTCCCGGTCGAGGTCGTGCGGTGCCGGCGGCTGGGCGCGCGGTGCTACGAGATCGGCGTGCGCTTCGTGGCCGAGGACGCGGCGGCGCAGGCGACAGAGGTCGGCGGCGGTTGCCGCGGCCCTTGACTTGCGCGATCCCGGGGGCATACTGACGGTGCGACGGGCAACGAGCCGCTCGTCCTCCGGTCCCGCCCCGCGATCGACCTGTCCCAAGGAGCCCCGCCCATGACGACGTCCGCGCATCCGCCCCGCACGCCCGGCACCTCCCGCCGCGAGTTCCTCAAGACCTCCGGCAAGCTCGTGGCCGCCGCGGCCGTGACCGACGCGGCCGCGCGCATGGCCCACGCCGCGCACGACAGCACGATCAAGCTGGCCCTGATCGGGTGCGGCGGGCGCGGAACGGGCGCCGTGGTCGACGCCTTCCACACCGAGGGCGGCCCCGTGAAGCTCCACGCCATGGCCGACCTGTTCGAGCACAAGATCGCAGGCAGCCGCAAGAACCTGGAGAAGTCGTTTGAGGATCGGGTGGACGTGCCGCCCGAGCGGGCATTCCTGGGCTTCGACGCCTACCGGAAGGCCATCGACTGCCTCGGCCCCGGCGACGTGGTGATCCTCACCACGAGCTGCGCGTTCCGTCCGCTCCATTTCGAGTACGCGGTCAAGAAGGGCCTGAACGTCTTCATGGAGAAGTCGTTCGCCCCGGACTCCCCGGGCACGCGGCGCCTCTTGGCCGCGGCGGAGGAGTCGGAGAAGAAGGGCCTCAAGGTGGGCTGCGGCTTCATGTGGCGCCACTCCAAGGCGCGGCAGGAGGTGGTCAAGCGGATCCACGACGGGGCGATCGGCGACGTCAACACGCTGCGGATCTACCGCGTCCACGGCCCGGTCCACTGCCCCAAGCTGCCCGAGAACGCCGACGAGCTGGTGTTTCAGCTCCAGCGCCCCGTGTGCTTCAACTGGACCACGGGCGGGTTCTTCATCGACTGGCACTGCCACAACGTGGACCAGGCCTGCTGGGTCAAGGACGCCTGGCCGGTCACCGCCCAGGGCATGGGCGGGCGGTGCTACGAGCAGGCGGGCAACCTGTTCGACCACTACACGGTGGAGTACACGTTCGACGACGGGGCCAAGCTCTACGCCTTCTCCCGCCACATGCACAACTGCTGGCAGACGTACGCCGACTTCGCGCACGGCACCAAGGGCTCGGCCGTGATCATGGAGAACCTCTCGCGGCCCAACTCGCGGATCTACAAGGCCCAGAGGATGGTCAAGGACCAGATCGAGTGGCAGTACGGCCAGCCCGACTGCAACCCCTACCGCGCCGAGTGGCAGGTGCTCATCGACGCCATCCGCCAGGACAAGCCGCACAACGAGGCGCGGCGCGCGGGGCTGGCCAACATGGCCGCGCTGATGGGCCGGATGGCCGTGCACACCGGGGCGATGATCACCTGGGACCAGGCCATGCAGTCGAAGCACGAGCTGGTCTCGGATGTCGATCACATGACGTTCGACACGCCCGCCCCGATCCAGGCCGGCCCCGACGGCATCTACGCCGCCCCGCGCCCGGGGATCGACAAGGAGGTGTGAGGGGGTCGGGGCGTGGAGTCGGGCGCAGCTACGCCAGCCCCTCCAACAGGCCCGAGCTGTCGCCGAACTGCTCCTCTTTCAGTCCCATGCGGTGGAGCATGGCCAGGTAGAGGTTGCCCAGCGGGGTCTCGTCGGGATAGCGGAGATGGCGGCCGGCGGTGACCGTGCCGCCGCCGCGCCCGGCCAGGAGGATCGGCAGGTCGTCGTGGTTGTGGCGGTTGCCGTCGCTGATGCCCGACCCGTACATCACCATCGAGCCGTCGAGGAGCGATCGGTCCCCTTCGCGCACCGCGCGGAGCCGTTCCAGAAAATACGCCAAAAGACCCGCGTGGAAGCGGTTGATCTTGCTGATCTGCTCCTGCTTCTCCTTCTTTTTGCCGTGGTGCGACAGCTCGTGGTGCCCGCTCCGCACGCCGATGTCGGGGTAGCTGCGGTTCGAGCCGGCGTTGGTGAGCATGAACGTGGCGATCCGGGTGCTGTCGGTCTGCCAGGCGAGCACGATCATGTCGGCCATCAGCTTGACGTGGTCGTCGAACCCGCGGGGCACGCCCTCGGGGCGCGGGAAGTCGGGCACGTCGATCTCCCGCCCGGCCAGCTTCTCCGACTGCTCGATCCGCCGCTCGATCTGGCGCACGGCATAAAGGTACTCGTCGAGCTTCTGCTGGTCGGGCCGGCCCAGCCGGCGCTTGAGCGACCCGGCGTCCTCGGCCACCAGGTCGAGCACGCTCTTGCGATGGCGGCTGCGCCTGGCCAGGCCCTCCGGGGCGGCCTCGTCGCCCGTGCCGAACAGCCGGTCGAACACCGCCCGGGGGTTGACCTCCTTGGTCATCGGCGAGGTCGGCGTGCGCCAGGACATGTTCGACGTGTAAACGCAGCTATAGCCCGAGTCGCACTTGCCCCCCTGGCGGCTCGGCTCGCAGCCCAGCTCGAGCGAGGCGAAGCGGGTCTTGTGACCCACCGCGGCCGCGGCCACCTGATCGACCGACACACCGTTGCGGATGTCCTTGCCGCCCGTCTTCACAGGGTGGGCCGTGGTCAGAAACGAGGCCACGGACCGGGCGTGGTCGCCGGGCCCGTCGCCCAGGGCACGCCCGCCGTTGAGCGTCAGCCCGCTGAGCACGGTCAGCTCGCTGCGGAGCGAGGCGAGCGGCTCGAGGATCGGCGGGAGCTCGTCCAGGGGGCCTTCCTTCTCGGGCGTCCAGTCGGGCATATGCATGCCGTTGGGCACGTAGAGGAAGGCCATGCGCCGCGGCGGCTCCGCAGCCGCCGAGCCCTTCCCCGCTGCGCCGAATACGGTGTTGGGCGTCATGGCCTCCAGCCAGGGCAGCGCGACCGCCGTGCCCAGGCCCCGCAGGATGGTCCGCCGCGAAATCCGTTGCGTCATGTCTCGTCCTCCAGGCCGCGTCGTTTCTGGAAAGGGTCGCTCCGCACGATCGCCAGCACCAGCGCGGAGAACCGGTAGTCGTGTTTCTGCATCGCCCCCACGATCTCGTCCAGGGCGCACTGGTCGTAGTATTCCAGGCCGCGCCCGAGGGCGTACGTGAGCATGTTCTCGGCCATGCAGCGGGCGAACTGGTCGCGCGAGGTCCGGGCCAGAAGCGACTTCAGCTCCGCCGCGTCGGCGAACTCGCGCCCATCGGGAAGCGCCCCGGCCGGATCGATGGGGAACCGGCCGTCCCTGGTCCGCCACGCGCCCACCGCGTCGAAGTTCTCCAGGGCGAAGCCCAAGGCGTCCATCTTCTCGTGGCACACCGCGCAGGCCGGGTTGCTGCGATGCTCCTCCAGGCGCTGACGGAGCGAGGCCGACTCGGAGGCCTTGCGGTCCTCGGGCAGCTCCGGCACGTTGGGCGGCGGCGGGGGCGGCGGCTCGGCCAGGATGTTCTCCAGCACCCACTTGCCGCGCTTGACGGGCGAGGTCCGCGTGGGGTTCGAAGTCAGCGTGAGGATGCTCGCCTGGGTGAGCAGCCCGCCCCGCGGCGTGCCCTGGACCGAAACGCGGCGAAACTCCTCGCCCTGGACGTCGGGGATGCCGTAGTGGCGCGCGAGGCGCTCGTTGACGAACGTGTAGTCCGCGTCGATCAGCTCCAGCACGCTGCGGTCCTCGCGCTGGATCGCGGTGAAACACATCTCCGTCTCGGTGCGCATGGCCTCGCGGAGCTTCTCGTCGAAGCCGCGGAACATGCGCCGGTCGGGCCGCGCGCGGTCCAGGTCGCGGATCTCCAGCCACTGCCCGGCGAAGTTCTGGACCAAGGCCTCGGACTTGGCATCGGCCAGCATGCGGCGCACCTCGGCCTGGAGGTCCTTGCGAAGGGCGCCCTCCTCGGCCTTGTTGAAGAGCCGCTCGTCGGGCATGGTGCTCCAGAGGAAATAGGAAAGGCGCACGGCCAGCTCGTGCTCGTCGAGCGCGCGCACGTTGCCCGCGGCGTCGGGCGAAGGATCCTTCTCGACCTTGAACAGGAAGTGCGGCGAGACGAGGATCGCCGTCAGTCCGACCTGGATCGCGCCTTCGAAGCTCTCGCCCCCGGCGCGGACCTTCTCAACCAGCGCGACGAGTCGATCGATCTCTTCCGGCGCGACCGGGCGGCGGAACGCGCGCCGGGCGAGGCGCGAGAGGACCTGGCGCGCGGCCTGGTTGGGGGTGGCCTTGTCGGAGGGGCGCACGAAGACGATGCGGCGGTGCGACTCGGGCAGGTCCTCCGGCTGGCGGCCTGTGGGGTCGGCCACGACCGCCTCGTCGGCGATCCGCTCGGCCGCGTCCAGGTACCGCTCCATCAACAGAGGCGGGATGGAGAGCACGTCGCCGATCGTGTCGAAGCCGTAGCCCCGATCGTCGGCGGGGAAGTCGTCGGTGGCCCGGAACTCCACCCCCAACAGGTCGCGAATGGTGTTTTCATACTCCACGCGGTTGAGGCGGCGGATGGTGACGCGGCCCGGGTCGATCGGCCCGGAACAGTCCGGGGCCAGGGCCTTCTCAATCCACGCGACCACCGCGGCGGTGTCGTCCTTCGGGGGCCGGGGGCTGTCCGAGGGGGGCATCTGCCCGCCGCGGACCATGCGGAGCACCCGTTCCCAGGTGGGGCGGTCCTTGCGAACCTGCTCCAGCGACTTGCAGGCTTCGAGGTCCACCCCGGCCTCGGCGTACTCGCCAGAGTGGCACTCCGCGCAATGCTTGCGGACGAAGGGCTGGACGAGTTGGGAGAAGTCCTCGGGATCGGGGTCGGGCTTCTTCGATCCGGCGAGCGCCTCCGCGGCGCAGGCCAGGGCGACCAGCAGGGGGAAGACCGTCGCCCGCAAGGGATGATTGCGGCGGGGCATGGCCGGCAGGACCTCCGGGGGTGGGATGCGAGGAGGGCCGCACGCGCGGGGGACAATTTTGTCATGTGGCTCTGGGATTATACGCGCGCGGCCGGCAGGAAGTCCATTGCCGGGTCGCGATGGTACTCCACCCGACCGGGGAAACGGCCAGCCGGCTACTTCCCCTCGCCCACCGGGACCAGCGTCACCTCGCGGAGGTCGATCAGGGCCCCGTGCGACAGCTCCTCGGGCCGGACGATCAGCCGGTGGTCGCCCGGCTTGAGCTTGATCCGCCCGATCTTCTCCCGCCGGTAGTCATCCCATGTGCCCGTGCCGGGGACCTTGAAGGTCACCTTGCTCGGGCCGATCTCCAGTCGAAGCGTGCTCCCGGCCGACTTGTCCTCGCAGGCGAAGTCGAGCCACACGTCGAACTCGCCCACCCGCTCGTTGCGGAGCTGCCAAGCCACGTGGGCCCGGGAAGAGTTCCACCAGCCGATGTTGCCGTACTTGGGCTCGAAGGTGATCTCCGGTCCGTAAATCTCGGCCTTTTCGGCGGCGAGATGGAACGCCAGGTCGTCGGCCCGGCGCACGACCTCGGGCCGGTTGCCCGCGACCTGCTTGGGCGGCCCGCCCGCGCCGCCGACGTAGGCGAACAGGTCGGCCATGCCCTGGAGGTCCATCTTGGCCTCCAGCCCCTCGGGCATGTGCGACCGGCCCGTGAACACCAGCTCCTCCAGGTCCTTGCGGAGGATCGTGCGCTTCTTGCCCTCCGTGTTGACCAAGGTGATGCTGTTGCTGGTCTCCTCCAGCAGCATCCCCTCGTGCTGCAGGCCGTCGAGCGTGAGGGCCACGTGCTCCACGTAGCGGTCGATCGCCGCGCGGTTGGGGTCGATCACGGCCACGAAGAGCGCCTCGGGCGAGCGATCGACCAGGGTCTCCAGGTCGGGCCCGATCCGCTCGCCCTGCCCCTTGAACTGATGGCACGTCGCGCAGGTCGCCTCGACGAAGAGCCTCTTGCCCCGCTCCGGGTCGCCGAACTTCTTCAGGGCCGGCCGGTACTTCCCCATCACCTTCTGGATCTGATCGACGGTGGCCCGGCGCCCGAGCAGCTTCTCCACGCGGTCGCGGCTGACCTCCACTGGCTGGACGAGCGCGCCGGGATCCTGCGAGTCGGGCCGCGCGACCAGCTCCGGCTCCTTGGCGATGTCGGCCTTGAGCTTCTTCAGGCGTCCGACCAGCGCGGTCCTGGCGGACGAGGCCGCGCCGACCGACTCCAGCTCGGCGAGCAGCGCGTCCGCGTGCGGCACGACCGAGCTCATGGCCGCGGCGAGCAGGTACTCGTCCTCGGCGCCGGCCAGGGCGATTCGCGCCAGGGCGCGGCCGGCCTCCGCGCCGCCGCACGCCCCCAACGAATAGGCCACCTGTCGCCGTACTTGCGGGTCGCGGTCTGTCGCCAGGCGGGCGAGGACCTCGACGAGCCCCTTGTGATCGTTGAGGAAGGGCTCGCTCAATCGCGCGGCGTGCCGGCGAACGCCCGGATGGTCGTCGGCAAGCGCCTTCTCGACCACCTCGGCGCGGAGCAGGCCCAGGCCGTCGAGCGTGCAGACCGCATGGAGCCTGGCCAAAGCCCGCGGGCACTCCGCGGCCGTCTTCTCCAGATGCGGCCCGGCCGACTTGTCCCCGCGCCACACAAGCAGTTGCTGGACCATGTCGCGCTGCCAGCCGCTGGGGCTGTCCAGGGCAGCGACCAGCCCGGCCGTGTCGAGCCGGTCGAGGCGCGGCACGGGCCGCGGCTTCGCGCCCACCGGATAGATGCGATAGACGCGCCCGCGGTCGTGGCCGGCGCGGAGATCGAGCTTCTTGACCAGCGCCGGGTCGATCCATTCGGGGTGCTCGATCACGAAGCGGTACATGTCCACCACCCACAGGGCCCCGTCCGGCCCGGTGCGGATCGTGCACGGCCGGAACCAGGGGTCGGCCGAGCAGAGGAACTCCGACTTCTGTTCGTCCGGGGCCCGCTCGCCGCGGAACAGCACACCGTCGGGTACCAGCACCATGCGGTGCACGCAGTTGTACACGGCGTCGGCCGCGAACAGGCTGTCGCCAAAGGCCGGCCCGAACAGGTCGTCGCGGTAGGCCACCAGGCTGCAGATGCAGGTCCACGCGCTGGGCTGGCCCTCGGGCGGCGTGGGCTGCGGGATGAAGCAGTGCGTGATCACGCGGCCCGACGGGTAGGCATGCCGCGCCCTGGTCAGATCGACCCGCGCCGGCGGCCCGGCCACGAACGGGTTGCGACGCAGGTAATGGTCCTCCACGGCGTAGAACCAGCCCGGATTGCTGTTGTTGCACCCGAACCAGTCGCCCCAGTCGTTGCGGTTGCGCCCGTATTGCGTCTGGCCCGACTGCGGATCGAGCAGCCCCTCGTCGGGGCGCACGCGCAGATCGCGCCCGCTGATGTTCACGCTCTGGCCGGTGCGGGCCGAGCGGATCGACCCGCCGCTGTCGCCGTTGGCCAGCGAGACCCAGTTGTCCAGACGCCACCGGGGGTGATTCACCCGGTGCTGCTGGTTCCCCTCGTTGAAGCCGGTGAAGAGCGTGCGCCGCACGTCCGCCCGGCCGTCGCCCGACGTGTCCTCGGCGTAGAACACCTCGGGCGCCAGCGTGACGATCACCCCCTTGCGCCAAGGCATCACGCCCGTGGGGAAGCTCAGCCCTTCGAGGAACACGGTCGAGCGGTCGTAGCGCCCGTCGCCGTCGAGGTCCTCGAGGAACCGCACGCGTCCGCCGGGCTGCCCCCGATCATCCAGGCCCAGCGGATAGTCGGTCATCTCCACGACCCAGGCCTTGCCGTCCGGCCCCCAGGCGATGTCGATGGGGTCCATCACCAGTGGCTCGGCCGCCACCAGATCGACCCGGAAGCCGGGGCGCGGCAGCATCGCGCGCAGCGAGCGCTCGGGCGAGCGCGGGGGCGGCTCGATGTCGCCGACCAGGAGCTGCGTGTAGAACCTCTGCTCGACGTGCTGGGGCAGCTTGCCGCCGGTGTCCTCATTCTGCACGACCATGTGCCGGTGGTGGAACCAGGCCCCGTTGTTGCTGCCGTCGGCCCGGACGATCGGCGGGACCGCGTCGCCCTGCGGCCGCCGGGCATCGTGGATCACGCGCGACCACCCCTCCTGCATGTCCACGAAGAGGTGCAGGCTGTATCTCTCGGGATTGGAGAACACGACGTCGAGGTGCCCGTCCTCGTTGACGTCCACCAGGCGGAGGCCCGCGTCGCGGCCCTGGGCATCGACGACCGTCGCCCCGTTCGGCAATGCCCAAGAGAGCCGCACCCACCTGCCTTCCTGGGAGAGGAACCGGAACACGGCGCGGTGCCTCGGGTTGCCCACGATCAGCTCGCAGATGCCGTCCAGGTCGAGGTCCACGAGGCGCGCGCCCTGGTCCACGCCCAGCAGGCTGGTCGGCGCGGCGTCGCTCCTCAGCAGCCCTTCCAGCTCCCTGGAAGCGTCGCGCCACTTCCCCCCCTCGAAATGCCACAGTCCGGCGGCGCCGAGGGTGCATTGCAGCGCGCTGGCCGCGCCGCTCCTCTGCAAGACGCCGAAGCGGACGCCCGTCTCGCGCGCCATCACGCCCTCGCTTGACGGGACACAGAGGCGCGTCGGGAAATCGCCGATGATCCAATGTCCCTTCTCCGGCGACCAGATCCGGGTCTGCAGGACGTCGCCCGTGCCGATCACCGCGTCCATGTAACCGTCGCCGTCGACGTCCAGGACGCGCACGCCGCCGTCGCCGCCGTCGGACGCGCGCAGGGAGTGGCCGCCGAGGACGTGCTTTTCCAGGCGATCCGCGACCTCGCGGAAGGTGAGGAACACGACTCTGCGGCCGTGCCTGGCCACGGCGTGGTCGATCAGCTCGATGATCTGCTGATTGGATATCCATCCGTGCGGATGGAAGCAGAGCGAGAACACGCCCTGCTTGAGGACCACGGCGTCCACGGCGGCTTTGAGGTCCTCGACGGTCTTCGCACTGCACTTGCCGTTGCGATGCTGGGCGTCCCAGTCGCTGGGCATCAGCGGGGGGATCTCCCAGCACCGACCGCCGATCACCCACGGGTAAGGATAGTCCTCCACGTAGTTGACCATCAGCCGATCCGCGGGGAGGTACTTGCGGAAGCGGCCCTGGCCGTCCGGCTCGTGGATCAGCTCGCGGGGCAGGTCCGGATCGTCGGCCGTCAGGAGCAGGAATACGGACGAATCCACGCTGAGGAACCGCCCGGCGCGCGTGCGGCGGAAGAAGACCTCCTCAAAGAACCGCGGGCTGACCGAATTCATCGAGTCGCAGCACGGCATGCGGAACGCGCAGGGCCGGTTGCCCTCGACGGAGGCCACCAGGTCGACCGCCCGATCGAACGTGTCCCTGGCCTTGGCCACCTCGCCGCCCTGGAGGCACGGGCAGGGGTGATCGGCCGTGTGGGCCTCCAGCGCCGCCCCCTCTTCGACCCACCGGGCGACGATCGGGTCGGCCGGATCGACCTTGCAGGTCATCAGGCTCACCGGGGCGCGGCCGTCGATCTTCTTGAGACGTTCCAGGATCGGCCGCAGGTACGCCTCGTGGACCTCGGCCTCGCGCAGGTCGTCGATGGCCAGCACGATCACGGCCTCGACGCCCTCCTCGCCGACCCACTGCGGCGTGACGAGCCGCGCGGTGTGGCGCCCGACGCAATAGGGATCGCACGGGCCGTCGAGGCGGGTCAGGCGGTTTCCGTCCCCGCCCGCGGCCGCGGCCGCAAGCGAGAGACCGATCCAGAGAGCGAGAGCCGGTCGCGTCATGGCGGGACCTCCGAGGTCGGGCGTTCCAACGGCAACGGCGGCCCGGCGCCGACGAGGCCCCGGCCGCCATCGTTGGGGATAATCGATAGGCCGGGAGGATGCAAGTCACCCGGTGCAGGCGTTCTCCGCCGTGCCGTCCGTCCAAGGGAGCAGCCCATCGCTGCATGCCCCTGACAGAAGGAGTAGCCGTAGGGAACCCGTCGGGCTGGCGTGGACGAGCGGGGAAGTCGTTGGCCGGTAACGGCGCGTTTCGCCGGCCTGGGGGCATGGAGAGCTATGACCGGCAGGGATCACGCGGCCGGGAGTAGACGTTGCCGAGCGAAGCGAGCCAGCCCGGCCTATTCCGGCTCGCGTTGATCCGGATGTTCGGCGTCCGGGGGTATCCACAAGTCGTCTGTCACAGTCTTGCCGGTCGTTGCTTCAAGAAACCGTTTGGTAAACTGGGCTTCAGTCATGCCCGAATGCTGAAGCATTCGATCAAATGCAGCGTTGGCGAACTTCATCAGCTGCAACATGTCCAGTCGCCAAACCCCGTCTTCTTTGACGAAATGGTAGTACAGGCCAATCGGCTGGCCGGCCTTCGTAGCGACGGCACGGGCATGGTCACCTGTCACCGTGACTTCACGGATTCCTTCATCCGTTGCACTGTTCTTTGCGATCCAGCCTTGATCCACCGAATAGACAAACAGTTCACGCCCAGACATCGATCGAAGCCGATCGGCCGGAATTCGCAATCTGATGCTGAGCGCAATGTATCGCTTCATGAACACGTATTTCCCAAGCTCGTCCCGCGACCCTTCGAGGGCGAGCTTTCGAATCTCCTCGTAATAATCATGAGTTGCGGACGTTACACGACCGGCAGCAATCTCGCCCTTTCCGGAGAGCGAAGCTTCCTTGAATTCTGCCCACGCAGCTTCAACATCCGCCTTATCGTCAGCATTGCCTTGACGTCCATCGGCGCTCTTGGCTGCCACGAACTGACGTGTCACCCGTTGGCCAGTTGGCTCGTCTCCGCTGTCGGAGCAGCCGCAGACGCAAGTAGCGAGGAAGACTGCAAGACACAATGTGCCATGGGTGCGACAAATCACCAAATCAGGCCTCCATATGGGGTCGATGCCGAACGTCTGCGATAAGGCGGCCGGGAGTAGACGTTGCCGAGCGAAGCGAGCCAGCCCGGCCTAGGCCCGCTCGCGTTCCTCCTTATTGGTTCGGCCTAAAGTCCTTCATTGTGCGACCCGCCGGCCAGAGTCATCGTTTGTTGGCATACGTCACGGTATCGGCGCATCGCCGGGTTCAATGTCGAATGATGGTCACCGGCAAGCTCAATGACGGTGAGCGGGGCGTTCCCTCGTTTGGCCTCACGTTCGGCAATGCTCCCTTTCATGAACCAATCGGCATCCCCCACATAGGCATAATGCGGTCGCTTCATCCATCGAATGTTCCCGATGAGGACACGCATTTCCGCCTCGCGAACATCTCGTCTGTCGAACGGTACAATCTCTGCCAACGCGTCAAACAGATCGGGCCCGTACAAACCTCCGGCGCTCCCAGTGTGCCGTGCCGGCAAGTCATCGTACAACGACAGCATCGCTGACATGACCCCTCCGGAACTGTGGCCGAACACGAAGACGCCTTGCGGATCAACATACTCCTGGCGGGCCAACCAGCGCACGGCCTCCGCGGCATCATCCACTTCCCCGAACATCATCTCAAACTGGCCAGGATTTCCATTCTCCCCCCGGAAAGTTGGGCACAACACCACAAAGTCGGATTCAACGAACGGTCGGCAGTCGGTGAAGTCGCTTGCTCCGAAGGCAAAGCCGCCGTGGAGATAGACAAGGGCTGGTCGCCGTTCTCCTTGGCCATGCTCAGGGCGGAACAACCACGCACTCAATGAGCGCCCGTCCGACGTGTAGTTTACCAGGCTGACGTTCGCGGGAAGCGGGTCGTTCGACCATTCCTGAGGGGACGGCCCACTCTTGAGGATCGCAGTCTTGAATTGGTCTCGGCGAGCCGGGTAGCTGTCCGCGGCAGTAGACTCGTCCTTTGAGCCGCTCCTTCCTGACGCCCCATCGCGGTGGACTTCTCCGCAGCCGGGGAGGCAAAGCAGTACAAGAGCGGGTACACAAATCCAGAAGGTTGTACGCATGACGGTCACTCCGTTCACCTAAGCCAGCCGCCGCAAAACGTCCCGTCACTGTCTCTTGCCGAACGACCAAAATCACCCGGTTGCCGCCAAGTGACTTTGACTTCAGGAAACGCCCGATCGGCAACTCGGGTGCATTTTCTGGTTCGTCGGTCTTCTCTCATCACGAGATTGGGGAAACATCTTGCCGATGAACTCGGAAGGAAACCACTTAGGAATCGACAAACACATCTACCCAGAGATTATCGGAACCATCATCCCATCTTACAACAGCATGAGCGCGGCGAAGCCACAGGTCAATTTGTGGTTTATAAGGGTCAATTCGGCGAATGTGGTCTGGGCAAAGTGGAGTGAGGCAATATCCACGGACTTCAAAGCTCGCTGCGAGGGTATACAGGGTTTCGCGAAGAAATTGCATGGCTTCGCTCTTGAGACCACGTGAGTCGTAGGCAAATCCAATATACAGGTCGCCCAATTCTTCGACGATTGGAGCCGCCCTGCCAGATTCGGAGGGCGTCATGGCTCGTCTTATTATGTTGATCGGATAGGTAGGCGAATCAATTCCACAGCTTTGGCTGCCGCGCAGAATGGCGTCAGCCACCAAAGCCCGCAGTTCATCGTCAGTTGTGTCCAAGGCATCGGGGACGAGGTAGATCCCATCGTGATGTTTTTCAGCGTCGATGCAGAGTTTGACACGGGAAAGAAGCTCATCTCCGCAAGGTAGCGGCGCAAATGCATTAGCTAAGCGATCGGGATAGTGTCGAAGATCAGCAAGCACCCCGGCCATATCGTCCGGTTCGTTGAATGGCGGTATAGCAGGGTCGCCCAACAATCCGTGCCAAAGGTCAAGCCATTCGCGGACAGTTGCTTCAGCCATGTTGCAGGGTCTTTCCTCGTCCGCCGAACGTCTCACGGCTCAGCTGCCGGGGCGAGAGGGAAGGCCGAAGGCCGACCGAGCGCGCCGGTCTGCTGCAGCCGGTTGTTCTGCACGCCTCCGCACCCTCACGTGTCTGTGGGAGTCTCCGAGAAGATGTCGGAGTAGCCGGCTAGCCAGTTGATCGCACGGTGGCGTTCCAGGGCGATGCTCGCGACCGAGCTCCGCAAGTCGTGCGGCGCCTGCGAAATCGAAGTGTCACCTATGGCGAGATCGCCATCCACCAGCGGGACGCCGGCGATGATGAGCGGGCCAAACCACGCGGTCGCGGCGACTTTTCGGAAGTCCATGGGCTCCGGCCGAAGGCGAAATTCGTCTAGCCTCCAGTGCACCGCGAAGAGCTGCTCGCGGTAGTCGAACTGTTCGTCATCCGTCCGGAGTACGGGGTCTGCAAGCACGGTCTCCTCGCGCGGCTTGAGCCAACCGAGCGCGTCCGCGACGGCCTGGGGGTCCACTTGTCGATCATGGCGTTCTGGCTCGTAGCGCTTGAGAGCCCAGGCAAGCACGGCCGCTGCCTCGCTACGCCACGAGGCGTTCACCAGGTCCTGGTCAGTGAGCTCGCCCAGTGGAGCATCGAACACCGCGAGCTCGTCGGCCTCGAACTCGTCTGCGATCCCGAGGCCGGCGAACCAGTCGCGGACCTCATTCCAGAACTCAGCAGCACGGTCAGCGTCAGGTTCGACGGCGGCGCGACAGGAGAGGACTACCAAGTCGAGGGCTCTACGCGCCACCCGCGTAGCGCTCGGTGGATTCGTATCGTCACGATCGTCCGACATCGTCGGTAGCACCAGTTGAGGTCTGCAGAACGACGGCGGTAACGGGGCCGCCGCCAAAGCCTATGATTTCAAAACCAGCGTCATCGGCGGCTCCCGTTCACCGTTGATGCTCAGATAAATTGCCCCGGCGGTGCTCAGATAAACTGCGGGGTCG
>CAYSUS010000098.1:0-18415 GCA_964434165.1 uncultured Pirellulales bacterium
ATCCAGCAGTACCTACGATACGACGTCGATCTCGTGTTTTGAGACAAAGCCTAGCCCGACGAGGCGGCGAGGGCAACGATTTCGTGGCCCCGCCGGGAGGTGTGTTTTTCTATCCGTGGCGCCGCTGGCGCGTTTGGTGGGGGGCTTCTGTCTCGTGTCTGCCTGGGCTGGCAAGGGTTGGCGAACTGGGCTCGGGTTGCTGGAGTCCCGTCGGAAGGCCGGAATTGCACTTCGTTTCCGGCCGCCGATAGACTAAGGGGCATGAGCCCGCGCCGAGCCGATCTCCCCGACGAAGACCGCATCCTCACCGTCTCGCAGCTCACCTGGGCCGTCAAGGAGCTGCTGGAGACGGCGTTTCCGACGATCTGGGTGTCGGGCGAGATCTCCGACTTCGCCCGGCCACGGTCGGGCCACTGCTACCTCACGCTCAAGGACGATCAGGCCCAGCTCCGCGCCGTGTTGTGGCGCGGTACCGCCGCGCGGGTCCGTTTCGACCTGCATGATGGGCTGGAGGTGATCTGCCGAGGGCACCTGGACGTCTATGCCCCGCGCGGCACGTATCAGCTCATCGTCGAGGAGATCCACCCCAAGGGAGTCGGCGCGCTGGAGCTGGCCTTGCGCCAGCTTCGCGAGAAGCTGGCCCGCGAGGGGCTCTTCGACCCGGCACGCAAGCGCCCGCTGGCGCGGTTCATGCGACGCGTGGCCGTGGTCACGAGCCCCTCGGGCGCGGCGATCCGCGACTTTCTGGAGGTGCTTCGCGGGCGCTGGCGCGGGGCCGAGGTGCTCGTCGTGCCGGTCCGCGTGCAGGGGGAGGGCGCGGCCGAGGAGATCGCCGCGGCCGTGGCTTTGCTCAACCGGCTTGCGCAGCCGCCCGACTGCATCGTCGTCACGCGCGGCGGCGGAAGCCTGGAGGACCTGTGGGCATTCAACGAGGAGGTTCTCTTGCGCGCGATCTTCGCCTCGCGCGTGCCGGTGGTGTCGGCCGTGGGGCACGAGATCGACGTGACGCTTTCGGACCTGGTGGCCGACGTGCGGGCGTTGACGCCCAGCGAGGCGGCCATGCTCGTGGCCCCGTCGCAAGAGGAGATCGCCCAAGGGCTCAGGCACTTGGAGAAGCGGCTCGCGTCGACGGTGCGAACCCGGCTGGCTGCGGCGCGCTCGCGCCTGGAGGCGATCGAGCGGCACCGCGCGCTGCGCCGCCCGCTCGACCAGGTTCGCGAGCGCTCGCGGCGCTTGGACGAATTGGAGGCGCGAATCGGCCGCGCGGTAGCCGGCGCGGCACGGACCGCCCGGCAGCGGACCGAGAGTCTGGCCGCGCGCCTCGACGCGCTGAGCCCGCTCGCCGTGCTGGGGCGAGGCTACAGCGTGACCACGCGCGCCGACGACGGGCAACTGGTGCGCGACGCCGGTCAGATCCATGTGGGCGAGGAGATCGACACGCGCTTGGCGACGGGCCGGCTGCGCAGCCGGGTGGAGCGGATCGAGCAGGACGGCACTTGCCGTTGAACGGGTGGCGTGGCACGCCCTCGCGCAGCGCGGGCATGCTGTCTCCAATCAGGCTGATGCTTATGTTCCCGATCGCTCACCTGCTCGCACTCCCCCGCCGGGTCGCCCTGTACCTGTGGGCCTCCCCCTGGACGATCCTCGGTCTGTCGGTCGGCGCGGCCGGTCTTCTCACAGGGGGGCGCGCACGCCGACGCGGCCGCATCGTGGAGTTCTACGGCGGGGCGGTCACATGGGCCCTGGACCGGCTGCCCGGCGGGCCCTGGGTGGCCGCCATGACGCTCGGGCACGTGGTGCTGGGACGGTCCGACGCGGCCCTGGAGATCTGTCGCGAGCACGAGCTCGTCCACGTGCGCCAGTACGAGCGGTGGGGGCCTCTGTTCGGGCCGGCCTACGTGCTCTGCTGCCTCGCGCTTTGGGCGGCGGGGCGCGACGCCTATCGCGACAACCCCTTTGAGCGTCAGGCGTTCGACGAGGCGCCCTAGGCCGCGGAGGGCGTCCCCCTTGCCCCCCCTGGCCCATTCGCTAGGATTGGAAGCCGGGTTATCCGTCGGATCCCACCTCCCTCAGGGGTACTCCATGAAGATCGAGTTGAAGTACTGCGCGGCTTGAAACTACGAGCCGAAGGCCGTCAGTCTGGCGGCCAAGATTCTCACGGCGTACAAGCAGCGTCTTGAGGGGCTGAACCTGGTGCCGGCCTCGGGGGGCTGCTTCGAGCTTTCCCTCAACGGGGACATGCTCTACAGCAAGCTCCAAACCGGCTCGTTTCCCGACGAGGACGATCTGGTCAAGCAGGTGGGCTCGCGCTTGGGATAGCGGTTGTCCCGCCGGGTGCCACGGGCAGCTTGCTTGCGTTCTGGGCTAGCGGCGCTCGCCCGCGTCCCAGCGCACACGGCGGAGCGTCGGCACGTCCCCTTGCCAGGGCCGCAGCTCGGCACTCTCCGCCGCGGCCTTCTCGCCGGCGCACACGATGAGCTCGGTGATGCCCGACCACGCGGTGAGGGGCTCTCCGTCCGCGGTGGCGAACCGGCCCGGGCCGAGCTTCACGCCTTGGGTTCCAGCGCGGCTCAGCACGACAAGGGCCGTGTAGATCTTGTGCCGCTTGCCCGCGTAGCTTCGCCAGGCGTCGACGTGGAGCTGCACGCCCAGCGTGTTCCCCGGCTGGGTGGTCGTCAACTCCAGACATAGCTCGGCCCCTGCCGGTCCGCGCCAGCGCGGGTCGGCCAGCTTGCGCGTGGCGAACCGCCAGTGGTGGCGGTTCTCGCCCGAGAGCACGTACCAGTCATGCAGTCCGCGCGCGAAGTCGTCGATCAGGCGGCTCGACCTGGCAGTCGCTTTCACTCCCGCGCGGCGAAGCTGGTCGGGATAGGCGGCCGCGGCAACACTCAAAGCGAACAAGTCCGGATCGTCCTCGCGTCGCTCCTCGGCGGTCAGCCGGTAGTAGACGTTGCCCATCGCGAACAGCGGTTCGCCGACGTCGAACACCGGACAGGCGCCCGTCCAGGAATCGCCGTTGCGCACCGCTTGGGCATCGGCCCAGAAGCGGTTCCTCGGGTCGCGGCCGTAGCCGTAGTAGACGTCAACGCGCTCGATCGTCCGCGACGTGTCTGGAACAACGCGGTACACCGGCACACCGTCCTGGCGAGCCAGGATCCATTCGCCCCGCGGCGACTGCGGGAAGGCGAGGCGCCCCTGGAGATGGGCGTCGAACCACAGCGGCCTGGCCACGTCGGTGCGCGGCGTGAACCGATGGTTCAGGTGCGGCGCGTACACGATCCGCTTCTCGGCGTGCGGCACGAGGCGCATGCCGCGCTCGACGTGGTCCATGGGGGCGTTGAAGTCGTTGGTCGCGCTGAGCAACAGGATCGGGCATCGAATCCTCGCCAGGTAGGCTTGCCCCGAGAGGGTGCGGCGAAACAGCTCCAGGTCTCCCACGACCCGTCGGGCTGAGCCGGGCAGGCCCCACAGATCGGTCTGGAGGAAGCCGCTTCCGCCGACCGAGGGCGAGGCGGCCTTCACGCGCGGGTCGATACCTGCCACGAGCCCCGTCAGGCGCCCGCCCATCGAATGCCCCCCCACACCGATCCGCTCCGGATCGACCTCTGGCTGTTGCTCGAGAAACGTGATCCCGCGCCGCCCGGCAATGGTAAGAAGAAACCAGTTGTTGTTGCGCGGCGACTCGACCGCGTCGATCGTGTTGGGACGGGGCAGCATGCTGGAGTAGCCGGGCACGTTGTTCTGCGTGGGATCGACGGCGCCCCAATCGGTGTTGGGATCGCCCGGCCCGGCCCCCTCCATCTCGCGCCCGCCCCAGTTGATCGACAGCGCCGCGTAGCCCCGCCTGGCGTACGGCCTGACGGCGGCCGTGAAGGCACGCTGCCCACCACCATGCAGGTGCATCACGGCCGGGAGCCCCGCGCCCTTCTCGGGAAAGCCGTAGAAGGCCGCCATGCGAGCCTTCCTGCCCTTGAAGATTCCCACGGTGAACGTCACATAGCGGAACACAATTCCGTCCTCGTGCCACTGGCGCACCACGGTGGTCTCCAGCGGCTCGGCGCTTGGATCGTATCCCGCCCACAGCGCATCGACGCTCCGGGGTGCGGCCTCGCCCTGGAGGGGGCGAAGACTGTCGGAGGCCGGGCTTGGGCACGCCGCCAAGAGGAGGAAGGCAAGAATCGCCGGTCCAGCGGTCGCGTTCATGGAGTATCCGCGTCGCGCCGGGCGTCGAGCGTCGAGATCGCCTCGGCGTAGAGCAGCCTGCCGGTGTGGCCGTCGTGAAACCGCACCACGGCCTGGGGCTCGTCGTAGGGGAGGAACTGGTATCCGGAACCCTCGGGCCGGGCGGCCTTCATGATGTTGTTCACCTGCACGACGGCGAAGGCGGTCTTGTGAAGGCGCGTGTAGTGGACGTTGTTGGGGAAGCCCAGCGTCCACTTCACCTTGACGCGGCGGCCCTGGCTGTCGAACCAGCCGCCGAAAGGCATGTCGCCGGCCGTGGCGATGGGGTGCGCGGCCGAGCCGATCGGCCCGCACATGAGCTCCCAGACGTTGTCCGAGATCTGCACGCACATCGAATTGTGCACGTCGCCCGTGAAGACCAGCACGGGTCGGTCGAGCGCGTCGAGCACCTCCAAGAGCCTCTCGCGCTGATGCACGAACGACGGGAAGCCGTCGCCCTTGTCCAACCTCGCCTCCGGCGCGTCGCTGACGTGGGCCGCGGTGTGATGGATCACCCACGGGTCGGGCGAGATGACCATGATGAACTCGGCGTCCGTCGCGCGGACGCCGTCGAGCAGCCACTTCTCCTGCGCCGGGCCGAGGATGAAGTTCTCGGGGTTGCGCACATTGCCGCGCTGGAAGCGGGTCCGCTCGCCCCGGGTATCCAGGGCGAAAAAATGGCAGTTGCCGACCTTCCAGTCGTAGAAGTGATGCGAGCCGATGCTGTAGCGGATCTGCTCCTCCGCGCGGAACGCCGGCGTCACGCGCAGCCGATGCGCATCGACCACCTCGACCAGGCCGTACACCCCGTCGTTCGCCAGGCGCGGGCCCGTCTGGCGGCGATCGGCATCCACGGTGTCGTAGCCCACGTGAATCGTGCTCACCCGCTCGGGCTTGAGCGTGCGGAAGTCGGCTTGCGGATCGACGAGCACGTCCCCGCCCTCCTCCACGGTTGCCCGGCCGAAGCGGATCGGGGCGCGGTATCTCGAAGGGCTGTTGGCCCAGCCGCCGTATTCGTTCCAGACATCGACCCCCAGGTCGCGAATCAGGTGCTTGCCGCGCCCCAAGCCGATCTCGCCGCAGCCGTGGATGTCCCAGCCCACCTCGTGATCGTCGTAGAGGAAGCAGGCCGGCACGTAGCGGACCAGCCGCGCCATGGACCGGCCGCGGTGGAGGTACCGGCGGTAGTTGGCGCGAAGCCCTTCCCTCGTCCCGTCGCGGCACTCCTCGTAGATCGTGTCGCCGTTGAACAGGTGGAACATGACCTCGTCGCCGTAGCGTCGCAGCAGCGTGTCGAAGCCGGGCGGCGAACCGTAATGCCCGCCCCGCTCGCGCGGCGCCTCCTGCGAGGCCCCACAGGCGATCGAGAAGCAGATGTTGAACCGGCCTTGAGGATTGGCGGCGTCGCGGAAGGCGGCCGCGTCGGGCAGCGTGCGGAACGAAGGCCACGGATCGGTGAAGTCCAACCGCGTGTCGGCCAGCGCCCCGTCGATGACGATGCCGTAATAATACCGCGTGGCGGGCTCCAAAGCGCCGAGCTCCACCACACCGATCCGGTCGCGCGCGGCGGAGGTCTCGCCTGTTGCGCGGGGCGAGTCCGCGGCGAGCGGCAGCCTGGTGTCATAGACCACGTGAAACGGGCGCGGCCGGTCGGTGCGGACCCATACCCGCACGGACTGGGCGGTAACGCCCCCCAGCATCGGCCCGTGGGTCAGTCCCGAGGCCTGGTAGGCCACCACGTCGTTGGCCACGGGATCGGGCCAGTCGGCTGCCCGGCCGGAGCACGTCAGCCCGCCCGCGCAAACGGCGAGGAGCAACGCGGCCTGCCTGAGCAGTAACACGAATCGTGCGATCATAACAACCTCCGCGCGGGCTGCTGGCATTTCGTGGATCGCCGTCCCGGTGGTCCATGGCGCTGCCAACCGGGGGCTTGCCGTCATTGTGCTTCAGCGCCGCTCCGGCGTCGAGGCGCGGCCGTCCGAGGAGTCGTGCCTGGGCGTTCCACCCCGCGAAGCCCCTGCAGGGCACCTCCACGGATCATTGCGTTCCAACGGTGCGGAGTTTATCATGCGTACCTGGAAACCAAGGACCCGCTCTTTCGCCTATCCGGGAGATGTTTGAATGCACGCCCCCAACCGACGTGAGTTCCTCGCCGGTGCCGCAGCCGCCGGCGCCGCTTTGGCCGCCCCCCGCTCGCTCTTCGGCTTTGCCGAGAAGCCCGCCGACATGGCGATCGCCAGGTGGTCGGGCAGCATGGACCTGGCCGCCGCGGAGATGCAGGAGGCCGCCGCCCAGCTGACCGAAAAGGCGATCGAGTCGATCGGCGGAATGAAGCGGTTCGTCACGCGCGGGTCCGTGGTATGGGTCAAGCCGAACATCGGTTGGGATCGTCCGCCGGAGCTCGCCGCCAACACGAACCCCGACGTGGTGGCCACCGTGGTCCGCCACTGCCTTGACGCCGGGGCCAAGGTCGTCAAGGTGGGCGACAATCCCTGCGACCTGCCGGCCAGGACCTACAAGGTCAGCGGCATCGCCGACGCCGCGAAGCGGGCGGGCGCCGAGGTGGTGTTCCTCGACCGCAGCCGTTTTCGCACCAAGCGGATCGGCGGCGAGCGGGTCAAAGAGCTCCCCATGTGCCCGGACATCCTCGAGTGCGACCTGATCGTCAACGTGCCGATCGTCAAGCACCACGGCCGCTCCGAGGCCACGCTGTGCATGAAGAACTTCATGGGCGTGATCGAACAGCGCAAGACCTTCCACCAGGCGATCCCCGAGTGCCTGGTCGACTTGAACCGCTACCTCAAGCCGCAGATCTCGATCCTCGACGGCATTCGCATCCTCACCGCCCACGGCCCCAAGGGAGGCGACCCGAAGGACGTG
Source organism: uncultured Pirellulales bacterium (assembly GCA_964434165.1). Lineage (GTDB taxonomy): Bacteria > Planctomycetota > Planctomycetia > Pirellulales > Thermoguttaceae > CAYSUS01. The sequence goes on from CAYSUS010000098.1 coordinate 7,102, forward strand.
GCCGTCAAGATGCAGGTCGCCGCCGGCATCGACGTGGTGGCCATGGACGCCTGGGGCGCGGAGCTTCTGGGACGCAAGCCTGAGGAGATCGGCTCGGTCACGCTCGGCGACAAGATGGAGTTGGGCAACATGGACTACCGCTCCCTGAACCTCAAGGAGGTCGCCGTCTGATGAGCCGGCGGCCGAACTCGGCCCTCACCTGGGCGCGGCGCCTCGTGCAGCTCGCGTGCCTGGCCCTGTTCGTCTACCTCGTGCTGTGGATGCGGCCGGACGGCTCGGGCACCGTCTCGCGCGGGCCGATGGCGTTCTTCTATCTCGACCCGCTGATCGCCGTCACCACGTGGCTGACGACACACACCTTCTACACCGGCGCCCTGCTCGCGCTGGTCACGGTCGTGGTGACGGTGCTGTTCGGCCGCGTGTTCTGCGGCTGGGTCTGCCCGTTGGGTACCATCCACGACGTGGCCGGCCGCGCGCTGGACATCGCCCAGAAGCCCCGCCCGGGCCGCGACCGGTGGTCGCGGTGGCAGCTCGCGAAGTACTACATCCTCGCGGGCGGGCTGTCCATGGCCCTGTTCGGCAGCGTGTGGATCGTGGCCTTCGATCCGTTGGTCCTGCTCTACAGGAGCATCACCACGGTGGGAATTCCGCCCGTCCAGTGGGCGGTGGAGACCGGCTCGAAGGCCATCTACGACGCCGATCCGAGGGTCGGCCTGGTCTGGGTCTCGATGGGGCCGCCCGAGTTGCCGGACGTGCAGACCGACGGGGAGGCGCTCGAAGGCGGCGAGGCAAGGCCCCAGGGCTTCGAGTTGACCAGGGTCAGCGAGCCCGCCTACGAGTGGTTCCGCGACAAGTTCCGCGTCACGGAGAACCAGGCCTTCCTGGGCAGCGGCCTTCTGGCGGGCGTCTTCGTCGGCATCCTCGCGGCCAATGCCTGGCGGCGGCGGTTCTGGTGCCGGTATCTCTGCCCACTGGGGGCCTTCTTGGGCTGCCTCTCCTGGCGCCCGCTTCTGCGGCGCAAGGTGAAGGCCCAGGAGTGCAACCAGTGCGACCTGTGCGGCATGGCCTGCCACGGGGCCGCGGCGGCCTCGCCGGGGAGCGACTGGAAGCCGGCCGAATGCCTGGGCTGCCTGAACTGCACGGCCTCGTGCAACCGCCAGGGCCTCGCCTTCCGCTGGACCTTGCCCTGGCGCCGCAAGGAGAAAGGCGAGAAGCTCGACGTCTCGCGCCGGGGCATGCTCGCCGCGGCGATCGGCGGGCTGGTCACGCTGGCCTGGTTCCGCTCCACGCCGCAGGCCCGCGGCTCGATCTATCACCCCGATCTGATCCGGCCGCCCGGCTCGCTGCCCGAGAAGGAGTTCCTCGCCCGGTGCCTCTCCTGCGGCATGTGCATGAAGGTCTGTCCCACCGGCGGCCTGCATCCGACGATCGGCCAGGCCGGGCTGGAGGGCTTGTGGACGCCGCGCCTCGTGCCGCGCATCGGCCATTGCGACTACGAGTGCACGCTCTGCGGCCAGGTCTGCCCCACCGGCGCCATTGAGCTCCTCACGCCCGAGGAGAAGCACGAGGTCAAGATCGGGCTGGCCGCCTTCGACACCGCGCGGTGCATTCCGTACGCCTACGGGCGCGGCTGCATGGTGTGCGAGGAGCACTGCCCCGTTCCTACCAAGGCGATCTACTACGTCCAGGTCGAGGTGGAGGTCCGCGACGGCCGGCGCGTGCAGCTCAAGCAGCCCCGCGTCGATCCCGACCTGTGCATCGGGTGCGGGGTCTGCGAGAGCGTCTGCCCGCTGAAGGACCGGCCCGGCATCCGCGTGTTCAGCGCCAACGAGACGCGCAACCCGGCCAACCAGCCGATCCTGCCCGGGGACGACGCGTCGGGCTGGGATGATCCGTATTAGACCAAGACTTCCGAAGTCTCGAAGGCTTCGAAAGCCTTTGAGCCTCACCCTGCCTCCACCTCCGCAAACCGGTGCGTGGGCATGGGCCGCCCCGGGAAGAAGCTCCGCACGTTTGCCATGGTCACGTCGATGCGGTCCCCGGCCGTTTGGGCAAGACATCGCTCGACGATCTGTCGCAAGCGGTCGGCATGGATTTGCACCCGGGCGTTGATAAGGAGCGAGACCTCGCGCGCCCCCCCAGCCACCTCGCCGCGCACAGTGGCCGCGGCCTCGCCCTGCGTGAGGTTACCTGCGATGTGCCCCTGCCCGCCGGTGGTGAGGAACAGCTTCAGGTGGGCGACCTGCCCGCCTTCGGCGGCGATCTCCGTTTGGAGCAGGGCCAGGAGCCGCGAGACGAAGCCGCGCCACTCCACGTCCTCCCGGGCGGAGAGCCGGCCCGAGGCGTTCATCCAGCCCAGCACCGCCTCACCGTGCGCATAGACGTCGTAGTCCACCTCGGTGATACGCGTGCCGGCCGGGCCGTCCTCGAAGACCCGCTCCAGCCAGGCATCGATCCCGTCGCCCACCGAGGCGGAGAGCTCCGCCAGCGGCGTGCCGGGGAACATCGCCTGGAGCCGCTCCCGAAGAGGCGCGAGCCGGGGAGCGGGCACCAGATCGGTCTTGTTGAGCACGATCAGGTCGGCCTCCTCGAGCTGCTTGCGATAGATGTAGAGGACATCGCGGTCGAAACCGGCCCCGCTCGGGTCGGCCTCCTCCTGAAGGCGAAGAAGCGTGCCGGCCTGGTTCACATCGACCAGCACCGAGTACGGGCCCACCCGGTACTGCTCGCGGTGCAGCTTCTTCAGCGGCTGAAGGACCGTGGCGGAGAGGTCGGTGCAGCTTCCCACCGGCTCGGCCAGCACCACGTCGGGCTCGAGCTGGCGGCGGAGGCGATCTAAAGCCGCGGTCATGTCGGGGAACCGGCAGCAGAAGCAGCCGCCGGCCACCTCCTCGACCTCGGAGCCGGTCTGGCGCATCACCGCCGAATCGACCAGATCGGGGGCCTGGTCGTTGGCCAACAGGGCCACGCGCTTGCCCTGGCCCGCCAGCCGCCGCGCGGACTCGGCCAGCAGGGTCGTCTTGCCGGCGCCGAGGAAGCCGCCGACCAGGAGCAGTCGTGTCGTCTTCATTCGGATATCCCCTCTGCGATTTCCGTCTTGGGGACTGCCGGCGGCGCGTCGGGCCGCAGGCAGCACTGGAAAAGGCCCGCCCCGGCCAGGGCACCGACCACCGGCGCAAGGAGGTACACGGTGAAGAAGCCGCCGCGCGGACCGGGCAGGGCCACGCTGCCCCAGCCGGCCAGCCAGGCGAACAGGCGCGGACCAAAGTCCCGCGCGGGGTTCAATCCCGCCTGGGTGATCGGGGCGATGATCATGATGATCGCCGAGAGCCCCAGCCCGATGGATAGCGCGATCCGCGAAACCCGAGGCGGCTCGCCCGCACGCGGCGCGGTGGCCGCGAACACGACCAGCGCCAGTAGCGCCGTCCCCACCGCCTCGGCGGCCATGGCCTGGAGGTGCGAGACCTGCGCGAAGGCGCCCTCGTCCGTCCCGAAGAGTTCCGGGTTGGGGAAGTATTCGCCGTAGACCATGGCCGAGCGCTGGCTGCCCGGCTGTCCCCGCGCGATCTGATGCGTTTGCTCGAAGCGGGCGATCGTGCCGCAGAACAGACCGTAGAGGACCGCGGCCGCGGCGAAAGCGCCGGCCGACTGCGCGATCACGTAGGCCGGCAGGCGCGTCCAGGGAAATCCGCGATAGACGCACAGGGCCACCGAGATGGCCGGGTTGAGGTGGGCGCCGCTCAGATGGGCCGTGGCGTAGATGCCCATGGCCACCGCCAGCCCCCACACGGCTGCCACCTGCCCCAGGCCCGAGATCCCGCCGGTGAGCACGGCCACATGGACCGAGCCGATCCCGAAAAACACCAGAAGAAACGTGCCCGCCAGTTCGCCGAAGAAGGCCGGTCCGAGACGTTCGTGCATGCGCGCGGCCTTCGACTCACAAGATCCGGGTACGGGCCGCGCGGGGGCGGCGTTTGGGGCCACCTCGGAAACGAATGGCGCCGCGGGTGACCTCCAGTAGATCGGCCACGGCCGCCTGATACTCCTCCAGGGTCCCGATCCACCGCCTCAGGCACCGCGAGCCCGCCTCCGTGATGGCGTACATCCGGCGGGCCGGTCCCCTTTCCGAGACGTCCCAGGACGACTCCACCAGCCCCTTCTTCTCCATGCCGCGAAGGAATCGATACACCCCCGACACGTCCGGACGCTGACCCTTCGCCAGGCGCAGCTCGCCCAGGCGGTCGGCGATCCGGTAGCCGTGGAGCGGCCCCTCCGCCAGCACCGCAAGGACCGCCGGCTGGAGCAGCTTGTCCAGGGTAGCGCCGGTGCACGGGCAGGCGACGAACTCGTCGTCGGGCGCGGGTCGCTTAGGGGACATGGTCCTATACCTCCGGGCCAAATTATCGGCCCACCCCCAAGGCTTGTCAAGGATCCTCTTGGAGGCGGGAGGCGCGAACCTTAGTGCCCCGGCGGACCGTTCCCGGTTGGGGCTCAGCCCCTCGGACTCCTCGGCCCCCCCATTCAGGAGAGGCGCAACTGTCCTGTGTCACGCCCGCACTGAAGAAACGACCGCAAAGCCGCAGACCGCCCGTCACGCCCTACCGATGCGCGAACTGACGGGCGATCGGGCGCTGCCGAGACGCGTCCCACGAAGCCACGATTCGAGCTCACCCCGCCGGGCCGCCAGGAAGGCGTCGCGCGTTCGGTCGATGGCCGTCTGATTTCTGCGCTGGCTCGTGGCGACCCCTCCGCAGTTCTTCTTGAGGCTGCCCGCCTTCGAGGTCCGTTCCTGCGCGGCGGTCACCACGCCCCGCCCGAACGCGGCGATTTCGCGGCCATGTTGCGCGCACAGCCGCGTGTCGCGCAGAGCGTCGGCCCGCTCCGCCTCGATCGGTTGCCTGCAAATCTCGCAATACCGGGGTGAACTCACTGAAGACCTCCTTTCGCCAGCCGGCCGCTGGGCGGCAGCGACGGTCAACATGAACCTGGCACAAATCCAAAGTTGCGGTTCGATCGCTAAGCGGCGACAATGGCGATTGGGCTGCCAGGCCCATTCCGAGAGGCGTCGTGGCTGGCCTGGGCCGCGTGTCGCCCCTTGCGCCAGTGCCTGGCCAGTGTGCCGCCGCTGCTTGGCCAGGCACGCGCCGATTCACGGGCCGCAGAATCTTCGCGCCGCAATCAAGCGCGATGTCGATTGCCGGTCCTGCGCCACCGCGCCATGCTTGCACGTACGCCTTTCCGACGCACGCCTGCGATGATGGATGCCGCAATGCGCTACCGTTCCACCTGCATGTGGCGCAACTCTTTAATTCACAGTAGTTTCCTGGATGAGGAGGCGGTGCGGACGTGCGACCTGGAAAAACTCGATCCTGTTGTACAACAGGTTAGCGGGATCGGACCCTACCGATTCGCTAACCTGTTTCTTAGACTCATGTTACGGTATCAGACCGACGGCGGGATCAACGGAGCGGACCGTTTTCGCCGCCCCACCTCAGCATGGCAGCGGGTCTGCCGCCGAAAGCCCTTCCGTTACCACGACCCTCAACCGCTGCATGAACTGCCCGAGGTCGCCATCGTGTTCCGGCCAAAGGACGAAATGCCAGTGATTCGGCATGAGGCAGTAGCTCAACAGCCGCATCGGCCGCTTTTCGAGCGTGTCGGCGACGACGCGCTCGAACACAAGGTCGTCATCGTCGCCGAAGAACAACGTCTGCCTCCCCACGCCACGATGCATGACGTGGTAGACCATCCCGCCCGGCGCCGCTCGTGCTGTTCTAGGCATGTCCCCATCATGCAGATATGCCCCAACTTGCCACTAACTGGACCCGTCCCCGTTTCCACCGTTTCTCCTATGGCGCTACGACGAACTCAAGGCCGGGGTGGCCGCCGGCTGTCCGGACCGGGCTACCTGGAAGGCCATGCATCAGTGACCGGCAACGTGTCTCCGCGAGTCGCAGACACCCCGACCTAATTCCGCCTGCGTCGCCACCAGCCAATCGCGACGGAGCTCAGGGCGATGAGGGACCAGGCGACGCAAGACGAGGGCTCGGGAACGGCATCTGCGGAGGCCCGCATGGTGAACGTCAGATCCCCACTGACCTCCGTGAAGGAGAGCTTCAAGGGAAAGGCATCCTCAATGCTGACATCCACTGCAGGATCGATGTCACGGACCGTGAACCGACGGACATCGGGTGAGAACTCAACAGAATCCCCCGGCCCAAATCCCGTTCCAAGGACTTGTCCGTCAACCACTACCGTCAGTCCGGCAAAGCCGGTCGGGAAGTCGGTAATCCGGTCGAAGAAGACGTTTGGGGTAAGAACCTCATAATCGAACGCGTTTGTAAATGGTGGATCGAACCAGAGCCCCTCGTTAAGTATGCGTTGCCGCGCCTCGTCCAAGTCATCAATCCCATTGTCTTCCGCAACATCAGCGATGACCTGCTCCCAGTCAAAATTGAACTCCCATCCCGCGTTTCCAGCAGGCTGGCCTGCAAGGCCGCTCGTCGGAAGGAGGGGGAAATCTTCGGAGAAGCCCAGTCCTGTTATGCCCACAAAGGGCGGCGATCCCTCGGCTTGTGGCAGTCCGCCCAGCAGAAGCAGCGTGATCTGACATGCGATGAGGAGTCTCATGCGGTACCTCCCATAGAAGACGCCTTTTTCCCCATAAGCCGCTAGATGAAGACGCTATACGCTCTCAGACCGGAAGTCAACGCATTCCGCTATTCCTGGGGGGCTCCCATCTTCTGGGTCACTGGGCCTCGGTCAATGCAAGCGGTCAGCACGGGCACCTTCAGCTTCCACCGATCGGGTCAACTGGAAAAGAGCGTCGGACTACCGAGCCGTCTGTCTCGTCAGTACCCAGAGCCGGGGTCGAACCTGCAAACACCCGGGTTTAAGCCGAGCCGCTCTGCCTGTTGGCGTATCTGGGCAACGCCGAGTAGTCCTGGTCGGGTACTCAGACATTCGGTTCTCTACACCCACGTGACGGCGAGCGACCAGCACGCGATGATCGAGGCGCCGCCGCGTCGAAGAACCGCGCTCCTTCATCAGGCGGTGGAGGGGTGCACCCATCGCCCTAGAGGCAGGGATTGTCGCCCCGGTCAAGGGGACATACACTCCGGGCGCACCCCGCAGCTGGGCCTCCCGGAGAGACAGCGTGGGTCGGTTGGCCCTCGGCGCAGCGGTGCGGTCCCCGTTCGCTGTTGAGGGCACACGCTCTGATGTACCAGAGATCGGGCGAATCGCCCTTCTAGATCGCCTTGCGTGACTCGAGGAAAAGTCCGGGGAGAAAGGTGGGCAGGACCTTTTGTCCAAACGGCCCACAGGGTGCTTCGCACACGAGGGTCCTGACCCCTTTTCCCTTGCCGGGTCGTGCACGGCCATTTAGAGCGTTCTTGGAGTCGGGCGTGGTGTTGCGGGGAAAGCAGTACGGCAGGTTGCAGCCTGTCTTCGACGGGCTTGCATGGCGGCGGCTCGTCAGGCATTTCCTGTCGAGGGATTCCCGAGCCGCCTTGGCCGAAAGCCCCGTGGCGTCGCCCCGACATCCTCACTTCCTCTCGCTGCTGTTCAGAAGCCATCCATGGACGGGCCAGCAAATCACGACGAACTGATCGCACCTTCGCGGGAATCAGGCGCGGGCAAGACAACGACTGCGGCGATCCCGGACCGCTGGGCCTCGAGGGAGCGCGAACTAGCAGGTCTGCGGGCGCTTGCCAACGCAAGCCCCGATCTCCTGTTCGTGCTGGAGCTTCCCTCGGCTCGGATCCTTGAGGTCAACTCGACGGCGTGCAAGTCGCTGGGCCGAGAGCGCCTTGCCTTGGTGGGGACGGCATTGAAGGACTGGGTTCGGGACGCCAGCCACGCCGTCGTGGATCGCGTTCTGGCGGGCGTTCAAGCCGAATCGCCTCCGGTCGACCCGCAGCCGATCGAGCTTCGGGCCGCGGACGGCGGCCCGGTCTCCGTCGAGCTCCTCGCGCATCGAGTGGACGGTACGAACGAGCCCCTGGCGGCCATCTCGGCCCGGAGTCTGCCCCGACTCCGGCAACCCGAGGAGCCGCTCCGCGAGCGAAAGCAACTGGTCGAGCAGCTTCCCGAGCTGATCCCCGACCTTCTGTACGTGTATGACCTGGGGCAGCAGCGCCACGTCTTCGACAACGGCAGGCTCCCCGCTGCGATCGGCCTCTCGCCCGAAGCATGCCGTGCGCTGGGGAAGGAACTCCTGCCCAGTCTCATGCATCCGGACGACCTTGAGCGCTTCGGGGAGCATATTGAGCGATTGAGGTGCCTGCCCGATGGGGCCGTGGCGGAGTTCGAGTATCGTATGCGGCATGCGGACGGCCGGGACCGGTGGTTCCGCAGCCGCGATTCCGTGTTCGCGCGCGGAACCGACGGTCTCGCCCGGCAGATCGCGGGCGTGGCTACGGACGTTTCCCGTCAGCGACGCGCGCAAGAGGCGCTTCGAGAGAGCGAGGCTAGGTATCGCTCGGTCGTGGAAGACCTTCCGGCGCTGCTATGCCGCAACCGCCCGGACGGGGAGATCCTGTTCGTCAACGACGCCTACTGCGATTACTTCGGCAGGTCGCGGGGAGACCTGGTCGGCAGGAGCTTCTTCGGCCTGATCCCCGAGGAGGATCGAGACTTGGTTCGTCGGGGCCTCGCGTTGCTCAGCGCGGAGAACCCGGTGTTGGTGCACGAGCATCGGGCCATCGACGCTACCGGCAGAGAGCGTTACCACCGGTGGACGAATCGCGCGATCTGCGACGAAGAGGGCAATGTCATCTGTGTGCAGGGATTTGGTGAGGACATCACGGAGCGGAGGGTCGCCGAACGAGCGCTGCGGGAGAGCGAACAGCGCCTCGGCAGGCTCGTGGAGACCATGCCGGTCATGGTGGATGCATTCAATGACGAGCAGCGTATCGTCGTCTGGAACCGGGAATGCGAACGAGTGACCGGATACTCGGCGAAGGAGATCGTCGGAAACCCGCGCGCGCTGGAAATGCTCTACCCCGATGCGGAGTACCGCGCGTGGGTCATGGCGACGGTCCGCAAGCAGGAGGGCGATTTCCGCAACCTGGAGCTCACGCTCACCTGCAAGGACGGAGAACCGCGAACGGTCTCTTGGTCGAACCTTTCCGATTCCCAGCCCATTCCGGGCTGGGCGACCTGGGCGGTGGGAATCGACGTGACGGATCGCAATCGGGCCGAGCAGTTGCTTCGGGACAACGAGCGATTCCTCCACAGCATGTTCGACGCCATCCAGGACGGGGTCAGCGTCTTGGACCCCGATCTCAATGTGGTTCAAACCAACCGTTGGATGGAGCGCATGTACGCCGATCAGGCTCCACTCGTCGGAAGGAAGTGCTACGAGGCCTTCCAGCGACGCCATAGCCCTTGCCCGTGGTGTCCCAGCGAGCGAGCCATCGCAACGGGCGCGTCGAGCTCGGCCGAGGTCCCCTATCCATGCGCCGACGAAGCCCGCGGATGGATCGACTTGTCCGCCTTTCCATTGAAGAACGAGCGGGGCGCGGTCACGGGCGTCATCGAGTACGTCAAGGACATCACGGAGCGCCGGCGCGCCGAGCAGGCCCTGCGCGACAGCGAGGCGCGCTTGCGTACCCTCGTGTCCAACATTCCGGGCGCGGTGTATCGCTGCACGAACGATCCCCAATGGACAATGCACTTCCTGAGCGACGCCATCGAGCAGATCACCGGCTACCCGGCGGATGAGTTCGTGGGCAATCGTGTGCGCACGCTGGCCAGCGTGATTCACCCCGACGACCGGCAAGAGGTCTGGCGCGCCGTGCAGCAGGCCGTGCGCGAGAGCCGGCCGTTCGACATCGAGTACCGGATCACGGACGCCGGTGGAAGGGTCCTCTGGGTGTGGGAGAGAGGGCGCGGCGTCTTCGGGAAGGCGGGTGCCATCGAGTATCTCGACGGGGTGATCCTTGATGTGACTCAACGCAGGCGGATGGAGCAGGAGCTTGCCGAGACGCAGTCGCTGCTCCGGGCAGCCATCGAAAGCTCGCCGGCCGGCATCCTCGTGGCCGACGCGCCGGACGGAACCATCCGCTCGGTCAATCGGGCCGCGCTCGGCATTCGGGGGCAGGCGCAGGTCGCGCTGCGCGAGATCCCCATAGACCTTCACTCCGAGCACTGGCAATGCTTCTATCCCGACGGCACCTTGTACCGGCCCGAGGACCTGCCCCTGTCCCGCGCCATCCTTCGGGGAGAGACGTCGGAGAACGTCGAGGTCGTGATTCGTCGTTCGGACGGGCAGGAGCGGTGGGTGATGGCCAACGCGGCGCCCGTGCGCGACGAGCAGGGCCGCGTCGTCGCCGGGATCGTCGTCTTTCCCGACATCACGGATCGCAAGCGGGTCGAACGAGCCCTGGCGGAGAGCGAGAAGAGGTTCAGGACCCTGTTCGAGAACGCCGGCGAGGGAATCGCGACGGTCCGGCTGACGCAGGACGGACTTCAGTTCGTGGACGTGAACATGCGGGGCGCCGAGATATACGGATACCCGCGGGAAGCGATGATCGGCGCGTCCCCGGTGGACACGTCCCCTCCCCTCCAGCCCGACGGTCGGCAATCGTCCGAGAAGGCCCTCGCGCTGGTCAGGGCGGCCCTCAGCGGCCAGACGCACCGCTTCGAATGGCACCACCGGAAACAAGACGGAACGCCTATCGAGATGGACGTCACCCTCAGCAGCGTGGAAGTGGCGGGCGAGAAGCTGGCATTGATGATCGGCCGCGACGTCACGCAGCGCAAGCGCATCGAGGAGACCCTGCGCCAAAGCGAGCAGCGGTTCCGGGCCGTCTTCGAGCAGACCTTCCAGCTCATGGGGCTGCTCGACTTGCACGGCACGCTCCTGGCCGTGAACAGGACGGCGCTTGCTCTGATTGAAGCCGAAGAGAAGGACGTGATCGGCGTACCCTTTTGGGAGACCCCCTGGTGGACACATTCGCCGGCCGAGCAGGCCGAACTGCGTGAAGCGATCCGGCGCGCGGGGGAGGGAGAATCGGTGCGGTTTGAGACCACGCATCGTGACAAGGAAAGCCGAATCCACATCATGGATGTGTCCCTCAAGCCGATTCTCGGCGAACGGCACGCGATCGACCTTCTTGCCGCCGAAGGGCGCGACATCACCGCGGCGCGGCATGCCCAGGATAGGCTCCAGGAACTGGAAGCCCAACTCTCCCACGTAAGCCGGCTGTCGGCCATGGGGGAGATGGCGGCCAGCATCGCCCATGAGGTGAATCAGCCGCTCTACTGCATCGTCAATTACGCCAAGGCCTGTGCCAATCTCCTCGCCATG
>CAYSUS010000098.1:18425-27565 GCA_964434165.1 uncultured Pirellulales bacterium
CGCCATGGACGAGGGAGTCGACTTGCAGCGGATCTCGACGTGGACGGAGAAGATCGCGCGGGCGGCCAGCCGAGCGGGGAAGATCGTCTCGAGGACTCGCGACTTCGTGGGCAGAAGAACCACACATCGCCAACCCGTGCACCTCGGTCAGGCGGTCGTCGAGGCAGTCGAGCTGCTGGCCTTCGAGCTGCGGCGACGGGGCGTGGATCTCACGGTGAGTGCTCCTGCCGCACTGCCCCCGGTCAGCGCGGATCGGATTCAGATCCAGCAGGTCCTGATGAACCTCGTTCGAAACGCCGCCGAGGCCGTTTCGGAAAACGCCGAAGGGCAGCGCAAGGTCGCCGTCGGCGTCAGGGAGGAAGGAGCGCTTGTGAAGTTCTCGGTGATCGACAATGGCCCGGGCCTGCCCGCGCCCTCCGCCACGGCCATCTTCGAGCCGTTCGAGACAACGAAGCCCGACGGACTGGGGATGGGGTTGGCCATCAGCCGCACGATCATCGAGAATCACGGGGGTCGGCTATGGGCCGAGAACGCCCCGGAGGGAGGTGCCAGATTCCTCTTCACTCTTGGCGTCCTTGGCGCGATGCCCGGGGGGGCGACGGATGCAGGATGAGATGACCGTTTACATCGTGGATGATGACCCGGACGCCAGGGATTCGGTCGAAGCCCTGGTGACGTCCATGGGGGTCCGCACGCGGACCTTCCCGTCAGCCGAGGGTTTCCTCCAGTCGTATCGCGAAGGCAGCCCCGGGTGCCTGGTCACCGACGTCCGAATGTTGGGTATGAGCGGGCTGGAGCTTCAAGACGAGCTCAAGAGGCGGAGCATCTTCCTTCCCGTGATCGTCCTCACCGCCTTTGCTCGCACGTCCGTGACGATTCGTGCCGTCAAGGCCGGAGCCGTGACGCTCCTCGAGAAACCCTACGAGGACGACGATCTGTGGGACGCCATACGAGAGGCGCTGAGGGAGGACGCTGCCCGTCGGGCGCGGTACGAGTCCGCCCAGACCGTTCGCCGGCGCATCGAACAGCTCACGCCCGCCGAGCGTCAGGTGATGGACTACATCGTCGAGGGGCTGCCGAACAAGACCATTGCAGGTCGGCTCGGTGTCAGCCTCCGTACCGTCGAGGCGCATCGACACAACGTTTTCCGCAAGATGGAAGCGGACTCGGTGGCAGCCCTGGTGAAGCAGGTGGTTCAAGCCGATCGTGATGAGAACCGGTAGCCGGCCTGATCCGGGAGGGGGAAGTCCAGCGGCAAACCGTGCCTCGCGACGACGTAGGCGAGTTGCGTGGCGGACATCACCCGGAGCTTGTCGAAGACTGCCGCTCGCAGACGCGCCGCCGTCCTGATCGATATGGACAGCTGCTTCGCGATCATGCGGTTGGGCATGTCGGCCAGGACGTCCTGCATCACGGCTCTCTCGCGCGGTGTTAGAGCCTCAAGCCTTCTTTGGAATGCCCTGGACTCCGTCTCCCTCGCGAATCGCTCGCGACAGGTTTCAAGGCCCGCGTGGATGGCGTGCTCCAACTCGTCTCCCCGACAGGGCTTCTCGAGAAGCGTTACGGCTCCATTCTGCATCCCCTCCACGACTTCAGCGACGGTCACACGCGCGCCGACCAGCACGACCGGAAGGCTACTCCCGGAGTCGAGGAGGTGTTGTTGCACACTCAATCCGCTCATGCCCGGCAGGCAGATGTCGATGACCGCGCAGCCTCTCCAGGAGGCCTCGAACCTCTTCAAGAAGTCCTCGGCTGAGCAGAACCCTTCGCAGCGCAGTCCCAAGGAACCGACCAAAGCCTCAGCGCTGGCGCGAGCGTCTGCGTCATCGTCTACGACGTACACGGTCTCGACGCTTCCTTTCACGGCCCCGTTTTCCTCTCCACGCAAACCAAGCGTCCCAGCTCCCTTTCGGGGGGCAATACGCTCCCTGAAGTGGCCTGGACCGAATTGGAAGCTTCCCAATAGTAGTTTCGGTCAAACCGCCAGCCGGGGCAATTCGTGTCTGCCGCGAAGCAGAGCGGGTCTCCGAGACCGCGCTGCGGGGGCCCGCACGGCCTGTGCCGTCGACTGCGAGGGTCTGTCCCGCGGCCCCCTCGCTTCTGGCCATCCCTGCGCCTGCAAGGGGGTGAGAGCCATCCGTGCCTCCCGGCGCCCGCGGGACATCCGGGGCGTCGCCCACCCTGCCTGTCGACGCGGCGGCGTACTCCGGAAGCAAACGCCCGGAGAGATCACTCGGCGGTGACTGGGCTTCTGCGGCGAAGGCCCTCCAGACGATGGCTTATTGCCGCCAGAAGTCGTTCGAAGCCCTTCGACTTGGGAATGCAGTCCGCGACCCCGTAGTTCGCCTGGAAATGATCGGCGTACTCCTCGGCGAGACCGGAGAACAGGATGATCGCGGCGCTTGGATTGGCCGTCTTCGCGGCCAGGGCGACTTCGCATCCGTTGACTTCCGGCATGTCCAGGTCGGTGACGACGACCTCCGGCCGGTGGATCCCAATCCATTGCCTCGCGGCGGCGGAATCGGATTGGACCATCAGTTCGACGCGATCACGGAACCTCTGACGAATCAGGTTCTCAAGAAGATGGAGAAGAAGGCGGTCGTCGTCAACGACGAGCAGTTTCGGATGCTGGTTCATCAGGCAATCCCATGTGGACGGTATTCAGGACTTCGGCCGTGCTGACCGCCGTCCTTGACGCCTGGCACAACAAGGCAAGGACCCGTCCAACCCGGCGACCGCTGAGCCAGATCACCGAAATGGTTCGGGGGATTGGGTCTCGGCACCATGCCCCGTGCAGGGGAATCATCGCACGAAGCGACCCTGCCGACCATCCGCACTTGCCGCGAAGCCGTGCGGGTGCTCGCATGATCGGACTGCCACCTCCCGTCTCGCGCCCCCACGCCACCGATCCCCCGCCGTTTGGCACAACCATGCCACGCCGAGTGGAGTGACGTCACCTATAGTGACTACGGCTGCATGTCCGATCTGGTTGATGGAGGGCCGTTGCTGGGCACGCTTGCCGGACGGCAATCGTGCGTGTCGAGCCAGGGATCTGATCGGCGCACCTGAAGGGGGCGATCCATGAATGGCGCGGTAGCGTTGAGTCCGGTGACCCGCATCGAGGGCCACCTTGCCGTGCACGTCGAGACGGAACCGTTCGAACGGGGCGCCGAGCCCGGCCACCGCGTGACCGAAGCCCGCTGCGAAGGCGAGATGTACCGCGGCTTCGAGGTGATCCTCCGCGGACGCGATCCGCTCGACGCGCAGCAGATCACGCAACGCATCTGCGGGGTCTGCCCGATCTCGCACGGCATGGCCTCCATCAAGGCCCAGGAGATGGCCTACGGCGTTCGTCCCAACAACAACGGGCGGATCTTGCAGAATCTCGTGCTGGCGGCCAACACCCTGCAGTCGCACATCCTGCACTTCTATCACCTCGCCGCGCTGGACTTCGTGGACGTCAAGTCCGTGCTGAGCTACGCCGGTCGCGACAAGCTGATCGTGTCGCTCAGGCAATGGATCAAGCAGTCGCTGGACCGCGGCGACGTGTGCCCGGCCGCTCCCTTCCTGCCGCGCCTTCAAGGCGAGTACGTGCCGTCGCAGGACGACAACATGGCTTTGATCGCGCACTACGTCCAGGCCCTCCAGATGCGGCGGATCGCGCACGAAATGGCGGCGATCTTCGGGGGCAAGATGCCGCACGCGACGGCCCTGGTGCCCGGCGGCTGCACCCAGGTGCCTCACATGGAGCGCGTAATGGCCTACAAGTCCCGGCTGAAGCAGGTCTACAGGTTCATCCGCGACACGTACGTCCCCGACGTGCTTTGCGTGGCGAAGCACTTCCCCGGCTACTTCGACCTCGGAAGAGGCTGCGGCAACTTCCTCTGTTACGGCAACTTCGACCTGGACGACGGCGAAGACAAGCTGATCCGGCCCGGCGCGCTCATCGACGGCAGGTGGGAATCGCTGGCCCCGCAGCGGATCGCCGAGGACCTCGGCCACACGTGGCTGTCGGGTCGGTCCGGCTTGCATCCCTCGCACGGGGAAACCCAGGCCTCGGCGGGCAAGCGCGGGGCCTACAGCTGGCTCAAGGCCCCGCGCTACGGTGGCAAGGTCGTCGAAGTCGGCCCTCTGGCCCGCGTCCTGGTCAACTATCACGACCTGAGCGGCACGTGGATCAAGACGGAGATCGACAAGTTCCTCTCGGCCACGCAGATCCCGGCCGAGAAACTGGTCTCGGTGCTTGGGCGCCACGCCGCCCGCGCGCTCGAGTCCCTCTGGATCGCGCAGCGGGCCTTCGAATGGCTCGACCGGATCGATATCGAAGCCCCGGCGGCGCGGGACTTCTCGATCCCGTCGTCGGGGTCGGGCGTGGGGCTGGTGGAAGCGCCGCGCGGCGCCCTGGGTCACTGGTTGACCTTGAGGAACCACCTCATCGATCGCTATCAGTGCGTCGTGCCGACGACGTGGAACTGCTCGCCCCGAGACGACTCGGGACAGCCCGGCCCGGTGGAGCAAGCCCTGGCGGGGGCCGTGCTCGATGATCCCGCGCAGCCGATCGAAATCGGCCGGATCATCCGCTCGTTCGATCCGTGCCTGGCCTGCGCCGTTCATTGACGTCGGCGGGCCTTCGCTTCCGACCAACACCTCGCTCGACCGGAGCCTATCCCGATGCAAGCGCTTTCCCGACGAGAGATCCTGCAAATGGGGGCGGCACTGGCCGCGGGCTTCGGGCTGGCTCCCGGCGACCGCGCCGCGATCGCCGCGGGATTGGAGAGACTCGTATCCAAGCAGACGACGGTCCTCTGGCTGCAGGGCATGTCGTGCAGCGGCTGCTCGGTCTCGCTTTTGAATGCGGAGGCCCCCGGCCTTCTGGAGCTGCTCACCGAAGTGATCTCCCTGGTCTTCCATCCCACCTTGATGGCCTCCCAAGGGGCGCAGGCCATGAAGGTCGTCGATCAGACCGTGGAAGCGGGCGGGTACGTGCTGGTCCTCGAGGGCTCAGTTCCCACGCGGATTCCCGAGGCCTGCATGCTCGACGGCAAGCCGCTCACCGAACTCCTTCCCCGGGCCATCGAGAAGGCCGCCTGCGTGGTGGCGGCCGGCACGTGCACCTCCTTCGGCGGAATCCCCGGCGCGGAGGGCAACCCGACCGGCGCGGTGGGAATCATGGAGTTCATGCGGCAGTCGGGGCTTCCCCCGCGCGGACGCCTAGTGAACGTCCCCGGCTGCCCATGCCATCCCGAGTGCCTCCTGACGACCGTGGCCCTGTTGGCGGCCAAGGGCTACCCGGAGGTCGATCCCGACTTGCTCGCGCCGACGGTGCTGTTCGGCCGCTCGGTCCACGACGAGTGTCCCCGGTTCCACGACTGGGAGAAGCTGCATTTCGCCGAGAAGTTCGGCGACGACGGATGCCTGTTCAAGCTCGGGTGCCTGGGTCCTTTGAGCCGCACCCTCTGCCCCATGCGGCAGTGGAACGGCGGGGTTAGTTGGTGCGTCCGGGCTGGCGCCCCGTGCATCGGCTGCACGAGCAAGGAATTCGCGCGGCGCCGCGACTTCCCCTTCTACCGTAAGGGGGAGCAGTATCACAGCGTCGTATATGGCGAACGCGATCGCGGAGGTCCGAAGTCATGAGGCGGTTCCGACTGAACTTGCTCACCAAGGTCGCCGGCGCGATGCTGGGGATCATCGTGTTGTCCTCGGTCATGCTGTGCTACGTGCAGTACAGGATGTACTCCAAGGATTTCCGGGGGGTCCTGAGCGACGTGGCCGAGTCGGCGCGGCAGATGAAACGCGATGCGGCCCGCGACGTTCTCCGCGAAGTGACGATCGCGACCCAAGGATCGCTCGCCCGCGGGGAGTACGAGATGTTTCAGCAGTTCGCCGACAAGCAGAAGCAGCTCGAAGAGGTCCGCGCGTTCACGTTCTACAACAGGGATCGCCGGGCGGAACTGTCGTCGGATCCCGGGCGGATCGGGAAGCCGATCGACGTCGAAGCGTGGGACAAGCTCCGAGCGAGCCGCGACGCGGTGCTCCTGGAGGACGAGGAGCTGCTCTCGTTCTACCACCCGCTGCGCGCCGATGCCGACCTCCTCCGGCTCCAGCCGCACGCCGAGGTCGGCGAGATCTACGGCGTCTTGCACCTGGAGTTCTCCAAGGACAAGATCAACCGCATGCTTCAGGCGGCCGAAGACGACTACCGCGCGCGGTCCCGGGCTACCGTCCGCACCGTCCTGTGGTTCCTTGCCGGGTCGGTGGGCCTGGGGTTCGTGGCGTCGATTGCCCTGTGCCGCACGATCCTCGGCCCGCTGAAACGGTGCGTGACCGCCATCAATCGGCTGGCGAGCAAGGACTTCAGCCGGAAATGCGACGTGAAGAGCCAGGACGAGATCGGCCAGATGGCCCAGGCGATCAACGCCACGATGGACGCCATGGCCGCGGCCTTCGACGAGATCGATCTGGTCGCCCGGCGCGAGCGCGAGCAGCAACAGCGACAAGCCGAAGAGCAGCGCCTGCGCATAGAGGGCGACAGGGTTGAGGCCCAACGGATCCAGGCCCAGGTCGATCACCTGCTGGAAGTGCTCGGCCGGGTCGCCGAGCGCGACTACTCGCGCCGGGTCGAGGTCACCGCCGACGGCGCCTTGGGGCAGCTCGCCGAGGGACTGGGCCGGTTCTTCGACGAGAAGCGGGCCGTGGAACAGCGCGATGAGGAGGCCGCCGAGCGCGAGCGCGAGGAGGCCGCCAAGCTCCGCGCCAAAGTGAGCGAGTTGCTGGAGGTCGTCGGCACGGCGGCCCAGGGCGACCTGACGCGCCACATCGAAGTCCACGGCAACGAGGCGATCGATGAGCTGGCTGGCGGCTTCTCGCGGATGCTCGCCGACTTGTCGTCGATCATCGGCGAAGTCGTGCAAAGCACGGCCCAGTTCACCGAGGGGGCGCGCGTGATCGCCGAGGGCGCCCAGTCGCTGGCCTCCGGGGCCCAGACGCAGACGGCCTCGGTCGAAGCCATGAACGCCTCGGTGCAGGAGCTCTCCCATTCGATCGAGTCCGTCCAGGCCAACGCCTCGGAGGCCGACCGGCTCGCCCGCGCTACCCGGTCGCTGGCCGAGGAAGGGGGCGCGGCCGTGCAGAAGTCCATCGATGCCATGCGAATGATTCAAGCGAGCTCGCAGCAGGTCAGCGAGATCATCGAGGTGATCTCCGAGATCGCCAGCCAGACCAATCTCCTCGCACTGAACGCGGCGATCGAGGCGGCCCGGGCGGGAGAGCACGGCATGGGCTTCGCCGTCGTGGCCGACGAGGTCCGCAAGCTCGCCGAGCGCTCCAACAAGGCCGCCGGGGAGATCTCCCACCTGATCCGCGAATCGGTGGACCGCATTCATGAGGGTGCCGAGCTGAGCAGCGCGACGGGAGAGTCGCTCAAGCGCATCATCTCTGGGGTGGAGAGCACCGCGGCCAAGATCGGCGAGATTGCTTCGGCCACGGTCCAGCAGGCCGCCAACTCACAGGAGGTGGGCCGAGCGATCCGAAGCGTCGCCGACGTGACCGAGCAGACCGCCGCCGCCAGCGAGGAAATGGCCTCCAGCAGCCAGGAACTGGGAGCCCAGGCGTCCTCGCTAAGATCCCTGGTGTCGCGGTTCAAGACGGACACGGCTGCGACCGGGACAGCGTAACCCGGCTGCGTCAGCCCGAGGGCTGATTTGCGCTGGCCGTCGCGTCGTGACTTGATCGGCCGCCGAGAACGGACGTGGAGAGCTGTCAACGGGAACGAAAGAGACCCTGGAGGAGCCGATGAGGCACGGCCTTAAGGAAGATGTACGGCCAACGACCGGTCTTGCGCGCGCGAGCGACATCCGAGGCGACGTGTTCCGGAGATTCGCCGAGGCATGCGGAGAGGGCCTGGTAATGACCGATCTGGACGCTCGGATTACTTACGTCAACCCAACGCTGTGTCGCCGAGTCGGCGAAGATCGCCCCGAGGACGCCATCGGGAAGGCGCTCTCGCAGTACTACGCGCACCAACATCGACGCCATCTCGATGAAGAGGTGTTCCCCACGGCTCTGCGAGACGGAGGGTGGACCGGCGAACTGACCCTGCGGACAAGTGAAGGCCACGAGACGCCAACGCTGGAGAGCTTTGCCCTGGTCCGCGATGCCGAAGGGAATCCGGCGCATTTCGCGGTGGTGGTCACCGACATTACCGAACGCAAGAGAACGGAAGAGACCATCCGGAAGTATCTCTGTTCCATGCAGAGAATAGTGAGGGCACAAGGAGAGGATCGACAGCCCAAAGCGTCCGAGTCATACGACCGCGTTGCGCAGCATCTTTCCGCAGCCATGACGCAGTTCGATGCCTTCGAACAGGAAGAGGAAACGATCCGCCCGGAGGCACACCGGGCCTATCAGGCCGGTCGCGCCCTGCTCAAAAGGGCGCACGCGGAAGCATCTCGCCTGCTTGCGGGGTTCAGGCCGTCGGTCCTGGACCGGTCGGGGCTGATCGTGGCCATCGCGCAGCTGGCCGCCGATGCAACGACACAGGGCGGCCCCGAAGTGGAGTTCACGTGCAGCGTGCAGTTCGACAGGCTGAATCCGATGCCGGAGAACGCGATCTTCCGGACCGTCGAAGAGAGCCTGGCCAACCTTCGGCAGCTTGGCGAAAGCCCCAAGGCGAAGGTGAAGCTGGTGCAGAGCGGCAGTCAACTCGAATTGGAGATTCAGGGGCTTGGGATCCGATCCGATTTGGAGGAAGGTCATGAAAACCGCTTCGGGTTCAGCGGGATCAGCGCACGAGCAAGGATGTGTGGCGGTCACGCCGCGATGCGGAGTTGCCCGGGAGGGAAGATCACTTTAGCGGTCAGAGTGCCGATATCGATCGGGGGGATCGATATCGACTGAGGACGTGGGTTTCGACGACCGGCAGGATTCGAACCTCCAACGGCTCCGGAGGCGGGAGGACGGATCGCCCAAAGCTAAACGGGCCTAAGGAGCTAGGGCGACAGGTAGAGGGCGAGGTGCTTCCCGTGGTGCTTTTCAGCCTTCCGCTCCAGGGCGCGTTTCGCCGCTGGTATCCGGTCACGGAGGTAGAGGCAGGAGTGGCGGGAATGGTTGGTCGGTGAGGTAGGCGATAACGGAGTGATAGA
>CAYSUS010000099.1:0-27089 GCA_964434165.1 uncultured Pirellulales bacterium
CGGGCGGGCCGACGTCGAGCGTGCCGGGCGCGGGCCCGACGACGCCGCCGGCTGGGCCGCCCGCCGCGCCGCCGGCTGGGCCGCCCGCCGCGCCGCCGACCACCCCGTGACCGGAGCCTGGAGGAAGCGAATATGGACCAGGTCAAGAAGCTCTTGGCGATCCTCAAGAAGCACCATTTCTGGGTGCTCAGTGTGATCGTGCTGATCCTGCTGGGAGCGTTCTACTCCACGTCGGCGGCGAAGATGTCGAAAGACTTCCAGGGCCGCAAGTCCAAGCTCGACGGGGAGTTCAGCAACATGCAGGGCATCGCCGGCTCGGTGGACCCGCCGAACGAGCGCGTGATCGCCACGATCAATCGCGTCCACGCGATGCAGTTCCAGAACGTCATGGAAGGGTGGCGGTACCTCTACGACCAGCAGAAGAAGAACAACCCGCTGCCCGGCGTGCTCGGCGACGAGTTCAAGGACGTGTGGGGATCGCTGGAGCCGGACGAGGAGATCCCGCCGCGGTATCGCGACACCTACTGGATCTTCATCCGCAAGTACATCCCCAAGATCCTGGAGCGCGTGGACGTGCGCCGGCCCAAGAACGAAGACGCCCTGGCCGGCGAAGCCGGGGCGGAGCGGGCCATGGAGACCATCCCGGGTGGCGCCAGGGATATGGAATACGTCGGCAAGGTGGTGTGGGACACGACCAGCTACAACCAGTTGCTCCAGCGATTCAACTGGCAATCGCAGCCCACGACGACCCAGATCCGCCTGGCCCAGGAGGACCTGTGGGTGTACGAGACCCTGCTGAACATCATCAAGGAGATGAACCAGGATTCGACCAGCCATTACAACGCGGTGGTCAAACGGATCGCGGCGCTCGACGTGGGCAAGCCGGCGACGCAGGCGTTCGCGGCCGCGCGCAATTCGCTCGGGCTGGGCGGCATGCAGGCAGTCGCTCCGGGAGCGACGCCCGGCATGGAGGGGCCGCCGCCGGGGGCCATGATGGAAGGGCCGTCGATGGGCATGGAAGGCCCCGGAATGATGCCCGGCATGCCCACCACGGGAAGGTCCGACGCCTTGTACGTCAACCGATACGTGACCGAGACCGAAGAGCCGGTGCCGGTGGTCGAAGGCAAGCCGCAGCACCCCTACACCGAGTTCAAGATGATGCCCATCCGCATCAGCCTGCTGATGGACCAGCGCAAGGTGCCCGAGCTGATGGTCAAGTGCTCCAACGCCAACATGCCGATCGAGGTCCGGCAGTTGCGTCTCAATCCAGGCAAGGCCACCCAGGTGAAATACGCACCGACCGGGGCGGCGATGTCCGGCATGCCGGGGGCGTTCGGCGAGGCGCCGGGCGCGTTCGGTCCGGCCGGCCCCTACGGGGGCGGGGGCGCAACGGGCATGGACGATATGGAGGAAATGCCCGGCGCCATGGGGCGCGGCGGGTCGGGGACGGAGGGCGTTTACCGCGGGCCGTACGACCTGCCGGTGGAGATTCTGGGGATCATCTACATCTACGAGCGGCCGAACGAGCAACTCCTGGGCAAGGGCCCGGCCATCGACCCGACCGCCGCGCAGGCGGCTCCGGGCACGCCGGCCACGCCCCCGCCGCCGACGGAACCCCCGGAGAAGCCGACGCCGGCCGGCACGCCCAAGCCGCCGGGGGGGACGACGCCCGCGCCAGCCGGGGCGCCCACCGGGCCGGCGCCCGCGCCGGGAGGGCCGGCCCCAGCGCCCCCGGGGCCGGCAAGCAAGACGGTGCCGCCCGGGCCGGGCGCCGCGCCAGGCGCGCCCGCACCGACGGGCTGACACTTCGGCACACCACGTTTTAAACGCAGCATCGGGTGGAAACCACAGGTCTTTCAGGTCCGGCCTTGCCGACAGAGCCAGGCACGCCCGCGGCATGGGGCCATTGACAGGGAACGGGCAGGAGGTGGGAGATGAAGAAGCTCAAGCTGAACCTGGACAAGGAAGCGATCAAGGGGTTTTTCCTCCAGCACGTGGAGAAGCTCCTGTTCGCCGCGGTGATGGTGTTCTTCCTCGTGTTCGTGTACAGCGCCCTGGGTCGCGAGGGCTACACCAAGGTTCCCGACGACTTGAAGCAGGTGGCCAAGGACGCCGACAGCAAGGTGGAGAGCACTCCGCCGAAGCTCCCGGAAGGAGTGAAGCCGCCTCGCGACTTCGCCACCGAGATCGCGGCCACGGCAGGGCGAATCGATCCCACCTACTACCAGCACGCGATCCTGTGGCGGCCGCCGGTCTTCGATCCGCCGCCCAAGCGGGGCGAGCCGCGCCTGATCGCGGTGCGCGACCTGCGGGGCACGCCCGGCAACGCCGCGGTCCGCGTCAGCCAGAGCACCGGCGCGACCGGCGCCACGGGGCCGTACGGGAGCGGCAAGGAAGTGGTCGGGGAGCGCTGGGTCGTATTGACCGGCCTGGTCCCCAAGGTCGAGCAGATCAAGGCCTACTACGACGCGTTCAAGCACGCCGCCGGCGAGCGCACCGGAGGAGGCGGCATGCCCGGCGCGATGGAGATGGGCGGTGCGTCCCGCCGGGGGAAAATCGACCTCCCGCAATACGTGCACTATCACGTCCAGCGCGTCGAGGTCGATAGCGGGGGCGAGGAGATCAACGAAGACGCATGGGAAGCCAGCGCGATCCACGTGGGCAGGGCCAAGCGCCAGGCCTCGCAGCAGTGGGGCGGAGCCATGCACGGGGCGACGCCCGGCGACGGCTCCACGCTCGGCGGCGTGTCGCCCCGGTACATCGAGCCGGCCCTGGACTTCCCGATGCCGGTCTTCGCCCGGCAGCGCGAGTTCGACGAGGCGTTCGCGCACCTGCCGGAAGTGCCCCTGGCCCCGCGCGAAAAGCCCAGGTACGGCCCGGACGGCACGCCGCTGGAGCCCGAGACCGTGGTGGAGGGCGAGGGCCCGGCGGGAGACGTCCCCGCGCGCGACGACGTGCCCGACCGACCCAGCGACCTGCCGATGATGGGCCGACCCGGCATGATGGAAGGGCCGATGGGTCCGGGCGTCGTGCCCGGCGCGGCCGGATACGGGGAGGCGGGCGTGGAAACCATGCTGTACGAGGAGCACGCGGGCGGCCCAGGCATGGGCATGGGGCAGAAGGTGCGTATGCCCGACCACAAGCTCTTCCGGTTCATCGACCGCGACGTGGAGCCCGGCAGGAAGTACCGGTACCGGGTGCGGCTGATGCTCTTCAATCCCAACTACGGGGTGGAGCCGCGATACCTGGAGCGCGTGGACCTGGGAGCCGAGGAGTACATCGTCACCGACTGGTCCGATCCCAGCCCGATCGTGGAGGTGCCCCGCGACGACCGCCTGCTCGTGCTCGGGGTCAAGCCGTCGCTCCGCGTCGCGGGCGACCCGAAGGCCTCCGTGGCCCTGGTGAAGTGGATGAACGAAGAGGGGATCGAGGCCAGCAAGGAGGAGATGGCCGAGCGCGGCCGGTTGGCGAACCTGGCCGATTGCACGTGGCCGGAAGTGGAGAAGCGGCCCACCACGAAGACCTCCAGCAGCAACATCCCCGGCGCGGCAGGCGAGCTCGAGGAGCTTTTCGAAGCGGTCCCTCCGCCCACCTTCACGCCGGGGGCGGGCGGCATGACGGGCGAGCAGCCGATCCCACTGGATTACCAGACCGAGGCCCTGGTCATCGACATGCGGGGCGGCTTTCGAATCGATGTGGACGGCCAGGGGCGCAGCACGCCGAGCCGCGAGACCCACGAGAACGCGCCGGGCGAGGTCCTCGTGCTCGACGCCGACGGCGATCTGGTGGTCCGCAACGAGTTGATCGACACCCCGGCCTACGAGGCGTTGAAGCGCCGGCGCGATCCGCCGCGCGACGAGATGATGCCGGGCTACGGCCCCGGCATGGAGGCGGCCCCCGGGATGGAGCTGCTCATGCCTGGCTACGTGCCCGAGGAAGTGCCGGGGGCCAAGTCCAACAAGAAAGGACGCCGGCGCTCGCCGCTGCGCGAGTGAGCTCGCGCGGGACCGGCCGTCGTCTTCCCGGTGCGGCGATGCCGGAATCGCCGTGCACGATCCCCGAATTGCGCACGGCGGCTTCGCCGTAGCGCCCGCGAGGGCACGGACGCACGACGCGAGCGTCCGCAGCGGCGGCTCTTCTGTCTCTCGATCGCCGCTTCTTGGCTCCCCGGATCGGGGCTGTTAGAAAAATCCCGGAAAGACGGGTCGCACGCGGCGAAGTGGCCTTGACCGTGCTTGGCCCGCCGGGTATTACTCCCGCACTCTTCTACCTTGTTCCGATCGTCTTATCGACCAGCTTTTCGCGGGTGATGCTGCGCAGGCAGCGGGTGTGCCGCTGCGCGGCAGTTCCGGGGTCACGATGGCGGCGTGGAAGGTCCGCGCCGGCACGCGGCTCGCGGCATGCCGCCGCTTGACCAGTATGCCCGAGGGTAAACGTCGGAACCGTCCTGGAATCGTGCGAGTTTGGAAAGGAGAAGCGTGTTGAGAACAACCGCCAGAATCCTCGCGGGCCTGTTGTTTGCGGGCCTGGGCCTCTTGGCCGCGCGTTCGAACGCCGGAGAAGAGCGGCTCGCTCCGTCGAGCGCGCTGCCTCCAGCCGTTCTGGGGCAAGCAGGGCCCCGGGACAAGATGTCACAGGCAGACGACCTGCTCCGCCGCGCCCGGCAGGCCATGGCGGAGGAGGACTACGACGCTGCCGATCAGTTGATCTCCCGGGCGGAGGCCCTGGACGTCAGCTACGGACCGATGAACCTGAGCGACTCGCCGGCCAGGGCGCGTCGCGAGTTGGAGAGCCGTCGCCGGGGAGATACGGCTCGCCCCGGGGCGTTGTTCGCTCTGCCCTTCCGCCGGCGCGACGACGTCCGCGATCCGTTCGCCGAGCGCGACGCGCGGCGCGGCTCGATCGCCAAGCTTCCGCCGGTTGACCAGGTTAGCCCGGTCAGGCCGCCGGCCGGCGGCTCGCCCCGCGGCGCCGACCGCATCAAGAGCGACGAGATGCTGATCGGCGCGCGCCGGGCCCTGGCCCTGGGAGACGTGCGTCGGGCGCAGAGCCTGGTGGACCAGGCCCGCGCCACCGGCGTGCGCTACGGCATGCACGAGGATTCGCCCGCCAAGATCGAGGCGGCGATCCAGCAGTACGAGAGCCTGATGGATCAGCCGACCGAGCGCCGCGACACGGAAGGCTACCGGCGCCAGTACGCCCGACTCCTCATGGATCAGGCGGAAGCGCTGATGCAATGGAACCAATACGGCGAGGCGGAGCGGCTGGCCCTGGAGGCCGGCCGGCAGCGGATCACGTGGGGTCCGCTCGACGCCAAGCCCGAGACCCTTCTGCGCCAGATCGATGCCGCGCGAAGCGAGTCGCGGGGCGCGACGGAGCTGGCGCACGATTCCTCCGGGGCTTCGGAGCCCTCGATGGCGGCCAAGCAGAAGGCCGCGCGCATGCTCCACTACGCCCGCGAGGCCCTCTCCGCCGGCGACCTGGTTCGGGCGGAGAACCTGGCGCGGCAGGCGGAGAGGATGCAAGTCCCCGAGTCGGCGTTCGGCACGGGCGAGGATTCGCCGGGCATGCTCCTGGCCGAGATCCGCCAGGCCCGGCTGGGTGACCGATCGGTGCGCCACGCAGGCGGGGAGTTCCCCGTGACCCGTGCGGCAGGTCCCTACGACGTGGGCCATCGCGCGTCGCACGCCGTGTACGATCCCCGTCGGGACAGCACGCGCAACGTGCCGGCCGAAGCCAACGCGCCGTATCCCGGGGCGTACAGCCTGGCGCAGAACCGGGAGGCCCCGCGCGGCGGGGCGGGCGGAGCCGCGGCGCTGTTCCGACAGGGCGAGGAAGCCCTGAAGAACCGCGACACCGAGGCCGCCCTGCGGTACTTCCGTCAGGCTGCCCAGTACCGCGACGAGCTGGACCCGCAGTCCGCCCAGCGGCTGCAGGAGTATCTCCAGATCTACTCGACTCCCTCGAGTCCGCACTCGATGCTCGGCGAGACCTTGGCCCGTCAGGAGGCCCTCCTCCGTCAGGTCCACGCGGACGTGGCGCACCAGGAGAGCACGGCCCTGCGCATGCGGGAGTCGGATCCGAAGGGCGCGCTGGCGCTGTTGGAGGAGACGCGCAAGCGCGTCGAGAGCTCGGCCCTGGACGAGGCCCTCCGCAACCAGCTCCTCCGCCGCATCGACCGCAACGTGGAGCTGACGCGGAAATACATCAGCGAGCACCAGCCGCGCATCGAGCTGGACGAGCGCAACCGGCGGATCCAGGAAGAGGTGGACCGCAATCGGATGACCAAGCTCGAGGTCCAGGAGAAGCTGGCCTTGATGGTCGACGACTTCAACCGCCTCATGGACGAGCAGCGCTATGCCGAGGCCGAGCTCACCGCCAAGAAGGCTTCGGCGCTCGACCCGGAGAACCCGGTCGTCGTGCAGCTCGTGCGGCAGTCGCAGTTCATCCGCCGTTACATGAACAACGTGGCGGTGGCCGACGCCCGCGAGCGGAGCAACTTCGAGATGTGGGGCGACGTGGACCGCGCCTCGGTGGTTCCGGTCAACGACCTGAATCCACTCGTCTTTCCCGACGCCAGGGAGTGGGAGCGGCTCACGCAGAGCCGCGCCCGGCTTCTGGCCGAAGGCCGCCGCGGCCGCTCGGAGCGCGACCTGGAGATCGAGCAGAAGCTCAAGACCCCGGTGGCGCTGCAGTTCCAGAACGCCCCCCTGGCCACCGTCATGGACTACCTGGCCAAGCTGGCCGACGTCAACCTGCACCTCGACCCGCAGGGCCTTGCCGAAGAGGGCGTCAGCACCGACACCCCGGTGACGATCAACCTCAGCCGCGAGATCTCCCTGCGCAGCGCGCTGAACCTGATCCTCCAGCCCCTCCACCTGAACTACGTGATCAAGGACGAGGTGCTGAAGATCACCAGCGAGCAGATGCGGGATACGCAGGTCTATCCGGTCAGCTATCCGGTCGCCGACCTCGTCGTGCCGATCCCCAACTTCACGCCCAATCCGCGGATGGGCCTCGCCGGCGCGTACCATGACGCGCTGGGCGCGATCGGCTTCGGCGGGTTCAACTCCTTCGGCGGCGGATCGGCCCCGCTGAGCGTGGTGGCCAGCCGCGACGGCAGCCAGAACAGCGCCATGATCAGCCCGGCCGTGATGGCGCAGATGCAGCAGATGACCGGCGGGGCGGCGATGAGCGGGCCCCGGAGCATGCCGATGGGCTTCGGCCCCGGCGGGCTCGGCGGCGGCGCACAGGCCGACTTCGACAGTCTCATCGACCTGATCACCTCGACGATCAAGCCCACCACGTGGGACGACGTCGGCGGACCGGGCTCGATCGCCCCCTTCGAGACCAACCTCAGCATCGTGGTCAGCCAGACGCAGGACGTGCACGAGGAGATCGTCGATCTGCTCGAGCAGCTCCGCCGCCTCCAGGACCTGCAGGTGACGATCGAGGTCCGGTTCATCACGCTGCAGGACAACTTCTTCGAGCGGATCGGCGTCGATTTCGACTTCGACATCAACGACAACATCGACCGGCCGTTCCAGGTCTTCGGGGCTCCGTTCGATCCCCCGGACATCGACCGCAACGATCCCGACGTGATGAGCGCCCCGCCGGTCCGCGACCTCCGCGACCGCGACCACGACAACAGCGTCGTGGTGGGCACGCAGACGGCCGGGGCCAACGTCAACCTGGGGGCCTTCTCGGCCGACCTGGACATCCCCTTCCGGCAGGACAGCTTCAGCCTGGCCGTGCCGCAGTTCGGCGGGTTCAACGCCGCCAACAACCCGGGAGCCCAGATCGGTTTCGCGATCCTCAGCGAGATCGAGGCGTTCTTCTTCATCCAGGCCGCCCAGGGCGACACGCGCACCAACGTGCTCCAGGCGCCCAAGGTCACGCTGTTCAACGGCCAGCAGGCGTTCGTCTCCGACACCTCGCAGAGCCCCTTCGTGATCAGCGTGATCCCGGTGGTGGGCGACTTCGCCGCCGCCCAGCAGCCGGTGATCGTCGTGCTCAACGAGGGGACCTTCCTCACGGTGCAGGCGGTGGTGTCGAACGATCGGCGCTTCGTCCGACTGACCGTCGTGCCGTTCTTCAGCCGGATCGACGAGGTGAACACCTTCCAGTTCACCGGCTCGGAGACGACCTCGGAGGAGACCTCGACGCAGGGCAACCAGGAGAACCCCAACGACAACACGAGGAACGACGAGTCGCGGACCGTGACCACGTCGGGTACCACGGTTCAGTTGCCGACGTTCTCCTTCGTGACGGTAACCACCACGGTGAGCGTGCCCGACGGCGGCACGGTGCTCCTCGGCGGGATCAAACGGTTGAGCGAGGATCGCCGCGAGTTCGGCGTGCCCATGCTCAACAAGATCCCCTACGTCAGCCGGCTGTTCAAGAACGTCGGCATCGGCCGCTCGACCTCCAGCCTGATGATGATGGTCACGCCGCGGATCATCATCCAGGAGGAGGAGGAAGAGCGGCTGGGAATCCAGGCCCCGTAGCACGTCGGGTCTGCGTCGCAGCAGCGGACGTCCATGCCCGCCGTCGGCCCCTCGCGGACCGGCGGCGGGCTTCTTTCGTTTCCTGCCCGGCTCCTCGCGCACGGGTTGACCTTTGCTGGCCGGGGCGGATCATGGGAGGGGTGACGATCGCGGCATGGGGCCGCCCGCGGACCACACCCCGGGAGAAACCGATGCTTGCCCGATTCTGGCTCCTGACAAGCGGGCTCCTCGGGGCGACCGGCGTGGCGGCCGGCGCCCTCGGCGCCCACGCCCTGGAGGAGACGCTCGGCCCGGAGAGGCTCGCCACCTTGGAAACGGCCGTCCGTTATCAGCTCGTCCACGCCCTGGCCTTGGGGCTGGTCGCCGGGCTCGCGCGGACCCGCTCCGGCCCGGTCCTCCACGCGGCCGGTGGCTGCTTCCTTCTGGGCACGCTTCTGTTCAGCGGCGGGATCTGCGCCTGGCTGGCCGTCGGCTGGACCGCCCTCGTGCACGTGGTGCCGCTGGGCGGCTTGACCATGATCGCCGGCTGGCTGTGCCTGGCCGTCGCGGCCGTGCGCCGAGAGCCGGTGGATTTCGAGCCGGGCCGTGACCCCCCGGAGAACGACAGACGGGCCTGACCCCCGAACGGGCCGACACGGCCCGGATTCCGTGGACGCGCAATCAGAAAGGCGCCGCCGACGGAGAGCCTCATGTCGGCGGCGCCTTCAACGGCGGCCCGGGAGAACCGCGCTAGGGGTTTTCACGCCGGGGCCAGGGCCTGAAGCTCCTTGGCCAGGCGCTTGCGCGCGACGTGCAGACGCCGCTTGATCGTGCCGACCGGCGAGTCGAACGCGTCGCTCATCTGGACCAGCGACTGGCCCTGGAGGTAGAACGCCACCAGGGTCTCCCGGTCCAGCTTCTGGAGCCGCTTCAGGCCCCGATGGACCTGGTCGGCCCGCTCGCGCGCGAGCAGCTCGCCCAGCGGGGTCTCGCCCGGCGCGGACTCGCCGTCGAAGGCCTCCGACCGGACCGCCCGCACCGGCGACCGGCGCACGGCGCGGTTGATGGCCATCCGGTTGGCGATCGACCGCAGCCAGCCGCCGAAGCACTCGGGCGTCTGGAGTTGGTCGATCTTGCGGAGGGCCTGGATGAAGACCTCCTGGCACAGCTCCTGGGCGTCGGCGTGGTCGCCGAGCCGGCGCAGACCGATGGCGTAAACGGCCCGCTCGTACCGCTCGAATAGCCGGCCGAAGGCGTGCCGGTCGCCCTGCTGCGCAGCCCGGACCAGTTCGACCAGTTCAAGCTGTTCGGCGTTGTAGTTCAGTTCCTGAGTCATGGTTCCTGATCCCAAATGGGGGCAGCAAAGCAGCCAGACCCGAATCCTGGGACCGGAGGGGGCGCGAGACAGAACGACAGCTCTCGCCGCCACCGGATCGGCCGGGGGGTCGCTACCTTCCACCAGCGGGGATGGCTCTGAGCCTACGGCCTCAGAATCCGCGTGAAGGTAGTCTTGACCCCGGTCCGCCCAGGCCTTGGCACGATGGCGAACCGCCAAAGCCTGCGGGCTGGCGACGCGCCATGGCGCACGAGGCGGCCGGCATGCGAGGGTGCGTCTTGAGCACCTCGAGGGCCGCCCGGCATGGCCTGGAGAACCACGTCAGGAGATACCGCGCATCCTGGAGCGCATCGAGGACCCCGCGCACCACCAGACCGACCACGACGCTGCGATTCCGGCGAATGGCCGAAACGCGGACGTTGTTGACGGTAATGCGGTTGATGCGGTTACGCATGGGAGTCCCTCTGCGCCGAGCGCGGTTTGAGAGAGCTGAAGGTAACGAATCGTGTCGATCGCTTCCACCATGATCGACCAGGAAGGACCTCCTCGTCCCTCCAAAGTAAAGCGTGACACGTTCCCGGGGTCTCCGTCAAGAGGAATTCCCCAAGAATGGGGGTCGAGGGAAAGGACGTGCGAGGTCCTCCCCCTCGATTCCCACCGCCACGCTGCCTTAGACACCTTGGCGCCGAATTGGTTCGCGCGACTTGCGGGTTTCTATTCCCGCTCTGCTGATCCCCCGAAGGCCAGGTGTCATAGACGCGCCCAGTGCACCTCCCGCTGCCTCAGCGAGGAAGGTGTGCCCGGACGATGGTGCGCTGCGGGCCCTGCACCGCTTCTGTTCGCGGAACGGAACTCGATTCCTGCGGCTCGAATGACCTTGCGGCATCCTTCGCAAAGAGTGTGCAAAAAGCCGCCCCGCGGCGCGGCCGCATGTCTGCTAGGCTGAAGATCGTGCAGGGCCGCGCCCGGGCCGCGGCGGCTCGAGGGACCGGCCCGCGAGGAGACCGCCATGCGCGCCCCCGTCTTCCCGTCGAACTGGCCGCCGACCGTTCGCGACTCGGCGCGACCCGCGTCCGTGCGGGCTGCTACGCCCCAACCCCCACGTGTGAGCCGTAAGGGTGGGTCGGATGCCTCCAACCTGGAAATCCTCAAACCTGCTGACCAAAACAAGGCGCCGGCGCGAACACGGATGCGCCGTAAGGCTTTTCTGAATAGACCTTTCGGCGCGGCTTGCCGACGCGCGATCGCGCGCGCTGCCGCGCATTTGGTCTCCCTCAACAGAGCGGATTTCCGTGATCGCTTACACCACCTGAAGGGGGAAAACGCTGCACGCGCATCCTTCACGGGAGGGAAGCATTTGCGCCTCAAAGCGGACTTGTGGGAAGCCATTGCAGGGGCGGCCAAGCCAGCCATGCAACCCGACCTCCGACCTCCGACCCCCGTCTCCCGGAGAGAAAGGCGGGTCCCGCCCAGCGCCGCGGCGGCCGGTGCTCGGTCACGTTTCGGAATTGGGGCTGGCCGGACGAATCGGAGGTGCGAAGCGCGAGCGAGGGATGCTCGGATGGCGGGTGCACCCTCGCCGGCGCTTCGGGCTTGGATGCCCAGCGCCATGCGAAATCCAGGCATTGACCGAGCCCTAGGGTTCGGCGTTGCCGTCCTCGCCCGACGCGTCCTCCTCGGACAGAAGCTCCTGGAGGATCCGCTCGCGGCGGGTGAGGAAGGCGCAGGTCACCTTGAAGTGTTCCGTCTCGGTGTACTCGACCCTGTGGATACCGTGGGAGTCGAATCGGTAGATCCACGCGTCGGGGTAGGCCATGATGATCGGCGAGTGGGTGGCGATGATGAACTGGGCCTCGTCTTGGATCCGCGCGTGCATCGCGGCGAGGAAGGCGAGCTGGCGCTGGGGCGAAAGGGCGGCTTCGGGCTCGTCGAACAGGTACAGCCCGTCGCCGCGGAGCCGATCGGTGAACAGGTGCAGCAGGGCCTCGCCGTGCGACTGCTCGTGGTAGGAAACCTCGCCGTAGGGGCTGCCGGCGGAGATCAGGCCGAGGCTCTCGATCTCGGTGGAGACGTTGTAGAAGCTCTCCGCCCTGAGGAAGAACCCGTCCTTGCGGCGCTTGCCCCGGATGCCCCGTCCGAGGCGGATCCACTTGTAGAGATCAGAGTGCGAGGCCCGAGAGGCGAAGTTGAAGTTCCGCGTGCCCCCTTCGGCGTTGAAACCGTCGGCCACGGCGATCGCCTCCAGGAGCGTGGACTTGCCCGAGCCGTTCTCGCCGATGAAGAACGTCGCCTTCGGGTGCAGGTGGAGACGACGGATCGCGCGGATCGCGGGGATCCGGCCCGCGTACGGAGCCTCGAGCTCCGTCCGGCCGTGGAGCACTTCGACGTAATCGAGGAACGGCTCGCGAGGTCGATCGGGCATCGCGCGAATCCCGGACCTCTGCCGGGGCGTTGATCCCAGGGAGCTCGGCCGGCGCGGGGCCCGGCACGGCTAAAGCTCGAACCCGAAGTAGCGCGAGGCGTTGCCGTAGCAGACGTCGCGGACCAGTGAGGCGACGAGGTCGAAATCGTTCGGCAAGAGGCCCAGGGCCATCTCCGTCCCGAGCAGGTTGCAGAGGATGCGGCGGAAGTACTCGTGCCGCGTATAGGACAGGAATGAGCGGCTGTCGGTGAGCATGCCCACGAACTGGCTCAACAGCCCCTGGTTCGAGAGGCTCTCGATCTGTCGCTCCATGCCGTCCTTCTGATCGAGGAACCACCAACCGCTGCCCATTTGCATCTTGCCCGGCGTGACGCCGTCCTGGAAGTTGCCGATCATCGTGGCCACCAGGTCGTTGTCGGCCGGGTTGAGGTTGTAGAGGATCGTGCGCGTGAGCTTGCCTTGGCGGTCGAGCCGATCGAAGAACCGCGACATGGCCTGGCCCTGGGGCCAGTCGCCGATCGAGTCGAACCCGGTGTCCGGACCGAGGGACTCGAACGCCCGCGTATTGTTGTTCCGCATGCAGCCGAAATGGAACTGCTGCGTCCAGTCCTTCTCGTAATCCATTACCGCGAACTCGTAGAGCAGCGCCGACCTGAAGCGGGCGGTCTCCTCCGCGTCGGGACGGTCGCCGTTGCGGAGCCGGCGGAACGCCGATTCGATTTCGGTCGCAGTGTAGTCCTCGGCGGGGAACGTGGTCAGGCCGTGATCGGAAAGCCGACAGCCGCGATCGTGGAAGAAGTCGTGCCGCTGCCGGACGGCGGCCAGCAGCCCGTCGAAGTCCTTGACCGCCATCCCGGCGGCCTCGCCGAGGCGATCGACCCACGCATTGAACGCCGCCGGGTCGTTCACGGCCATGGCCCGGTCGGGCCGGAAGGTGGGGAGCACGCGGATCGGAAAGGTGGGATCGTCGGCGATCCGGGCGTGGTGTTCCAGCGCGTCGGTCGGGTCGTCGGTCGTGCAGACCAGCACGACGTTCATCTGGCGCATGATGCCGCGGCACGAGAACCCGTCCTGGGAGAGCATGGCGTTGCACTCGTCCCAGATGCCCCGGGCGGTCTGCGGATTAAGGAGCCGGTCGCCGACGCCGAACGGGCGCTTGAGCTCCAGATGGGTCCAATGGTAGAGCGGGTTGCGGAGCGTCCTGGGCACGGTCTGGGCCCACTTCTCGAACTTCTCCCAGTCGCCTGCGTCGCCGGTCAGGTATCGTTCCTCCACCCCGGCCGCCCGCATCGCGCGCCACTTGTAGTGGTCGCCGGCCAGCCAGATGCGCGTCAGGTTCTCGAAGCGATGGTCCTCGGCGATCTGCCGGGGCGGAAGATGGCAGTGATAGTCGATGATGGGCAGGTCGCGGGCGACCTCGTGATAGAGGCGCACCGACGCGTCGGACTGGAGCAGGAAGTCCTCGGTAATGAACAAGTCGGACACGGTGGCGGCCTTTCCCCACACGGGCTTGCGGAACGAGGCGTCAGGCCCCCAGTCTATCAGGCGACAGACCGGCCTGCCAACGGGAACGGGCCCGGGCGGCTGGACGCGCGAGGAGCGCTCTTACGTGTCGAGAGGATGCTCCGACGCGGCGAACTCCCGGTAGGCCTCGGCGGCAAGTTGCTCGTCGTCCCGACGCGCCAGAAAAAGAACCCGCACGCGAGCGCGGAGCATGACGCCCTTCTCCAGATCGAAGGCGAACAGGCGGTGGCGGATGCTCACGGCCGACGGCGGGGTGTCGGCCCGCTGCACGGCCGTCGCGCAGCCGTCGGCCGGGTGGACCATCTGGGCCAGGCTCAGGTCCGGGGCGTCGGCGGGCCGCACGAGCATGCAGACGCCCCGTTCGTCCGCCGTCGGCATCGATGCCGGCTTCGCCAGCGGCTCGCGGCAGAAGCCGTCCCGTCCCGCCCGGCGAAGCACGGGCCCCCACGGCAGACTCGTCAGCACGTCGGCAGGCGCACGGACGACTGGCATGGAGGTGCGCAGCGAGAGCACCAGTTCGATCCCCCCGGCCTGGTCGCTGGAGAACGGCTCGCCGATCGCGCGCCAAAGGGCGTCCACGCGATACGGGAGGCCAGCCGGGTCCTGAAAAGCGACGACGAAATCGGCACCCCGGACGTAGCGATCCACGGAGCGTGCGTCGGGCCGATCCGCCTGACCCGGCAGCGCCACGGCCAGCAGCCGCGCGGCGCTCCAGGGCTGGCCCTGGACCGACTCCACCTGGAGTCCAGGCGCCGGATGGTCCAGAGCAATCGTGCCTGTCAGCAGGTGGCTAGCGAGCCGTGCGGAATCCTGCGCGATCAGCCAGGGGGAAGACGCCATCGAACCGGCTCGACTTGCCAACAAAAAAACCCCGCCGCTCGCAGCCAGGGCGAAACGGCGGGGCCGGAACAGAGAAGAGGCCGAAGGGCAAACGCCAGGATAATGGTATGAGGCCTCTTGGCTCGGCACGATCCACCAGGGTTAGATTCGTGCTAGCCACACTGGCTCCATGATACCAATTCCTGGTCCGCTGTCCAGACTTTTCAGTGGGATATGTGCCCGGAAATCTCGAATTCCCGCACACCCCCACCTTGGTCGGGCCAAGGGCTTGGCTTGCACGTGGGAGCCTCACTCCTATAATGGCCTCGGCCAATGCAGCCGAGAACAAGCCCATCGACGGAATGTCTGAATATTTAACAGTTTGCGAAGACGCGGCCCGGGCCGGTGGAGCCGTCCTCCTGGAGAAGTATGGTCGGGTTGACGCCCGCGAGAAGGGGCCGGCTGACCTGGTGACCGAGGCGGACCTCGCCTCGCAGGAGGCCGTGTGTGGCGTTGTGCTGGATGCCTTCCCCGAGCACCGCGTGCTCGGCGAGGAGGATCCCTTGCTGGGAACTGCGGCGAACCTCGCGACCGAGTTCCGCTGGCTCGTCGATCCTCTGGACGGGACGACGAACTACGTGCACGGCGTGCCCCATTTCGCGGTCTCCGTTGCCTTGGAACGTGCCGGCGATCTGCTCGCGGCCACGGTGTTCAGCCCGCTGCAGAACGAGTGCTACACGGCGGCCCCCGGGGCGGGCGCTCGCCTGAACGGGGAGCCGATTCACGTGAGCGACGTCAGGCAGTTGTCCAACGCGCTGGCCGCCGTCGGCTTCCCGCCGGGCGTGAAGGACGGCGCGGCCGACCTGGCCCTGTTCCTGCGCACGGTCGCTCGGTGCCAGTCGATTCGCCGGACCGGCTCCGCGGCCCTCAATCTGTGTTACGTCGCGGCCGGTCGTTTCGACCTCTTCGGCTCGTACTCCACGAAGATCTGGGACGTGGCGGCCGGCGTGCTGATCGTGAGGGAGGCCGGCGGCGTGGTTACCGCTCCGGACGGCGGGGAGCTGCGGCTCGATACGGGGCAGTTCCTCTGTGCTGCAACGCCGGAGCTCCACGCGGAGATGCTTCACCTCACGCCGAAGGTCGGGACGTAGGTCGCGCGATCAGCAGCCGTTTGCGATGGCGTCGCGCCAGCGGAATGAATCGGACGCCCCCTTCGCCTGGATCGTTCGTAGCCTTCCGGGCTGTGTTGAACCAGGCGGCCAAGGGGCCTATACTTACGGTGCTCCGGTTTGAGGCGGCTCGCCCTTCCTTCTAACCTCGCTCTTCGTTTCATGAGTTTCGACGACGGCGGGACGGCCATCGACTACTCGACGATCCGCGGTCGCAACTACCCTTCGATCCGGCAATTCACCGTGTTCCTGGAGAACCGCGTAGGGCAGCTGCTCGAGGTGGTTCGCCGTTTCGAGGGGAGCAAGGTCCACATCGTCGCCCTGTCGATCTCCGATTCGGCGGAGTGCGCCTTCGTCCGATTCCTGTTGAGCCACCCGGAGGAGGGCCGGGAGATTCTCGAGCGGGCCGGGCTGGCGATCATCGAGAGCGACCTGATCGGCGTGGAGCTTCCGTCGGGGCCTCAGCCGCTTCTGGAGGTGTGCACGGCCCTGCTTCAGGCCGAGGTGAACATCGTCCAGGCCTATCCGCTGCTGGTTCGCCCGCACGGGCGTCCGGCGGTGGCGCTGATGGTGGACAACATCGAGCTGGGACTGGAGACGCTCGGCAGCCGCGGCTTCGCCATGATCACCGAGGGCGATCTGGCCCAGGACGAGGGGTGAGAGCGCAGCGACGGAACGGCCCTGCGCCTTATTGGCCGCCGAGCTCGGGGGGCAGCGCCCCGACCTTGCGCACGACGACGCGGTTGATGGCACTCCACGCCACGGCGAGCAGGGAGAATTTCCCGTCGTCCTCTTGCAGGGCGAACAGCCCGTGGCTCCGCTGCGCTGAGGCGGGCGCGAACCGCACCGGGATGAGCGACTGGCCGTCGGCGAAGTGCAATTCCACGATGGCCCCTTGTCCCCTCTGGGCCCAGAGTTGGGGGAACAGCGACGCGAGGCCGCGGCCCGCCCCATCGCCGGATCGAAGCTCGACCGGCTCTTCGCCTTGCTCCTCGGACGGGCCGTCGGGAGTTTCGAGCTTCACGTCCGACTCCGACTCGCCGGCCAGGGCGCCGACCCCGATCTGGCTCTGGTCGGTCGGCTCTTCGCTTTCGTCTGGGACGTCGTCGTAGGAAGGGACACGGAACTTGCAGCCGCACTCGGGGCACTGGCCGGGACGACCCTGAAGGCTCGCTGGCCCGTTGAGCCGATGGCCGTTGGGACAGAGGAACTCGATCTGCTCCTCGGCAACGCTCTGGCCGCTGTCGGCCCGGGCGTCGTCGCCGTCCTCCTCGTCGAGGCCCGCCTGGATCTCCTCGAGCGCCGGGATGCGAAACCGCACTCCGCACTTGGGGCACTTGGCGGCACGGCCGGCCTTCTCTTCGGGACAACGGATGGAATGCCCGTTCGGGCAGAGGAACTGAATCGTCATGGCAGCCCGCCCCCCAAGGACGCGACAGGCGAGAAGAAAGCCCCTATCTCGATCGTACTTCGTGGAGACGAAGCCCGCAATTGAGCGGCCTTGAATGCGCGCGGGAACGCGGCCGCCCACCCGCCGAAATGGGAGGGCCGTTTCGCTTGACAGGGTCGGCGTGTGTGCCAAACTAGGAACTGCCCCGAGGGGTCGCGCAAGGGCGGGCGTCCGGACGCCGTCGCGATTCGGCTTTTCTCCGCTTCGACTTCCCGAGTCCCTTCATGCCTATCCAAGTAGTATGCCCGGGGTGCCACACCCGCTTCTCGGTGAGCGAGAAGTTCGCCGGCCAGACCGGGCCCTGCCCGAAGTGCAAGGCCAAGATCCGCGTCCCGGACAAGTCGGAGGAGGTGAAGGTCCACGCGCCCGAGGAGTTCGCCGGCGGCGGACGGTCGGCGACGGGCGAACTGGTAACCAAGCCCATCGCGCGGACCGACGTGGAGTTCAATCCCGTGGCCGCGGTCGGAGTCGGGGCGGGCGTGATCGTGTTGACGTGGGTCCTGGGCCGTGCCGACCTGTTCGAGCCCCTTTGGGCGCAGGCGCTCGGCCTGTTGGTCGTCTCGCCCCCGCTTGTCCTGGCCGGCTATTGCTTCCTGCACGACGACGAACTGGAGCCGTACCGCGGGGTCTCGCTTCACGCGCGGGCCGGGGCCTGCGCCGTGGCCTACGTGGCGCTGTGGGGCCTGTACGGATACCTTGCCCCGCGCGTGCTCACCGGCGAGCTCTGGAACTGGGTCTTCCTCGCGCCGCCGTTCATGATCCTCGGAGGCCTGGCGGCCCTGGCGGCGCTCGACCTGGAGTTCAGCAACGGGCTCTTCCTGTACGCGTTCTACCTGCTGGTCACGGTGCTGCTCCGCAAGGTGGGCGGTCTGGGCTGGATCTGGGAGAGCGGAGGCTCCGCGTTCTGACCATGCCGGCGCACGCGATTCTGGACCTGCCGGAGGTCGCGGGCCTCGACGCCCGCCGCGGGCTGGTCCGCATCCCGCCCGAGCTGGACGTGCCGCTGACCGACAGGGTCCGAGCGATCATCGACACGGCCGAGTTTCGCCGCCTGGCGCGGATCAGCCAGTTGGGGCTGGTCTCCCTGGTCTATCCGGCCGCGCTTCACACGCGGTTCGAGCATTCGCTGGGCGTTTACCGACTGGGGCTTCTGCTCCTGAAGCAGCTTGCGCACGATCCGCGGTTCTCCGCGACCGTGCGCCCCGACGAGGCGGAGCTTTTCCTCGTGGCGGCCCTTCTGCATGACTTGGGGCACTGGCCGTTCTGCCATCCGATCGAGGACATGCGCCTGCCGGGCGTGCCCACCCACGAGCTTTTCGCCAACAGCTTCCTCCTCGAGAGCGAGCTGGCCGACGTGCTGCGCGACGACTGGGGCATCAACCCGCGGGACGTCGTCTCGCTCTCCAGCGGCAAGCCGGAGGAGACGTCGCGGCGGATCCTTGCCAGCATTCTTTCCGGTCCCATCGACATCGACAAGATGGATTACCTGTTCCGCGACAGCCTGCACGCCGGCGTGCCCTACGGGCGCAACTTCGACCAGCAGCGGCTGATCGGAAGCCTGTGTTTGAACGCGGCGGGCGACGGACTGGCCATCAGCGACAAGGGCAAGACCGCCGCCGAGATGATGGTCTTCGCCCGATACGTGATGTTCAGCGAGGTGTATTGGCATCATGGTGTGCGCTCGGCCACGGCCATGTTCCAGCGGGCGTTCTTCCTCCTGCACGGACAGTTGGACCTCGACGCGCTGTTTCGGACGGTCGAGGGGCCGATGATCGCCGAGATGGAACGGGCGGCCGGGGGCGGGCCGGCGGGGGAGCTTCTCGGCGGGCTGTTCGGGCCCTCGCGCCGACTCTACAAGCGGCTGGCGCAGTTCAGCATCATCGAGGGCCGGCCGCTGTACCAGCGGCTCGCGCGGCGGCCCTATCCGTGGCTGACCGCGTGCGCCGAGCACCTGGCGACGATCTTCAGCACGGCGCTGGGCCGAGTGGTCGCCCCGCACGAGGTGCTCATCGACGCCCCGCCGGTCCACAAGGAGGTCGAGCTGGCCGTCGATATCTGGTACCGCAAGGAGTTGCGGTTCCGCCCGCTGGGCGAGGTCTCCCCCGTGGTCATGGCCCTGGCCCGGGAGCAGTTCGACGACTACGTGAAGCGCGTCCGCGTGTTCGCGCATCCGCGCGTCGCCCGGGATCTTCAGGCCCTGCCCAATCTTCCGGAGCTTCTCGGCGAGGCGCTTGATCGGATGGAGTAGATGGCGAGCGGTGGATTCGGACTCCGTACCCCCTTGGTGCTTCGGACGACTGACTCCTGCCCTTTGACCCCTCAACGCAGCGGCAGCCAGACGGTCATCCGCCCCACGCCGCGGTTGTTCCAGGCGTAGTACGGAACGAGGCGGAGCGTGAATCGGCGCGGCTCGCCCCCGGAGATCTCGCGGTACAGCGGGCCGCCCGGGCCCGTGGCCGGAATGCTCGTCGCCTCGGTCTCCAGCACGGTCACGCCGCGGAGAAGCGCGGACTTGTGCCGCGACGTGAAGCTGGCATCGCGAGGCACGCCCACCCCGTAGAAGTCGATGCCCTCGGGCAGGTCCATCGATTCGAGGCAATACACCACCGGGCCGCGCTGGATGGCCACCTGGCCGTAGGCCTCGGCCACGCGGGGATCGGCCTGGAGCTTGCGCACGGGCATGGGCAGGTCGAGCTCGATCAGGTCGCTGGCCTTCCACTCCCGCTCGATCGTCGCGTAGCTCGAAGGGCGGAGGTCCTTGTCGAGGCGCTGGCCGTTGACCGAGAGCGTCGGCTGCCGGGTCCAGAACGGGATGCGGAGGTGGATCGCGAACGCGGGCCCGGGATCGATCACTTCCACGCGGAGCGTGATCTTGCCGTCCCACGGGTAGTCCGTGGCTTGAACGAGCCGGATCCGCCGCCCGCTCTCTAGCTTCGCGTCGAGCCGGGACGCCCCGAAGTGATGCACCCACAGCCCGGTCTCGTCGGTCGCGTACAGGCAGTTGTGCCAGGAGAGGACGGTCCGCAGCAGGTTGGTAGGACAGCAGATCATCCTCCGGGCCGGCTCGTGGCGCTCGAAGGCGTCGTTGCCGTAGAGCAGGTGGTCCTTGCCGTGCCAGCGGAGCGGATTGGTGTACGACCAGCGGTCGCCGCGGAGGTTGACGCCGGAGAGGACGGAGTTGTAGAGCGTGTGCTCCATCCGGTCGGCGAATCGCGCCTCGCCCGTGGCCAGGAGCATGCGCCAGTTCCACATCACACAGCCGATCTGGCCGCACGTCTCGTTGTACGCCCGATCGTTGGGCAGATCGAACGGGGCGCCCACGCCCTCGTGGATGCTGTCCCCGGCGATGATGCTCAACGAGCCCGGCTCGAACGAGCGGACCGGGTGGGCCTTGCGCATGGGGCTCACGCCGCCGGTGACGCAGGTCTTGTGCGAGGTGAGGTCCGACCAGAGGCGATCGAGGGCCGTCATCAGCGCCGACTCGCCGGTCTCCATATAGGCGTCGGTGGTGCCGCAGTAGAGATAGGTGAAGAACACGGCGTGGCCGACGACCTCGTTCTCCTGGCGCAGGGGGCGCCAATTCTGGGTCTGGTCCGAGCCGCCGGTGACGGGGCCCCAGCTGTTACGGTACTTCTTGTTGCCTGGCCGGGCGCCCCGCCAATCGATGAAGAACTGAGCCAGTTCGAGGTATCTCTTCTCGCCCGTGGCCCGATAGAGATCGACCGCCCCCATGATGACCGACGGGTTGTACGGGAAGTCGGCGAACTTGGGGTCGCCGGGGGTGAAGGTCTTGTGGAGGAAGTCGGCGCACCGGCGGGCGACGTCGAGGAAGGCGGTTTTGCCGGTGATGCGGTGATGGGCGCTGGCCGCCGTGAGCAAGTGGCCCATGGTGTACAGCTCGTGGTGGCCGGGCGCCTGCCAGCGGGGCCGCTTGCGCGCCGTGTTCTGCGAGGCGATGTATCCGTCGGGCTCCTGGGCGGCGGCGATCAGCTCGATCGTCTCGTCCATGGTACGATCGAGCTCGGCGTCGCCCGTCATCGCGTAGAGGTAGGAGGCCGACTCGATCCACTTGAAGGCCCAGGCATCCTGCCAGTTGGTCCCCTGGAACTGCCCTTCCATCCGTCCCGCGGCGACCTTGAGATTCTGGATCGCGTGGCCCATGTCCGGGTCGTTGGCCAGCTTCCAAAGGTGCGGAAGCGAGACCCGGCGGGCGACGTCGAAGCGGTCGGCCCAGAACCCTTCGGTCCAGCGCACGTCGCGGAGGTTCACGCTGCGCAGCGCGGCGTGGGGGCTGGCCTGGTTGGGCACCAGGCCGCGGTCGGGCTTCTCGGACTCGCCTGCGGGGGCGAGCGATGCCAGCAAGGCCGGCAGGCCGAGGAAGGCAAGAACGACGCAGCTTCGCATGGCGACGGCTCCAAAGGCGCGGTGGTCAACAGGCACGCCGTGTGCCGACGCCCATTGTACTCGGTCCGGGCAGCGAAGTGCGCCGTCACGCGCGTCCGCCCACGTCCCACCCGGTGTCCGCGGCGTCGAAGGCCTGGCGGCAGAGGGCCTCGAACTCCGGCGAGATCTCGGTGGCGCGGGCCTTGAGGTCTCGCAGGAATTGCCGCTCGCGGGGGCGGATCTCCCGGTCGGAATAGAGCATCTTCAGCAGGTAGAACTGCTCGCTGGGCTGGATTAGGCCGTCGGCCAGGATGACCTTCTCCAGGACGTCGAAGAAGAGGTCCTCGAACTCCGGGCAGTAATCCCGGGCATCGCAATAAAGCTCCACCAGCAGCTTCACGTCGTCGAGATTGAGCTGCCCGTCCTGGAGGAGCTGGTCGCGGATCGCGGCCACCTCGGGCGCTTCGATGCGGCGGTCGGCCAGCGTACTGGTAAGAATCTCCCGGGCGGTGGGCATGACGGCGATCTCCTTTGGGGGTGAGGGCTGCGTATGCGCAACTCTAGCTCACCGGAGCCGCCGGCTCGTCTCGTCAAAACGCTCCCGCCGAGATGGGCAAGTTGTCGGACGAGAGGTTCAACCGGTCCCACACGCCCAGGTTGGACTGCGACGAGCCGGTCTGGACGAACTCGCTGACGAAGTGGACGCTGCCATCGGCCAGGCAGACGTGGACGCCGCCGGGGTGCATGCTCCGCGCGGCCTGCTGGTAGTTGGGCCGGCTCCCGTCGGCGCAGGGCATGCCCATCTGCATGAGCCGGTCCTTGCCGCCCACGGCGGCGATCGTGTCGTCGCAGCCGTTCGTGTCGTCGGCGTTGGGCTGCTGGGAGTTGGGGCCGTTGGCGTCGCCGATGTAGCCGTGCGCCCATAGGGCGCTGGGGCAGGCCCCGCTCATCGCCCAGACGCCGCGAGGGTCGATGGGCACCACCCCCGCCCGGATCTCGCCGACGAGGATCGTGTTGCTCGCCCCGTCGCGGATCTCCTCGATGGTGACCGAGGTGTTCGCCCCCATCACGCCGCGGACCTTGGTGTGCTTCCATCCTTCAGACTTGTCGGTCGCCGCGCTCTCGATGCCCGAATGGCGGTTGATGGTCATCTTGCCCAGCGCGGCGTTGGCCGCGTAGTTGCCGCGGGCCCAGTTCGGCCCCTGGTCGTACTGGGTGCCGTTGTAAGGCCTGCGATTGTAAGGGTCGGAGGGGCAGAGCATGACCGAGAGGACCGTGCTCCGGGCCCGTTCATTGGCCGGATCGGGGATGTACCTAGAAAAGTCGAAGGCGTCATACAGCGGCTGCTGCTCCAGGTACGGAAGAATCATGATCACCCAGTTCATGCTCAGCTGCGATTGATTCGTCTGGTGGATGTCGACGCCGCCGGCAATGTCCCAGGCCGAGCTGGGCGGAAAGATGCCCATGTTCGACTCGTAGTTGAGCAGCGCCAGCCCGAGTTGCTTGAGGTTGTTCTGGCACTGGGCCCGGCGGGCGGCCTCGCGCGCGGCCTGCACCGCGGGAAGCAGCAGCGAGATCAGGATGCCGATGATCGTGATGACGACAAGCAGCTCAACCAGCGTGAAGCCGGAGCACGCGACGCGCGCGGACCGTCTCATACCATCCCCCCAAACTGCGGTGAAGAACGTAATCGACAAGCAAACTCATCATGCGGCGCCGCCTCCCGGCCCGAGGAGCCGGCGTCTCTCTTGCCCTGGAGCCTCGCTCACGTGCCCGTTTCGCCGAGGACGACCTGGATCGTCTGGCGGATGCCGCGGCGCGTGGCCTCCGAGTAGTCGGCGTCCAGCCAGAGGATCTTCCCTTCGGCGTCGAGCAGGTACGTGCGCGGCAGGCGCTCGGTGGCCACTTTGGCGAAATACGCGCCCTGGGGGTCCACCAGCACCGTGAGACCCTCGGCCTCCTCAGGCAGGGCCTGCCGCGCGGCGTCGGGCGGGTCTCCGACGTTGATCGCCACGACCGCAACCCCCTTGGCGCCGTAGGGCTCAACCACTTCCTTGTCCAGGTCCTGTAGCTCCTGGAGCCCGTACAGGCTCTTCGAATTCCAGAATACCACAACCGTGGCCTTCTTGCCCAGCAAGTTGCGCACGGAGTGGATTTGGCCCCCCAAATCCGCCAGCTCGCCCTCGGGCATCAAGTCGCCCACGCACGCGACCATCGTCGCCCGAAGGCTCTCGTCCATCACCACGTCGGGGATCGCGGGAGGCGGAGGCGGCTTCGGCTTGGGCTTGCTCTCGCCGTTGCCGGGCGCCCGGCCATCGTCGCCCTTGGCGGCCGGCCCGCTCCCATTACCCGGACCACCACCAGGCTCCTCACCGTTCTGCCCGCAGCCCACGCACACAGCGGCTGCCGCCACGAATGCCCAAGTTCCCCGCATCCAAGTCCAGCGCCGCATAATCACCTCCGACGTAACGGCCGGCCCCTGTGGAAAACCGCAAGCGCCAAAGCGCACCGCCCGCTGCCCAGTCGGCTGCTTCAGAGCGTCCAACATCCTACCGCG
The DNA here is from genome assembly GCA_964434165.1 of uncultured Pirellulales bacterium. Lineage (GTDB taxonomy): Bacteria > Planctomycetota > Planctomycetia > Pirellulales > Thermoguttaceae > CAYSUS01. The sequence goes on from CAYSUS010000099.1 coordinate 24,147, forward strand.
CAGACCCTGGAAGGGGAACTGCGGAGGGGGAGGCCAGAAGACTTCCGAAGTCTCGCAGACTTCGGAAGTCTGGGGGCTCACTGCTTGAGCTGGATGCCCAGCTCGCGGAGTTGGCGGGCATCGACCTCGCCCGGAGCCCCGGTCATCAGGTCGGTCGCCCGCTGCGTCTTGGGGAAGGCGATCACCTCGCGGATGTTGTCCACCCCGCCAAAGAGCATCACCAGCCGGTCGATCCCCAGCGCAATCCCGCCGTGCGGCGGGGCCCCGCACTGGAGTGCATCGAGCAGGAACCCGAAACGGTGCCCAGCGGACTCGGGGTCAATGCCCAACAGGTCGAAGACCTGCTGCTGTAGCGCCTGGTCGTGGATTCGGACCGTGCCCCCGCCCGCCTCATAGCCGTTGATCACCAGGTCGTAGGCCTGGGCCCGGCAGCGGGCGGGGTCCGTGGCCAGCAGGTCCAGGTCCTGCGTGCGCGGCGCGGTGAACGGGTGGTGCATGGCGACCCAGCCGCCGTCCTCCTGGTCCAGGGCGAACATGGGGAACTCCACGACCCAGGAGAAGTGCATGGCCCGTGGGTCGTAGAGCTTCAGCTCCGCGCCGAGGCGGCGGCGCAGCCCGTACAGGGCCTTGCACGTCACCTCGAAGCGGTCGGCCACGATCAACAGCAAGTCGCCCGGCCCGGCGTCGAGCGTCTGGCCGATTCGCTCAAGCAGCGTCTCGCTGAAGTTCTTGGCGATGGGCGAGGCCAGCTTGCCGCCTTCCTCGACCTTGAACCACGCCAGGCCCTTGGCCCCGAAGTCCTCGACCACGAATCGTGTCAACTCGTCGATGCCCTTGCGCGAGTAGCGGTCGGCCGCGCCCTTGGCGTTGATGCCCCGCACGCGCCCGCCCGAGTCGGCCGTCTCGCGGAACACGCGGAACTCGCACTCCCGGGCGATCCGGGTCAGGTCGAACAGCTCCATGCCGAAGCGGAGGTCCGGGGCGTCGTGGCCGAATCGCTCCATGGCCTCGTCGTAGGTCATACGCGGAAGCGGCAGCTCCAGCTCCAGCCCAAGAATCTCGCGGGCCATGCGGGCCATCAGCCCGTCGATCACCCCGATCACGTCCTCGGCCGTGACGAACGCCATTTCGAGGTCGAGCTGCGTGAACTCGGGCTGGCGGTCGGCCCGGAGGTCTTCGTCGCGGAAGCACCGGGCGACCTGCACGTAGCGGTCGTAGCCGGCGATCATGAGGATTTGCTTGTAGAGCTGGGGCGACTGGGGCAGGGCGTAGAACGTGCCGTTCTGGATGCGGCTGGGGACGAGGTAGTCGCGGGCGCCCTCGGGGGTGCTGCGGCCCAGCACGGGCGTCTCCACGTCGATGAAGCCCAGCTCGTCGCAGTAGTCGCGCATGATCTTGACCATCCGATGGCGGAGGATCAGAGCCCGCTGCATGGACGGGCGGCGCAGGTCGATGTAGCGGTGCTTCAGGCGCAGGTCCTCGCCGGGCAGCTCCTTGCCCGTCGGCTGGAAGGGCGGGTTGACGCTTCTGTTGAGCACCTCGAGGCGCTCGGTGCGAAGCTCGATCTGACCAGTCGGCAGGTCGGGGTTCACCGTGCCCTCGGGGCGCATGGCGACCTTGCCCGTGGCGGCGATGACGAACTCGGAGCGGAGCGAGCGGGCGGTCTTGAGGACCTCGTCGCCCGACTCGGGCGCAAATACGACCTGGGTCTTGCCGTAGCGGTCGCGGAGATCGACGAACAGGACGCCCTTGTGGTCGCGGTAGGTATCGACCCATCCACAGAGGGTGACGTTTTGGCCGACATGCTCGGCCCGCAGCTCGCCGCAGGTATGGGAGCGGAGCAAGGGACTATCCCCTCTTAGGTGGCACTGCACGGGTAGCTCGTCCGCCCAGGCAACCCCGCCCAGCGGACCACGAAGCCCGATATTCTAGTCGGAGGGTCGCCGGGCGCGAAGGTTCAGCTGTTCGTGGCAGACTGTTGGCGTCCAAACCACGCATGGCGTCTGGGGGGTGAGGTGGATTCCCAAGTGGGCTGTGGGTCATGAGAATGCCGATCGCCGTGGGTGGTGTGGTCTGGGATCCTGGCTCACCGCGGCAGATGTCCGGAATGGCAGATTGGTCCTGGAAGCAGGCTGTCTCCGAGTGCGTTCTCGGAATCGTCAACCGGAAGGGCCGGCTCGCATTCACGTTGGACGAAGTCTACGAATACGTGCCCCGGCTATCGGAGGCGTTTCCTCGAAACCACCATGTGCAAAACAAGATCCGGCAAGTCCTTCAGCGGCTGCGAGACCATGAGGGCTTGGTACGCTTCGTGGATAGGTCGCACTACACTTTTGATCCGGAGTACGAGGAGTTGCACGTGGAGTCGCCGCCTGCTGACACGGAGTTCTTGGCGTTGCCGGCCGAAAGACGCGTAATCCGCAAGGTGCGACTGCGCAACACACTGCTTTCAGCGGAGATCAAGCGACGCTACGGTAGTGTTTGCCAAGTCTGTCAGCAGCCACTCGTCATCTCGAAGGTCGAATTCTACGCGGAAGCTCATCCCCTTCAGCCCCTGGGCGAACCTCACTCGGGTCCCGACACCGCAGGCAATATCATCGTGCTGTGCCGGAACCATCATGCCCTTTTCGATCGGGTTGCGATTGAAGCGATTCAGGAGTACGTGCCACGACCGCAAGGGGCCTACCATTGGGCCGATGAGGCGACTTGGCTTGCCACGCCCGCCGGATCGGCCTCACCCTCCACCCCCACCAACCGGCACTCGCTCAAGCTCCGGAACCACGTGCCTTGTCGCTTGGCGAACTGCCGGGTGTGGGTTTGGGCGAGGGCGATGGTCTCGGCCAGGGTGTATCGGCCCTGGAGGTGCTCGATCGTTTCGCGGTAGCCGGGGGCCTGGCGGGCGGTCTTGCTCAAGGCGGGGGCGGCTGGGCGGGCGAGCAGCGC
>CAYSUS010000100.1:0-25525 GCA_964434165.1 uncultured Pirellulales bacterium
AGTATGGCAATTTAGCTGAGCAGACAGGAGGCAATTTAGCTGAGCGGCAAAGTCCCGGAGTACTTCACCGAGAAGTGCTCGATCTGCTGCACCGAGTACAAGGAGGAGGAGCGAACCCGTCCCGTCACGGTCTACAAGTCGGTGCCGGTGGAGGAGGAGCGGGTCTGCCTGGAGACCGTCTATGTTCCCAAGACCGAAAAGAGGACCGTGGAGTACACCGTGCCGGTCCCGGTCAAGGAGATGAAGACCCGGGAGTACAAGACCACCGTGCCGGTTTGGACGGAGAAGGAGGAGAAGTACACGGTCAAGGTCCCCGAGTTGGTCGAAGTGACGGAGACGTACACGGTCAAGGTCCCTGTGGTCGAGGAAGTGGAGTGCGAGTACACCGTGATGGTGCCCCACGCGCAGAAGCGCACCGTGACGCGGAACGTGTGCAACGTGGTGCCCGTCGAGAAGACGCGGAAGATCAAGCACTGCGTTCCCGTCGTGACGACCAGGCTCGTGGACCGGGACTACGGCCACTGGGAGACCAAGGTGGTCGAGTCCGGCTGTTGCGCCACGAAGCGGTCTTGCGGCGGCTGCGGTGCCGGCTGCGGCAGTTGCTGCGCCGCCCCGAAGGTCACGTGCAAGCGGGTCTGGGTGCCGAACGTCGTCAAGGAGGAGGTGACTTGCGTCGAGGAGAAGTACCTGACGCAGGAGATCAAGTACCTGGCCTACGAGTCGTCGTCCGAGCAGGTGCCATATGAGTGCGTCTCGGTCTGCTACAAGCCGGAGAAGCGCAAGGGAACTCGAAAGGTGGTCCGGTACGCGAGCGAGACCCGGACGCGAAAGCGGCCCGACGTGCGGTACAAGGACGAGGTCCGCACCCGCACCACGAAGGTGCTGACCTTCCGCGAGGAGACGCGCAAGGAGACCTATCCGGTCATCCGGCACAACATGGAGACCCGCACGAAGGAAGTCACGTACACGGTGAAGGTCCCGGAGCAGAGGGAGAAGAAGTACACGGTCACGCGGTACGACTGCGTGCCCGAGAAGAAGCTCGAGAGCTACACGGTCTGCGTTCCGGTCCCCGTGGTCAAGGAAGTCGAGGTGCAGTTCTGTCGGATGGTGCCGAAGGTGGTGAGCGTGACGGTCAACCCGTGCGCGCCCTGCACGCCGTCCTGCTGCTGCCCCCGCTGCAAGAAGTAAGGGCGACCGGCCGTCGAAGCGCCGAGACGGACGATTCCGCACGCAGCCGGGGAGAGGCCCGCTTCGGGGGTCTCTCCCCGTTTGTCGTGATGCCCCCCGGCGAGGACGGAGTTCTCGAGTCCGCGGGCCCCGGCATCGACAGATTTGGGACAGTCTCCCGACGCCAGTGACGATGTCATGAAGAAGTGTGCTTCGCGCAGGGGCAACTGATTTCAGGCAGATATGGGAGAACCGATCATGAAGGACCCGATTCTGACGATGGTGCTGTCTCTAGGGGTTGTCTGGATTGCGACGCCCTGGCCCGCCGCCAGCGGACAAGAGCCGACGCTGGCCGAGCGCGTCGCCAGGGCCGAGCCGGGGCCGGATGCCGAGCCCGTCGCCAAGGCCGTCCCCGTGGCCACGCCCGCCACGGCATCCCACCGACCGGGCGATTCGGAGACAGCGTCGGTCGCGGCGCTCGTGGCGACCCTTCAGTTGAACGCGGGCAACACCCAGCTTCGCGGGCAACTGCTCAGCGCCGCGCAGATCTCGATGAAGACCGCCTTTGGCGATGCGACCGTCCCGTTGTCCGAGGTGGCGGGCATCAAGCTCGCCTCGCAGGGCAACCCGGCCACCACGGTCGTCCTGCACAATGGCGACTCGATCACCGGCGCGTGCGACCTTGACCGCGTGGACCTGCAAACGCAATGGGGCCGGGCGGAAGTCCAAGGCACGGCCATCAACTCCATCCTCTTCGTCGAGAACGTCACCTGGGTCTCGGAGGAAGGGCTCAACGGCACGCGCTGGGAACTGCTGGCCAAGCCCGACGGCGGTGGCGCGCATCCGTACAAGGTCGGCGATCGAATCGTCGTCGCCCGGACGGCCGAACTCAAGACCGCCGAGGGCGTGGTGGGGATGGTTCATCCGGGCGAGGTGTTCACCGTGGGCGGCATCGAGCGCGATTACCTTTGGGTGAAGACCCGCGACAACAACCGCGCCGGCTGGCTGAAGAGCAGCGACGCCCGGCCCGCAGACCAAGCCGACGGCGTCAAGTCCGCCAGGGCGACCTGGAGCCGATAGCACCCGGCGCTCAAATGGTGCGCGGAAAGACTCACGCCCAAGCGCGAGTCTGCGCACCAGCTTAGGCAACCGGCGCGGCGCTATTGCCGCAAGGAGGCACGTGCGCGGGCCGCGGGCGGAACCGCCGTGGACGATCCTGGGAGGGCAAGAAGGTCCTGCCCCGTCTACCCGCAATCACGTAACGCGATTTAGAGGTTGCAGCTCGCCCGGCCTCGCTTCTCCAGGTAGCGCTGGTGGTACTCTTCGGCCCGCCAGAACGTGGCGGCGGGTACGATCTCGGTGACCACCGGCCGGCGGAGCTTGCCTGACCGGTCGAGCTGTTCCTTCGACACTTCGGCGGCGTTCTTCTGCTCCTCGGAGTGGTAGAAGATCGCCGAGCGGTACTGGTGACCGATGTCCGGGCCCTGGCGGTTCGGAGTCGTGGGGTCGTGGCAGCTCCAGAATACCTCGAGCAGCTTCTCGTAAGAGGTCTTCTCGGGGTCGAAGATCACCTCCACGGCCTCCGCATGGGCGGTCCTTCCGGAGCAGACCTGCTTGTAGGTCGGGTTATCGACCTTGCCGCCCGTGTAGCCTACCGCCGTATCCACCACGCCGGGCGTCTTGCGGAACGTGGCCTCCACGCCCCAGAAGCATCCGGCGGCAAAGGTCGCCTTCTCCGCGCTCACGGGTATCTCCTTGCCTTTGAAGGGGTTCTCCTTGGAGGAGGCTTGCTTGCCGAGCGGCTCCGCGGCCGCGGCGGACTGCGCGGCCGAGTAGGAGTAGGAGCAGCCCGCCGCAAATGCGAAGATGACGGAGCAAGCCAGAACGAAAACTGCCAATTTCGCATCGCCAGAAGTCCACGTTCTACGCATGTCAAGACTCCTTGAAATCACGATCGCCAACCGGGGTCTCTGGGCACGTCGCCCTCACCCTCGGCCCCTCTCCCGCTCGCGGGAGAGGGGAGGTTGCTGTACTACCCTCTTCCCGCACGTGGGAGAGGGTGGCCGCTCAAGCGGCCGGGTGAGGGAGCCTTGGAGCGGTCTGCCGCGGGGCTGAAGGCAGACTCCGCTCGAAACGCCCTCACCCCCGGCCCCTCTCCCGCTCGCGGGAGAGGGGAGGTTGCTGTTCACCCCGTCACCTCCACCGGCCGGTACTTCTCCAGGTACCTCTTCACCGGCAGCTTGCGGGCCGTGTTCTCCGAGCTCATGTAGCGGATCGTGCCGAAAACGGGTCGCTCCGGTCCCCAGGCCCGATCGTAGCGACCCAGGACCCAGAAGATGCCCGAGTAGGAGTTGGGGTTGCAGCCGTCCAGGGCGTACTTGTTGTTCAACTCGATCATCACCTCCAGGGCGTCCTCGGGCAAAGCCGACCACTCGAGGATCTTCTTGCCCCACAGCATGCGCAGGTAGTTGTGCACGCGGCCCTCGCGCGCGAGCTGGCGCTGGGCCGCGTTCCACAGCGGGTCGTGCGTGTCGGCGGCCTCGAACCCCTCCAGCTCGTAAACCTGCTCGCGCCGGTCGCGGGCGTGCTTGCGGAGGGTGCTCCGGGCCCACTCCGGAAGCGTTCCGAACCGGTCATACCGCGGCTCCTGCCACGTCATGTTGTACCCCAGCTCGCGCCAGGTGACCAACTCATCCAGGAAACCCTCCGCCTGCGGGCTCATGCCCCACCAGCCCTCGCGGCTGCCGTGGACCTGCTTGCCCAGACGTTGTGGGCTCCAGTCCTCGCACGCGGCGATCTCCTGGAAGACCTCGTGTGCGGACACGTGGCCGTGGTGCAGGTAGGGCGATAGCCCGCTGGCCGCCTCGCGCTCGGGGTCCGGGTTGTTGCGGTCGTCCTGGTAGCGGTCCAGGCGATGGTCGAGAAAGCGTTGCAGGACCTTCCCCGCCTCGTCCGCGCCGCCGCGCACCGGGGCGGGCTCGACGTCGCAACCGATGGGCAGTCCCTCGGGAATCGTGGCCTCGCCGGTCGGGGCGAGCCGGAACGGGGGAAACTCCTCGCGCACCTTTGCAGGAAGGCCGTCCAGCTGCGGCAGCCTGCACCCGGCGAACGGCTTCGACTTGGGCAGCTGGCTCAAGTGCGGGCGGAGCCCGCGCTGCAGAAAGCGCCTGAACGCGTGGGCCGTCGGGAAGACGCGGTCGGCGGCGCGCAGCGGCAGGAGCCCATTCGAATCGACCGCCTCCATGGCGACGTCCATGCGATTCGCCACGTCGGTCGCGACGCCCGGCAGGTGGTCGCAGGGGAAGTCGTCCGACACGACCGCGCAAGCGGATTCGCTCAGCCGAGCAATCAAACGCCGCGTCTGGCCGGCTTGTCGCTCCACGAAGGGGTAGTACAAGGCGGTGGTGTGCTCAAGGCGCGCGGCGTTGTCGGCCATTCCCTGGACCACGAACTGATGACGCCGCCAATTGGCCCACCGGTGATCGCAATCCAGCGTTTCCACGACCACGAGCGGGCGGTTGAACTCCGCCGCGAGCTGGACGGCGCGATCCAACGCGAAGTTGTACCGCGTCCGCCGGAAAGCGTTCATCCAGTAGAGCACCCACCGCCCGTCCGACCGGGGCGAGCGGCTGTTGATCGCGGTGATTCGCAGTTCGGGAACGGGCCTCAAGGTAGCCTCGCAGCAGATCGGGCCGCAGAGTGTACGGTGGATTATTCGCTTGGCCGGCAGGAGCGGCAAGGCTGAATTCGTCCAATTCGACCAAATGTCCCCTCTCAACTAAGATCAGCCGTTGTCTCATGTTACGACTGGAGATCTTTGCCCTGACGGAGGTTACGGTCCTACAATCAAGCGTGCGGCGGCGCACTACGTCGCGCCGTTGATCTCAAAACGTTCACACGATGTGCGGAAGTCGTCCGGTGAAAGAGCATCTGTCCCCGAAGCAAGTGGCCCAGGCCATCGGCGTCAGCGAATCGTCGCTGAAGCGTTGGTGCGATCAGGGTCGCATCGAGACTGTGCGGACCGCGGGGGGGCACCGCCGGTTGCCGCTGTCGGCCGTCATGGCGTTCCTGCGTGAGACCCGTCAGCCGCTTGTCCGGCCCGAGGTGCTGGGGCTGCCCACGAACACAGGCCGTGGCACGCTGGTTTTGGATCGCGCCCGGGAAAATCTCTTCGAGGCCCTGGTTGTCGGCGACGAGGAGATGGCGAGGCAGATCGTCGTGGACTTGTATCTGGCCGAGCAGCGAATCAGCACGATCGGGGACCAGGTTCTCGCCCCCGCCTTCCGCAAGGTGGGCGAGAAGTGGGGCTGCGGCGATGTCGAGGTCTACCAGGAGCGTCGCGGTTGTGAGATCGCCCAGCGCCTTCTCGGCGAGCTGCGTGTGATCATGCCTCCGCCCAAGTCCGACGCGCCGGTCGCGGTCGGGGGCACTCCCGAAGGGGACTTCTACCGGCTGCCCACCGCGGCGGTCGAGCTTGTCCTGCGGGAGTGCGGCTGGCGCGCGACCAACCTCGGCTCCTCGCTGCCATGCAGTACGCTCTCGGCGGCGATCGAGCGCACGCAGCCGAGGCTATTCTGGCTGAGCGTCTCCTACGTGCGCAACGAAGACGAGCTGGTCGAGACGACCGCCGTGCTGTTCGACGAATGCCGGAAGCGGCACGCCGCCATGGCCGTGGGTGGATTCGCGCTATCCGAGTCGCTCCGCGGGCGCCTGCACTTTTCGGCCCACTGCGATCAACTGCGGCACTTGGAGTCGTTCGTCTCAACCGTAGCGAGCGACGGTGACGGCCGCGCTCGGGAGGGGTAACACCTTGACGCGCGCGACGCGCCCCTGGCTGGGGCTGATCGGATTCGTCGCTGCGAGCTTCGCGGCCGCGGCGATCGGCTCCGCCGCCACGTACCCCAACGTCGATACGTGGTACGCGGCCCTTGCCAAGCCTTCGTTCACGCCGCCAGACTGGGTCTTCGGGCCCGTGTGGACGGTGCTGTTCCTGATGATGGCCTTGGCCGGCTGGCTGGTTTGGAGGGGGCACGGGCTGGAACGCGCGCGCCTCGCCCTGGGCCTGTTCGCCGTGCAGCTCGCGCTCAATGCCCTCTGGTCGATCCTCTTCTTCGGCCTGCGGAGCCCGGGCCTGGCGATGATCGAGATCGCGGCCCTTTGGGGCGCGATCCTGGCGACGATCCTGGCCTTTCGCGCCCGCTCTGTCCCGGCGGCCTGGCTCCTGGTGCCGTACTTCGCCTGGGTGAGCTTCGCCGCCGTGCTCAATTTCAACATCTGGAGGCTCAACGCATGAAGGGGCAGGGCGCTCCCGAGCCGCATGCCGCGCTCGCCTCGGTGGATCATGATCGCTTCAGCCGCAAAGCGATCGAGATCTCTCGCGGAAATCCGGCCGCGCCCTTCGGCGCCGTGCTCGTCGAAACGCGGACCGGCCAGATCGTGGCCGAGGGCCTGAATCGATCGCACGAAGACCCCACGGCGCACGGCGAGATCGAGGTCATCCGCCGCGCCGCGGCCACCCATCCGGCGACTCCGTGGGCCGACGTGACGCTCTATACTACGGCCGAGCCCTGCTGCATGTGCCAGGGGGCCATCCTTTGGGCCGGCGTCGAGGAAGTGGTGTTCGGCACCTCGATCCGCAGGCTCCAGGAGCTGGGCTGGCACCAGATCGACCTCGACGCCCGCGAGGTCGCCCGCCGTGCGCCCTTTGCGGAATGCCGAATCACGGGCGGCGTGCTGCGCGAGGTCTGCGACCGGCTGTTCGAGCGGGCAGAGCGATGAGCCAGTCGACGGAACGGCCCGATTGCGACGCCGGCACGCCCGCGTTGGTCCTGCTCACCGGGGCCACGGGCTACGTGGGCGGGCGTCTCCTGCCGCTCTTGGAACGGCGCGACCTGCGACTGCGTTGTCTCACGCGCCGGCCCGAGGCGCTTCGCGACCGCGTCACGGACGGCACCGAGATCGCGGCGGGCGACGTGCTCGCTGCGGACTCGCGGCGCTGCGGGGCGTGGATACGGCGTACTACCTGGTCCACTCGATGGGCTCCGGGCGCGGCTTCGAGTTCGAGGTCACGCCCGGCGAGCGACAGGGGACGAGCCTCGTGCGACAGACCGCCATTTTCGATCCACTCGGACTGGCCGGGCTGGCCTACTGGTACAGGCTGTACCCGACCCATCAGTTCGTCTTTGCGGGCATGCTGCGGGGCATCGCCAAGGCCGCGGCGTGTGAGACGGCCGTCTCCGGATCGGCCTGAAGCGGGAGGAGACGTGCCGCCGAGGGCTTCACCTCGGCCGCCTTGGATGCACGACGATGCGCGTGGAGCCTTTTGCCACCCGGACCTTCTCCAGCGTGACCAGGCCGTGCTGGTCGGCGACGGCCCGGCCGGTTTGGACCTGCTCCTCCCTGGCCAAAGACTTCTTGGTCCACTGGACCGACTGGCCCGGCTTGAGTTTTAGCGCCTGGAGCCGACGCGGGGTGATGTCCACCGTGCAGTCCGCAGCCGGGGCGTTCTCGACCAGGCCCAGGGTGATCTCCCAGCGGTCGGGCTCATCGACGATGTCCTCGGTCGTCCAGTAGAGGTAGAGGTTGCTCTGACCGGCCGGGTCGCCGTCCTTGGGGTCGCCGCGCCCGGGGTCGTCGTCGAGGCTGCACGCCGTGAAGGCCGGCAGGCTCAGGTCGGTGCGCAGTTCCAGCGGCATGTGGCGGTCGCTCAACGAGACCGGCAACAGGGCCCTTTGCCCGTGGCCACTCTGGCCCCATACGAAGATGTGCGGCTGGCGCGTCTCCTGGAGCGCCCGGGAGAACTCCACGGCCTGGGCCCAGCCGATGCCGCCGTCGTTTTTTCCGTTGGAGAAGCAGATCAGCCCCAGGTCCTTCCCGGGGTGCTCGCGCAAGTACTTCGCGTCGTTGAAGTGATCCCAGACCGGCGTGCCGTTTGCCATCTTCGCGCCCCACTCCGGCTCGCCATAGACCTGCGCGTAGGATCCCTTGAACTGGGGCGACATGTGCGGCACGTGCACGCCCACCCAGGCGGTGGCCCAGGCGATGCGCTCGGGGTGGCGGATGGCGAGCATCGGCGCGCCGGAGCCGCCCATCGAGTTGCCGGCCACGTGCGTGCGCGCCGGATCGATCTCCCATTTGGTGGCCACCCAGTCGAGAAAGGAGAGCATTCGCGTTTGCGAATACGGGCGGACCACGCGCCCCTGCCACCGTTCCTTCTTCCGCTCCGCCCGGCGCCAGGGGTCCTTCCAGTAGTCCTCGTGGTAGCCGGTCCACCAGTCGTAGGGCACCTGGTTGGAGGCGATCAGCAGGTCGCCCTGTTCGGCGCGGTACCACCAGCCGTATCCGCCGTTGAGGCTTCCGCCCCAGCAGTGCAGGTGCAGGCCCACGCCGGCGGGCTTGTGGGGCTCGGGCGGGACCCCGACCACGTAGTCGATGGGCTTGCCCTCCACCGAGCAGGTCGGCGGCGATTCCCAGCGCACGAAGTAGTGCAGCGTGGGCCGCTCCACGTACTGCCACTGCTTGGGGCGCTCGACGCGCTGCAGCACGGGCACGCCCTGGCCGACCGTTTCCTTCGCCGGATTCTGCGTCGCGCTTCTCGGACCCAGCGCGCGGTTCTCCTTGCCGCCCGCGACGGCCGTGACCGCGTACCACGCCCGCCCGGCCTCGTCGGGATTGTGGACGAAAAGCCCCATGTCCCGCGGAAGCGGCTGCTTGCCGTCCTCGATCGTGTAGCGCAGCGCGGGCTTCTCCGACGCTTTGCCCAGATCGCCGTAGTACTCGACATTCCAGCCGGAGAGGGCCGGCACTTCGGCCAGCGGCTCCAGGCCCTGGAGCGTCCTGATCGGCTCGCTCGCGCGATAGACGCGGTAGCGAATGCCGCCGTCGCCTTCAAGCTCCTTGCGGAGCTCGCGGAACTGCCGAACCGTGAGGTCCTTGGCTTCGGCCGCGCGCCCGATCTCACGGAACGTGACGAACGTCTGGCCCTCGCGGTGCAGGGCCGCCACATCGCTCGCCTGCGGCTGGGCGGCCCAAGTCGCTATCGGCACGAAGAGCAGCGCGGCAGCCGGCCAAAGCGTCCGGCAGGGAGCGAAGCGTCGCATGGAACTCTCCTTGGCAATCGCGAAAGGCACGGGACGCGAGCGACGCTCCGGCAGCGCGCCGCCGTCACTCGGTCACGAAGAACTTGTGGACCGTCACCTCGCGGTAGGTCTCCCCCGGCTTCAGGAGCGTGGAGGGATACTCGGGCCGATTCGGCGAATCGGGGTAGTGCTCGGTCTCCAGGCAGAAGCCGCCATGCTGCGGGTAGCCACCGCTGGCCGGCGTGCCGTCGAGGAAGTTGCCCGAGTAGAACTGCACGGCCGGCTGCGTGGTGGTGATCTCCATGGCGCGGCCGCTCTCCGGGTCCTGGACCCGCGCGCACAGCGACATCTCGCCCGGGGCGTCCTTGTTGAGGACGTAGCAGTGGTCGTAGCCACCGTCCACCTGCGCGATGCGGGCGCCGATCGTCTCGGGTGTGGTGAAGTCCATGGCCGTGCCGGCCACGGGGTCGGGCTTGCCCAGCGGGATCAGCTCGGCATCGACGGGCAGGAACTCATCGGCGTTGATCATCATCAGGTGGTCGAGGATCGTGCCCGAGCCCGCCCCGCCCAGGTTCCAGTAGGCGTGGTTGCACAGGTTGACGTGGGTGGCCTTGTCCGTGGCGGCCTCAAAGAACATCTTCAGCTCGTTGTCGTTATTGAGCGTGTAGGTGGCCTTGACCTGGAGGGTGCCGGGGTAGTTCTCGTCGCCGTCGGGGCTGGTCAGGGAGAAGGCGACGCCCACCGAGTCCACGGCCTTGACCTCCTCGGCGTTCCATACGAGCTTGTCTAAGCCCTTCACGCCGCCGTGGAGGTGATGCTTGTCGTTCTCGTTCTTGTTGAGCTGGTACGCGGTCCCGTCGATGGTGAACCTGCCTTCGGCGATGCGGTTGGCGTAGCGGCCGACCGTGGAGCCGAAGTAGGGGTGGCCCTTGAGATAGCCGTCGAGCGAATCCATGTGCAGCGTGACGTTCTCGACCTTGCCGTCGCGGTCGGGCACCTCCACGGCGGTGATCGTGGCCCCGCAGGTCATGATCTTCACGCGCAGGCCGTTCTCGTTGGTCAGCGTGTACAGATCGACCTTCTTGCCGTCGGCCTCGCCGAACGGCTCCTTCTGAATTCCCATCTCGGCGTTCCCTTCGATCGGCTTGGTCGGTTTGGGGGCGGGCGTCTTGGGCTTCTGCTCGTCGGTCTTCCCGGTCGAATCGCCTTGGTTCGACCTGGCCGGGTCGCCCTTCTCCAGTCCCTTCTTTTCGGCGCTCGACTGATCGCCGCCGCACCCGGCGAGTCCGAAAGCAACCAGCACGGCAACCACGGACAGCCAATTCACAGCCTGCGTCATCGGAGATCCTCCCAAGTGCGATGGTCGTTTCGGGGGGCAACGCCTGACATTATCGTGAATCGTCGGCGGGCGTCAAACGCGGGACAGCGGCTGGGAGCGTCTTAGGACAATGGATGCCCATTGCCGCCCTCGTTCCCACGCGTTGCGTGGGAACGAGGCAGAGAACGGTTCCAGCCCCCGCCGTCACTTGTGCTCGATCTGGCTCCGGGTCACGCTCACCGTGTGGATCAGCTCGTCGTCGATGCTGTAGATCTGGTAGGTGACCTTCGGATCGGCTCGCTTCGTGTCGAACGTGAGCTGCCCGAAAGAGCACTTCTCGTTGTATCCGAACAGGGCACCGGGCATCAGGCCGTGCGTGTGGACGTTGGTCAGGCGCGAGCTCTCGAACTCCCACAGCGGATAGCCGTTGGGCCGGTCGATCCGCCACACGTCGGACCGGTGGCGGTCGGCGGAGAGCAGAATCACGCCGTCGATCCGGTTCTCTTCCAGATTCGCGAATATCTCCTCGCGCTCCTTCTGGAAGCCGCGCCAGGTGTCGAGGCTCTTTCCCTTCGCCTCGAGCACCCAGGGCACTGGCGAACAGAGGACTTTGAAGGTGCCGTCGGCTCGCTTCAGCTCGTCGAAGAGCCACTTCTTCTGCACGGGCCCCAGCATGCTGGGCTGTTCGGCCTTGGGGCTGGTCCGCCAGTAGCGCCCGTCGAGCATGAAGAAGTCTACGTCGGCGATCGAGAAGCGGAACCAGCAGCCGGGGCTCTTCTCGCCGCCGCCGTAGCCCGGGTTGTTCCAGTTGCGGCGGAAGACCTGCCAAGCAGGAACCTTCCAGGCCGGGTCGTCGCGCTTGGGGCCTCCCCAGAAGTCGTTCGTGCCGAGGTCGTGGTCATCGTAGATCGCGTAGATCGGCGTCGTGCGCACGAACCGTCGGTATTCGGGCTCGGACTGCCGACGGTAGTAGGTGTACTGCTGCACCTCGGGGAGCGTGGGGTGGTCGATGTACACGTTGTCCCCCAGGAACAGAAACGCCGAGAGACGGTGCCTGGTCAGCACCTCCCACATTTGCGAGAACTTCCGGTGATAGCCGGCCCCGCCGCCGAAGCCGATCTTGAACTCCGCCGGCTTGCCCTCGGGAGGGAATGTACGGAACGACGGGAAGCCGGGCCCGAGCGCGGACCGGCCGTCGAGCGTCACGTCGTAGTAGTAGAGCGTGGCGGGCTGGAGCTTCTGGACTTCGGCCAGGGCCGTGAAATCCTGCTTCGCATCGGTCGAGACCGTCGAGGACGTGATCGGATCGGCCAGGTCCTTGGCCGTACTGACCAGCACCTGCACGTGCGTTTCGTCGGCCGTGCGGACCCAGAAACTGGCGCTTCGGTCGGTGACGCACCCGAGCATGGGGCCGTGGACGAGCCTCAGGGCCTCCCGGCCGGCCAGATCGCGGAAGGCCTTGGTGTCGGCCAAGGGTCGCGTGAGCTTGCGCGGCCCGGCCAGGAATCGCCCCGGCGGCAGGCCCCGCTCGATCGACGCCTTCATGGTGGCCGCGGCCTCTTCCAGCTTGCCGGCCTGAGCCTGGGCCAGGACCAGATTGTAGGCCGATTCCAGGTCGCTTGGGTCTTTCTGCAGGGCATCCTTGCAGGCTTTCATGGCCTGTTCGAGCTCGCCCTGGAGGATCATGACCATCTGCCATTGGCCCACGCGCTGCGGATCGCGTGGCGGGCGCAGGGCCTTCTCGCCGACGGAGGATCGGCGTTGCTTAACCGCGGCGCGGGCCTTCTCCTCACCTCGGGCATCCGGCGCTGTTCCAGCCCAAGCCGAAAGGGCGAGCGCAGCCAGGGAAACCAAGAGGGCAAGATGGCGGGCGCAGCGATTCATGAGCGATTCTCCCTGTGGTGGACGTCCCGGCGGACGGAAGGCCTTGATTCGTTCCGCCTAAACAGTATATCAAAGGACATCGCCGACGCCACGGGCCGCGCGACGGCCCCCAAAGGACGTCCCATCGCGCAAGGACGCCAGAGCATGTCCCCGTCCATCGCCCAGGCCTCCGCCATCCCTTATCGACGCCAGGGCGGTCGGGTCGAAGTCTGCATGATCACCTCGATCCGAAAAGGCAGATGGGGTTTCCCCAAGGGGATCATCGACCCCGGCGAGACCGCCGCCGAAACGGCCATCAAGGAAGCCGAGGAAGAGGCCGGGGTGCGCGGCCACTTGGATCTACAGCCGGTGGGCGCGTACACCTATGCCAAGTGGGGCACGACGCTCGACGTGACCGTGTTCCTCCTGGAGGTCGCCGAGACGGACGACGACTGGCCGGAGGCCCACCTGCGCCAACGCGCGTGGCTGCCCCTGGACCGGGCGCTGCTGCGGCTCGGTCGCAAGCAGGCTCGGCCGTCGCTCCAGGCGGCCATCGAGCGCCTCGGCGAGTGAGCGGCCGGGAAGTCGGCGGACTCAGGCGGCCAGCGAAGCACGCCAGTGCCGGGCGAGGGCTTGCCGCTCCGCGCTCGTCCAGCACGTTGCGCTCACGCCGCCCTGCGCAAGGGGACCGGCTCGGCGGCGGCCCGGCGGGCCTGCCAGGTCTCGGTCCACACGCAGCCTGCCCACGAAAGGCCCACCCCGTAGCCGATCAAGAGCGACCGCTTGCCGGGGCGCAGGCGACCGCACTCACGCAGATCGCGCACGAGGATGGGGAGCGTGGAGGAGACCGTGTTCCCGCAATCCGCCATCTCAAGCGGCAACACGTCCGCGTCGAGCTTCAGCCGGTCGCGGAGGTGCTCGATCATCAGCGACGTGGCCTGGTGCACGAGGTAGAAATCCACGTCTTCGCGCGCGAGCCCGCCCTCGTCCATCAGGCGGTTGATCATCGGCGGCACCACGTCGAGCGTGAACTTGACCAGCTCGGGCCCGTCCATGTACAGGCTGCTCGGCCACCGCTTGCGCTTGCGGGGCTTGAGGGCCGCTTGCGGCGGTCGGGCCCCGCCCTCGGTCACCATGAGCGCGTCGCCGCCGCGTCCGTCCGTGCCGAACACGAAATGGCCCAGCGAGGGCTCGTCCGTGGCCTCGACTAGGGTCGCCGCGGCCGCGTCGCCGAAGATCGTGCGCAGCGAACGGTCGGTGGGGTGAATGTACTTCGAGTAGGTCTCGGCGGTGATCAGCAAAACGCGCCGCGCGCTCCCCGCGCGGATCAGGCCATCGGCCAGGGCCAGCCCATAAACAAAGCCCGAGCACCCGAGGTTGAAATCCAGCGCGCCGATCGAGGTCCGCAGACCGAGCCGCCTTTGCACCAGGCAGGCCGTGGTGGGAAGGGGGTAGTCGGGCGTCTGCGTGCAGAAGAGAAGGAAGTCGATCGACCTGCGATCAACATCGCAGGCGGCGAAGAGCTTCTCCGCGGCCGCCACGCCCAGATCCGACGCGCACTCGTCGGGCGCGGCGACGTGCCGGGTGCGGATGCCCGTCTTGGCTTCGATCAACGGCATGTCCCAGCGAGGAAACTCGCATGCCAATTGCTCATTGGTCTCGACCTTCTCGGGCAGATGGACAGCGATCGGCCCCAGCGCCGCGTGCTTCATTACGGAGGATTCTCCATGATCCCGCCGGCCCCGGCCGGCTCGACTGCCTGGGACCGAGGTGCCGCAGGCTACCAAAGCCGCCTCAGGCGAGTCAATCGCACTTGGAGCCCTGTCAAGGTGCGGGGCGGCACGTCAACCACTCAGATCGAGCTGCGTGCCGCTGTCGCCCGACGCGTCCTTGCTCTGGCGGGGTGCCTCGCGGCCGTCGTCCGCGTCGGGGTGCTCGGGCTGGGGCGACTCCTCCCACAGCCGGCGTCCGTCGGCGTCCCTCTCGGCCGTCTCGTGGTCCTCGCCGTCGGTCTCGCCGATGCCGGCGGCGGTTTCGGCCTTCAGGTCGTTCTGAACCTGCCGCTGCTGGCTACTGGAGTCCTGCTGGGCTCGCTCGACCTCGGAGCCCTTGGACTGGGCGAGCTGGGTGCCCGCCAGGCTTGCGGCGACGCCTCCCAACGGACCAACGCTCATGGGAGTCCTCCCTTCGGTTGGGTTCCATGTGGTGGGTGCGGTCCATTCAGGAAAAGCCTAGATGACGGTCCCGGGATGTCAAACCAACGGGTTTTCGCGGCTCTGTCATGTGGATCGGTCTGCCGGGGCAAGCTTCAACGGTCTTTCCGGTGGGGGAGGCGTCGCTGGAGGCCGGCCGACCGTGGACTGCCGGGGGGGAGCATCTCGCGCGGCCCCCCGGCGATCTGCTGAAGCGCCTGGTTGAGCGTGGGAAAGACCTGCTTCTCGGTCTTGGGATCGTGGACCGTGCCCGTCACGCGGATCAGGAGGAATTCCTGCCCTGCCCCGCCGAGCAGTCCCTTCAGCAGCCGGGACCGGCGGTCCTCGGGGCCGAGCATGGGATGGAAGCCGAGCCGGATGTCCCCCGCGAAGTTCGTCTCCCCCGCCCCTTCGAGGCTGATCGCGTCCCCGTTGAACACGATGCGGTCGAGGTACACGTGGTTTCCCGCGATGCGGTACTCGATGTCGCTGGAGTCGAAGGCGTTCGTGTCGGGACGCCGGAGGTTGAGGATCTTCAACAGGGCGATCATCACGGGGAGCTCGTACAGGTCGGCCTCGCGAAGATGGATCGCCCCGTGGCCCGAGAGGGTGTTCAGGCTCTGCCCCTCGCCCCGGAGGTTGAGGGAGGCCAGGATCCGGCCCTTCAGGTGCTGATGGCCCGGAGCCAGCTCCTGCGCAATGGTCGCCAGGTCGGCGTCGGCCAGCGTGGCTCGCAGCGCAAAGGTGGGCGTCTCGCCGAAGGTGACCCATCCGTTGCCATACACGGTGCCCCCGAAGATCCGGCCACTGAGCGGGCGCAGGCGGCGTCGGGTCTTATCGTGCTCGCCTCGCGGCGGCGCCTGTTGGCGCTCGTTTCGATGCCGGTCGGCAAAGGCACCGAACAAGGCCTGCCCCTCGTCGATCCACAGCGGACCGGTGACCTGCGTGAACTGCAGGTCCTCGAAGGTCACCGAGTCGAGGTCCAACTCGCCGAAGGAGTGGGACGTTCGCCCGTCGAAGGCCCCCTGAAGCGTCAGGCCCCCGTGGATGTTCTCCAGCTTGATGCCGGGACGGATGCTTCCGCCGGCCACGGTCAGCTCCAGGTCCCACCGGGACGTGAGCGGGTCGTCCAGTCGGCCGCCGCGCGACAACTCCCAGCGGCCGCGCAATGCCACCGGTCCCTTGGGGTCGAGACTGGTGAACGCCTTCTTCATGCGGGACGGCATGGCCTGGACCAGTTCGCGATCGACCAGGAGCCGGTCCACGGATATGCCTTCGAACGCCAGCAGCCAGCCGCCGTCGGGCTGGAACTGGCAGAACCCGCCGGCGGAGATGCGGGCCTGGCCGTGCTCGCCGCGGAGCCGCTGGAGATGGACGTGGCCGTCCTCGAAGACCACGGCTCCCTGGAGTTTCTCGAGCCGATAAGGAAAATGCACCGGCTCGATGGATGCCGTGTCGCCGCACGGCTCCGCCCGGAAGGTGACGCTCGCCTGGGGCTGGCCCGTCACATGCCGGACCACGAGGTCGTCGAGGTCGATTCGGCCGCGGGGCTTCAGGTCGTTCCACAGGCGCCGGAGATTCGGTTGCAGGGCGTCGCGGAGCTCTTCCTCCAGGGGCACGTCCGTGGCGGTGAATCGCAGCACCAGCTCGCGCGGGAGCTCCTCCGCCGGCGGCGGCACGGGCGCGGGCCGCTCGGGCGCGACGGCCACCGGCCGCAGGTGGCCGTGGCACGTCACGCGGGCCGTGTCGTTGGTTCCCGTCAAGTTGCGGAACGTCCAGACCTTATCGCGCTCCTCCAGCGTGCCGCGGATGTTGCGCACGGCGTAGGGGAACTGGTCGTAGCAGATCGAGCAGTGGTTGAGCTGCACGACAAGGTGCGTATGGGGCTGCTCTCCCGGATGGTCCACCCAGGAGCGAAACACGAAGTCGACCGTGCCCTGGGGGCTGAGCGAGGAGAGCACGCGTCGCGCGCCGTCGCGCAGCGCGTCGTAGAGCTTCTGGTCGATCGGCAGCTCTTCGCCCTTCACTTCGCACCATCCAGTGGGCGCGCTGGTGGGATGCAGGACCTCGCCGGCAAGGCGCACGGGTCGGTTCCCGCTGTAGGCGGCCAGGTTGAGCGTGAGGAGGTCGTTCTTCAGCTCGATCACGCCCCGGCCCTTGTCCAGCCGGTAGGGGAACTTGTGGTGCGTGAAGGAGACGTCCAGACACTGGATCCGGGCCTCTGGATGCCACGTGCGCCCGTCGAAGTCGAGCTTCAGGTCGGCGTGGATCTGGCCGAAGGGCCGGTACTTGTCCCACTCCCGGCAGAGTTCCTCCGGGACGCCCGACACCTCGAGAAGGGCCCGGTTGACGTCCAGGTGCCGCAGCTCGGCGTCGATCCTCGCCGGGCACCAGTCCGTGTAGCCGTTGCGCCGGTACGACACCCGGATCGAGGCCTGGCCGCTCCGCGCCAGCAGGTGCTCGATGGCGATGCCGTCATTTTCCAGGTGGAACATCGCCTGCATCTCGGTCAACGGGTAGGGGAGGCGCGGGTCGTTGATGCGGCCGCGGCTCAGATGGCCCGTAACCTCGAACCGGGGAGGGCGTTCGCCCGCCGGGTGGTGCGCGACGCTGAAGTCCAGCTCGGCCAGGCCGCGCAGGGCACCGAGCACCTGGAGCTTGTCGGCCAGCTCGGCCGGCAGGGCGTCGCGCAGCTCGGGCGAGACGGCCAGGTCCTCGATTCTCCCGCTCACGTCGCACGCCAAGGCCCGTGGATCGAGCTGCCCCTCCAGCTCCAGCCGGCGAAGATGATCCCCGGAGAGGCTCACTTTGATCTTGCGCAGGTCGCCCTCGGTGGAAGGGGCGTCGATCGGCACGACCGTGAGGTTCACGTCCCGGAGGGTGAGCGTGGTCGCGTTCTCGCGGTACGGATCGAAGATCTCGATCGTGCCGTTCTCGATCGTCACGGGCGCCGGGTGCGTGCTCAGCCTGGGCAGCGGCAGGAGCCGCGCCGCGCCCCACGTGCCGTCGGCGCGCCGCGTCACGTGCAGCGTCGGGCGTTTGACCACGACCCGGCTGACCGGGATCTCGCACTGGACAAGGTGCTGAAGATCGGTGGGGCAGGCGAGGTGGACCTCGTCGACGTGGATCAGCTCCGCGTAGGGACCCTCCGTGCCCGGCTCGAGGATCGACAGCCCGCGGACCACGATGCCCTCGTCTTCCAGAACCTCGGCCGAGCGGACGTTGACCAGTAGATCGGGATAGTGCGAGGCGAAAAGCGCTTCGACGTGACAGCGCACGCGGTCGTCCACCTGGCGATACAAGTAGGGGACGCCCACGGCCACGCCGAGAACGACCACCAGCAGGCCCCACTTCAACAACGATCGAAGCGTGATCAAGATGCGACGGGTGATGGGAATGGGCCCTCCCTGGCGCTGCATCCCGACGCGCTGGCGCCGAGTCACGTCATCCCAAGGACATTCGCTACAGTACGGCAAACACACGCCCGCGCCGGCCGCGAGCGTGCAACGCGTCATCCGTGCCCCGCTTCCTCCCGGCGCGGACGGTCCGGCCACCACGCGGCCGCCACGCCCGCGGCCAGGACGATCAGCCCCAGCATGGCCGGAAGACGGTATCGGATCGAGCTGACAAACACCACGTGCAGCAGCGTGAAGTACGCGGCGGGCAACCAACACATTACGCACGGCCAGCCGCGCCGGATCGATCGGCCGGCCCCGAGCAAGCCAAGGGCCAGAACCGGCAGGTACGTGGCGGCCACGACCACCCGAACGGCCGGCGTGGACAGCGATCGCTGGTTGGGCCAGGGGCTCCACATGCGGCGAAACTTGATCAGGGCCAGTTCGGCCGTGCGAGTCGGGTGGTTCCAGGTCCAGTCAA
Source organism: uncultured Pirellulales bacterium (assembly GCA_964434165.1). GTDB lineage: Bacteria > Planctomycetota > Planctomycetia > Pirellulales > Thermoguttaceae > CAYSUS01. The sequence goes on from CAYSUS010000100.1 coordinate 18,495, forward strand.
GGGCCTCGCGGCGCATCGCCCGGTCGAGGCGGTATTCGAAGCCGGCGGCGTCCTTCGTCTCGCCGCGGTAGGTCTCCAGCCAGCGCTCGGATCGGGCGAACGACTCGACGAACTCCATGGCGCTCGATCCGTCGGCCCCGGGATTCAGGCCGTCGTACAGGCTGGCTCCGACCTGGAGCGTGGTCGGCACGAAGCGGCCGGTCACCTGGGCGCAACGAATCCACCAGGGAAGCAGGGCCGCCACCAGCCCGGTCAGCATGACCGCACCGATCGCCAGATGGCGGCTGCGGCGCGGACCGAAGACGGCTCCGACCACGATCATCGACGGAGCGAACAGGAGCCAGCTCGGACGTACAAGCGTGGCCGCGCCGGCGAGCAATCCTGCGCCGCCTGCCAACAGGCCGCGGCGCCGCGGCGAAGCCGCCTGCCAGGCGAGGGTCCAGACGGCCAGGTGGCCGAGCATCAGCGGACAGAACGGCGCCTCGCTGAGCACCAGCACGCTGGCGGCGATCGCCTCGGGATACGCGGCCGCGGCAATGCCTGCCACGCTTCCCGCGCGCGGGCCGAACAGCCTGCGCGCCAACCACCACACGAGGGCCACCGCTGCGGTTCCGAAGACCGCTCCCATCATGCGGGCCGCGATCACGGGCGGGTCGGGTCCCAGCGCGAGGAACAGGGGGGCCAGGAGGACCGGGTAGCCGGGCGTGCGGAAGACCCGGGCGTGAGGCGAACCGTACTGATACGGCTGCCCCTGCGCGACGCTGCGGGCAAGGGTCCAGTAGCTGAGGCTGTCGCCGAAGAAGAGCGGCTCGCCTTCGGGCAGTCGGGCCTGCCACCAGAAGACCGCGGCCAGGCGAAGCGCCAGGGCAAACGCGAGGAGCAAGCCCAGCTCCCTGGCGGCCGTCGGTCTCATCCCTGAACCCCCTTTGGCCCGCGCGCCATCCCGCACGACGAAGCGGCCATCCCTGCCGCATAACGGTTGATTTCAGAAGGGCTTATGGTACTTCATACCCGACGGTGGGGTCAAGCGCGATGGCGGCGGGGGCCTCGCTGGACCTGATGCAAGCAACCCGTGACGCCCTTGCATGGAGATAACATGGGTATTGCGAGGCAAATGAGAGCTGTGGGTGGTCGAGGGGAGAGTTTCCGCACGTGAGGGCACCCCCTTCCGCAGTCACCGGCAATTTTCCTTTCTTCGTGGCTCTCCCAGTTTACTTGACGGCCCACCTGGCTATACTCGGGGATTCCTGCCTGTGGCAGCAATGCTGGCGCGCTGCGCGCCGGCCGGTTCAGCCGAAAGTCTCAAGTCGTTTTTGAGGGAGGATCGGTCCATGGCGTCGGAATTGCCCAACTATGTGACGGCGGCCAAACCAGTGCCAAAGGGGGCGCGCGTGGCCTGGTACAGCGGCATCGCCCCGACCTATGCGGGCGTGATGGTCTGGTTCGCGTTCTGGCAGAACATCCCAGGGTTCGGGGACTCACCGGGTGGGGCCTTGGCCGCGGGAGTCTTGCCCGCCCTGGTCGGCGTGGTGGTTGCCGCCTTGATCATCCACTTCCTGTTCTACTTGGTGCCCGGCCTTTTGGGCATGAAGACGGGGCTTCCGCTGTACGTGGTCGGCACCTCGACCTACGGCGTGCAAGGCGGCCTCTTCATGCCAGGATTCTTCATGGGCATCCTGCAATTCTTCTGGCTGGGTTTCAACGCGTTCTTCGTGTCAGACATCCTCTGCCGTTGCTTCAACATCGGTCTGGACGCAAGCGGGAATACTATCATCCCGGGCCCGGTCCACGGTTCGATTGCCATCGTCTTCGCGTGCGTGGCGGCGTTTGTGGGTCTTAAGGGAATCCAATACGTGGCCCAGGTTGCCACGTATCTCCCGATCATCCCCGTCGTCGTGCTGCTGATCCTGCTCTTCGCGACGATCGGCGGCATTGGATCGTTTGATGCCAACAAGCTCGCCGAGATCGAGGCCGAGCATCAAGCGGCCGCTGCTGCGAAGGAGAAGGCGGACGAGGCGGAGAAGGCAGACGCGGAGGCCAAGCCGGTCGAGGCCGAAGAAGCCAAGGAACCCGCCAAGCCGATGGGCGCGATCGGCGTGATCATTGCCTTGATCGTCTGCATCGTGGGCTTCTTCGCCACCGCGGGCGCCGCGGGCGTGGACATCGCCATGAACGCCAAGGACGAACAGAACGTTCAGATGGGCGGCCTCGTGGGAATAGCCGGTGCCACGATCCTGTCCGGTTGCTTGTCCGTTCTCATCGTAGCGGGCTACTACGGCGGACTGGAGGGAAGTCCCCCCGATGTGAAAGACATCCTCAACCCAGTTCAAATCATGAAGGGCGGGATCCTGGGCGCGGGATTCGCCAACGTCTTGATGATTCTTCTGGCAGTCTCCTCGTTCCCCGCGGCCTGCTTCTCGTCGCTGATCGCGGCCAACTCCTTCAAGACCACCTTGCCCAATGTGAATCCCTTCATCTCGGTCGGGATTGGAGCCGCAGTCGCGTGCGTTTTGGCCGTGTCCGGTTTCGCCGGCAACGCGGCAGGGATTTTTGTCCTTATCGGTGCGTCTTTCGGCCCGGTTTGCGGTGCGATGGTAGCCGACTATCTCCTTGCGGGCATGAAATGGCCCGGTCCGCGAGCCGGATTCAACCTCGCGGGCTGGATCTCCTGGTTCGTCGGGTTCGTGGTTGGAGCGCCGGACTTGTTCGCCATGATCCCTGGCCTCAGCTTCCTGAAGGGAAGTATCCCCTGCCCGCCGATGGCCGCCTTCATCGTCGGCTTCGTGCTCTACGTGATCCTGGCCAAGGCGGGGCTGGAGGGCGAGACCCTATCCATGCCGGCCTCCGAAGAGGCGGCCGCCTGAGCGGGACTCTTTCAGACCCGATGCATTGGCACGCGGCCCGCTCCGGCGGGCCGTTTGCTCTTCGTGCCGGAAACCAGACTTCCGAAGTCTGCGAGACTTCGGAAGTCTCCGTTGCATCGGTCACAGCCGGATCAGCGAGACAGCCACGGTGAGGAGGCGGTCGTGCAGCATGATCGCCTCCTCGTCCTCCTGTTCGAACGTGGCGCACACGTAGTTGAGCCCGCCCGCGTAGGCGATCTCGTAGTGCTGTCCCACGATGACCGACGGGACCGTGACGTGGGTGAAGCCCCACGGCGTCCCGCCCAGCCCTTTCTTCACGCCGCCGCCGATGAGGTTGGCCATCTCGCCCACCCCGTCAATCACCTGGGCGCTGAGCTGGTCGAATCGGTCCTGGAGCAGGCCGCCCACCGCGGCCAGGGCCACGCGCTCGGCCATGTTCACCGTGACGAAGCCCGACACGTTGCCGTGCACTCCGATCATGCCGGTGACGATGCCCTTCTCGCGCGTGGGCACGGTGGAGACGCCCACGCAATGGGCCCGCGTGTCGCACATGGTCATGCAGCTATCCACCGAGCCGATGAGCGCCTTGACGATGATCGGATCGGCGGAGAGGGCATCCAGGCAGTCGAGGGTCGCGGTGGCCACGATCGAATCTCCCGTGCTCAGTTCTCCCAGAAGCCTCGACGCTCCGCGGAGGCGGCTTCCCCCGCGCGGTCCCTGTGTCTGCCCGCTAGTATATATGCGTTACGAAAACGGCTCGGGCAGGCGGCCGGCGGGACCGGGCACGGCCCTCGGCGCGAGTACGCCGGCGCCAAGACGGGAGCATCCGCGCGATCGGTCCAGGCGGCACGACCCGCATCGCGGGCAGCCGCGCCGTGCTACCCGGGCCCGCTCTTGGCCCGCGGCGGCGAGGCGCCGCCGTCCTGAAGCGAGTACCGGCGGATCTTGCGGTCGAGGGTCGATCGCTCGATGCCCAGGATGCTGGCGGTGCGGCTCTTGTTCCAGCCGGTGTGATTGAGTGTGGCCTGAATGTGGCGGCGCTCCATCTCGGCCAGGGAGCAGGGATTGAACCGGACCCGACTGGGCCGCGACTCGCCGGTGTCGCCCGCCGTGGAAAGGTCCGAGAGGAGCAGGTCCTCTTCGTCGATCAACTCGCTGCGGCAGAGGACCACGGCCCGCTCGATGACGTTCTTGAGCTCGCGGACGTTGCCCGGCCATCGGTAGCGGACGAGAAGATCGACCCCCCGGGGCGTGAAGCCGCGGATCTTGCGCCCGGTCTCGGCAACGTAGCGGTGGAGGAAGTGCATGGCCAGCTCGGGGATGTCCTCGACCCGCTTGCGCAGCGGCGGCACGACGATCTCGATGACCCGCAGCCGGAAGTAGAGGTCGCGGCGGAATCGCTGCTCCGCAACATCCTTCTCCAGGTCGCGGTTGGTGGCGGCGATGACGCGCACGTCGGCCGTGACCGGCTTGTTGCCACCCACGCGCTCGAAGGGATGCCCCTCAAGCACGCGGAGGAACTTGGCCTGGAGGCTCGGGCTCATCTCGCCGATCTCGTCGAGCATCAGCGTGCCGCGGTGGGCAGCCTCGAACTTACCGATCTTGCGCTCCGTGGCCCCGGTGAAGGCCCCGCGCTCGTGGCCGAACAGCTCGCTGGCCAGCAGGCTTTCGGAGAGCGCTGCGCAGTTGAGGCAGACGAAGGCGTTGTTGCGCCTGGCGCTGGAGTAGTGGACCGCGCGGGCGACCAGTTCCTTGCCCACCCCGCTCTCGCCCCGGATGAGCACCGTGGCCTTGGACGTGGCGGCCCGACCGATCTCCTCGGTGATCTGCTGGACGAGCTCGCTTCGCCCGACGATCTCGCTTTGCACGCCGAGTCGCTCGCGGAGCTCGACGTTCTCGTTGCGGATCTGCGTGAGGTTCTCGGTCAGCTCCTGCTGCCGCGTGAGGTTGGTCAGGGCCACGGACACGGTCTCGGCCACGGCCAGGGTGAACTCCAGGTCGTCCGGCTCGGGCACGCGCTGGGGGTCGGTGGAGTACAGGTGGATCAGCCCGAGGAACTCCCGGCCCTTGCGGATCGGGGCGCAGATCACGCTGGTCGTGTGGATCTCGCCCTGGCTGTCGCGGCTCCCCAGCGCGCTGTCGCCCAGCACGTTCCGGGCAAGGACGGCCTCGCCCTCGCGCATCACGGTCGAGGCGAGGAAGTTGGACACGCGATGGTAGCGGCGCTCGGAGAGCGTGCGCGAGGCCACCACCTCCAGGTCCGAGCCGCGCGTCTGGCCCTGTGCGTCGCGGGGGAGAAGAAGCAGTGCTCCGGCGTCGGTCTTGGTCCCTTCGAACAAGGCGTCGAGGGCCAGCTCGGCCAGGCGCGACATGCTCGGGGCCTTGGCCAACTCGAAGGCCAGCCGGCAGAGCCGGGCCGCGGCGCGGCCCATCTCCTTGAGGCTGACGTCCTCCTCGCCCGGCTCGAGGAAGCGCGTCTGCCCCCGGCGGTGCGTGATGGTGGTGGGCTCATAGGCGGCCAGCACGTTGGAGTCGTCGTCGAGACCCGGGCCGGAGGTCACGCTCGACTCCTCGGCCGCCTGCCGCAGCACCGTGCTCGACTCGGAGAAGGCCTCGGTCAGGCTGTGCACGAAGATCATCTGCGAGCGGCCGATGCGGATCACGTCGCCAGGCCGCAAGGTCCAGTCGTCGCGAAGCCGCTGGTCGCCAACCATCGTGCCGTTGCGGCTCTCCAGATCGCGCAGCGTCCACTGGCCCTCGGAGGTGAACACCTCCGCGTGGCTGCGGCTGCATCGTTCGTCCTTCAGCACGATCTGGTTGGTCGGGGCGCGGCCGACCGTGACCGACTGGCCGGGGACCAGTCGGAACACGTCGGTCCAGTTCCCCCCTTCTCGGATGACCAGATAAGCGAGCTGGGACACTGCCGATCCCCCACAAGGTGGAGCCGAAGGATCGCGGCCGGACTTAGAAGACGAGCCCCCGTCCCCCTAACTTATCGTGCGGCAGGAGGAAATGGCAAGACAGCGCTCCGCGGGGGGCCGCCGCCAAAGGGGTGATGCTTCGCCGGTTCGCCCTTTCCCACCGGGGCCGGCGGTGTGGCGATTCCGGACCGTTTATTGCATATTCTTGCCGCACGAATTACCCTGGAAGTCGTATTCGCCTCCCGGTCCAACGGGTTGTCTGGCAGGCTCCGCTGTCGGCCGCTTAGACCGGGGTAGTTCTTCGCTCGACGGGAGCAGAGAGGGCCGATCCACCGGCCCGGGCTCACTCTCTCTACGTATGCCCAGCACGGCGCAAAAGGAGAACCCAATGCACACTGGTACGAAGGGACTAACTACGGCGATCCGCCGCGTCGCGGTCGCGGCAGCGGCCCTGGCGGTGCTGGCCGCGATCGGCCGGCCGGCCGGAGCGCAAGAGCTTTTGCGCACCCGGGCGGTGGGTGGCGTGTCGATCGAAGCGGACGGCATCCTCCGCAATGCCGACGTGGACGCCACCGGCAAGTTGCGCCAGATGATGCAGCAGGGGATCGGCGCGGCGGCGCCGGAGCTCGGACGAGCGGTCGAGACCCGCAAGATCTCGCTTCGCGGCCTTGAAAGGGCCATCGAGGACTGCCAACGCGAGGGCAAGCCGCTCTCGGACGAGATCCGGTACCTCGCGGGTCTTCAGCAGATCGAGTACGTCCTGGTCTATCCCGAGCAGCAGGACATCGTCCTGGCCGGGCCGGGCGAGGGCTGGAAGGTGGACGACGCCGGCAACGTGGTGGGCGTGACCTCGGGCCGCCCCGTGATGCTTCTGGACGACCTCCTGGTCGCCTTGCGCACCGCGCGCGACGCCGCCCGGACCGGCATCAGTTGCTCGATCGATCCCACGCCGGAAGGCCTCAACCGTCTCCGCAGCCTGGTCGGCAAACTCCATACGATTGGCAATCCGCAGGCCACGATGGCGGCCATCGAGCAGGCCCTCGGCCCGCAGTCGATCACCGTCACGGGCGTTCCGGCGGACAGCCATTTCGCGCGCGTGCTGGTCGCGGCCGACTACCGCATGAAGCGCCTGGCGATGGGCTTCGAGCCGGCCCCCCGGGACGTGCGTCTGCCCAGCTTCTTGAGCATGATCGGCGCCGGGCCCAAGGGGTTGAGCAACATGATGCCGCGGTGGTGGCTGGCCCCG
>CAYSUS010000101.1:0-25419 GCA_964434165.1 uncultured Pirellulales bacterium
CGTGATCTTCGTCGCCGAGGTGGCCAGCACCTTCAACGAACAGCTGCTCAGCGACTACCTCGCGCGCCACGCCGGCGACGACCGCCACCGGGCGTACTTCATCAACCGGCAGATCGACGCCGTCCGCGCCACGATCGTGCGCCAGACCATGTTCGCCGAGTTCGAGAAGATCACGCACGCCACGGCCGAGTCGGGCGAGCCGCTCACCCTCGACCGCTTCCGCGAGATCTACCATCAGCTCCTGGTGGACTACTTCGGCCCCGACTTCGTCCTCGACGAGCAGCTCGACCTGGAGTGCCTCCGCATCCCGCACTTCTACCGGGCGTTCTACGTGTACAAGTACGCCACCGGCATGTCGGCGGCCATCGCTCTGGCGCGGCGGGTCAGCCAGGGCGGCGAACAGGAACTCAAGGACTACCTGGCCTTCCTCTCGGCCGGGTGCTCCAAGGACCCGCTCGACCTGTTGCGCGACGCGGGCGTGGACATGGAGAAGCCCGAGCCCGTGGAGACCGCGCTGGCGCAGTTCGAGCAACTGGTCGCCGAGCTCGACGCGCTGATCTGACGCGCCGCCCCCTTGCCGGCATCTCGGGCGCGGCCCAGGCCCCCGGGAAGAGCGCGCAGAATCCGCCGCATCGTCGGCCCGCCCGCCCGGCCGGAAGTCCTGGTGCGTTCACTATTGACGGCGCAGGGCGCGGCGATCCCGGTCTTGGGCCGGGAAGGAGGAGAGCCGGGGCGCCGACCCGGAGAAACCCACATTCGCTGCCCAAGACCGGCGCCATGCACGCCGTCCCCCGAAACCCCGATGAGAACCTTCTGTCGGCAGAAGAACGCGCGGTCACTTCGTGGTGCGCGCGAGTCTGCTCCGGAGAGGGCGATGCTCTTGATGGAGAGCGGGTTCCGGGGGGCCGGTTGGCCTTGAGAGCCCCTCGTGCGATCCCGTTGGGCGGCCCGTCGGCTCGTTGCATCGTCAGGCGCACCTTACCGAGTAGCACGACCGCACCCCTGCCGGCCTGGTCCGGAAGGCGAATCAGTCTGGGGGGCCGACCGGCTGGTTTCCCAACCTGCTTCAGCCGGCAGACAAGCTGGCGGGGGGCGATTGGCATCCGAGGCCGGGATCACGCCTCGGCAGACGCGTCCTTCTGGCTGAAGCTCGACAGGGCCTCGGCGCCGACCCGGTGGCAGAAGTCGCCCAACGTCTCGCCGTTCTCGCGGTGCTGCTTGAAGCACGCCAGCACGGGCACGAGCGTGGGGACGATCTCGTCCAGGGGGACGATCGGCCGGTAGATGTAGCCCAGCCGGTCGCCGACCACGCGCCCGCCGAGATAGACCGTGTACTTGTCCCTGGTCTTGCCCACCAGGCCCACGTCGGCGTTGTAGGGCCGGGCGCAGCCGTTGGGGCAGCCGGTCATGCGGACCGTGAACCGCTCGCCGGCCAGGCCCAATCGGTCTAGCTCCTCGTCGAGCCGGTCCATCAGCCCCGGCAGCACGCGCTCGCTCTCGGTCACGGCCAAGGGGCACGTCGGCAGGGCCACGCAGGCCATCGACCACCGCCGCGCCAGCGAGATCTCCTCGGAGAGCTTGATCCCGTGACGCCTGAGGATCTCCTCCAGCGCCGAGCGGTCCCCCGGCGCAACGTCGCTGAACAGCAGGCTCTGGTGCGGCGTCAAGTGAACGCCGGGCCGGAGCTTCTCGCAGACCTCGCGCAGGGCCGACTTGAGCGTGAAGCCCTCGCGGTCCAGCACGCGCCCGTTCTCCACGTTCAGCCCGTAGAACCACCGGCCGTCGCCCTGCTCGTGCCAGCCGATGTGGTCGTCGAAGTCGCGGGCCTCCACGGGCTTCGGATCGGTGAGCGGGCGTCCGTGGTACTCCTCGACCTTGGCGCGGAACCGCCCCATGCCCCAGTCGGCGATCAGGTACTTCATCCTCGCCCGCTTGCGGTCCTCGCGGTTGCCAAAGTCACGCTGCACCTTGACCACGGCCACGGCCACGTCGATCAACTCGTCGGGCGTCGCGTAGGCCAACGGCTGCGCCAGGGCCGGGAAGGTGTTCTCGTTGCTCGGCGTGACGCCCAATCCACCCCCGACCAGCACGTTGTAGCCGACGACTCCGCCCCCTGCGACGTCGGCCAGCAGGCCCAGGTCGTTGGTGTACACGTCGGTGCAGTTGTCCTCGGGCAGGGCAAAGGCCGTCTTGAACTTGCGGGGGAGGTAGTTCGCCCCGTAGATTGGCTCGATCTCGCGCCCTTCCGGTCCGCCGCCGGCGAGGTGCTTCTCGCCCGACTCCGGGTCGGTCAGCCAGATCTCGTGGTACGCCCGGGTCTGCGGGAGCAGATGGTCGGACAGTCGCCGCGCGTGGTCCTGCATCTCCTGCCGGACGCGGTCGTGATGCAGCGGCGCGGGGCAGCACATGACGTTGCGCTCCACGTCGCCGCAGGCGCCGAGCGTGGTGAGCTGCACGCGGTCGATGCGCCGGATGGCCTCGCGCACGTTGCCCTTGAGGACCCCGTGGAACTGGATGTCCTGGCGGTTGGTGATTCGCAAGGTCGTGTCGCCCAGCGCGTCGCACAGGTCGAGCTGCGCCAGGAACTGGTCGCAGGTGAGGCGCCCGCCCGGAATCTTCACGCGGATCATCAGCGACCACGCCTTGCCCAGCCGCTGGCCGTCCGGGCCCTTGCGCCCGCGCAGGTCGCGGTCGTCCTGCTGGTACATGCCGTGGTGCTTGAGGACCTGCGTGGCGGGTCCCTCAAAGGCATCGGCGTCGTTGGCCAGTTCCTCGGCGAGGGTGCCGCGGAGGTAGTCGCTTTCCTGCTTGATCTTCTCGATCTTGCTCCACTTCGACGGATCGCTGCTCATAGTCTTCCCGGCCGCTTGAGACGAAAAACTACTTCGTTGACAAAGATTATCCTGATTATTCTACGGGCTCGATTTATGTCAGTCCAGGTTGTAACGATAGAACGCCGCGCCCGCCCGTGCAACGGCAGCCCGCCTGGCCACGACTGAAGCAATGCCTGGGGAGGATCGCACAGGAAGCGTTACCGGAATGGCGACGTTTCCAAGCGGTGAGCGTGCAATCTACATCCAGTACCACTTAGGGCGGGGCCATGACCGTGGGGGGCGATCTGATAAAATGATCGCCTTTCGCCGGCCGCGCGCCTGCCAGTCCCCGTGCCTTCGGAGTCCCCGCCGTGCCTGCCGCCCTCCTCGACGGAAAAGCCCTCTCCCAGCAGATCCGCGGCGAAATCGCCGAACAGGTCGCGGAGTTCATCCAGGACACCACCGTGGTCCCCTGCCTGGCCGCCGTGCTAGTGGGCGACGATCCGGCCAGCCAGATCTACGTCCGCAACAAGCAGAAGGCCTGCGAGCGGGCGGGCATCGAGAGCCGCCTGCACCGGCTGCCCGCCGAGACCAGCCAGGATGACCTCCTCGACCTGGTGGCCCGGCTGAACAGGGACGACAAGGTCCACGGTATCCTTGTCCAGTTGCCGCTGCCTGAGCAGATCGACGAAACGCGCGTGTTGCTGGCGGTTCACCCCATGAAGGACGTGGACGCATTCCACCCGGAGAACGTCGGCCGCATCGTCCAGGGCCGGCCGCGGTTCCTCCCCTGCACGCCCGCGGGCATCCAGCAGTTGCTGATCCGTCACGACGTGGAGATCGCCGGGAGCCACGTGGTGGTCATCGGCCGCAGCGACATCGTCGGCAAGCCCATGGCCGTGATGCTTATGCAGCGGGGCCCGGGCGGCGACGCCACGGTGACCGTCTGCCACAGCCGCACCCGCGATCTGCCGGAAGTCACCCGCCAGGCCGACATCCTTGTCGTGGCCATCGGCCGCGCGAAGTTCGTCACCGCCGACATGGTCAAGCCGGGCGCGGTGGTCATCGACGTGGGCATGAACCGGACCGACGAGGGCCTGTTCGGCGACGTCGATTTCCAGGCCGTCAGGGAGGTGGCCGCGCACATCACGCCGGTCCCCGGCGGCGTCGGGCCGCTGACCATTACGATGCTCCTGGCGAACACGCTCGCCGCCGCCCGGCTGCAAACGTCCGTCTGACTTTTCCGGCCCCGCGGCTACGCGTCCTTGCGAAGCATCACCCGGCTGTCGGCCACGGAACAGCCCTCGCCCTCGGGATGGACGATCAGCGGGTTGATGTCCAGCTCCGAGACCTCAGGGTGATTGCACACCAGGGCCGAGAGCCGCAGCAGCGTGTCGACGATGGACTTCAGGTCGGCCGGCGGGTTGCCGCGGAAGCCGTCGAGCACCTTGAACGAGCGGATCTGGCGGACCATGCGCTCGGCCGAGATGTGCCACATGGGGGCCAGCCGGAAGGACACGTCCTTGAGCACCTCGACCAGGGTGCCGCCCAGGCCGAACATCATCAGCGGCCCGAACCGCGGGTCGCGGCTGGCGCCCAGGATCACTTCCACCCCCTTGGGCGCCATCTGCTCGACGAGGATGCCGTCGATCCTCGCCCCGGGGACGGCCTTCTGCACGTTGTCGTGAATTCGCTGAAAGGCCTGCCGGGCTTCGTCGCCGCCGTGGACGTCGAGGATCACCCCGCCCGCGTCGTACTTGTGCACTACGTCGCCGGACATGACCTTCATCACTACGGCGCCGCCGATGGAGTCGGCGAGCGACGCGGCCTCGTCGGCCGTGGTCGCCACCCCGCTCTTCAACAGCGGCAGGTTGTAGCACTCGAGGATCGGCCGGCACTCGGCCTGCGTGAGATACCGCTCCTGGCGTCCGTCCAGCATCTCGCGGATCAGCTTGCCGGCCTTGTCCACGGCCAGATCGTCGAACACGGCCATCTCGCGGCGCGGGATCTCGTGAAGCTCGACCAGGCGCGCGGCCGCAGCCAGGCTCCGCACCGCGTCCTCGGGGAACGGGTAGTTGGGGATGCGGGCCTTGCGCAGCACCTCCACGCCGGGGGCGACGTCCTTGGCCCCCATGAACGCGCAGACGACGGGCTTGTTGACCCCCTCGACGGCCTCGGGCACCACGGCGGCCGTCTCCTCGATCTCGGTCATCGACTGCGGGGTGAGGATCACCACGCCCATGTCCACGTTGGGGTCTTCCAGCACGGTGTGCACGGCGGCCTTGTAGCGGTCGCTGCGCGCGTCGCCGATCACGTCGATCGGGTTGCGGAGCGAGGCCGTGGCGGGGAGCGACCCGGCCAGCTTGCCCCGGGTCTCCTCACTCAGCTCGGCCAGCTTCAGGCCGTGCCGCACCGCCGCGTCGGTGGCCATGATGCCAGGGCCGCCGGCATTGGTGATGATCGCCACGCGATCGCCGCGCGGAAGCGGCTGCGTGGTGTAGAGCAATGCGTAGTCGAACAGATCGGCGATCGTATCGACGCGCTGCACGCCGCTCTGCGTCATCAGGGCGTCGTACACCGAGTCGCTGCCGGCCAGCGAGCCGGTGTGGCTGCTGACGGCCTTGGCCCCCTCGGGCGAGCGCCCGCTCTTCAGGCACAGCATGGGCTTGCCCGTCGTCCAGAAGATCTTGTGCACCGTCTCGATGAACTGCCGGCCGTAGCTGACGTCCTCCAGGTACATGGCGATGACCGAGGTCTTGTCATCCCGAGCGAGATAGTCCAGCAGGTCGATCTCGTTCACGTCGGCCTTGTTGCCGAAGCTGACGAACTTGCTGAAGCCCATGTGCCGCTCCTCGGCGTAGTCGAGCACCGAGGTGCACAGGGCCCCGCTCTGGGAGATGAAGGCCAGGTTGCCGGCCGAGGGCATCTTGCGCCCGAACGCGGCGTTCATCCGCACCTCGGGATCGGTGTTGATCACCCCAAGACAGTTGGGGCCGATCAGGGGCACGCCTGCGGCCCGAACCTTCTCGCGAAGCCGGTCCTCCAGCTCCGCGCCCTCGTGGCCGATCTCCTTGAACCCGGCCGAGATCACGACAAGGGCTTTCACCCCCTTCGCGATCGCCTGATCGGTCACGCCCAGCACGGCCTTGGCCGGGACGATCACCACGGCCATATCGACTTCGCCCGGGATCTCCTCCAGCGAGCCGTAGCAATGCACACCCAGCACGTGCGACGCCTTGGGGTTGACCGGGTACACCGACCCGTTCAGCTCGTTCAGAAGGAGGTTGCGGAAGATGTCGTTGCCCACCGTGCCGCGGCGGGTGGAAGCCCCCACCACGGCCACGGACCGGGGTTGGAACACGGCGTCGAGCTTCGAGCCGACAGCGGATGCGGAGGAGACGGCAGTGGCCACGCAGGGGCTCCTTGTTGTCTTGTTGCTCGGCGGCGCCGCGTTCTTGCGGGCAGGACTCCCCCGCATTCGGAGAACGCTGCGCGGCCTCACGCCCACCTGGCGAGCCCCGCGCCGTACGCACGCCGCACACGCGCCGGGCATCGCGAGAGGATGAAACAGGCAAGTATAGCCCTTGCGCGCAGCCTGCATAAGGGCGGCGCCCCCATCCCGCGCGACCCTCCCGCCGACCGCGGTCCCAGCCCCGCATCGGCGATCCGGGCTCACCGATTGCTAACAGTCCCGCGCGTGGGAAGCGCGCCGGGTTATCCGGACGCCGGCGCCCGTCCCCCGGACATCGCGAACATGCTTCAAACGCGTCGCAGGAACATGCGGATGCCGCGGACGTCTTTGGGCGGCCCCCCGACATGACCGCGTGGAACCGGTGGCCGAGCTTCCCGGCGGCAGGCAAGGCGGGCTTGTTGGCATCGTCCCTGCTACCGAAGGCAAAAAATGCTTCCGTCGAGACAGGTGAGGAAGACCGTTCCGCCGGCCACGGCGATGCCGGCCTGGGCGACCGGGGCGGGCAGCTCGACCTGCTGCAGGACCTTGCCGTCGGCCAGATCGTAAACGGTCAGCGTTGCCCGTTCGATGATTCGATCGACGTTGTCCTCCTTGACGCGCTCGTCACGAGTCGTGGCGACCAGCGCGCGGTCGCCTGCCACGGCCAGCGATTGTTGCGTCATGCTCGGGCTTCCTCCAGAGGCAGCTTCACCGGGGTGCTTACGGGTGGCCCGGGAAGTTCCCCACGGCGACGGCCCAGTCCGACGCGTGAGGCGCCCGCCAGGTCGTCTTCTCGGTTCGCAGCTTCCCCAGATCGATCTCTCGGTACGGCCTGCGTGTATCGACGGCCACGGCTGCTTGAGGACCGTTCATCGCGGTAAGGTCCATGACGACCTCCGACGCGCTCTCGGCGTAGAAGACGAGATGCCTGCCGTCGCGCGATTTCAGGCAGACGCGGATCGGCCCGCCGCTGGGGCTGGTGTCCCAGATCGGGACGCCCTCGTCCTTTTGCGTCAGATCGTTCGCCCGATCGTAGTCGCCGCGGAACCGCCGGCCGGCAATCCAGAAGCGGTTCCAGGTCTTGATTTGATCCTTGATGTCCACGCGGAAGTCGCGGACGTTCTGGATCGAGCCCCTGGCGCCGTTGTCGTAGGGCCGCGACCCGCCCTCGTCGGGATCGGGCAGGTATTGCCCCCAGATGTTGCCCACCCCGCCGGCCATCATCGAGTGCCACAGTCCGCGGCGCGTGAGGTCGGGTGTGTAGTCCTTGACGAACCAGCTTCGCGAGCGCCGGATGCGAAACCGGTCTTCCTGAAGCACCGGCTTGCCGAGGCGCCGGCTGAACCGGAGCGTCTCCACGTACCATCGGTACGGTACGCGGTAATCGTAGTGGCCGACGTAGTCGCCGCCGGTCCAGAAGACCTCGCGCGGCCCGGTGCGCATCTCGTTGCGGTAGACGACGCCGGGATGCCCGTCGCCGTCGGGATCCTCTTTGCGGTCCCACGTGTCTTTCTCGTCGGCGCGGCCGCCGACGGCGTGCTCCCATCCGCCCAGGTGGCCCTTGAGAAAATCGTACCAGGCCTGGAGTTCTTCAGCGTCGGCCCAGGCCTCCAGGTCGTACCCGTAGCCCATACTCCAGCCGGGAATGGGACCCAGGCGCGCGGCGATGTAGCGGTTGAGGCGCCGATCGGCCGGGCTCATGGGACCGCCGATCCCCGCGGGCCCGCCGCGCCCGCCCCAGCCCTTCTGGTAAGAATCGGCGCCCCACTGCCAGATGTGCGTCGAGGCACCTGCCCGGTAGGCCCGCACGAGGAACGCCTCGATCACCTCGAAGCTCCGCGGATCGGGATGGGCCTTGGGGCCGGCGCTTCGGGTATCCCGGGAATCCCTGGTGATATCGAACCAGGTCGCGGCCACGCCTGCCTTGTGGAAGCCCGTGAATCCGGTCTCGGCGATGAACTCGCGGATCTCTTCATCGATCTTCGCGGTATCCACGCCCCGGGCGGTCCAGTAGGCCGGGAAGTCCTTGCTCATCACGAGCTGCGGGACATGCTCTTCCCCTGTGCCGAGCCAGACCCATCGGGTGCCTTCGGTCGTGAGGAAGCCCTGGCGCGCCGCGGGATTGGGCTTGACCGAGACCATCGCGGTCTGGCCGCCCAGCGAGCCCGGCCCCGACGTGACCAGCCGCCAGGTGCCCGTGCGCGTGCCCGTGAAGCGGAATCGCCAGGTGTCGCCCGATCCGGAGTAGAACATGAGCGACCGCTTCGTCTCGCCGCTTTCATGGGTGAACACGGCCCAGGCGACGACGTCGAACTTGTTGCCCGAAGCGTCGCGGTACTTGATGTCCCACTCCAGGTAAGGCTCGTTGAGCTGTCCCTCCCGGTCGGGCAGGGCTGCCTGGGCCGGCGAAGCGAGCGGCGACAGGCAGAAGACGAGGAGTAGGCTCGTTCCGCGCATCGACCGCCTATCGGCGGAGATCGCGGCGAAAGGTCTTCTCATGGTGGGGGCACTCGGGGTGACAGGGCAATGGACGGTTTCTGCCGTGACGTGGCTTTCGCCCGCTTCAGGGCCCCAGCATAGTCTCCGCGGAGGAAGTCCCTCAAGTCCTGCTCCGCCTTCTCCCCCTCGCCCGCCTTCCGGAGCCGGAAGATCTCGCGCGGGACGCGGATGCCGAGACGGTCATCCTCGTGGATTCCGGCGGCCACGGTCCTGGCATGCGTGCGATGACCGCATCCCGGACGCCCTTCACGATGGCTGCGCGCCCCTTCACGACGTAACGGCGACGGCAGGAAGCCCGCGTCTTGGCACTATCCGGCAAACCGTGTCGAAACCCTCCCGAGATGTGTGAATGCGGCAGTCACGCGGTCGTCCGGCCGGACGGGAACGAGCTCAACGGGAGACCCGGGTATGACGAGTTGGCCGGCCCGCAGGTACTCGCCCTCCCGTAAAAGGCGTCGGACCAGCCAACCGAGCGACTTGATCGGGCCGCCCATGATTTCAGCACCGATTCCTGAAGCCATCAACCGGTCGTTGCAGAAGAGGCCGACGCCCTCCATGTCGAAGTCGAGATCTGCAGGCGGCACGCGCTGCGGACCGACGATCAGGGCGGCATGAATACCGTTCGAGGCGATCAGCTCTTGTGACGATGGATCACCAAACCAAAATGTGAAGTTATGGACCTCGATCCCCGGTGCTACCCACTCGATCGCGTCGACAAGCTCCCTCTCGTCGGTCACCCCATGGGATATGTCTCGCCCTATGCTGAGCACGAATTCGGGCTCCACCGCACACTGAACGTAGTCATTCCAGTTCAGCGTCGTTTCGTCGTAATAGACGTGCGGGGCCATGAGCCAGCCACAGATCGGTTCCGACAAGCCGAACTGTCGCCGAATCGCCGCGCTCGTGCAGCCAACCTTGTAGCCGGCGACGCGCTCGCCTTGTGCCAGCCGGTGTTCCATCACCTTCCGCTGGACGGAATAGGCGTCGTCGAGCGACATGGCCCGGATGTCGACGGTGCGATCCGGCGGCAACGCTCGTGTATCCCAGATCGTCAGGAAGATATCGACGGCTTCGGTCAGGTGGGTCAAAGCCATTGCAGTTGCCTTCGCATCTGGTTGGCACGTACTACGGGCCTTGCACGACCGCCTCCGCCTGGAGTGCCCGTGCGGCGATGCTTCCTATTGACGCCGACGCGGCCACGGAACCCAGGGCAACCAACGGGAGCCCGTCGTTCGGCTGCTCTGGGCCTGAGGGAGGAGGCCATTCGCCGCGCAGCGTTCAGTGATCGTTGACGAAGAACGCCACGTTGCCGTACGCCGCGTGTCCGTTGCCGTCGAGGATCGTGACGAATATCCGGTAGGGACCCGCGGCTTGCGGTGCGGTGAACTCGACCTGCCCGCTCGTGGCGTCGCGGATCAGCCCTTCGATCGGTTCCGCCCGCTTCTCCTTGCTGCCCGCGTACGAACCGGGCGGTACCTTCACTTCCGGGCGGATATCCCAGGCGTAGGTCAAGGCGTCGGAATCGGGGTCCGCGGCCTGGACATGCGCCTGGTACGCGGCGCCCGGTTTGAGGTACACGGATCTCGGGTCGGATGTCCCTTCGATCGCCAGAGTTTGAATGGTCGGCGCTCGGTTCTCGGGCCAGGACCCCGTCCAGAGATGCTGCATCACGTCGATCGACTCCGTACGGAGCCCGCCTCGAAACAGCCCGTACCAGGTGTGCGTCGTCTCCTGCTTCTCGCTCCAATAGAAGACGAAAGACCCGAGGCAGTGCTCCCTGTCCGCCTGGATCGTGTTCACATAGCGTTCTCGGATCACGGCTGCCTTCTCACTGCTCGTCTGCTCCAGCGGGGCTCGCCACTTGGTTCGAGGGACCTGCCAGTGGCCCGTGGGTCCCCATTCAGTGACGGCATAGGGCTTTGGCCAGTGCTTACGCGCGAGTCGGGTCACAGGGGCGAGATCGCCATAGGCATTGATGCCGAGCAAGTCCATGGCGGTGCACTCGCGGGCGATTTGCTGCACCTTCTGCTCGAAACGGCCCGTGCCAACCACGGTCATCACGGGATGATGCTTGTCGATGCGTTTGATCGCAACCGCCAGGTCGTTCAGCCGCTTCCAGAGACCCGGGTGATACGACTTGCGGCCTGGAACGTGGTCCAGCTCGTTTCCGATCGCCCAGACCATCAGGGCCGGGTGGCTCTTCAGCTCTTCGACTACGGACAGGACGCGCCGCTGCTGCTCGGCCACCTGTTCGGCGTCACCCCAGTCGACTCCGCTGCGCTCGCCGCGGACCGGAAGATTGGCCATCACGGCGAGGCCTTGCCGGTGCGCGGCGTCGAGCAAGGCCTTCTTGGCCGGAGTCCGCACGGCGTTCCCGCCACAGTCGCGAAGGACGTCGAAACGGTTCCAGCCGACGGCCCCCTTGATGTAGAACGGTTGGCTGTCTCTGACGAGCTGCCAGCCTCCGGCGGCCTTCTCGATTCGCCAATGCGGCGAGTGCTCTTTGCCAGCTCCCTCACACACCGCGCAGGCAAGACATGCCAAGAAGAGTCCGGTAGCTTTGCCAAGTGTCATGTGTCTCTCCTGTCTGCGCGATCGTTGCAGGGAATCCCGTCCGCGGCCCTCTCAATCAATCTGGTAGATGCCGGGCCAGTCCGGGGCGAGCAGGTGGGGGCCTTCGAGGAACGATTTGGGAATGTCCTCGGTCATGGGGAACTCGGCGACCGGGCAGACCGTGTCGTCGTATGCCATGACCAGGTGGGCGTGCGGCGCCCAGGCCCAGTGCAGGTTGACCACGAGGTCTTCTCGCTTCGTTGCATAATCGAGGAAGCGCTTGGCGTGCGTCAGGCCTTCCACGATGTAGGCATCCGTCGAGCATTGATTGACCGCCCCGGCTTCCACCCAGCGTACCATGTCGGGGTACGGGGTTCCGTCGCCAATGGGCGAGCGGTGTCCTTCCGCCTGGATGCGCAGCTTGGGCTTCATCCGCATGAGCTCGACGTACTTCGGGATCTGCTCGTCGTAGGGGACCGGAAGCAAGGGCCCCTCGAACCAGGAGTATCCAAGGTCGTCCATGTGGCGGATCATCTGTTTGGCCTCGTCGAGCGATGTGGTTGCCGATTCGGCCTTGCGCGGGTACGGATCCCAGGCCAGGATCTTGTCATCGCCAACCGCCTTACGCACGGCCGTGAGCGTCTCCAAGATGTCTTTTAACGGCATGCTGTCCTCGTTGCCCATATTGCCGGGGAAGTGCAGCTTGGTCGCGATCATGCCCGTGCGATCGAGGTAGGAGGCCACCTGCTTCGCATACCGGCCGGGCGTCATGTCCGCCGCGTGCCAGCGGACATCGCCGTAGCGAATGATCTTCTTCTTGCGTGTCCCCAGCAGGGCATGCAGGGGCTTGTCCATCCTGCGGGCATGCAGGTCCCAGCAGGCGATGTCGAGGACCTTGCGCTGTGCCTCAGGGACCTTCTTCTTGACCATCCGATCGTAGAGCGCTTCGTGATCCAGCAGATTGGCTCGTGCAACGGCCTGCTGAGCGAGTTTCAAATCGCGTGTCCCGCCCAGCGCGCGGCTGTACCCGACGGAACCATCCGCGCCGGTGATCTTGATGAACTCCTTGAACTTCCGCTCGCCAGGCAGTTCAATCGCTTCCCAGGACTTCAGAAACAGCGGCTCCGATGGGTCGCCGTCGGTAGGCTCCGCCGCGAGAAGCCGCCGCCCCAAGACGGCCCCGGCGGCCAGCGCTCCGCAGCGCGAGAGAAAGCGCCTACGAGTCAGTCTGTGACTGTGCGTCATCATATCGTTTCTCCCCACCTTCTTTCAGACGCTGTTCTTCTCGATGAAGTCCCAATCGAAATTGGTGATCCCGATCCAGTCGGGAATCGCCATGTGGCCGTCCTTCACTCCGCCGCCGGCAATCTCCAGCCGGGGAGCTATACTAGGCTCCGAAGCTGCGGCGACCATGCGATTAACCTGGGAGGCGTTCTTATGCAGATTCAGCCGCACGTCCTTCTCGGGGTTCTTTCGGATCCAGTCGATCAGGCGCACAATCCTCGTCACGCCCCAGTATCTGTCGTCTGCGGTCATCAGGTGCGCCCGCTTCGGCATAGGCCATCTTGGGGTGAGGGGCATAGGCCACCATGGCTGGAACCGTGTCGACCAGTCTTGTTAGAACGCCTTAGTAGATGGCATACTTCTCGGTTGCCGCGATCGTGGAGTCCTCAATGGCCGGGGCACCGTTCGGGGTGTCCGACTTTGCTTGGTTTCCAGCGCCCTCGGACAGGCAGTACAGCTTGGATGCCGTCCGAATGAGTAGCTTGTCGCCGACGACGGCCGGACTGGAGAGGCAGAGTTCGTCGAGGGGATTGCGCTTGAGGATTTCGAACTCCGGCCCCGGTTTGACGACGTAGGTCAGGCCGTCTTCGCTCAGACAGAACAGCCGTCCGTTGAAAGCGAAGGGCGACGCAGTGAAAGAACCGCTGGGGCGGAGTCGCTGTTTGCCGTAGACTTCGTCGCCGGACCTGGCATCGTGACAGGTCAGAAATCCTCGGTCGTAGAGCGTGTAGAGATAGTCGCCGCAGACGATCTGGGACGGGTTGTAGGGTCCCGAGCGGTCCTGGTACCAGGCGAACGATTCGCTGTTGGCGTAGTCGCCTTCCGGAGCGAGATCGCCGCTGGCGCCTGGTCGTAATGCGAAGGTCGGGCGATGGTTCTCCGCCACGAAACCCGAGGTGATGTAGCACAATCCGTTCGCGGCAAACGGGGAAGGAATCACCAGCTTGCCCATGCGACCGTTGAACTCCCAGAGCAGCTTGCCGTCGAGCGAGTAACCTCGGTTGCGATTCTCGCCGGGCACCACGATTTCGGTGCGGATGGGATTCGTCCAGACCAGCGGCGTCGCCCACGAACGCTTCTCATCGCGCGGCGTTCGCCATCGCTCGTCTCCAGTCAGCGCATCAAAGGCCGCAATCCAGGATGCTTCCAGATTGTCGTAAACGACAATGACCTGGCCGTCATGGACCACGGGCGAAGCCGCGGCGCCGTAATCGAATTCGGTCTTCTTGGGTTCGATTGTCCGCTGCCACAACGGTTTGCCCTGAAGATCGTAGCACCACAGTCCCAGGTCGCCGAACAGGACATAGAGCCGCTGGCCGTCGGTCGTCGGGGTCTCTGATGCATACGTGCTCTTGGGATGTCGAGGAACCTGAGGTTGGCCTGTGTGAGCTTCGTGCTTCCACAGCACCTGGCCGGTGCTCAGATCGAAGCAGTAGACCATCCAACGATGAATGCCTTGTGCCGGCTCGCGAACACCTTGGCCGAGGTACATTCCCTTCCTTGGCGCTTGCGTCGGCTGATCGGTCACGACGGCAGTCAGAAAGACGCGATCATTCCAGACGACGGGGCACGACCAGCCCCAGCCCGGCACGTCGGCCACCCACTTGACGTTCTTGGTCGTCGTCCAGGTGATTGGCAGCCCGGGATGATCCGGCGCCACGCCGTCCGCGTTCGGCCCGCGGAAGCGGGGCCAATGTTCCTCGGCTGCGATTGCCGACGCCGAGCAAACGGAAGTAAGCAGCCAGAAGACAAGGAGCCTTCTTATCATGGGGATTCTCTCCGATAACGAAACTGCCATCCACAAGAGCATCGCGCAGTTCAGCGCGTTCACTATTGTCTCCTCGTGGTTGTCGCATTCTGGTTGTTAGGCACCCTCGGCTACGGGCGCGGAACGCGCGGCGCTGTTCGCGTACGGGGACGGATCGCGAAGTCCTCAATGCCCTCGAAGTCGGGATCGGGAATGGCGCGGACCTCCGGTTCACCGCGGTAGGGCCCCATGGCGTCGACCCAAGCGATCAGCCGGCGCAGACTCAAAGGATCGATGCTCACGTCGTGGTGCTCGCCACTCATGGCCAGTTCGATTAGCGGGCTCTTGTAGGAAAGCGTGGTCATCGGCCGCAGCGTGGCGTACTTGGCGGCGACCGTGCACGCCCACTTCGTATGAATGAAATGCCATGTCGCCCTCTGGATTGAAGCAGAAGAGGACTTGCCGCCCGTCGAAAGAGAGGTCCGGTCGCCAATGACTGCCAGCGGTCTGCGGGACAATATGCTGCGATGTGGCATCGGGATGGAGCCCTGCGAGAATGACGAGCCGGCCTCCGGGGACTGCATATCGTCGGTGGCGATGCGTGCTCTCGCGACCGGATCGTGATCGCGGCTGATCGATGCAGAGAATTCTCGAGACATCGATCGCCGGGTGTGTTAGCATGATCCGGCGTTTCAGTTGGCGGACGGCCAAGTACAGCTTCTCGATGGAGCGGTCTTGCTCGCCTGACTCAGCCAGGAGTCGACGTCCGAGAAGGCCGCGTTCTTCAAGCTCCAGAGAGACATCCATTGCCTGGGAAGACTCGCGTAACTCCTTCGCAAACCGTCGAGCCCTGGCGATCTCTTGTCGGACGTGGTCGTAACCGGGGTGTCCTCCGGCTTGGAACCGCCAGTCCTGCTCGAGGAGCGCGTTGCCGCGGCCAAGCCGTTCCGCGGGATTCGCCTCTTCGCTAGCGATCAGCATCACCAGCACCATTGCCGCCCGAAGTGCCCAAGCCTTCCTTCTCGATCCCATCCCGCCTACCTCCCTCGGGTATTGAGGGCCGAAACCCAGGCGACGTCCCCTCCTGACTTTCCCGGGGCAAGCAGAGGCCGTCACGGCTTAGCAGCCAAGTCATAACCTTCCACCCATGTATCCAGCCCCGACCCCATGTCGTGGCCGGTGCGCACGACGCGGCCGTCCTTGATCTGGATCTCCAGCGAGGACTCGTTGAGGCCGTGGAGTGTTGCGACGATCTTGCGCGTCTTCGCGTCGATCACCTTGTTGGACGCGTAGCAGTAGTCGCCGTGGATGTCGAAGTTGACCCACGAGAAGTCGTAGATCGGCTGCTTGATGTCCTGGAAGACAGGCACGCACTCGACATACTTCGGCGGAGTCGTCGCCGCATCCCAGATGTGCAGCAGGCCCCACTTGTCGTCGGTCATCCAGACCTCGGTGCTGTTCGGCCGCGCGGCGATCCCGTGGTTCGCCTTGCTGTGCAACTGGTTGGCCTTGGCTTCGGGAATGGCCAGCCGCCTGGCTCGCAGCGAGCCGGGCTCTGGGTCCGGAATCGGCCAGTTGCCCAGGAACCTGCCCGACTCGACGTCGATGATCCCCAGGCCGAATGCCCTCACCGGTTCGACATAGACGTACCGTTCGGCCGGATCGACAGAGAAATGCTGGACGCTCTGACTTCCGTGGACC
Source organism: uncultured Pirellulales bacterium (assembly GCA_964434165.1). Lineage (GTDB taxonomy): Bacteria > Planctomycetota > Planctomycetia > Pirellulales > Thermoguttaceae > CAYSUS01. Next base: position 16,049 of record CAYSUS010000101.1, read on the forward strand.
TCCTCAGTGCCGCGCCGCTGGGCGTCGGACACCGTTTGATCGCCCGGCTCTGCGTCCTTGTACAGGACCACTGGGCCAATTCGACGAACGACTTCCAGTTTCTCGGGGCAGATGCAGTAGATGTGTCCGTCGTTCCATTGCGAGGTGTAGATGTACCGGCGCATCCCGTGGACGTTGTGAGGCGAACCTCTGCCGGTGGTCTTGTCTCCCGCATCGGGATCGACGAGCGGGATGTTCTTGACCCACTCCCCCGTTGCAGCATCGAGCACGCGGACGACCGGCACGCCCAGGCCGAGAGGCTTGCCTTCCTTGTCCTTCTTCGCCGAATCGCGATCCGGCACGATCAGGTACTTGCCGGCCTTGGTGACGCAGAAGCGGCGGTCGGTGTATCGGAATTGCCGCGTTCGCAGATCATGGTCCGGACTCGCTGCAGCCCACTCCTTGTCCGCCTTTGTCTCGCGGCCGCGCTCCCACAGCAGTTTCTTGCCAAGGATATCGTAGGCACGGATGCTCGAGCCGTCCTGGACCTGAAAGAAAACGCCGGTCCCGGCATGAGCGCCCACGCCGGCCCAGCCGCCGCTCCACGAGTCCCACAATTTGGCTGGGAACTTCTCGACGAGCTTGTGTCCGTCGTTGATGTCGTACACGAACACGCCTTGCTCGGTGTCGGCGTGGAAGTCCGTACGTCCTTGCTTCTTGTGCATGTCGGCAAAGCGATGCAAGCTGGCAAACAGATAGCGTTCGGTGTCTTCGGCTCTCGCGGTGCCCGCGAAGCTCGCTGCGAGACTGACCGCTACGGCAGCAAGCAGACGGAGTCTTGTCGGCGTACGCATCGAGACCTCCCATTGTTGCTCAGTTGGAGTGAACCAGGGCCCATATCACCGAATGTCGCATGCGCGCCGCTGAATAACCGCACGCGCCGTTGTGTTTCAACGTCCGCTCCACAGTCTGGCGCAAGTATGCCAACAGGGCTCGCTTCGTGCCTGCCAGATTCCTGGCGGCAATCGCTCCGTGTAGGCGCCGGTGCTCGGCGAAGCTCTCGTCCATCACGCCGGGCTCGATGCGAACGACGCACCGATGACTTCCCGCCGGGCCGTTGAAGAATACCGCGGGTTGCCCGGCGGCTTCGGTGGTCTGGGCGGGGAATTGGCTGCGACGCCACAGCACGTCAAAGCGCTTGCTCATGACGTCTCCAACGATGCGGGCCCTCCATGACGGACCTGTTTCCGGGTATCGTGACCAGACCCCTGCCGGCTTGCTCGGCAGGTGAATCAGTCTGGGGGGCCAACCGGCCGGCTTCCCGGACTCTTTCACTCGGTGGACGAGCCGCCCGGGGTCGGGTGACCGTCAAGCGGAAGAAGCGGAGGCCTAAGCTCCTTCTTGCCCGGGCGCTTCCACTCCGGCAACTCGTCGCGCGTGATGACGAACTCGTGATTGAACGTGTGTTGGATCCACTCCTCCGGGTGCTTCTTGCCCGGTCCCCACCACGACAGGCAGTAGAGCCACGCCGGTCCGTCCTTGGCCAGCATGTCCGGGTTGGGGATTCCCGCTCCCTCGGCGAGCGCCAGCATCTTCTTGGGCGAGACCTGCTTCATGATTCGGTAGGCCTTCGCGTAGGTGTCTTCGCGGTAGTCTTTCCAGCCGAACCAGCTGTTGGGGTAGATGTCGATGCCCGAAATGTCAACGTAGGCATCGCCCGGGTAGAAGCGACGGCGAAACTCGACTTGCTCCACGTCTTTGCCCTTGCCCGCGGGACGCAACCCCGCGTTGTACACCCAGATCAGGTTGTTCAGCTTCCGCTCCTTGACGAAGTAATCGAACATCAGCCGCCACAGGGCAGCCGTGTTCTCCGGCTTCTCGGCGTCCGTCCACCAGAACCAGCCGCCGTCGATTTCGTGGAAAGGACGCCAGAGGACTGGCACCCGGGCGTCGGCCAACTGCTCCAAGTAGTCGGCATGGCCTTTCAAATCGCGCATTAGCGCCTTGTTGGTTTCGGTCCCCGGTTTCAACGCCGCGGAGAAGTCGAAGGGGCCGCTGGGCTCCTTGTTGCCGTGTTTGCCCTTCCAGGCCGATCCCTTGGGGTTCGTGGGATGGATCCAGTGCAACTGCATGGCGACGATTCCGCCTTCCTGCGACCACGCCTTGGCCCGGTCGATGGAATTCTGCACGACCTTGTTGTAGCTTTTGCCCCACGGCGGGCTGTTCCACCCGGAAAGATCCAAAGCAAGGACGGCAGGATACTTGCCGGAGACTTCCTTGATGGCCTCGGCATTCCGGCTTCCAGAGACACCTGCGAGCGTGGCCTTGCCTTCCACCGAGGCCAGGTAATCCAGCACGGCCCGGGCCTCGGGGATGAGATCGGGATTCGCCGGTTCGGCACCCTGGCTCAAGCAAGCACTCAATCCGATGCTCAACCCCACAACGGACACGATCAGTCTATGCATTGTCAAACTCCCAATTCCCAGAATTCAGGCGATTCCCGACCGGACCGCGGACGATCGTTCCCTACCGGATTGTGCTCCCCTCAACGACGCGGCACGGTAAAGTCCAGAATGCGTAGCGGGGTTGCCTCGTGGGCTTTCTCCGGAGCCCCCTGTACAAGTACGGAGAGTACTCCATCCCTGCTCCAGCGACAGGGATCGCCGAGCATTTCGTTCACAAATGGCCCTTTCTCTTCATGAATGATCTTCCAGTCTGCCCATCGGGATGAAGCCGAAGCGCTGGCGATGACCAGGTTCCCTCCGGCACCGAAGATCCCTCTGTCGCTGTAGATCAAGTAGGCGTTATCGCTTCTGTCCATGAACAGCTTGGGACGGCTTCCCGCAATCCACGGAAGCTCTTCATGATGCCAGGTTGCGCTCTCATCTCGCCAGTAATGATGATAACGCCGGGCGTTTCTGGGACCCCAGCGGCTTTGGCCCGGCTTGCTTCCAGCGGCCTTGAGCGAGTCGTCCGTGCAATGCCACATCACAGCGTGAATGCGTCCCTGCGAATCGACGGCCTGCCCATGAGTATTCATCAAGCCGTATTGCGAGGGGATCGTGACTGCGGTGATGTCGGGCGAATGGACATGGGGCGGCCCTTCCAGTTTCTGCCCCTTGTTGTTGAGCCAGGTCTTGCCCCGGTCCTCACTGTAGGCATACATGAGATCATGATTCGGGGTGCCGGGGCCCTCTCGCCAGACCCAGGTGACGTGCAGCTTGCCCCTTGGTCCGTAGGTATAGCCGTTGGGGTAGGAGCACCGAGAGCCGCTGCCGGCGAAGGTCCCCTTTCCGGAGTCAATCTGGCGCGTGTCAAGCCATGCCCCGCTCTCGGGGCTGTAATCGACCAGCATGCGGTCGCCGTTCCCCGACCCGCCGCGTCGATAGCCGAACTGCAGGCCGCCATCCGGCGTTTGCCAGAAGCGGGGATAGGTAAGCCGGATGGGCTTGCCCTTCTCCAATTCCGAGGTGATCGGCCCGAACAGAGAGGCCTCCCACTCGATGGCCTCGGGCTTCGTTGCTGCTCCCTTCTTGGAAACACGGTAGTGCAGCGGGTGACCGTGGTGGTCGAATGCCAGATGGATGGTGCCGTCGCTGGGGCATATCCCAATGGAGATCGTATTGTGGGCATCGTTGCTTCTGAACTGGTAGTCTGCGAAACGAACGACCTCCCATTTGCCTACCGGCAGTTTGCAGCGAGCGATGCACACTTGCCTCTTGCCATCGTAGTAGCCGACGTATTGATACTGCCCATGCGTGATCACGGCATCCTGCTGAAACGACTCGCCGTTGATGGACGGGCCAAAGCTCCCCTTGATCGTCAAGGCGCTGGTGTCGACCACGCTGTCGCCGATCTTGGCGAGCTTGGGCGCAGCCACGCCCTTCGCGGAACACACCGCCGGGGCAGACAGGGCAACCGACAAGACGCAAATGATCTTGGTGCAAGCTCGCACTGCACAATGCTCCTAGAGACAACCTCAAGCTTCAGTGGAGGGGTGGCTGCATTTTAGCCTGTGGAGGCCGGCAACTTCAATCGGTCTGGCCGTGAATGCACGCTTGACGCTTCCACGTATGGTCGTATTCCATGGCGGCGGCGGCCGCGCGTGGGTTGGGAGAGCGTCGCTGGTGGGCGTTCCCGTTCCGCGGGCTGACGCCGGCTGACGCCACCCGGCTTCACGCTTCGGCCGCTGCGCGGCCCAAACGGCCATGCGCCGCGCAGCAGTGTTGGAATCCACGGCGTCTGATTGGTAGACTGGAGGCTCCTGCCACAACCCGATGCGAAGAAGATGCTTCTTCGTCGCGGCATCGCCGACCCCGCCGAGATCCTCCCATGCGAACTATCAGCTCCCTTGCGCTCCTCACTCTTGCCTCGATTCTCGTTCCAGCCGCGAAGTCGTCGGCAACGGAGTACTACGTGGACGCCCGCGGGAAAGCCGTCGGCGATGGCTCCCTCGACAGGCCGTTTACAGCGCTCCAGCAAGCGGCCGACGTGATGAAGCCGGGCGACGTGTGCATCGTTCGCGAAGGGACCTATCGGGAGACGGTGCGTCCGAAGAACTCGGGCACCGCGAATCGACCGCTGGTCTTCCGAGCGTTTCCGGGGGAGAGGCCCGTGTTGAGCGGGTGCCGACCCGTGACCGATTGGACGCTCGAAGAGCGCGACATCTACCGCGCCGCGGTCCCCCTGCCGCTCGGGCACGAGAACCAGGTGTTCGCCGGCGGCAAGATGCTCCTCGAAGCGCGGTGGCCGAACGCGGGAAGGTCTGTCCCCAAGGGGTTGCTTGAGTTCGACACGGCCACCATGGACAAGGGAACGACGCCGACGAAGATCGCTGACGACGCCTTGCCGCAGATCGATCTCGCCGGCGCGCACGTCTGGGTGAGCACCCACAAACGATGGTATTGCTGGACGGGTGCCGTCAAAGGCCGCGCGCCGGGCGCGATCGAGATCGAAGACAACTCCGACGCCAAGGGAAATCACATCTGCAAGCCGGGCGGCGACTACTACCTCTTCGGCGCGCGATCCTTGCTGGACTGTCCCGGCGAGTGGTTCTACGACAAGGACTCCGGAAGGCTCCTGGTTTGGAGCGACACGCCCGGCCGGCCGCCGGAAGACGTCGAGATCAAGGTCCGCAAGAACGTCATCGACCTGCGCGGTCGGCAGCACATCCGCATCGAAGGGCTCGGGATCTTCGGCGCGTCGCTCGCGACCGACGAGGAGTCCGCCTGCCTGACGCTCGACGGCGTGCGGGCGTTCTACGTCGACCACTCCAACCGCGCTACCAGGCAGTACGGGTCCCAGTCGGACACAGGCATGGCCTTCCGCGGGCGGGGGCACGTGATTCGCAACTGCGAAATCGCGTACTCGTCCGGCAATTGCCTCGTGCTCTTCGGGCGGGACTGCCTGGTCGTGAACAACTGCATCCACGACGGCAACTACATGGGGACGTACGCCGCGCCGCTGGCGTTCGCGCGCGGTGCCAGCGACAACGTCGTGAGCCACAACACGATCACCCGAGCAGGGCGGACCACCATCAACACGTCCGGCTTCTATCGAAGCCTCTTGCAGCACAACGACGTGAGTTTCGCCGGCTACCTGTCCTACGACCTGGGGCTGACGTACGCCAACGGCGTGGAAGGCGGGAACTCCGAGGTGCGTTACAACTGGCTGCACGACAACGTCGCCGAACACGTCAACATGGGCCTCTACTTCGACCATGGCTGCAAGAACCTGGTGTTCCACCACAACGTGATCTGGAACGCGAACGATTACGGAATGATCAACAACCAGTACGGAAACTACCTGCTCTACTACAACAACACGGTCTCCGACGCGAAGTGGAGCTACCGGTCCACGTGGGCGGCCGCGCAGGCGAAGGACCTCTATGGATGCCAGCTCGTCAACAATGTCGGCACGAGTGGCATGCAAACCAACGGCCAAGGGCTCCTGGCATCGCACAATACGTGGCGCTTCGACGGGCTTCGCGACAAGCGATTTCCGAAGCCCAATACCGAGCCGATCGATTCGGGACGGGTCATCCCCACGATCACCGGCGGCCGTGCGGGCGCGGCACCGGATCGCGGCGCCTACGAGGCGGGCGTCTTGCCGTGGCGTGCCGGGCACGACTTCCAAGACCCGCCGAAGACGATTGACACGACGTTCCGCAAGCCGCCGGCGCGGAACCGGATCGTCAACGCCGCCTTCCACGGCGGCAAGCTTGCCCCCTGGAAGCCCTTCGGAAGGCACGTGCGAGTTGTTCGCGATTCGCACAGCCAGTGGGTCACCGACGCGCGATCCATGATGGGGGGTGCCAGCGCGGAACTGGGGGCGGGCCGCTGCGGGTTGCGCCAGACGGTCCACGGGCTGGAATCCGGAGCGACCTACGAGCTGATGGCGATGTTCCGCGTTCCCGAGGGCGCGACGGCGCGCCTGCGCGTGGAGCAATACGGTGGGCCGAGCATGACCAGTGAGGCGATCACCAAGGGTGCACCCGGCTGGAAGCGCGCGACGCTTCGATTCACCGTCGGTGCGGATGCGACGCGTGCCGAAGTCGTCCTCGAGAAGACCTCGGACGGCGACGAGCTTGTCTATGTGGATGACCCGGGCCTGCAACTCGTCGAACAGGCACGGTTGATCGAGCTGCCCTGATCCGGCCACCCCGGGGCAAGGGGGCAGGGCTACATTGTCCAGAGCCCCGGTTCCGGCATGGGTCTGCGGAGGCTCGGCGACGATCATCCCATCAAGTGTGATCGCGCGCAGAAGCCGTGCGCGGAAACCTGCTTCAAACCAGCTTCAGAGGAATGGAGATCGCTGGCCGGAGAGCCGCATGCGGGATCCCGCCCGTGCGGCTCGCAGGGAGGGGGGGACCTTCGGCCCGCATCGAGACGGCCGTCTCTTCCTCCTTTGCTATTCGCCCCACTCGCCCCATTCCCCCGCAAGCCGACATTGCACCCACGGGGGGTTTTTCCTAAACTCCGCGTCCGCAATAACCCCTCGTTGTGGGAGGGATGGCAGTCGGGGCCTCGCGCTGGCGTATGCTCATGAAGTGTGACCGCACCGCGGACGAGTTCCGCAACGGATTGACAGCGGCGCCGTTTGACCGGCCGTATCCGATGCGCTGGTCGATGCTGGGGCTTCTGCTTCTGGTTAGCTTCCTGGCGCGTTGCTGGTCGGCATGGCGGGTGGAGGTCCTGTGGTCCGACTCGATCTACTATCTCCACATCGCGCAGGCCCTGGAGAACGGCGACTTCGGCACGGCGTTTCGATCGCTGGGGTTGAATTTCTATCCGGCGATTCTCGCCGTCTTGCGGCAGACGGGAATCGAGTGGACCGTCATCGGCGAGTGGTGGAGCGTGGCCATGGGCTCGCTCGCCGTGCTGCCGCTGTTCGGCTTCTTTCGCCGACAGTTCGACGATCGCGTCGCCGGGCTTGCCTGCCTCCTGTACGCCGTCCATCCCAAGCTCATCGCCTATTGCCCCCTGATCATTCGCGATCCGACCTTCTGGTTCTTCTTCAGCCTGACGCTCTACCTGGCATGGCGGGCCGTGACGCAGTTGCGGATGTGGCTGTTCGTTGCGGCCGGCCTGGCCGCGGGACTGGCCGCAGGCACACGGATCGAGGGCTGCCTGCTGTTTGCCATCGTGCTCGGCTGGGCCCTCGCGCGAGCGCGATGGGTCCCCGGAAGGCGCTGGCGACTTGCAGCAGGCACCCTGGCCTGCTTCGCCGTGGTTCCCGCCGCTTCGCTCGTTGTCAGCGCGGTCTGGCTTCAGGGGAACTCGCCGTGGGAGCTGGCGCGTCTGAGGATGTTCCCCATGGTCTGGAACTGGGTTACCTGCCAGTGCGAGACGGCCCTCGCGGCGATCACGCCTGCCGACGGCGATCATTCGGCCGCAGCGGAGGACGCCGGGCCGGTTAGCGGTCCGGCCGCGGACTCCGCGCGCCGCTGGAGCGGCGAGTCCGTGGATTCGGAGCTCGTGGTGGGACGCAAGGTCGGACTGCGGATTGCCAAGTCGTTCACGTATCCCTACGGCCTGTTCATCTTGATCGGCCTGGCCCGGTGGCGGCGGGTGTTCTTTCGAAGCGACCACCAGGTGCTCTTCCTCCACAACGTCCTGCTGTTCCTCGCGATCTGGGCGTACGAGTCCTCGTCGGGCGGAATCGACCTGCGTTACTTCCTTCCGATCTTGATCATCGGGCTGCCGTACGTCGCCTTGGGCATCCTCGGCGCGGTCGAGGGAGTCGAGTGGCTAACGCGCCGATTGGGGTGGAACGGGCCGATCCGGCCCGCCGTCACCGGTGTTCTCCTCGCCGCCACCATTGGACTCGGCGCCCTGGAGGCCATGCCCTGCGCCTACCCGGTGATGGAGCAGCAGACGCGGCTGGGGGAATGGATACGCCAGCGCTACGGGGCGAACCGAAGGATTCTCGCTCCCCCGGGCGCGGGAAACCTGCTGGCCTATTCTGCTGAAGGCGAAGTGGTCGCTCTGCCGACCAGGCTGAACGGGGAGGTCAACCTCGTCTTGAAGCAGGCGCAACGCATTGAGGCGGACTTGATCGTACTCTGGGAGGACCCGGCTTGCCAGGAGGCGCACGCGATGGGACCGCAGGTCGTGGCAGAAGGTCAGCCGTTGGGATACGTACTCGTTCCGCTCGCATCGCTTCCTGACGAGTGCCAACACGTATTTGTGCTCAGCCGTCCCGTTTCGGTAGCCGAACGCCGTTCGCCTGACCAGCGAGTGCAACGGAATTGACTCAGCCCGTTTCCTTGAATGCCTCCAAGTAGAGCATCTTGTAGTCGCCGAGACGAAGGCTCGGCTCGACTTGCCGGAGCGGCTCCGCCGGCGCCGTCTCTTCGCCGATCTCCCACGGAACCTCGTGCAGGGGCCCATAGAAAAGGCGCTTCAGAAGGGCCTTACCTTTCATGGTCCTGGGAACCATGCGCATGGCGACGGCCGTGCGGCGCAGCAGGGAGACAATTCGGCGGCTCCAGGAATCGGCACGGTCGGGAAACGCCGCCCAGAGCCGCGTCCGGAACCCGGCCGACTCGGCCAGACGAACCAATTCCTCCCCCGAGTGGTAGCGGACGCTCAGCGGGCTGGGATTGAATCCGTGCCACTGGCAGTTCACGCTCGTCACGAGAAGCGTGCCGCCCGGCCTGAGAAGGCGCCGGGCCTCGTCCATGAACACCTGTGGGCGCGGCAGATAGTAAATCGCCTCGAAGAGAAGCACCGTGTCGAAGGAGCCGTCGGCGAAGGGCGGGTCCTCGGCGTCCAGCGCCCGGACCTCGATGCCATCGCGTTTCTCGTAATGGCGTCGGGCAAATGCGAGATTGCTCTCCTCATGAAATTCAAAAACTTACTGATTCATATGGCGAAAAAGTAGAAAAGATT
>CAYSUS010000102.1:0-25199 GCA_964434165.1 uncultured Pirellulales bacterium
GGAGTATTTAGCCTTACGGGATGGTCCCCGTGGATTCAGTCGGGGTTCCACGTGACCCGACCTACTCAGGTACCTTCCGGGAGACGATCCGTTTTCGCCTACGGGGCTGTCACCCTCTATGGCCTGCCTTTCCAGTGCAGTTTCGCTAACCGATCGTTTTGTGACTCCCATGTGGAAGGCCCTACAACCCCGCAGGGGAGAACCCCCGCGGTTTGGGCTATTTCCTTTTCGCTCGCCGCTACTGGGGAAATCGAGGTTTCTTTCTTTTCCTGCGGTTACTGAGATGTTTCAGTTCGCCGCGTTCGCCACGCACGCCTATGGATTCAGCGCACGCCGGTTCGGGAATCCCGGGATCAACGCTCGTTTGACAGCTACACCGGGCTTATCGCAGTCTTCCACGCCCTTCAAAGCCTCCTGACGCCAAGACATCCCCCATGCGCCCTTAATAGCTTGGCCACATGAATCCAACACTCCGCTCAGCGGGCCTCCCGATGGACATGCCTCCGAGAAGCCCGCCTGCCGCGCGCCGATCCACGACAAGCTATCTGCATCTGCGCCCCAGCCGAACCGAAAAGCCCGGCCGGATCGCCGATCCTTGAGCAACGATATGCTCCATCCCTCGGAACGCGCCGGTCACCGACCTGCTCGCTCCTAGGGACCTAAGCGCTCGCGAAGCGCGGTTCGCACACCCCCAAAGGGATGCACCTCCGGCTTCGTCGCTAAGATGCCACTTGACCTAACCGAATTGTCAAAGATCAACAGACGCGCTTCCTCCCGAAGGAGAGGAGGTCCCCCGTAGGGCACCCCCCCGCGCCGCTGCCGAACTGGTCAGCCCGTCATGATGACAAGGCTGTCAGATCGACAGGGGACGAACTCCTCCTCGGCCCGCGGGCACGAGGAACTCGTCCCCTGTCAATCTGCACGCCGCTTGGCAGGGGCCGCCTGCGAGCAGCGAAGCGAGTAATATATCGGCACAAACAACGCTTGTCAAACGGTCGGCGCGCTATTTCTTTGGCAGCCGCACCCGTAGGCCCCCCGCTGGAAGGGTGTATCCTATGCGCCACCAAAATTATACACCTTCTCCGCCGGCTTTCAACCAACTCGAGACGCTTTTTGCGCTCGTTGCCAGCGGCGAAGGCCTCCAGGGTCGCCTGCCCGGGCCCCGACGACTCCTGGTAGGCCCGACAATGCTCAACTAGAGTGAAAAGAGGCTCGTCCTTGGTCTCCTCGACTCGACGCTATCATGCGTATCAGCGCCATTCCGCAGATCTACCGGCATCTGAACCGCTGGCGCGAGATCCTCGGGATTTTGAGCAAGTACGAGCTCGCCCACTGGATCGGTCGGCTTGGCCCCGACTTCGCCAAGGACCTTCTGAAGGCCCCGGGTGGGACCTCGATCGCGAGGATTCCCTGGGAGACCCGCGTCCGCTTGGCGTTTGTGGAACTGGGCCCCACGTTCGTCAAGCTCGGGCAGTTGCTGAGCACCCGCCCCGATCTGGTCGGCGTGGCGCTGGCCGAGGACTTGCAGCACCTCCAGGCCGATGTGCCCGGCGATCCACCTGAGGAGGTTCGGGCGACCATCGAAGCCGAGTTCGGGCAGGCGGTCGCCGAGCTATTCGTCGAATTCGACGAGACGCCGCTGGCCTCGGCCTCGATCGGGCAGGTCCACTCCGCGCGGCTCCACGACGGCCAGCCCGTGGTCGTCAAGGTCCAGCACGCGGACATCCGGCGAAAGGTGGCGATCGATCTGGACATCCTGGCCGGACTGGCGCAGCTGGCCGAAATGATCCCGGAGTTCCAGAACTACCGGCCCCGGGCGGTCGTGGCCGAGTTCCACCGGGTGCTTTCCCATGAGCTGGATTTCGGGCGCGAGCTGCGCCATCTGGAGCAGTTCGCCCGGGACTTCCGGAAGAATCCCACGGTCCGCATTCCCCGGCCCATCGGCCGGCTCTCGTCCGCGCGCGTGCTGACGATGGATAAGCTCGACGGGGTGAAGGTCTCCGACAGGGACGCCCTGGAGACGGCCGGTATCGACCTGGCCGAGGTCGCCCGACGGGGAGCGGAGCTGTATCTGGAGATGATCTTCGGCCACGGTTACTACCACGCGGACCCTCATCCCGGCAACGTGCTGTTGATGGACGGCAACGTGATCGGGCTTCTCGATTTTGGGATGATCGGGCGGCTCGACGAGCGGCTTCACGATGAGATCGAAGAAGGAGTGCTTGCGCTGGACAGCCGCGACGCGGAGCACCTCACGTCGATCATCGTGCGCGTGGGAGCCGTGCCGGCCGACCTGGACCGTTCCGCGCTGTGTGCGGACGTGGCGGACTTCATCTTCCACTACGGCGCGCAATCGCTCGACGAGTTCGATCTGAGCGGGGCCTTGCGCGACTTGACCGAGATGATCCACCGCTACCGGATCACGCTGCCGCCGCGGATTGCCCTGTTGATCAAGGTGCTGATCACGCTCGAGGGGACGTCCCGCCACTTGAACCCCCAGTTCAGCCTGCTGGAGATCATGCTGCCGTACCGCCGCAAGATGATGTGGCGGCGCTACTCGCCGTGGCGCCGCCTGCGCAAATTGCGGCGGCTGATGGCCGAGGTCGAGCACCTGATCGAAATCCTGCCCCGGGGGCTGACCGAGATCTTCCAGCAGGTGGAGTCCGGCAAGTTCGATGTCCATCTGGATCACCGGGGGCTGGAGCCCTCGGTGAACCGGCTGGTGCTAGGCATGCTCGCCAGCGCCTTGTACCTCGGCTCGTCCCTGCTCGTGAGCCGACATATGCCGCCACTTTTGTGGGGGGTGTCTATCCCCGGGGTGGCCGGGTGCGTGGTGAGCATCCTCCTGGGTTGGCGCCTCTGGCGGGCGATCAGCAAGTCGGGGCACCTGGAACGCCGTCGTTAGAGAGACTGGCCCCTGGGGGGGGCGCGGGGTGGCCACGTTCGCCGGCGGCATGACAGTGGGCCAGCACGCGGCTGACCCGCTCGTCGAGTTGCTCAAGCTGTCGCAGGAGTTGGTCGTGCCTGGCGTCGAGTTCCAGAAGGGCCTCGAAGTGATCGACGGATGCCTTCATCTCGGGTGCTTTCATCGCAGAGGCGGGGGAACTGAAATGGATCATCGGCCGATGCGAGCCGCCGCATCCAGTTCTGTTCGTGCACCACGTGGTAGGATATTCTGGGTGGAGTCGTTGGGAGGGGTGGGTAACTGAGGGCATTTGCGCGGCCCTCTCGCGGCCCGGTTCGATGAAGGACGAGCGTCCGACAGCGGGTGGTCGAAAGTCGGACAGCGCAAATCGAGCAGAAAAGTGGTGGGGGATGGATGGACAGGACCGATAGGTTGAAGTTAGATTATGGGCTTGCGCATGAAGCAAAGGCGTTGGTGCGCGATTTGCTTGACGGTGTTACGATCCTTCGAACCAAGGAGGTCTTAGTGGTCAAACTGACGTTGCGGGACAATGAATCCATTCAAGAGGCGGTGCGCCGCTTCCGCAAGCTGGTGGAGCGGAGCGGGATCAAGAAGGAGATGCGCCGCCGCGAGTACTACGAGAAGCCCAGCGAGATCAAGCGTCGCGCACGGCTTCGGGCCGAGCGCCGCTCCCGTCGCAATCGGCTACCGGCCTAAGCCGCACGAGCCTTCGGGATCGCTTCTCTCTTCTGTATTGATTGGTCGCTCAAGGGAGACGCTGCGCGCCGAAGCGTCTTCGCAGCCCGGCCCGGCGTCGTCTCAAGCCGCACCCTGCTTCGGAAGGTCTACGGCTGCTTGCTCAGGGTGAAGATCGGCAGCAGCAGGGCCAGTCCGATGCCGCCGACGACCACGCCCATCACGCTGATCATGATGGGTTCGATCAGGCTGGTCGCGGTCTTCAGAGCCATTTCGACCTCCTGGTCGTAGTAGTTGCTCACCCGTTCCAACACGTAATCGAGTTTGCCCGTTTCCTCGCCCGAGGCGATCATCTGCACGAGCACGCGCGGGAACAGCGGGCTCTCGGCGAGGACCTCGCAGATTCGTCTTCCGCCGGTGACCTGGTCGTGGACATCCTGCCAGAGCCGCTCATAGTGGTAGTTGCCCGAGACCTCGCCCGAAAGTCTGAGCGAATCGAGCATGGGGACGCCGCTGGCGAGCATCGTTCCCAGCGTGCGGATGCTTCGGCTGATCGTGACCTTTCGGAACATGGGCCCGAGAATCGGCAGGTGAAGCTTCACCCAGTCAAGCATCCGGCGGCCCGGGTCGGTGCGCCGACCGATCAGGTAGGCGGCCAGCAAGAGGACGGCGCCGCCCAGCCACAAGTACCAATAGGTCAGCAGGACGTCCGAGGTGCTCATCATGATTTGGGTCGGCCGGGGAAGTTCGGCGCCGCGCGCAGCGAACAGGGGCGTGAACTTGGGCAGGATGTAGGTCAGAAGGAACACCGTGACGCCCACGGCGAGCACCATCATGACGACAGGGTAGGCCATGGCGGCACGGACCTTGCCCCGGGTTTCCACCTCCTTGCGGAGGTAACTCGCCACCCGGTCGAGCATGGCGCCCATGGAGCCGGTGGCTTCGCTGGCCTTGACGAGTGAAACGTAGGTACGGTCGAAGTATCTGGGGAATCGGGCCAGGGCCGTGGAGAAGTCCTCGCCGCTTTCCACCGAGCGCTTCAGGTCGCCGAGCACCTCTCGGAACGTGGGGTTCTGCTCCTGCTCGAGGATCCCGGAGAGGGCGGCCGCGAGGGTGATCCCCGTATCGACCATGATCGCGAGCTGGCTGGTGAAGTAGATGATGTCGTGCTTGGACACGCGTGGGGAGAGTAGTCCTCCGCCCGCGCCGTCGGTCTCGGACAGGTCGAGGATTACGAACCCGTCCCGGCGAAGCTGCTGGGCGGCATCCTCCAGGCTCTTGGCCTCGACACGGCCGTCGTGCACTTTGCCCAACGGGTCGCGGACGTGGAACTGAAACTCCATGGCGTGTCTCCGCGGCGTCCGGTGCTTAAAGGGTAAGCGTACTGGCTCGTCGCGCTATCCTTGGTCGCCGGGCCCGAGGTCCCGGACGTCGCCGACGATGTAAAGGACTTCCTCGACCGTGGTGATCCCTTCGCGAACCTTGCAGAAGCCGTCGTGGGCCAGCGCGACCATGCCCTGGTCCAGGGCCGTGCGGCGCAGGGCGCTGATGCTCGGGTTGGTCACGATCAGGTCCCGCATCTCGTCGCTGATGGCAAGCAGCTCGTGGACGCCGATGCGGCCGCGGAAGCCCGTATTCCGGCACGCCCGACAACCCACCCCGCGGTAGAACTCGCGGATGTCGTAGCCCATGCGCTCCAGGGCCTTGCGGATGTTGCGCGGAGGGTCGTAGGTGGTCTTGCACTTCGAGCAGATCCTCCGCACGAGCCGCTGGGCGAGCACGGCGTTCAGGGCGGCGCCGATCAGATACGGCTCGACGCCCATGTTGATCAATCGCGTGACCGCCGAGCAGGCGTCGTTGGTGTGCAGGGTGCTCAGCACGAGGTGACCGGTCAGCGCGGCCTGGATCGCCGTGCGGGCCGTCTCCTCGTCGCGGATCTCGCCGACCATGATGATGTCGGGATCCTGGCGGAGCAGCGTGCGGAGGGCCTTGGAGAAGGTCAGGCCGATCTTCTCTTGAACCTGAAACTGGTTGATCAGCGGAAGGTGGTACTCGATGGGATCTTCGACCGTGCAGACGTTATTCTCCATCGAGCTGATGGCGTTCAGCCCCGCGTAGAGGGTCGTCGACTTGCCGCTGCCCGTGGGGCCGGTGACCAGAATGATTCCGTTTGGCGCCCGGATGAGCCGGAGGAATGTGCCCAGGATATCCTCGGCGAAGCCCAAGTCCTCCAGCACCAGCGAGACGCTGCGCGTGTCGAGGACGCGGATCACGGTCTTCTCGCCGCGGTTGGTGGGGAAGGTGCTCACGCGGAGGTCGATCTTGCGTCCCTCCAGAAGCACGTGGACGCGGCCGTCCTGGGGGAGGCGGCGCTCGCTGATGTCGAGCGAGGCCATGATCTTGATGCGGCTGGTCACCGCGTTGAGCAGGTGCTGCGGAACCTCCAAGGCCTTGTGCAGCCTGCCGTCGATGCGGTAGCGCACTCGCAGGCAGCGTTCGGCCGGCTCGATGTGGACGTCGCTGGCCCCTTCTTTGACGGCGTTGAAGATGATGTAGTTGACCAGGCGGATAACCGGCGATTGCCCGGCGATCTCCTCAATGTCGCCGATGTCCTCAATCGCCTCCTCGATGAGCGTGACGTCGGCGTCCTGGGAGTCCTCGATGATGTCGTCGATGACGAACACCTTCGAGTTGGGCAGCGAGGTGATCATCCTCCGGATGTCCCGCGTTGTGGCCGCGACGATATGGACGCCCAGGTTCGAGAGGCTGCGAATCTCGTCGATCAGGAAGAGGTTCGACGGCTCCGGCACCGCGATCGTCAGCACGCCGCGGATCACGAACAGCGGGAGCACGAAGTTCTGCTCGATATACTCCCGGGGAAGGACATCGACCACCTTGGGATCCATGAGCCGGGCTTCGAGCTTGGCGTACGGCACGCCGTACTCCGCGGCCAGACACTCGACGATCTGGTCTTCGTTGCAGAGATCCAAGTCAACGAGGATCTCGCCGAGCAGCTTGTTGCGGCCCCCTTGCTGCTGGCGCGCGAGGGCCTCCTGGAGCTGTTCCGCGGTGAGGTAACCCTTGGCGACCAGCAGGTCGCCCAGCCGGCGGGGCGCGACGGGAGTGGGATTGGCAATGGCCATGGCTGGGTCCGCGGGGCGATGCGGTGCGGGGCCGACGAACGGTCCGGGGCCTTGCCCCGGCCCGCGATCAACGGAGGCCTTTCACGGCGTCCACGACACTTTCGAGCACCTCGAGCTGTTGGTCCAACCGCGTGATCTCCAGGATCTTCCGGTTGGCCGGGTTGGTGGTGGTGACCTTCATTGCGCCCCCCTGCTCGCGTAGACGGTCGTGGGCGTCCAGCACGGCCTCCAGGCCGGCGCTATCCAGCAGCTCCGTATGGTCGAGGTCGAGAACCACCTGCTTCCGCTCTAACGAAGTCACGTAGTCGGCGAACACCGCGGCCTGGTCGGCGCCGAGCTCGTCGGGCGTGTGGACGACGATGACGTTGCCAAAGATCTCCGTGGGGAGCTTCATGGGTCGGGCGCGAGGAGCTAGGGCGTCAGGGGTCGGAAATCACGGGTCCGGGGATGGGGGCCGGCGCGTTGGCGCCACCGAGGATCTGGTCCACGCTCTGCAGCAGTTCGCGCGGGCTGAACGGCTTGGCGATCACCCCCATCACGTTCCATTTCTCCGCCAGCTCCTCGTGACTCACCTCGAATCCCTTGGCCGTGAGCATGAGGATCGGCAGCCCCGCGGTCGTCGGATTCTGCCGCACGCGCTGGGTGAGCTCGAAGCCAGTCATCCGAGGCATCTGGCAGTCGGTGATGAGGATATCCGGCACGCGGGTTTGGATGAGCTCCCACGCGTCCTGCCCGTCGCAGGCGATCTGAACGGCGTAGCCGGCCTTCTTGAGCTTGAACTCCGCTGCGCGGAGGATGTGGATTTCGTCGTCGCAGAGCAGGATTCGTTTTGCCATAGGTTCTTTCCGTTTCTCGATCGTCGTGTCGAGGCGGGACTAGGTCATCTGACCCGCGTTGGGTAGCTCCACGCTGAACGTGCTTCCCTGTCCCTGGACGCTGGAGACGCGCATCGAGCCGCCGTGCACGTCCTCGACGATGTGCCGGGCCAGGGGCAGGCCGAGGCCGGTGCCCGCCGCCATGTCTTGATCCTTGCGCACTCGATAGAACTTCTCGAACACCCGCTGGCAGTCCTCCTCGCTCAGGCCCACGCCGGTGTCCTCGACCTCGAACCGCACGCGGGCGTCGTCCACGGCCCGGCTGCGAAGCGTCACGCGGCCGCCGGGATGCGTGTACTTGATCGCGTTGGAGAGCAGGTTGATCGCGCCCTGGAGTAGCATGTCTCGGTCGGCCAGCACGCCCAGGTAAAGTGGACTGAGGTCGGAGGCGAGCTTGATCTGCTTGGCCTCGGCCGAGGGCTGCACCACGCGCAGCGCTTCTTCGAGGATCTCGTTGAGCGACCGGTTCTGCTTGTTCACGTTGACTACGCCGGCCTCGATGCGAGCCAGATTCAGCAGGTTCT
Source organism: uncultured Pirellulales bacterium (assembly GCA_964434165.1). GTDB lineage: Bacteria > Planctomycetota > Planctomycetia > Pirellulales > Thermoguttaceae > CAYSUS01. The sequence goes on from CAYSUS010000102.1 coordinate 8,144, forward strand.
CCACGAGGCGCTGCAGGCGGTCGGCCTGGCCACTGATGACCTGGAGGAACTCCTCGCGGGTCTCCTCATCCTCGGCGTCGCCGTCCTCCAGCAGTTCCACGTAGGCCTTAATGCCGGCCAGCGGGGTCTTCATCTCGTGGCTTACCGCGGAGACGAACTCCGCGTTTCGCCTCTGAAGGGCCTTCTGGTCGCCGATGTCGCGGAGCACGGCCACCGCGCCGCTCGGTCCGGCCCCCTCGGAGTCGTCTCGGAAGCCCGCGGCCAGCTTGGTGGCCGTGGCGCGGAAGCAGTGGGCCTGCCCCGCGGAATCGATCAGCTCGATCTCCTCGGTGCGGCTTCCTGCGGACTTGCGGTGTGCGATGCCGGAAAGCAGATCGACCAGTTTCTGACACCGGACGAGCTGCGCAAGGGCCCGGTCTTCCGAGGCCATTGCGTCGGCCCCGAAGAGAGTCTCGGCCCTCGGGTTGGCCAGCACCACCTCCTCGTAGTCGTCGATCGCCAGGATCGGGTCGGACAAGCCCGAGAGGATGCCCTTGATCTGTTCGCACTGCGCCTGGGCCCGGCGGCATCGAATCTCCAGGGCCGTGCGGTCGTGCTCGGCGTCCTTCAGGCGTTCGAGGTGCGTGCGCAGGGAACGTACGAGCAGCTGGCTTGCGCCCAGAAGCGGGTGTCCCGGCGGCAGCGGCGGGAGGCGGGCGATCGCTGCGTCGCAGTGGATGTCGCGCGGATCGAGTTCGGCCAGGGCACGCAGATGCCGCGACGCCGCGCGCCACGCGCGCCGCCCGCGGACCGCTGCGGCTGACGCGCATGCCGCGAGGGCCAACAGCGACAGCACGGCCAGGCTCGTTTGGAGGGGCCCATTGACCGGCCCTGCCAATGCCGATCCCCACACGGCCAGAGAAGCGCACAACGCGATCAGCGCGCACGCAGCCACGGCAGTGCCGAGACGATTGGCGATCATGCAGTCCTGTCCTGCTGGGTCAAGGGCTCACGTCCGCTCCTGCGGCATCATCCACCCGAGGGTCGTGCGCCGGCCGGCGCACGCTCCAAGCTCGCGACGACCGAGAAACGCGCATCCCCAAGGAGGCCGCGCCGCCGACATGCGGCTCGGATCGTCGGGCTAGTGCGGCCGACCGTATCGCGGGTCCAAGCGGCAGGCCTGCCGAAGATGGGTTGCGGCGGCCTCCGTTTGACCCATACGGGCCAGCGCGGACCCTAGTAAAAAGTAGGACAGGGCGCTCGACTTGTCCAAAGAAAGCGCTTGCTGCGCCGAGACCTGGGAGCCTGCGTAATCCCCTAGCCGATAGTACGTTACGGCCAGAACCCGATGCAGGGCCGCCGACCTCGGGTGCCGCTGGAGGCCATCACGCGCCATCTCAGCGGCCAGATCGGCGTCGTCCAGGCGAAGGGCGCAGGTGGCTGCCTGGATCGAGATTTGCGGGTCGTAGGGATTGGCCGCAACCGCGCGGCGGAAATGTCGGGCCGCCTCGTCCTTGCGGCCCAGCTTCGCGGCCTGTCGAGCCGCCTCGGCCAGGTCCTTGGCCCTCTCGCCGTCGGTAGGGAGGGCCGCTGTCGGCTCCGGCTGTGCAAGAGACGCCGGCTTGACGACGGGGTGGTCCGGATTTCGTCCGGGCTCGACGGCACGCGCCAGGGCTGCTTCCCGCGACGGCAAACAGGATGAGCTCGCAAGGCCGTCCGCGACAACGAAGTCGGCGGCGGCTACCGGCAACTCCTCTGCCGGGCCATGCCATGCGACGGCGTTCTGCGCCGCCGTCCGCTGCGCCGCAGGACTGCCCGGGAACACACTGGCCAACGTGCGTTCGAATTCTCTGTCGTGGGGAATGGGAACCACTTCAGAAGGGAGGGGTTCGGCTGAGGCTGGCATGGCCTTCACAGTGTTGTCCGGACTTGGAGCAGTCGGCTCGACCGCGGCGATGGCAGCCTCAAGACTGGCCTGGTAGACCTCCTCGTCGGGCGCGAGCACCGACGCCCGCTCGTAGCACGCCGCGGCCGATGCCTCGTCCCCTTGGGCGTCGAAAGCCAGCCCGAGGGCATGCTGGACCTGGGCGTCGAGCGGCTGACGCCCCGCCAAGTCCACCAGGTTCTCGACAGCCTCCTCGTTCCTTCCCTCTTCGATTGCCAGCTGGGCAAGCAGCAGTCGGGCCTCGCGATGATCGGGATTGCGCCTACACAGCCGCCGTAGCGTGGACTCGCAGGTCTCGGGGTCGCCGTGATTCAGGCTGAAAAGGGCCGACTGGTATTCGGCGAAGTCGCGCTGTTGCTCGAAGCGGCGCACGGCGGCTTCGGCGCGACGCTGGCGCTTCTGTGTCGGGCTCTCGCTTGAAGGGGTCTTCGGCGTCTCGGCGGCCGTTCTGCGGAACGGCCCGCTGAGATTCAACCCCCGGTCTTCTCTGTGCTGGGCCCCGTTACAGCCTGCGGCCACAGAAGCCGCGGCCACAATGGGCAGCATGCTCCGCAAGAAACTGGTGGCGTTCATTGCAGCGTCCTCGGTCGTTCGATCTCGCGGCGTCGGCCGGGCTGTCCCGGATCGCGGGGGTGCATCAAGCGGCCCACGTCGCTCGGGGCTCCGCCTTCCAGGTCGTTGAGAACCCAGGGGGCGATTACGTCGCCGTCGAGCGGTCCGCCAGCGGATCGGGTCTCGATCCCCGGGCCGAACAGCGTATGCTCGCCGTGCGGATCGCCCTGCCAGATGCTGGAGCGGAGGTCGATGGCGGCGCGGCTGGTTGGGTCGAAGTGGACGGCCATCTCGGCGAACCGCAGGGCCCGGCGCCGGTCGCCCGCGGCCCAGGCCCGTTGGGCCATTCGGAAGTAGCGCCGCGCCACGGAGCGCTTCCCGAGCGGATTCATCTTCTCGCGGATCACGTCCTGGCGGCGATGGAACTCGCAGGCGGCCTGCTCGCCTTCGGAGCAGGTCCCCGGCTCGTACACGATGTGCGGAGTCAGGAGCACGCAGATCTCGATCCGCTCGATGTTCTCCTCCTTGGTCCGGAAGATGGCGCCCACCCAGGGCAAGTTGCCGAAGAAGGGAACCTGATCCGTAGTCGTGGTGATTTGCTCCTGCATCAGGCCGCCGATCACGACGGTACAGCCGTCGCGGATCATGATGTTCGTGGTGACTTTGGTGACGTCCTTGTTGGGGAGCGTGAATCCGCCCTTGACCTCCACGGTCCCGTCCGACAGCTCAGGATGGACTTCCAGGCGGATCAGGCCGTCGGGCGAGATGAAGGGCCGGAGGCGGAGTTGGGTACCCAGCTCGAGGAACTGGACGGTCTGGGTGGTGGCGGTCTCGGTCTGCGTGGTGCTGACGTAGCCTTCTTCGCGCCCGATGAGGATGTCCGCCCGGTGCTTGTTGAGCACCATCAGGCGCGGGGTGGCGATGACGTTCGCTTCGCCGACGTGCTCCAGGGCCTCGAGGAAGACGCCGACGTCGCCGTCGAAGAAGCCGAACTTGAGGCCGCCGTCGGTGAACTTGATGTCGCCCAGCCCGTTGACCGGCGTGCCCCACCCCACGGTGAACTTTCCGGCGTTGACGAACTTCCGGAAATCGACGCCGAACTTGTCGTCGTCTTCCAGCTTGACGCTGAGGATCATCGCTTCGATGTGAACCTGCATGGGACGGACGTCGATCTCGGCCACCACCTGGTCGATCTGCGCCAGCACCGCCTCGTAGTCCCGCACCAGGAGCGCCTCGTTGCCAGCAAACCCGTCGCCGCCCACGTCCTCATCATTCGTGGCGATGCCCACTTCGGCCGGCGTCGTGACACTGACGACGCCGACCTTCTCCGTCAGAAGCGGCTGGATCAGGTCCTTCAGGTCCGCCGCGCGCACGTAATTCGGCTGGTACACCCGCGTCCCGACCCGGTCGGAGGCCTGCTCCATCTGCTCGAAGTCCTCGGGCGTACCCACGTAGATGAACTGGCCGTCGGTTCGGGAGACATAGCCCGTGGAGCGAAGGATCGCCCCCAAAGCGCTGTGGACGTCCACGCCGCTGAGCGAGGCCGAGACCTTCCCCTGCACGTTGTTCGACGCAAGGATGTTCATGCCTCCCTGCTCGCTGAGCATCTCCAGCACGCGGCGGAGGTCGGTGTCCTGGATGTTGATCACCAGACGCCCGTCGCCCTCGCCGTGGACGTCCGCGGCACCCTGAGGAGGCCCGGCCGGCGCGATGCGGACCGGCGTCTCTGAACGGGCGGCGGCGGGCTCAGGTTTCTCGGCCTTCGTGGGGGAGGCGGCCGTGTCCTGTGCCGAGGGTGGGGCGGACCCGGCAGCGGCCTGCCCTCGAAGCACGGCCCGCAGCCGCTCGAGAAGCTCGGCGTTGGCGACCGCTTGGTAGGCGTACGCCGGGGCGACTCGGGCTGTGTACGGCCCCGGAGCCACCGGCCCCAGCCCCAGATCGACCGGTCGCGGCGCGCGGGTCAACCCGGATGGATTCGGCTCCGCCTTGAGGGAATCGGGCTCGCGCGGCGGCATTGTGGGTGTTGCGGTCGATCGCGGGCGTTGATCGGACTCGTCCAGCACCGCCGCGGACTCGGGCATAGGAGTGGGAGTGCTGGACAGGGCGATTCCGATCGCCAGTCCGGTACCGATCAACGCGAAGGTGACCAGAACGGTCAGATAGCGAGGGTTTCCCATGGGTCTTCCATGACGCCACTGGGGCGGTCTTTGCCGTCTCGGCGATGCAGGCCCCCCTGCGTTCTCGGCCGATTCCGTGCCCTGGCAACGGCCAGCAGGCCGTCGTACCCAGAGTTCCGCATGCAACGGCCTTCTCGGCCCGTTCTGTCGGTCCTAGTCCCTGGCGCGTCCGTACATCTCCAAACGGCCGTCGGCAGCCGAATCGGGTATCTGTAGTTCGAATTGCCGGCCCTCGCGCTCCAGGATGATGCTTTTCGGCCGCACCTCGCGGAGCAGGAATTCCAGCGATTGTCCGTCCTTCTGCCAGGCGATCCTGCGGCCCTCAAGGAACGGCCGGCCGTTGATCAGCGCCAGCCGGCGCTGGGGACCGATCAACGTGCTCGACAGCTCGATGCCAAGGGCTTCCGGGGTCGTCTCCGCCAACTCGGCCGGGGCTGCCTCCTCGGGCTCGTCGTCCGGCTTCTCCTGAGCGATTTCCCGGACAACGGGCCGGAACGGGTCTCGCCCACTTGGCGGTTCGGCGACCGGTCTGGTTCTTGGGTCTCCCTCCATCGTGGAAACGACCGCTTGCCACGGCCATCCGCCGAACGGCTGGTCGGCTGACGCGCCGGGCGCGGGCTCCACCGATGTCTCGCTGGCCGGGCTCGCGACCGCAGCCGGCGTAGCGCGCTCGGCGGCCGGCAGGGCCACCGCCAGGTCGGCATGCACTTCGCGCGCGCTCATCCACTCCTGTACGAGGGGAACCCAGTAGTACAACGCAACCACCAGCAGAAGCCCAAGCGCTGCGGCCTTCTTGGGGCTGGCCTTGACTTCGCGGGCCAATCGGGGTGTGAAACGACGCATTTCCACCGGATCATCCGTTCGCGCAGGGCGTGACGCCCAGCTCCCGGCCTCCTCTATATCGGTTGTTCGGAACTGTTTTCCTGACCGGAATCGCCGGGATTATCGGCGAAGATTACCAGGCTTACCTCGCAGTCCACAGTTTCCCCAAACTGCGGGACCTTCTCGATCCTCAGTCTCTCGATCCAGATCGCCTGCGGCAGGGCCTCCAACTCCCGCAGGAACCGGTGCACCTGCTCGAACGTGCCCCGACAGCCCATCGTAACGGGAATCCTTCGCACGTGGGCCTGGACCACGATCGGTTCGGGGTCGAAGCGGGTCGTGGTGGTTCCCGCGGCCCTGGCCAGTTCGGACAGCTTGCCGAACAGGTTGGCCAGTTCGCGCTCCCCGGGCGTATGCTCCTGCCAGTGCCGGTTGTAGGCGTTCGTACGTTCGAGCTCATCTTGAACGGTCTGGATCGCCAGGATGACGTCGCCGGTCTGTTCCACGTAGTTGCGCTTGGTATCCAACTCCTCGCTGAGCCTGGCCAGGGCCTGGTGTTGGGGCAGATATACCAGCCCTGCATACAACGCGACGACGGCCGCGAGGACGACAAACACGATCCACAGGCTCTTGTCCAGACGAGGCTGCATCTGTCAGGGAGTCACGAGTTCTCGTTCGAGGGCTGGAATCGATCGGGCGTTTCGGCGGGGTCACGCGAGGCCGATACGCCGGAAGCGGGATGGTCCATGCCGTCCGACTTCTCGGTCGCAGCGGGAGTGGGGCCGCCCTTCTGCCCGTACCCGGGCCGCACGACGAGCATCACGTGGAACCGGAGACCTGACTGGGTCTCGGAGGTTTCCACGTCCTGGAGCTCCACCTTGGCGAACAGGTCGCATTTCTCCAGCACGGCCAGATACCTGTGCAAGGCCCCGCTGTCCTCGGTGGTTCCACTGACCTCGACCACGGTCGGACGGAGGTCGGCTTCCTGGCGCAGGCGGTGCAGATCCCGGGTAGGAGGCGGCAGTCCCGCGAGCCGCGCCTCTTCGGCTTGCTCCACGCTTCGGGAACGCCGCGCCTTGGGGCCGCGCGACGAATCGTCTCTTCCCCGCTCCACGGAGACGCGTTGGAGAACGAGCGCGTCCGGCAGGGGGCGGAGTACCTCGTCCAGAATGCGCGTTCGGGGCCAGGGATGGCGGAGGTAGGTGACCAGCTCGGCCGTCGCGCGGGCCGCTTGCAGATGGGACTGGAGGCTGCCCAACTGCTTGGCCTGACCCGATGTCGCCGCATGCACCGGCTCGATCATGTCCATGGCCGCGCGCAGGTGCTGTCGGCGATACTCCTGCCCGATCGCCGCTCCCGCGAGCACGGCGGCGACGCACCCCAGCCACAGCAAGCGGCGGGCGCCTTGGCGGCTACGCCGATGGCGCTCGCGGTATTCGGCCGGCAGGAAGTCGATTTCGTGCATTTCAGGATCCGTCGTCGATTCGCTCTCAGGGGCTCTCGGCTTGCGCGTCTCGGGAAGGCTGTAACGGCTTGCCGCTCAATTGACCTCGCGAAGTGCCAGACCGGCGGCCACGTCCCACTGCGCTGCCCTGCCCAGCACGCGGGGACACTCGAAGGCGCGAAGCGGATCGCCCACCTCGCAGGGCAGGTCAAGCCGGGTGGAGAGCCATTCGGCCAGGGAAGGGCTGGCCTCGCCGCCGCCCAGCACGGCGCCGTCCAGCGGCTGGCCCCGAAAGGTCACGCTGTAGTAGCGAAGACACATCGACAGCTCGTTGCCTAGCCGGTCCAGGACGGGCCGCACCGACTCCATGATTCCGCGCGAGACCTCCGGATCGCGCTGGTCCGCGCGGCGATCGCCGTGATGACGTCGCAGCGCAGCGGCGTCGGCCGTGCTCATGTCGAGATGCCGCGCCAGGGCCGTGTCGAGGTGCTGCCCGCCCACATCAATGAACTTGACGAACATGGGCTGACTCCCCCGGGCGATCACGGCGAGGGTGCTGCCCGCCCCAAAACTGACGTACATGACCCGCCGTTGCTGATCGGCGTCGCGGCGGTACTGGCGGGCGTAGCATCGCAACAGGGCGTTGGGCTGGGCGTCCAAGGCGACGGGCGACAAGCCGGTCCGCTCGGCAAGGGCCACCGTTCGCTCCACGACCTGGCGTCGGCAGGCCAACACGATCACCTCGCGACGGATGCTGTCGCCCTGGCGCACGTTGTCGGTCTCCAGAAAGCGGATCTCGGCCTCGCTGGCGTCGTACGGAAGCCGGCCCGCGGCCTCATTGCACACCACGCGCGCCAGGTCGTCGCCCGACGCCTGCGGAACCCGGAGGTTCTGGACAAACAGGTCCTCGGCACCCAGGGAGAACACCGCCTGTCGGCCTCGGAATCCGCGGCCCTCAAGCGCGCTGGCAATCGCTTCGCAGATCGACTCGGGGCTGCGGTCGGGCCCGCCGTCCGGGCCTCGCGCGTATTCCCAGCAAGCCGACTCAATCACCCGCGACCGGTCGCCGCTGAGCTGGAGCAGCTTCACGGAGCCCGAGCCGACGTCGATGCCGATAGGGCTGACGCGGCTTCTTCCTAGAAATCCAACCATAGCCTTTCCGAATGAGTTGCCGCACGCATGACCGCTTCACCGGCTGGGGCCCCAGGGCTGCGAGTCTTCTCCCGACGAGATGCTCGCCACGTGGAGGCGTCGGTGGGGGACGGGCCCTCCGACCCCGGTTATCTGCTCCACTCCGCTGTGTTCTTTCGCCTCTTCGTCGGGTCCACCCCGCGTGCAAGTTGCCGACGGGCCGATTGATGCGGCCGCGGCGGCTAATGGCCCACCGCGACTGGCCCCAATTCCAGAGGCTCGACGCTGATCGGTCCCGCGCTTCCGAACGAGCCGATGCTTCCCAGCCCGGTCACAGGGTTGACTGAAACGGTGATGAATCGCCTGGCCGTGCCCTCGCCCGCGGCAAGCCAGATCGTGGCCGGCACACTGGACGTGCACTGGCCCAACGGTCCGAATTCCACGGTTCGATCGGTTGAGCCAACGACACCCTCGATTCTCACTCCCGCGCCAATGTGCGGCAGGTCGGCCAGATTGACCGTATGCTCGTCGGGCCGATCGTCCGGGTCGCGAAACGGCGTGTCGGGCAGCGTGTCGAGCGATGCGTTAGTCCCGCTGTGACGCAGGACGTATCGGTTCTCGTCCGGCTCAAAGGCGATCTCGTATTGGCTCCCGTGCGTGACCGCCAGGCTCCTCGCATAGGCCAAGTCGGTAGCCAGAATGCGGGCGGCTGAGCGCAACTGGTCGTGGATCGTCGGGTTACTGCTTGGCAGAATCACGCCAGCCAGAATTCCCATCAAGGCAAGGACGATGAGCACTTCAATAAGCGAGAACCCGCGGCAATGGCACGCCAGGGGGTCTTGAAGCCACGTCGCGTGGCGGCGCCATCCGAAGTGGCATGGCCTTCGGCTGTGCCGTCTCGTCCGGCCGAGATCCGCCATGTTGGTCGCCTCGGTGTGGGAAGGGTTGGGTCGAACCCGATCAAACGACCACCCGAACCCCGGACTGAACTGGCAGGGCCGAGCGCCTACTTCTCCTCGGGAAGCGTAACCACGACCTTCACCGTCCCGCTCTTCAGCAGGGCGTTTTGCTCTTTCAACAGGTCGCGAATCTCCCGCAAGCAGCGGATCATCTCGATCCGCTGCTCGACCGAGTTGGCGAACGGCTCGCGCGGCGGGTTCTCCGCTGCATCCGAGGTTCTATAAAAGCTTAGCACGCAACAAAATACGACGTTTGCCGCGAGCAGCAGTGCGAAGATCGTCCGGCGGGCCATTTTCGAGCCTCCCGACTTCAGGGGTGTAGGGATGGCCGGCCACGCGGAGACGCCGACCCAAATGCCTTCGTGCCAACAGGTTCAGCCGCTTCGGCCCATTTGCCCACCGCGGTTCGGGCTTCGCCGACCGCGATTGCGCGGGCCGGCTGGTCGCGAAAAGGCCGACTCCTGTCTCATCCATCGTCCTTCCAGGCGATCAACTCCCAGCGGAGTCCGGGGCGGCCGGGATCCAGGTCGGTGTCATCGTCCGGGTGGGGAACGTACAGCGGCTGATTCGGGTCCTGCCAGTGATACCGGACAGCATTGCTCTCGGGCTTGATGGTGATCCGGGGCGTGGGGTCCAGTCCGTGACGGGCATGCAGCCAGGCCGGGAAGAACTCGATCCCGTCTTCCTCCTGCTCCCAAAACGCCTTGAGCGCGTCCTCCCACCACTCGGCGGTCTTCAGCCAGTCGCTCCGCGGCCGAATGAAGATCGCCCGCGCGGCCACCCGACCTCGGATGTCCGTTACGATGTCACCTTGGTTGTCCGACACCACCTCGAACACATCCGGGGCGAAGAGCATGCCCGTGGTCCTGGTCTCGCTTAGATGATGGAAGATGATGTCATCGGCGCTGATGGCAACGGGCAGCCGGACCGGCTCGCTGGAACCGGCAAGCGGCATTACGGCTCTCTCGGGCGGCTCGATGCGAATATTCCTTCCGCCGAATTCGATATCGGCGACGGCACCCCCGACCGTGACAAGCGTGCCGCGCACGGTCACATTATCCCGCAAGCTCAACTCCCCGTAGCGGACGAACACGCCCAGCGGGTTCTCCCGTGGATCAGGCCCGAGAGTGATGCCTTCCAACTCCCCGGCGACTTCCGTGCCATGGTACGCTCTGCCGCCGGGATACAGCCGGTAGCTGTCGGCATCGGCCAGCGCGGGCGGCTGGAACTCCTGGGTCAGTGGCGAGTCAACGGGGGTCAGGCTCAGGCCGAGAGTCAGCAGCGGGACCAGATCGGAATGCTGCCAGGGGTAATAGAGTCGGACGGTGCTGTTCAGCGGACGCCAGTCGGTCCACCCCAGCAGGCGCATGCGATTCAGATCGCTCAGGTAGAGCCATTGGGCGCCGATCGCCCAGGGCATCTCCGGCCGGGCCAGGTTCATGGTCGCCCGCACCCGCACCGGCCCTTCTATCCGGCTGGGAACGTGCATGGTGAACGGCCCGGTGGTCCACTGGCAGAGGGTGTGAGAGGTGAGGTCGTTCCACCCCGGCGGCGTATCCGCGAGCTTGCGCGGGACTAGCCTCACCACGGCGCGGACGCGATGCGTGACGATCCTCTCCGGCATGTCCGGGTCCATGGCCGAGCCGGTCGCCATGACAGTGACCCGATAGGGATACTCCCAGTAGTCGTCTTCGGAAGCCTCAAGCGAAGCGTCGCCCGTGGTGTACGTGGCCTCAAAGGACTCGTACGGACCCAGGACGCGGACGAGGGTCGCATCGACGCCTTCCCAGTCCGCGGTGTGCATTCGCTGGATGGCTACGGCGATCCCCGTCCGGGCCGCGCGGCGCGCAGCGGCCTGGAGATTGGCGTTTTCCTGGATCAGGATCGCCGTCCCCTGGGTGCGCATAATGGCGTACGACAGGGCGAACGTGACCGAGATGATCACCAGCACGGCGACCACGGCCACGCCACGTCGCATGGACGGATTCGCCACACGAGGGGGGTGTTCGGTGCTCACGGATTCAACTCGTAGTAGAGCGCGGCGGAGCCGAAGTACGGGATCGCCTGCTGGCCGCCCGGGTCGTCGGCCGCCACCTCACTGCCGGGCATGAGTTGGATCTCCGTGCGTAGCCACGCCTGGCGAAGCCCGGCCTGGGGCCCGTAGAGGCTCTGTGCCCAGTCGAGATCCTCCCAGGCGATTGTGCCTGCCTTATACTGAGACCACTGGGTGTCGGACGGGCGCAGTCGCGGCTCGAAGCGCACGGCCCCGCGGCGGTTCCCGACCCCGGCCTCCGGAAGCGAGCAGACCCGCACGAGCCGTGTGAGGGTCACGCCCTGCGATCGCATGTTCGTCTTGATCGCGGCTAGTTCCGCCTCCCACGCGGCCCCGTCGGAGACGGGCGGGACGACCCGCACATCCGAAGGCAGCGTGATCTCCAATAGCCGGGCCGGGTCCTCGGGGTCGGGACAGAAGATGATTAGCTCGTTGTAACGCGGCAGCCCGTCCGGGTCAGCCGCTGTGCCCGATGGATGCCACACGACGAGCGTGTCTGGGAACCGCCACATCCCCTCATACTCGGCGACCACGTGGAAACCGGGAAACTGCTCGCTGGCTGTGGCCTCGTGCACGGTCCGTGCGATTCGCTCCAGGACGACCCGGGCGTGTTGGGTGGCCGTGCCGTGTCCCTCGCTGTAGTCGCAGCCGAGTTGCACGGCTTTGGCTAGACCGGCCAGCGCCGCCACCACAAGGACCATGACAGACATGGCAATCAGCAGCTCCAACAGCGAGAGCCCCTGCCGTGCGGCACGCGCAGTTCGCCCTCCGACCCCCAATCGGGCGTACCGGGCAGCTCGTCTGCCCGTGGGCGCGTGGCCCGGCCCGCCCCCTCGCGATCCCACGCGTCGTCGATCGGTTCTACCCGCTGGGCGGAACATGGGCCACCACCTGTCGCATGTGGGCCAGCTCGCGGCGGCCGCGCTGGGGGTTATCAACCACCACGCGCACCTCGATCGCCCGGAAGTCGCTCACCTGCCCGTCGGGCAGCCTGCGGCTGAAGTCCGTCGGGTCCACGTAATAGACCTCGATCTCCTCCTGCCAGTTCTCGAACAGCCGCGAGGCAACGCGGAAGTTCGCATGCCGCTGCCCGCCCTCTCCGTCGTCGGAGCCTATCGGCATGCCCCAGGCGTCCACGGGCGGCCGGCTCACGACGCCGTTGTAGTCGTCGATGTCGTTGTAGCGCTCGCGACCCACGCCGCCCGCCTCCCAATCGGAACTGCCGAGGTCGGTCTCGTAGGGATGGGCCAAGTGGGCGCAGTAGCGGGCGCCGAGCGCCTCGTCGAGGACCTGTTGCGCGATTCCCTGGGCGACGGTCTGCTCCATCGCGTGGGAAGTCGTCTGCAGCGAGCTTTGGACTCCCAGCAGGATCGCCGCGCCGCCGACGGCCGTAATCGTGATGGCCACCAGGGCCTCGACGAGCGTGAATCCGCAGGACGGTCGTCTTGCACGAGCGCGCCGAGTACGACGCATCGCCTCGCCTCTTCTGAATCCCGGCATGGCCCGACCTCCGTGGTCTCGAAGACTTCGGAAGTCTGAGCGAGGTGGAAAAAAGCGGGACGCAGCGGGGGTCCCCTCAAGCTCCCAGCTCTCCCCGCTGCGTCCTCGACCAACGCCCTCCCCAAGGCGCGGGTGCAGGAAAATATAGGTCCGCAGGGAGCACAGTCAAACTAGCCATAAAACCCCAGGGCCCGGGCTCGCTTTCAAGACGCTCTCGCCCATGAAATACCGGAAGAACCCGGCGAAACGAGCGTTGGGGCGTTGCCGTTTGTCAGCGGCGTTGCTGGAAGGCAACAGGGGAAGAGGGGGAGCCGGCGGCCGGGATCCCGCGTTGCCGGGCGACATCTCCTCTTCGTGCCCGGACCTACTTCTTGCCCCAGTCGAGTCCCAGGTCGAGAACCTGGGCTGAATGCGTCAGGGCGCCCACGCTGATCCGCTCCACGCCGGTTTCGGCGATGGCTCTGACCGAATCGCATCGCACGCCGCCGGAGGCTTCCAACTCCACTCTGGGATCGATCGCGTTGCGCAGGGCCACGGCGCGTCGTAGCGCGTCGGGGCCCATGTTGTCCAGGAGCACGATGTCCGGGCCGGCGGGCAGTACCTGTTCAAGCTGCTCGAGCGTGTCCACTTCCACTTCGACGACGGCCTCGCGGGCTTCCGGCGAAGGGGCCTGTTCCGCGAGGTACCGCCGCGCCCGCTGGACGGCCTCGGCCGGCGTGAACCGCCCTGCCCCGGCTTCGGCTCCGGCGGCGAGGTGGTTGTCCTTGATTAGCACGGCCTCGAAAAGGCCGGCGCGGTGGTTCCGGCCTCCGCCGCAGCGCACGGCGTATTTCTCCAGACGTCGCCACCCGGGCGTGGTCTTGCGCGTATCGTAGATGCGTGCCCCGGTGCCGGCAACCGCATCCACGTAGCGCCGCGTGAGGGTGGCAATGCCCGACAGCCGTCCGAGGAGATTGAGCAGGATTCGCTCGGCGGAGAGCATTCCGGCCGTGGGCCCCGCGACCTCGGCTACTCGGTCGCCTGGGGCCACGCTCTGACCGTCCTCGGCAAAGGCCAGCCACCCAAGCGCTGGATCGATCGCGTGGAGGACCGTCCCCGCCCCTTCCAGCCCGGCCACTACGCCCCGCCCGCGCGCGACGACTGCCGCGCGGCCGCAGGCCTCGGGCGGCACCAGGGCCCGCGTGGTCAGGTCGCCAGGTTCGCCGAGGTCCTCCCGAACTGCAAGGCGCACCATCTCGAGCAACTCCGCTTCGAGTCGCTCGTTCCACGAGATCTGTTGGAACTGCTTGCCCAAGAATCACCCCACGGAGAGAGAAAGGGGGTCGGTCGCCCACCTCAACATAACTCCCCGGCGGCTCGGCGGAAAAGCCTTGTCGTGGCTCGACTGGGGCGCGACAATCGAATGGTGCCGACCTCCGCTTGAGCCGAGCCCAAAGTCTGCAAGGACGTCGAGAGTCGTCCCCTCGCCTTCCCCAGGTGTCGCGCCGTGGGACGTCCCGTGCCCAAGCCGCCGGATTCATCGCGGAGACCCCACCCCACCCCACCGCGGAGACCCCACCTCAGGACTGGCCGCGATGGATTCTGCGTCGGGCGGATCAGGCCACCGTGGCAGCACTCCTGATTCTCGGCGTGGCGGCCGTTTCAGGCTGGTGCCTACACCAACACTGCCAGCGCGAGCGATTGATCGAGATCGACCGCGCCGAGCCCCGCGTGGCCCGGTTTCAGGTCGATCCGAACACGGCCGACTGGCCGGAGTTGGCTCAACTGCCGGGAATCGGCGAGACGCTCGCCCAGCGTATCGTCGAATCCCGCGAGACGGAGGGTCTCTTCCTCGACCACGAAGACCTTCGCCGCGTGCGCGGGATCGGCCCGAAGACGCTCGATCGGATGCGGCCCTACTTGCTCCCCATGCCCGAGGCCCGGGCTCTGGCCGATCATTAGGCCTTTGCAGGGAACCGCAGATCGGGCCAGCTCCCCGGCGACTTGGCCATTCCGCCTTCCCTTCCCAGTGAGCAACTCGTACAATCCCTAACATAATTCTAACATTCGCTGGGCGTAGCACCACGGAAGTACGAGATTTAGAGAAGGAACGCCACCACGCGAATTCTCGACGCGATACGCGAGCAAGGCAGTTTATGGACCGATTGGGGGTGAGACATGATCCGCGCCATCGCGATCGGTCTGCTGGTCGGAATGGCTGTCGTTCTTGCCTGTGACTACTGGCGTCAAGTCGGCCAGGCAGAGGGCGAGGCTCGAGTCTGGCGGTACAGAGCCATCTGGAACGAGAGGGACTACTGGCAGCAGCGAGGCGCCAGGAAGTGCCTTAATGACTTGCTGACGGATGGTTGGACCCTCGAGCGGATCGAGCCGGACGCCGACTCGGCTTCACCCGAAGCTCTAGCTGGAGCTCAGTTCCCATAGACGACCCTTCTAGGGAAGGGTCGTGGTCACTTCGGGGGATGCCAATCTGCCCTTGACGACCTATTATTGGCTCCAGCTACTCCAAATCCGCTTTCCTGCCGCGCAGTGTCCGGTTTTGAGCCGGGTAGGTATCTGTGAGGTCGAAAGGCCTTCGCGAGCCCCAGAAGACGCGAGGCCTAATCACCCCGCTGCCCGCCGCATCCGACTGAACACGCAGGAGGGAGACTCACCATGAAATGCCTCGCCGCCCCCGTTCTCGCAATGGCCCTGATGGCCGCAAGTCAGGCCTCCGCCCAGAACTGGGCCCAGAAGATGTTCGCCGAGTCGCGGCATGACTTCGGCACGGTGGCTCGCGACTCGAAGACCGAATACGAATTCACCTTCCAGAACCTCTACCAGGAAGAGGTCCGAATCGCGAGCATCCGCTCGAGTTGCGGATGCACGACCCCCATCCTTAAGGACGGAAAGCGGGCCTACAAGAGCTGGGAGAAGGGGACGATCATCGCCCACGTGAACTCCGGCAAGTTCCTCGGCAGCAAAGGCGCGACGCTGACGATCACCTTTGACAAGCCCATGCTGGCCGAAGCCCAGGTGCAGGTGAGCGTGTTCATTCGCAACGATATCGTCTGCAACCCGAGCAGCCTCCAGTTCGGCGCGGTCGAGCAGGGTAACCCGGCCGTCACGCGCCTGGCCATCGCGGCCTATAACCGCCCGGGCTGGCAGATCCAGGACATCAAGACGGACAACCCCCATCTGAAGGCCGAGTTGGTCGAATTCGAGCGCAACGCTCGCAGTGCCACCTATCACATCTCGGTGCGCCTGGACGACGAGGTGCCCGCAGGCGACATCCGCCAGCACATCCGGCTAATGACCAACGACCCGCAGCAGCCCGAGCTCCCCGTGCTCGTCGAGGGCCGCGTGCTCTCGACCGTCACCGTGGGGCCGCGCATGCTCGCCATGGGCGTGGTCAAGCCTGGCAGCAAGGTCACCAAGCCGATGGTGGTCCGGGCCAAGGAGCCATTCCGCATCACGGCCATCCGCACCGAGGGGCAGGGCTTTGAGTTCCCTTCCCGGGCCGGCGGCGAGGCGAAGACCGTTCACGTGGTGCCCGTCACCTTCATCGCAGGCAGTGAGCCGGGCAAGATCCACCAGACGATCCGCGTCGAGACCGACCTGGACGGTGCCAGCGGTCAGTTGGCCGCCCACGCCATCGTGGCCGGCGAGCCTGCGGCCGAGGCCGAGCCCCAGACTGCCGAGGCGGCCAGCGAGAGCACCAACGAGTCCGTCGCGGAGCAACCTCAACCGCCCAGCCCTTCCCGCGAGGGCGTGACCGCCCGCCCCAACGGACTCCGCGCCCGGCTGACCCGCGCGGGGCTTGCCGCGGAAGGCAATCTGGATCCGGTCAAGGCGTCGCCCCCCCATGACTCGCAGGAAGACGCCCAGGCCGCCAACAGCGACAACCCCCGCCGCGGACCGATCGCCAGGGCCCTGAGATTCGGTCGCACGAGAGCCGGCCGCGGCTGGTAGAGGCAGCCAGTCGTCACCGGAGGGGGTGGTGGCGGTCAGCGAGGGCATCTGTCCCAAGGCAGGTGCCCTCGCTGCATTTCTTGTCCGCAACGCGCCCCCGAAGCCAATCCGAGGCGGGCCGTGTCGGCCCGGATGGCACTCCCTTGCTCTCCAGGCCGACACGTCCCGGCTCGGAACAAGAGACGTGGCGCGCTACAATGAGAGCATTCCACGCCTTGGAGGGAACCGCCCCGTGTTTGAGCTCGTCAGCCCATTTGCGCCCGCCGGTGACCAGCCCCAGGCCATCGAGCGCCTCATAGGCGGCCTGCGCGAAGGCCGGCGCCACCAGGTGCTCATGGGGGTGACCGGCTCGGGCAAGACCTTCACCATGGCCAACGTGATCCAGGCCGTGCAGCGCCCCACGCTGGTCCTCTCCCACAACAAGACCCTGGCCGCCCAGCTCTACTCGGAGTTCAGGGAGTTCTTCCCCGGTAACGCGGTCCATTACTTCGTCAGCTACTACGACTACTACCAGCCCGAGGCCTACATCCCCCAGCGCGACATCTA
>CAYSUS010000103.1:0-23162 GCA_964434165.1 uncultured Pirellulales bacterium
TCCTCTCGGGGCGGGGCCCCTGGCCGCTCTTGCTTTGGTCCGGAGCGGAACGATTCTTGCGTGAAGTGCCGCCTGCAAGCGGGTTTGCACGGAGGGCGCGGGAAACATTACAATGGCGGTGGCAGTACCCTCGGTCGCGGGGGTGACCATCCAACACGGCTCACGGACGGGGCTAGACCCTCGACAGGAGTCGGGCCGTGCCATGACGATTCGCTTCAAGCTGTCGATCTGGGCGATCGCCATCATCGTGGTGGCCAACAGCATCCTCTCGCTGGCCACGGTGAAGTACCTGGGCGATATCTGGCTGCGCGAGGTCCAGACCCGGGTCCGCCTGGACCTCAACTCGGCCCGTTCCGCGTACGACCACCGCCAGGAGCTGATCGCGGCCTCGCTCCGCGCGGCGGCGGTCAGCGGGCGCCTGGCCGAGGCCCTGGCCGGCGGCGACGAGGCCTTCCTGGCCGAGGCGGCGCGCGAGCTCTACGCGGAGGGCAACTCCGACTTCCTCTGCCTGCTGGACGCCGAGGGCCGCGTGCTCCACCGCCCGCGCAATCCCGCCCAGCAGGGAGACGACCTTTCGACGAGCCCGCTGGTCAGCCGGGTGCTCCACACCGGCGAGGCGGCCACCGGCACGGTGATCCTCGGCCGCCAGCAGCTCGCGCGGGAGGGGCCGGACCTGGCCGAGCGGGCCCGGTTCGAGCTGATCGACACGCCGGCGGCCTATCCCACGGAGGACGAGGTCCGCACCGAGGGGATGGTGCTGGGTGCGGCCGTGCCGGTGCGCGACCGCCAGGGGGGCGTGGCGGCGATTCTCTACGCCGGCCAGTTGCTCAACCGCCGGTTCGAGATCGTGGACCGGATCAAGCAGGAGGTGTTTCCCTCCCACGTCTATCACGGCCGTGACATCGGCACGGTGACCGTGTTCCAGGGCGACCTGCGCATCTCCACGAACGTGGCGGACCAGGAGGGCAACCGGGCCGTGGGCACGCGGCTCAGCGCCGCGGTGTACGACGAGGTGATGGGGCGCGGCGGCATCTGGGCCGCCCCGGCCTTCGTGGTCAACGACTGGTACATCACCGCTTACGAGCCGATCCAGGACCCCGACGGGCGCATCATCGGCGCCCTGTACGTGGGTCTGCTCCAGGAGCCGTTCGTGTATCGCCGCAACCTGTTCATCTGGGTGTTCCTCGCCGGCATGCTCCTGGCCACGGTGGCGAGCCTGGCCTTGATTTTCCTGGGCACCCAGGTGGTGCTCGAGCCGATCGGGCGGATCATCGCCATGCACGACCGGATCGTGGCCGGCGACCTGAGCGCCCGCGTGGGAGCTCACCCTTCGGGCGAGATGGGCCGATTGTGCGAGGCCGTGGACAGCATGGCCGACGCCCTGACCGAGCGCGAGGAAAGGCTCAAGCAGGCGGCGCGGCGTCAGATCACGCGCAGCGAGCAGCTTGCCTCGGTGGGCCGGCTGGCGGCGGGCGTGGCCCACGAGATCAACAACCCGCTGACCGGCATTCTGACGTTTTCGCACATGCTGCGGGAGAAGGAGAACATGGATCCGCAGGACCGGCAGGACCTGGACCTGGTGATCCACGAGGCCGCGCGCGCGGCCAAGATCGTGCGCGGGCTGTTGGACTTCGCGCGGGAGCGGCCCGTGACGGTCGCGCCGGTGGACCTGAACGCGCTGGTGCGGCAGACCGTGCGCCTGTTGGGCAATCGCGAGGCCTTCCAGAAGACGGTGATCGTCGAGGATCTCGCCGATCCCTTGCCCCCGATCGAGGGCGACGCCAACCAGATCCAGCAGGTGATCGTGAACCTGGCGCTGAACGCGTGCGAGGCCATGCCCGAGGGCGGTACGCTGCTGATCAGCACCCTGGCGCGCAACGGGCGCGTGGTGATCCAGGTCACCGATACGGGCCACGGGATCAAGAAGGAGCACCTCGACAAGGTCTTCGAGCCGTTCTTCAGCACCAAGCCGGTGGGCAAGGGGACCGGGCTGGGGCTGAGCGTGAGCTACGGAATCGTCGAGCAGCACGGGGGGACGCTGGAGGTCGAGAGCGAGGACGGCAAGGGAAGCACGTTCACCATCAGCCTGCCGACCAGCCGCGGCGCCGCCGCGGCGCCGGAGCTCATCGGGGAAGCGGCGGCGGGATAGCCGATTCCCAGGTGCCGGCGAGCAACCTCGGATCGAGCGCGGGGGAGGACCCCATGCCGGAGACGGCCACGCCGGGATTCGAAGGCATGCTGGGCGAAAGCCCGGCCATGCACAAGGTGTTCGACCTCGTCCGCCGGGTCGCGCCCACCGAGGGAACCGTGCTGGTCACGGGGGAGAGCGGCACGGGCAAGGAGATGGTGGTGCAGGCCATCCACCGCCTCAGCCCCCGGAGGGAGCGGCCGCTGATGACTTGCGATTGCACGGCCCTGGCCCCCACGCTGCTGGAGAGCGAGCTGTTCGGGCACGTGAAGGGATCGTTCTCCGGCGCCATCGCCACGAAGAAGGGGTTGTTCGAGGTGGCCGACCAGGGAACCGTGTTCCTGGACGAGGTGGCCAACCTCAGCCTGGAGATCCAGAGCAAGCTGCTGCGCGTGCTGGAGACCAAGCGGGTCCGCAAGGTGGGCGACACCGAGGAGCACGGCGTGGACATCCGGCTGATCGCCGCCACGAACCGGCCCCTGGCCCCGCTGGTGCGCGTGGGCACGTTTCGCGCCGATCTGTATTACCGCTTGAACATCGTTCCCATCCACCTGCCTCCGCTCCGCCAGCGCCGCGAGGACATCCCGCTGCTGGTCACGGCCTTTGCCGAGCGGTTCTGCCGCCGGATGGGCGTGGCCGTGCGGCGGTTCTGTCCGGAGGCCCTCGGGCGATTGACCGCCTATCCCTGGCCCGGCAACGTGCGCGAGCTGCGCAACATCGTGGAGCGGCTGGCGATCCTCTCCGACGGGGAGTGCGTCGAGGCGCGGCACCTGCCGGCCGAGATCGTGGACTGCACGCCGCTGCCCGGCTCGGAGCCCCTGCCGCAGACGTGGGCCGAGTTCAAGCGGATGAAGAAGGAGATCGAGACGGCTGCCGTGCGCGGGTTGGAGCGGCGGTTCCTGATCAGTGCGCTCCAACGGGCGGGGGGCAACATCAGCAAGGCCGCGTCGCTGGTCGGGATTCATCGAACGAACTTCCACATCCTGCTCCGCAAGCACAGCCTGACCTCCGAGGACCTGCTTTGAGCGGGCGGAGAGTCAGCAGAGTGGCACAGGAGGAGGCGATTGCTGCCATGACGGCCGTCGCGGCAATCGCGACAGTGTAGTGTCGCCCACGACGCGCGGCGGGATTTTTCTGCCGTGCGGGGAGGGTGGCGAGCCTCGGCCCGTGCCATCTGCCCGGCAGGTCGGAACTCCGGAACCTGTTGGTGCGCAACGCGCTTGCAAGCGTCGCGCCGCCGTCGAGGGCAGGAGGAAGCAGAAAGCCGCATCGTGGCACAGATATTGGAATGCCTCGGATTGCCGCGTCGGCTCTTCGTCACGGTCTCGTGCGGCCGCCGGATGCGAATGAGCATTTGGGGCTTCACGAGGCCCCGCATCTCGGAAAAGGGGTCCCCGCCATGTCCTCCAAACCCACGCTGTTGGTTGTTGATGACGAGCAGGTGATCTGCCAGGCATGCCAGCGAATCTTCGCTCGACAGGGCTACGAGGTCGAGGTGAGCACCGATTCGCCGCAGGGGCTCGCCTGGGCCACGGAGCGCGACTACGGCGCGATCCTGCTGGACATCAAGATGCCTCGCATGGACGGCATCGAGTTCCTCGAGAAGCTCCGGGCCAAGAATCCGGACGTGCCCGTGCTGATCATGACCGGGTATCCGAGCGTGCCCAACGCGGCGGCGGCCATCCGGCTGGGCGCGGCCGACTACGTGACCAAGCCCTTCACGCCCGAGGAGATCACCCGGGCGGTGCAGAGGGTGATCGCCCAGCATGCCGAGCCCGAAGCGATCGACGCGGCCGGGGCGCATGCCATCGAGCCGACGGCGCCTCCCGAGGAGGGCGAGGTTCTGTTCTATCGCGAGTCGTGGCTGCGTCTGGAGGCCGACGGCTCGGCCTGCGTGGGCGCGGTTCTGCCCGGCCTGCGGGGCGCGGAGATCAAGGAGATCCGCCTTCCCAGGATCGGCGAGGTGGTCTATCAGGGTCTGCCGATGGCCAGCGTGCGCCTGGCCGACCGTGCGCCGCACCTGGTGCCTGCCCCGCTCTCGGGCGTGATCGCCGCGGTGAACGAGGAGCTGGCGGCCGACCGCTCCCGGCCGTGCAAGGACCCGTGCGGCGAGGGATGGCTGGCGTGCATCTGCACCACGCGCTTCGAGGAGGAGATCCCCGTGTGCCGGCCGCGCCGCATCGTGCTGTTGAACGGCGACTGTGCGGCCGGGGGCGAGCAGAGCCGCACCCTGGCGGCCCTGGGGTGTCGCGTCACCCTGATCTCCACGCCCGAGGAGCTGCCGCTGGCGCTGGGCGAGGCGCCGGGCGCGGTGGTGATGATCGACGCGGCGTCGTTCGGTGAGGCCGGGCCGGGACTCGTGGGCCAGGTCAACGCCCAGGCGCCGGAGGCGCGGGTCGTGGTGATCGCCCCGGCCGGCGAGGGCGCGGAGAAGGCCTACCGCCAGCATCACATCTTCTACTACGCCGTGGCGCCGTTCGCCGACGACGAGATCGCCGACATCCTCGACGCCGCGTTTCGCGTGCCGGAGCCCGCTGCGGCCAAGGGGGAGCGACCTCGCGGCCCCGCCGAACCGCTCAGCAGCATCACCATGACCAACCGCAACGGACACAAGGTGCAGCTCATGTCGGCCCCGGGCCTGCTGTGGCGGCACGAGGGGCTGGGCGGCATGATCGGGGCCAAGCTGCTCGACGAGGCGTATCCCGTGGTCATGACGCCGGGCGAGGCGAACCTGACGCCCTCGAACGTGTTGAAGACGGCGGGCACGTGCGACCGGTTGATGGTCCTCATGTCGCGCGACTACGGCGCGCTGCCCGGCTGCCTGGCCCGCGACACCAAGCCCGAGTTCAGCGTCGAGGCGGGCGACGTGGCCGGCAAGGTCACCATGCTCACCGTCCAGCCGGACGCCATGGGCGGCATCGCCGGCCTGGACGAGCACACGACCGACGCCCTCGCCGAGCACCTGGTCCACGAGATGGCCTCCTACTGACGCCTGGGCGGCGCCGATCCGCACCGCGGATCGAGGGTCCATGAAACTTCCCCCCGAAGGCGCGCGGTGGTTGATCACGCTCCGCTGGCTGGCGTGCCTGGCGGCGCTGAGCGGCATCGCGGCCGCGCATTTCGCAGGCATCCTCGCCTGGGCGGCGCCGCTCTACGCCACGGTGGGCGCAATCGCGGCGTATAACCTGCTGTTCCAGCTCAGCCAGCCCGACTGGCGCGGCAGCCAGCGCGACGTGGAGCGGAACATCTCGCTCCAGATTGTCTTCGACCTTACGGCCCTGACCGTGCTCCTCTACTTCACCGATCTGGCGCGAAACCCGTTCCTGTTCTACTTCGTGTTCCACGTGATCATCGCCGGGATGTACCTGCGGGGCTGGGCCCCTTACGGCTTCGCCGCCCTGGCCACGCTTCTGGTCGGCGGCGTCATGGCGGCGGAGTACGCGGGGTGGCTTCCGCCCTATCCGCTGGACTTCGGGCGGGGATCGCCGCCGCCGGAGCCGCTCCCGGGCACCTATCTCGTCTGGGCCTTCGCGGCCTTCGCCAGCACGGTCTGGATCGCGACCTACTTCACCACCTCGATCCGCCGCTACGTGGACCAGGCCCACGCCGAGATCCGCCAGAAGGAGAAGCTGTTGGGGATCGGGCAGCTCGTGGCGGGAATCGCCCACCAGATCGCCAACCCGCTCGACGGCCTGCAGAACTGCCTCAAGCGGATCGGCGAGCGGGCCCACGGCGATCCCCACCTGACCGAGTACGTCCAGATGATGGTCGAGGCCCTGGAGCGGATCGAGCGCACGGCCAAGCGGGTGCAGGCCTTTGCCCGGCCGCACGGCATCTCCCTGGAGACCACGGACGTGGACGCCGTCGTGCGGGGGACGCTCAAGCTGCTCGACACGCTCCCCCGCGAGAACATCCGCGTGGAGACCGAGCTGGGCCAGGTCCCTCCGGTCCGGGGCGACCCGTACACGCTTCAGGAGGTCCTCTTCAACCTGTGCACGAACGCCGTGGCCGCCATGCCCCACGGCGGCACGCTCACGCTCCGCACGCGCTCGCTCGGCCGCGAGGACGAGGACCAGCGCGACAGCGTGGCCATCGAGGTCGTCGATACCGGGGTCGGCATCCCCCGCACCGACCTGGAGAAGATCTTCGAGCCCTTCTACACCACCCGGGCCGAGCGCGGCGGCACGGGGCTGGGCCTGGGCCTCTGCCGCATGCTGATCAGCGAGATGGGCGGCCGCCTGGAAGTCCACAGCCAGTTCGGGCGCGAGACCACCTTCACGGTCATCCTCAACCCGGCGCCCGAGTTGGTCGCCGCCGGTGCGTCATGAGAATCCTCGTGGTCGACGACGAGAAGATCAAGCGGGTTACCCTGGCCGACGACCTGGAGGCCCAGGGGCACGAGGTGGTCACGGCGCCGGACGGGCGCCAGGCCCTGGCGCGTCTGGAGACCGAGGTCTTCGACGTGGTGATCACCGACCTGAAGATGCCGGAGGTGGACGGGCTGGAGCTGCTCAAGCGCGTCAAGCAGGGGCCGCTGCGCGACACCGAGGTGATCATGATGACGGCCTACGGCAGCATCCCGCTCGCGGTCGAGGCGGTCAAGCAGGGGGCGTACGACTTCGTCACCAAGCCGTTCCGCAACGAGGACCTGCTGCCGCTTCTGGCCTGCATCGAGCGCAACCGCCAGCCCGCCGAGGCGTCGGAAGGCGGCAAGCCCGTGCCGCCGGCGGCCGGCATCGACCAGGCCGTGATCGGGCAGTCGTCGGCCATCCGCCGGGTGAAGCGGATGGTCGAGATCTGCGTGCGCACCGACAGCAACGTCCTCCTCTGCGGCGAGACGGGGACGGGAAAGGACCTCATTGCCCACACGATCCACCGCCATTCGCCGCGCCGGACCTTCCCGTTCGTCAAGGTCGGCTGCACGCTCTTCCCCTCGCAGCTCATCGAAAGCGAGCTCTACGGCCACGAGAAGGGCTCGTTCACGGGGGCCGAGCAGCGGCGCACCGGCCGCTTCGAGCTGGCCGAGGGAGGGACGCTCTATCTCGACGACGTGGACGACATTCCGCTGGAGCACCAGGCCAAGCTCCTCCGCGCCATCGAGGACAAGGAGTACGAGCGCGTGGGCGGGGCCACGCCGATCCGGGCCGACGTGCGGATCGTCGCCTCGACCAAGTGCGACCTGCTGGAGAAGATCGCCCGGGACGGCTTCCGCCAGGACCTCTACTACCGGCTCGACGTGATGCGGATCAACATCCCGCCGCTCCGCGAGCGCCGCGACGACATCCCCCTGCTCGTCGCGCACCACCTCCGGCACATCGCCCACGGAAGGCCCTGCTCCATCGAGCCGGAGGCCGTCGACCTGCTCTCGCTGCACGACTGGCCGGGCAACATCCGCGAGCTGGTCCACGCCCTGGAGCGGGCCTACCTGGTCGGCGGCGGCACGATCACGGCCGAGCTCCTCTCGGGCGAGATGGCCTCGCTGGCCACGGCCCGCCGACCGCCGGAGGGCGACTTCCAGGCGGTGATCGACCAGACCGAGCGGGAGCTGCTGGAGAAGGCCCTGCGCGAGGCGGGCGGCAACAAGACGGCTGCCGCGGCCTCGCTGGGCATGAAGCCCTCCACCTTCCGCGACAAGCTGGCCAAGCACCGGCTGGGATAGGCCCCTGACAACCGGCGCACGCCGTCGCCTCACATTCCGCCCGCGCTCGGGGACCGGTCGTGCCGGCGCACGGTCGCGGCGGGCCGAACCGGGGCTTCCGCCCGTTGGTTCATCGCAAGCCGTGGGCATCCGTACACCGGTTTCCGCAGGGCCCCGCGCGACCTACCTGGCTTCGCTCGCCTTGTCGGGGCTATTGCACTGCGCAGACGCACGCCTACAATCGGTGCTTCCGCACGTGTGTTGGCTACTCGCGTTTACCCCACTGTTTCCTCGAACTGGGAGTGCCTGTGATGTGTCCCCCTCATGTCCGCGTTTCTCTGCTCGCTCTCTTCGCGGTTTCGGGGCTTGGAGTGTCGCCCGCCGCCGCGGGAGTCATCCACGAGTCGTTCGATTACCCCGTGGGCCAGGCGTTCACGCGCTCGGCCTCGGATCCCGACCTCGGCACCGGATGGAATGGAGGCTCGGGCTGGGCCTCGTCCAGTGCGTGGGGGCTGGGACGCGACGGCACCAGCCCCCGGATCACGGCGCGTATCGTCCCTGGCCTCGCGATGGGGACGATGCCGGTGGCGGGCGGCGCCCTGGAGCTGGAGCACGTCGGCAGCGGCTTCGGGGCGCTTGCCCGCGCGGTTGACGAGTCGTTCACCTCCGGCGCGTTGTGGTCGAGCTACCTCTACCGACATGTTGCCGCCCCGGACCGCGAACCCTACTCGGCCGACGTGGGCGCCTCGCCGGTCCCCTTCCAAGGCGGAAGCGGGCGCAAGTTCCGCAATCTGGCCGACGCCGGCGCTTCGACCTATTTCGGCGGGGTGGCCGGAGCCCACGTGCCCGTCGTCTCCACCGGACCGTCCCTCTACGACGGCTCGACCTACCTGCTGATCGCCAAGTACGCCAACCTGGGTGCGACCGGCGAGGCCAAGTGGTGGGTTCTGACCGAGGGCGACTACAGCGATTGGATCAGCGGCGGCATGAGCGAGGCCGCCCTGGACCTGCACCACGTGGGCCGCGTCACCGCGCCGGGCCAGCCGGGCCGCACGCTCGACCCGGGCAACTTCATCCAGGCCGCCGCGAGCAAAGGCACGGCCGCGTTCGATGAGATCCGCTACGGCGCGTCGCTCAACGAGGCCGTCGCGACCGCCCCGGGCATCTCCGTCCTCTACGAGGAGCAGTTCCCCAACGCGACCGGTGAAGCCCAGCCGACCGGCACGGCCGGCTGGGCGGCGTTCGCCGGTCCGAGCGCCGTGGATTACACCGCCGACACGAGTTCCAACCAAGACGCTCGGGCCGGGGTGTCCGAGATCGACGGCTTCCCCAGGTGGAACGGACCCGGTTACGGCTTCGCCGCGGCCGACAACGGGCCAGTTGACTTCCTGGTCTTTACGGAGGAGCTCGCGCCGCTCGACCCCGTGGCCAGCGCGCCGCTGGAGTTCTCGTGGCGCCAGCACGCCAGCGGGTACAACGTGGAGTTCAGGCTGGCCTTGGAGATCGACGACCAGTGGTTCGCCACGGACGAGGCGTTTGTCAACACGCTCACGGGCCAACTCGGCTCCGGCTCCGAGTTTCCGGACGAGGCCACGTTCTGGTCGGTTCTCTTCAGCCAGGACGCGACGCTGTGGCGCAACCTGGACTTCATGCCCGGGAGCTTGCTGAGCCTGGACAGTGATGCCCGGACGCTCGACTTGCCCGGCGGCCCGATCACGGCGGCCGGACTGTTCATCTCCGCGCCCGATGATCGGATGGCGCGGTTCGACGCGTTCCGGGTTCTCGGCGTCCCGGCCTCGGCGGGGCACGTCCTGCCCGAGCCAGGCACGGTCGGGCTCCTGGCGGCAGGCGGACTCCTGCTGCTGGCGGGATGGGGACTCCGGCGTCGATGAGGCGAAGCGCGGCCGGCAGAAGGTCGCATTGACGAGCCGGGCGCGCGGCCCGATCGCCTGGTTCCGCGGGTTCGCCATCTCCAGCGAGGAGGTGGGCGCATGCGCGGTCTCGGTCCCAGCCGGCGCTGCGCATCGGGAACCAGAGTGGGTTGAACGCGCCGAATCGGACCGCGAGGAGGCCTTCCACGTCTATGGCCCCCGCGCTGCCGGCGGGAGGACCGCGCGGCACGAAGGGTCCGCGCGCCCTATGGCGTCTCGCCTCGCCCCACGATCTGCCGCTGAGCCTCGTAGGCCGCCACCGCCACGGCCACCGAGAGATTCAGGCTGCGGACCTGGGGACGAATGGGGATCCGGAGCGTGCGGGATTCATGGGCCCCGATCAGGGCCGGCGGCAGACCGCGCGATTCGCCGCCGAAGACCAGCACGTCGCCGCGCGCGAAGCGGGCCGCGGTGAGCACCCTTGAGGCCGACTTGGACAACAGCCACATCTGCGCTTCGGGCAAGGCGCGGCAGAGGGCGGCCCAGTCGTCGGCGATCTCCCACTCCAGATGCTGCCAGTAGTCCAGTCCGGCCCGCTTCAGGCGCCGGTCCTCGATCTGGTAGCCCAGGGGACGAACCAGCCAGAGCTTCGCGCCCACGGCCACGCACGTGCGCCCCACGCTCCCCGTGTTGAAGGCGATCTCCGGTTCGTATAGGACTACGTGCAGTAGCGGTTCGTACTTCATCGGGCGGATGCCACATGGAGCCGACAACGACCGCCGAGCCTCCTTGCGGGCTCCGCGCAGCTCACTTCTTCACTGCCGTCGGGTGGAGCTTCAATGCCGCATACAGATCCCGCAGCACGTGCGTCATCGCCCGGTCGTACGCCGCCACGTCGTGGATCTTGAATACCTGCACCCGGTGGCCCTTCCCTACCTTACCGGGAAGAAGGGCGACGCGACCGCCGTCTTCGACGGACACCTCCCCCGGCACGAAGTGGAACAGGCGATTCTTGCCCTCGGCCTCAGCGAGCGGCACGACCTGCCACTGGCCGGGCTCGACCTCGACCACGGTCTTGCCCGCCGCATCGAGGAACGGCCCGGTGCACCACATGTTCCGCGCCATGGCCCAAACCCGGCGCCGCACGTCGGGGTTCTGCGCTTGGGAGAGGAAGTCAAGGGGATCGGACCTGGAGCGCGTGAGGGCGTAGATGAACCAGTTCTGCAGAGGCTCGGGGGTTGATTCGAGCACGTCCTCGTGTCGAAATCGCCAGTAGGTGGCGTACCCCTGCTCCCGCTTCCACACGCCGCCGTCGAAGCAAGGGCACCACCAGACCGGCAGGCCCGAGCGCATCACCCGGACGTAGCTGTGCCGGTCCAGGCCCACGTTGTGCTCGTCGCCGCCCGAGGAGTCGCCGATGTTCACGTACAGCCGCGCGATCTTCTGCTTCAGCAGTTCCGGCCGGCGGTTCCACGCGGCGGCCACGTCGCGGAGGCTGCCGGTGGTGAATACCGTGATCGGCCGCTGGGCACGGCGAAGGCCGTCCAGCAGCAATTCCACCCCGTCTTGATACTCCCCGGGCTGATCGCGGCCGTCGTCGCTCGGCGACTTCAGCGGCTCTTTGAGGCCCACGGCGAACGGCACCTTGCGCCCGGTGAGGTGAATCATCTGGGTGACAGGGATCCTGCCCGGCGCTTTGGTCTGGCGGGCACCCACGTCGAGCACCACGCCACGAATGTCGAGCTCGGCGACGGCGAAGAGCGTGGCCAGGTCGAAGTGATCGTCGGGATCGCCGTGCGGGTGGAACAGGTCCGTGCTGTAGAGGATGGGGACCGACCCGGCCCCGGAATCGCGCGTGTCGGCCGACTCCTGCGAGTCGCAGGGCGCGAAGGCGAGGGCCGCTGCAAGCAGGATCGCGGCGGCAGCGTGCATGGTGTGGACTCCTCGTCTATGCGGGGTTCTCCGTGGGCCGAGTATCGTCTAAAACGGGGGCCTGTCAAGGCCCGGCTGGCCGGCGCAGACTGCACCGGCGATTAGGCCTGAACGGGTTCTTCACATCCAGCTTCTCTCATGACCAATCCAGCTCCGACCGAGCACGCGCGTCGCGCCGTTCTGCTCCTCGGTCCGACGGGCTCGGGCAAGAGCCCGCTGGGCGAGATGATGGAGCGCCGCGGCCTGTGGGGCGCGCAGTGCGTGCACTTCGACTTCGGGGCGAGCCTGCGCGGGCTCGTCGAGCGCGACGAGCCGGACGCGTGCGTCACGAGGGCCGACCTGGACTTCCTCCGCGAAGTGCTCCGGTCGGGGACTTTGCTCGAAGACCGGCACTTCCCCCTGGCCGAGCGAATCCTGCGGTCGTTCCTCTCCCGGCGCGCGGCGACCCGCGAGACGCTCGTGGTGCTCAACGGCCTGCCACGGCACGCGGGCCAGGCCGAGGATATGGGCCGGCTGCTCGACGTGGCGGCCGTGGCCCATCTCATCTGCCCGGCGGAGACGGTCCTCGCCCGCCTGCGCATTAACATCGGGGGCGACCGCGCCGGCCGCGAGGACGACGACCTGGCGTCCGTACGCGAAAAGCTGGCCGTGTACGCCGCGCGGACCGAGCCGCTGGTCGCGTTCTATCGGGCGAGAGGCACGCCGGTCGTGACCCTGGAGGTGACCGACTCGATGACGCCGGACGAGGCGTGGCACAGGCTGGCGGGCATGGCTCCCCCGGCGCGGTAAGCACCCCCCTCCGACTAGAGCACGTGGCGTCTAGGCGCGCCTCGGGATAGACTGTTCCGTGAGCCGCGTCCGGTCGCTTCGCAGCTGGAGCGGCCGTCGTCCGATCTCCTTCGGCCCTCCACCATTCGGAGTCGCAAGATGAGTGCTACCGGTTTCGCGGTTCAACGAAGATCAATTGCGTGGCTGGGCCTCGGCCTGGCGGTCGGCTGCCTTGTTGTGGCATCGGCCCCAGCCGCTGACTGGAAGCCCGTCGAGGGCCGGGTCATGACCCGCTGGGCCGAGGAGGTCTCGCCCGAGAGCGTCTGGCCGGAGTACCCGCGCCCCATGATGGTCCGCGCCAAGTGGCAGAACCTCAACGGGCTGTGGGACTACGCCATACGGCCCAAGGACGCGGCCGGGCCGCAGAAGACCGACGGCAAGATCCTCGTGCCGTTTGCGGCCGAGTCGGCGCTCTCCGGCGTGGGCAAGACGGTGGGCCCGGACAATCGGCTCTGGTACCGCCGCGCGTTCGAGGTGCCGGCCGACTGGTCCGGCCAGCGGGTGCTGCTGCACTTCGGCGCCGTGGACTGGGAGGCCACCGTGTCGGTCAACGGGCGCGAGTTGGGCACGCATCGCGGCGGCTACGACCCGTTTTCGTTCGACATCACCGATTGTTTGAAGAGCGTCGGCCCCCAGGAGGTCGTGGTCTCCGTCTGGGATCCAACTAACGAAGGAACGCAGCCCCGCGGCAAGCAGGTGCTTCAGCCCCGCGGCATCTGGTACACGGCCGTGACCGGCATCTGGCAGACCGTGTGGCTGGAGTGCGTGCCCGAAAGCCACGTCGCCGATTTCCGCAGTGTTCCGGACATCGACCGGAAGACGCTTACCGTCCGTGCCGACGTACGACATCCCAAGCCCGGCGACGTGATCCGCGCGGTTGCGATGGCGGGGCAGGAACAAGTCGCCTCGGCCGCGGCCCCGGTGGGCCGAACCATCGAGTTGAAGATCGAAAAGCCCCGGCTGTGGTCGCCCGACGATCCGTTCCTCTACGACCTCCGCATTTCCCTGGAGCGCGACGGCAAGCCGGTCGACGCGGTGGAAAGCTACTTTGGCATGCGCAAGATTGCCCTGGACAAGGACGCCAGCGGCATCACGCGGATCATGCTCAACGGCGAGTTCCTGTTCCAGCTCGGGCCGCTGGATCAGGGATGGTGGCCCGACGGGCTCTACACGGCGGCCTCGGACGACGCTTTGCGTTACGACGTGGAGGTCACCAGGCGGCTGGGCATGAACATGCTTCGCAAGCACGTGAAGATCGAGCCCGCCCGGTTCTACTACTGGTGCGACAAGCTGGGCGTGCTCGTCTGGCAGGACATGCCCAGCGGCGACAAGTACATCGGTCGCAAGGACCCGGACGCGAAGCGCACCCCCGAATCGGCCGCCCAGTTCGAGAAAGAGCTGAGGGCCATGATCGATACGTTCTACAACCACCCGTCGATCATCATGTGGGTGCCGTTCAACGAGGGCTGGGGGCAGTTCGACACCCCGCGGATCGTCGACCTGATCAAGAAGCACGATCCCACGCGCCTGGTGAACAACGCCAGCGGCTGGACCGACCGCGGCGTGGGCGACGTCCACGACATCCACCGCTATCCCGGCCCGGCCATGCCGCCGCCGGAGCCGGATCGGGCGGTCGTGCTCGGCGAGTTCGGCGGGCTGGGGCTGCCCATCCGCGGCCACCTCTGGCAGGAGGACAAGAACTGGGGTTACCGGTCGTTCAAGAGCCGCGAGCAGCTGACGATGGGCTACCTCGACCTGGTCGATAAGCTCCAGCCTCTGGTCGCCGCGGGTCTTTCCGCCGCCGTTTACACGCAGACCAGCGACGTGGAGATCGAGGTCAACGGTCTGATGACCTACGACCGGGCGATCATCAAGATGGACGAGCGCCTCGTGCGCGAGTCCAACCGCAGGCTGTACCTGCCGCCTCCGGTCGTCAAGACCGTGGTGCCGACCTCGCAGCGCGAGGCGCAGGCATGGCGTTACACCACCGAGAAGCCCCCGGCCGGCTGGAGCAAACCCGACTTCGACGACTCGTCCTGGAAGAGCGGCCCCGGCGGCTTCGGAAGCAAAGACACGCCCGGCGCCGTGGTCGGCACCGAGTGGAGGAGCTCGGACATCTGGCTGCGCCGGACCTTTGAACTGGAGGATCCCAAGCTCGCCTCGCCGCACCTGAGCATCCACCACGACGAGGACGCCGAGGTGTTCGTCAATGGGCGCAAGGTGGCCGAGTTGAAGGACTTCACGACCGACTACAAGCTGGAGCCCCTGGGCGATGCCATGCATCAGGCTGTGCGCCGAGGGCGCAACGTGCTGGCGGTCCACTGCCGTCAGACCAAGGGCGGGCAGTTCATCGACGTGGGCATCCACGACGTGGTGCACCGGGCCGAGGCCCCGCCTGCGCCTCCCCCGGCGAAGCCCACCACGCGCCTGCGCCCGCCGGCCGTGCCGCTGGTGGTCCACGATCCGTACTTCAGCGTCTGGTCGTGCGCCGACCACCTCTACGACGAGTGGCCCCGGCACTGGACTGGGGCCACGCATGCCATGGCCGGCATGATCCGCGTGGATGGGAAGGCAATGCGCTTCATGGGTCGCCCGCTCGAAAAGGACGAGTCCGTGGCGAACGTGCGACAGACCTCGCTCGAGGTGCATCCCCTGCGGACCATCTATCACTTCGAGGCCGGGCCGGTGGACCTGAAGCTGACGTTCCTCACGCCCACGCTGCCCGACGATTTGGACCTCTTCTCCCGGCCGCTGACTTACCTCGTCTATGAGGCCGCCTCGCGCGACGGGAAGGAGCACGACGTCCAGCTCTACTTCGACGCCACCGCCGAGTGGGCCGTGAACGAACCGGAACAGCAGGTGACGTGGGATCGGCCCGGCGTGCCCGGCGAGCCTCCCCTGGCCGTCATGCGCGCGGGATCGAAGGAGCAGCCCGTGCTGGAAAAGGACGGCGACAACTTGCGCATCGACTGGGGCCACTTCTACGTGGCCGCCGGGCCGTGGGACGAAGGCCTGAGCACGGTGATCGCCGAGGCCGACCTGGCCCGCATGGCCTTTGCCGCGGGCAAGCCGCTCCCGGCCGAGGACGACGCGCGCAAGCCCCGCCCCGCGGGCGATGCGTGGCCGGCCATGGCCTGCCGGTTCGATCTGGGGCGCGTCGGGGCAGAAGTCCAGAAGCGCACGCTGATGCTGGCCTACGACGACGTGTACTCGATCCAGTACCTGGGCACCAACCTCAGGCCGTGGTGGCGGGCCCAAGGCGGCGATGGCCTGACAGTGCTGCGCCACGGGGCCGCGGAGCAGGAGAAGCTGGCCGCACGGGCCGAGGCCTTTGACCGGGCCCTCACGGCCGATCTGGAAAGCCTGGGCGGCGTCGGCTACGCCAGGCTGTGCGCGATGGCCTATCGCCAGGCCACGGGTGCGCACAAGCTGGTGGCCGGCCCCGACGGCGAACCCTGGGCCTTCTCCAAGGAGTGCTTTTCCAACGGCTGCATCGGCACGGTGGACGTGATCTACCCGGCCGCGCCGGTCTTCATGCTCCTGAGCAACGACCTGAACAAGGCGGCCCTGCGCCCCGTGCTCGACTACGCGGCCACGGACCGCTGGAAGTTCCCCTTCGCCCCGCACGACATCGGGCGCTACCCCAAGGCCAACGGCCAGCGCTACGGCGGCGGCGAGACCTCCGAAGAGCGGCAGATGCCGGTCGAAGAGTCGGGCAACATGTTGATCCTCGTCGCAGTCGCGGCCCACATCGACGGAAACGCGGAGTTCGCCAAGCCCCACTGGCCGCTTCTCGAGCAATGGGCGGAGTACCTCAAAGCGAAGGGGCTCGACCCCGAGAACCAGCTATGCACCGACGACTTCGCCGGCCACCTCGCCCACAACGTGAACCTCTCGGCCAAGGCCATCGTGGCGCTGGCCTGCTACGCGCGGCTATGCGAGATGGCGGGCAAAAGAGATGAGGCGGCCGAGTACCGGCGCACGGCCGAGGAATTCGCCCACCAGTGGGTCAAGATGGCCGACGACGGCGACCACTACCGGCTCACCTTCGACCGGCCCGGCACCTGGAGCCAGAAGTACAACCTGGTGTGGGACAAGCTGCTGGACCTGAAGCTCTTCCCTCCCGAGGTGGCCCGCAAGGAGATCGCCTACTACAAGACGAAGCTCAACCTGTTTGGGCTGCCGCTGGACAACCGGTCGCTCTACACCAAGACCGACTGGGAGGTGTGGACCGCCACGCTGGCCGAGAGCCGCGAGGACTTCGAGTGCCTGATGGAGCCCGTGTACGCCTTCATCAACTACACTCCGCAGCGGGTACCCCTGACCGACTGGTACTGGACGCACAACGCCCAGCGCCGGGGCTTCCAGGCCCGGCCCGTGATCGGCGGGGTGTTCATCCG
Organism: uncultured Pirellulales bacterium; assembly: GCA_964434165.1. Classification (GTDB taxonomy): domain Bacteria; phylum Planctomycetota; class Planctomycetia; order Pirellulales; family Thermoguttaceae; genus CAYSUS01. Next base: position 16,858 of record CAYSUS010000103.1, read on the forward strand.
GGCGTTGAGCGACGGGGGCGTGTGGAACAAATGGGCCAGGCAGTAACGGAGAAGGCGAGGCGGGCCTTGCCGGCACGGCCCGGCTCGGAACTGGAGAGGCGTCCGCAGGACTTGCCTTAACTGCCACGGCGCGGTAGGGTTAAGGCGGATTGTGCATCCTCAATTCGACAGCAAGGAGCCCTCCCATGGCGCTGTGGAAATACACGGCGGGTTTGGCGGTATCTGGCGTCTTCCTGGCCGCCTCCCCGGCAACGGGTCGCGAGGGGGATTCGCCGCCCGAGGTCCTGCCGGCTCCACCGGCCACCGCGCCTGAGACAGGCGACGTCTCAGAACCCAAGGACTACGGGCCGATCGAGGCTGGCCAGGAGGCTTTTGAGCGGGCCGACACCCGGCGCCGCGAGGCCATGGACCGGCAATTGGGACTGAACGAGACGCTTCGGGCGTATGCCGACCCGGGGAATTACACCGTCCCGTCCGCCGACGAGCTCTACGCCTACCTGCCGCCGCGCCCGCCGCTTCCGCCGCCGTTTTGGGGACCGCGACGCGCGTCTCGCTACGCGGTTCAGTCGTCGGCGAGGTACTCGACCTATTATCCGTATGCAGCCTTTCCGCCCTACGGGCCCGTCTTTGGCCCCTGGCCGTACGTGCCGGGACGGATCTACGGCTATCCCTACCTGCCGCGGATTCCGCAGCCGGTGGGGCAGGTGCAGATCGAGATCGGACCGAACAAGATCCTCTCGCGCCCCGTTTACGCGGACGAGCCCGACGCGCGGCAGCCCACGCCCGCCCCGCCTCGGGAGCCGGCCGAAGGGCCCGAGATCGTGCCCGCCCCGGCGCTACCCGAATTGATTCCGCCTGAAGAGCCTGAGGCCCCCCAAGTCCTGGAGCCGCCGTCCGGGCCGCAGGAGTTCTAGGGGTGCTTGCGTCTGAGACTTCCGAAGTCTGCGAGGCTTCGGAAGTCCTCACGGTCCCTGGTGCTTGCCCAGGATGCCGTAGAGCTTCGAGTAGATCGGCAGGTGCCGATAGTAGACCTCGAGCATGTAGATGCACAGGCACGTGGCGTAGAGCCGGCCGCCGTGGGCCTCGAAGGGGTCGTTCAGGTCCGGGTCCCAACTCCCTTCCTCGCGCCCCCGCTTGACCTGGGCTTCGGGCACGGCCTGGCGCATGACCTCGTTCCACCGTTTCCAGTGGTCGCCCTCCATGTGATGGCAGACCTGCGTCGCATAGTACCAGTAGTAGGTGTTGCGGCGGCTCTCGAAGTCGATGAGGTTGCGATCCTCGGTGATCCAGTCCAGGGCCCGGACCATGCGCTCGTCGGTCCGCGGCCAGCCCAGATACTGGCGGCAAAGCATGGCCTCGGCCGTCATGGCCAGCGTGGGCTCCTTTCCCCGCTGGTAGCTGTAGCGGCTCCCGTCGGACGAGGCCACGCGGTCGAGGAACCGCTCGATGCGGCGGAAGTGGTCCTTGGGAATCTCCAGCCCGGCCATGCGCGCGCTCTGCAGCGCCATCACGATCCAGCCGGTCACGGACACGTCGCTGTCGATCTGCGGCTGGTACCGCCATCCGCCCTCCGGGGCCTGGCTGGCCAGGCAGTACTTGATCGCCCGCTCCGCCGGCTCCCGGTACTGTTCGTCCTTGGTCATGCCGTAGAGCTCGCAGATGGCGATCGTGCATATACCCTGCGTGTAAAACGGGTGCGGGTGCAGGCCCTCGTGGAAGAAGTTGCCCGTGCCGTCCTGCTGCTTCAGGAGCCAGTTCCACCCGGCCACGACGTTCTTGCGGAACTTGCCCTCCACGTGCGTGTGGCCGGCTCCCTGGAAGGCCAGGAGAGCCAGGCCCGTGGCGGCCTCGGGGTTGTCCTCATTGGTCGAGGCCCCGTCGCGATACGGTCCGAGCAGGCTCCATGAGCCGTCTCGCCGCTGGTTGCGCGCCAGCCATCGCAGCCCCGCCTCCACGGCGGCCTCGGTGAGCTTGTTGCCGCCGTACGCACCGAGAAGGGCCTTCTTCATGCCGATCTGACGGCCCGTCAGCGCGAGCCCGATCTGATCCACCTGCTCGTCCATGGTCATCACGTGGCCGTCGGGCCGGATGTCCTTGATGATGTCCGGCGCCGCAAACGGATCCTCGACCTCCGGGAGGTTGTCCGGCGTGAGCACCGGCTCCTCGACCTTGTCGAGGTCCTCGATCCCCAAGGGCGAATCGAATTCCAACTGCTCGCCCAGCTTCTCCGCCCAGCGGTCCTCCGGCAAGGACAGAATGGAAACGTTCTTGTTCAGCATGGGCGGCAGGAGCCACAAGCCCAGGGCAATCAGCACTACCATGTGCACCAGGGCGCTGACCAGCCACGGCGGGGCGTTCTTGGCCGCCACCTCGGTCAGCTCTTCCTGGGGCTCCTCTTCCTCGGGCGCGGCCCGAACGACGGCCGATTGGCGGCCGGCTTTGGCGGGCAAGGGGCGCGCTCCGGGCGGAACCGGCTGGGCCTGGGGGCGGACCTGAGGTCGGGTCGGGGCCTGCGGCCGCGGCTGGCCTTGGGGAACAGGCTGCGCCTGCGGGAACGGCTGTCCCTGGGGCACGGGTTGGGCCTGCGGAAGCGGTTGCCCCTGAGGCAGCGGCTGCGCCTGAGGCAGCGGCTGCGCCTGAGGCAGCGGCTGCGCCTGAGGCAGCGAGCCGCCCCCCTCGTTGGTGCCTTGGCCCCAATATTCGTGCGCCGCCATATTCCGGCCTCCTCTTCTGGGGCAGCGCGCGTCGAGAACTCGACACCCCCCCCAAAAAAACGCCTCCCGACGGGTTGTAGAAGAACCTCGTCGCGGAATGCCCTATCCGATCCATATTATTCTAGCAGGATCCCGCCGGGCTCACAACCAGGAAGTCATTGCACAAACGCAACTTGCAACCAGCGCCTTGGCCGGTGGCAGGTCTTGACGGGTCTGCTTGGAAGTCAGGAAAACTCCCCTTCAACCGACTCGCGATTCGGCCCGGGTTTTAGTCCCGGCAGTGGCAAGATCACGCCGGCCTGAGAGCGACCCGAATCCCGCCGGCTCGCGGATCCGGCCTCCCCCCACCTGGACCGATGGAGCGGCCCCACGGATTTCCTGAAGCGTGCTCTCGACGCCATCCGAAGAGATGTTACAATATGGGCCAGAGGGGAAGGTTACGGCCATTCCTCTGATCATGACGCGGGGTGGAGCAGTCCGGTAGCTCGCGAGGCTCATAACCTCGAGGTCGCAGGTTCGAATCCTGTCCCCGCCACTCATAACCCCCGGGTCGAGGAGACGCGGGGGTTCGTTTTGCGCGGTGACCGGTCGAACAATTCGAGTTGCGGGTCGCCGCCGCTCCCTTCCGGCAACTGCCCCGCAATGTGGCAGCCACCGCTGGCAATGTCGGGGTTCTTGCAAGCGCAGGGGTACACCCTGATGTCGTGGCGCCGCGCGACGGCGCTGAGGCGGTCAAAAATGGCCTGGCGCTGGTCGGCCGGCAGGGCTGTGACCGAGCTGTTCTCGGCGTGAATCGGCAGCCGCGTTGCCGAGTTGAATGCCTCCAACAAGCTCTTCCGTAGCGAAGGGTCCTTCAGGTTTCGTTTGAGGGAGTGGAGGATCGCAGGGCGCAGGAACAAGACGCCGGCGGCAAGCGAATTGATCCCCGCGTTCCGGAAGCGTGAGCAAATCTGCTCGAATGCGTCGTCGGAGTCGGTTAGACCGGGCAAGATAGGGTCCAGGCGGCCCGTCGTCGCGATCTTCGCGTCGGTCAAGGCGCGAGCCTGATCGATCCGGACCGAACATGGGGCAGCATTGGGCTCAAAGGTCTTGCGGAGCGGCTCATCAAGCGTTATCAGACCGATCTGCGCGCGGACCAAGGGGGCATATTCGGCCAGCAGTCGCATGTGGCGGCTGGGGATCTTGCCTTTGGTAAGAAAGGCCACTGGAATGCGCGACTCCAAGAGCAATTTCAGCGTTGCCCACGCCAGATCGAGCACTTCCGGGACCGGTTGGAAGAGATCACTTGCCGGGCTGAAGTACACAACTTCTGGGTGCCGACGCCGGGCGGCAAGCTCGGCCGCGAGTTTCTTGGGGGTGTTTGCGTAGAATCGAATCGCGTCTTGGCCCGGGTAGTTGCTGTAGCCTCGCGTATAGCAGTAGACACACCCGTGCGCGCATCCGCCGGTAAGGTTGATTGATGCGACGCCCGATAGGCAAGCCAAACTCGATCTTGTCAGAACTGCGGATCTGCGATCCACTGTGATGACCTTCATCGCCTGGAATTCCTGTGTGAAACTCATTCCTTGCGTTCGATCGCTGCAGAAACTACTCGCCGAGTGCCCGCCGAGCGTCACCAGAGTCGCCGGCCAGGCAAAATCGCAGCGTGATGCCTCGCGGCAACGCACAGCAGGTTGGCGACACGCATTCGCGAACGATTCGTGGCATCGGACGCGGCTAGATCACCCAGTTGCCGCTGTGCCAGATGTCGTCTAAGAACTCGGGCGTCCAGATCTACGTCCTCTATGATAACAATCGTGCTGAAAGAACACAGGCTCTCAAGAAGACTTCCGCCATTCGGCAATTCGAGTGCGGATTCATCAAAGCGGCGAACCGGAAAGAACACGGCATCCGGGCCCACATTCGTTGCGGGTGGACCCTCCGTGAGCATCTGCAAGCCGCGGAAATAGTCTGACAACGAGAGCTGGCAAAACGTCGAGCCGTTCAAGAGTGGGACCCTGCCGTTCGATGCGAGGAGGCCGGGTGCGCGAAGGCCGGCGCAACGCAAGGCGATGTGAGGAAGGTAAGCTCCCTCCTTCCAGGCGTGCCGATCCATGGCTCGCCGACCGAGCTTTCGAACCTGGTGCCAATCATCAACCCAACCGATTGAGAATCTGCTGGCGTTGTTCAACAGTCTACACAGCAAGACGATATCGAACCGCTTCTCTGCCCCGCCGGCAGCTTGACGCTGAATCCAACTGGCGTAGTCCGTTCGTTCGCACCGCAGTTCGGAGAGCCTGTGCGAGAATCCGCGCCGGAAGGCATGTCGCCTAATGTCCGGAAACGCCAAGTCGACCAGCGTCCAGGACAGCCGACATCCCTCAAGCAAGTTCGGAGACCGGGAAGTAACTCGCTCTAGAACTGCGCGAGTCAAGTCGCCGCTGCCGGCGCCGAGGTCGGCAATGCGGACTTCCGAGTCGCCGCTACCGGCCGACGAAGCGCGAAGTCGTTCGAGAAACGGGCCTACCGCGAGTTCGGCAATTCGAACCGAGCGCTGGCGGACCCTGGTATCGCGACTTGGCCCCAGCGCGGCGCCCAAACTCTGGAGACACATGAACGCGTCACGGCGGACCGCCCTTTCCACTGGTGGGCAGACCAAGAGGCGAAACCCGTCCAGAACGCCGGGGGTCAGTTGGCGATAGTAGTAGAAGAGGGGCGTCTGATCAACTTGGTCGTCTGACGGACCACACACTGTTGTCAGTGGCAGGAATTTCGGGTCTTCGTATGCCTTGGGTTGGCGGAGTTTGGCCAGCAAGTAGACGGGGTTCTTCACGGTCGAGGTCAGAACGCCCAACGGAGCAGCGGGACCTTGCCACGAAATCCCGGTGCACTCGAAGCCCAAAACGGCCCGCAAGAGCCGCGGGTCTGCTTGCCCCCGCCGCACCGATTCGACGGTTTCCCGGAGTAACGAGAAGTACGCATAGCAGTAGGGCAACGCGAAGTGATGGGCAAAACCGCTGCGAGTATACCCTTCCCGCGCCCAGCGGAGAGCCTCCAACTTCCCTCCCAAATGCTGCGGCCATCCGGGTGCGGACCTGCACCAATATTGCTCCCAAGGGACTGACTCAATTCTGAGCCCTGCGGTCATGTCGACTTCAACCGACGACAGGAAGGCATTGGAAGCCAGCACGGCCGAAATCTGACGCCAGTTTGCCCTTTGACGTCGATTCCCCGTGAGGCGCCTGCTTTGCATGATGTGCTCCACGCGTCGCACCTCGGAAAACCCAATATGGAAACAGTTGTTCACTATAGAGAAGGCCCGCAGTTGCCGCAAGGTTCTGTTTTGGGCCAGATGCAGCGAGCCGCGTGCTGACTGCCTCGAACCAGCGAGGCCGGGGCGGCTTCTGCGCAGTGGTCCACTCGCATGACCTCTCAAGTACCAGCCCCCCCCAAAGAATGGTTCAGGGACTGCGCATGCGAACAGTTCACCGGTAAGGGCGCTCGGTGAATTACCTGTGTCAAGCAACCGTTCGACCCGAGCGCGAAGCCCGCCACTTATAACCCCCGGGTCGAGGAGACGCGGGGGTTCGTTTTGCGCGGTGACCGGTCGAA
>CAYSUS010000103.1:23262-25197 GCA_964434165.1 uncultured Pirellulales bacterium
CAATTCCAGTTGCGGGTCGCCGCCGCTCCCTTCCGGTCGTTGCCCCGCAATTTGGCAGCAACCGCTGGCAATATCGGGGTTCTTGCAGGCGCAAGGGTAGACCGCGATCCCATGGCGCTGGGCGACGGCACTGAGGCGGTCGAAAATGGCCTGGCGCTGGTCGGCGGGCAGGGCTGTGACCGAACTGTTCTCGGCGTGAATCGGCAAACGCGTCGCAGAGTCAAATGCCTCCAGTAAGTTCTTGCAGACCGAAGCCCCCCCCAGGTTCCGCTTCAACGAGTGAAGCACGGCGGTACGCAGGAACAAGATACCGGCGGCTAGCGAGTTGACTCCCACGCTGCGGAAACTGGAGCAAATCTGCTCGAACACTTCGTCGGAGTCGGTTAGCCTGGGTAAGATGGGATCCAGGCGGCCGGTGGTTGCGATCCCCGCGTCGGCCAATGAGCGGGCCTGAGCGAGCCGGACAGAACACGCGGCAGTGTTGGGCTCAAAGGTCTTGCGGAGCGGCTCATCAATCGCGATCAGACCGATTTGCGCGTGGACCAAGCGAGCATGTTTGGCCAGCAGGCGCATGTGGCGTTTTGGGATTTCCCCTTTGGTTAGGAAGGCTACCGGAATGCGTGCCTCCAACAGCAGTTTCAGCGTTTCCCACGCCAGATCGAGCACTTCCGGGACCGGTTGAAAGGGATCGCTCGCAGGGCTGAAGTACGCAGCCTTTGGGGGCACACGTCGGCCTGCAAGCTCGGTCGCGAGTTTCTCGGCAGTGTTCGCGTAGAGTCGAATCGCGTCTTGGCCCGGGTAGTTGCTGTAGCCTCGCGTATAGCAGTAAACACACCCGTGGCCACAGCCGCTGGTAAGGTTGATTGATGCGACGCCCGAAAGGCAAGCCAAGCTCGATCTTGTCAGGACCGCGGACTTGCGATCCACGGGGATGACCTTCATCGCTTGAACTTCCTGCGTGGAATCCTCTCGTTGCTTTCGATCCTTACGAGAATCAATTCGCCACGTGCCCGGCGAGTGTTACCAGAAACGCCGGCCAGGGAGAATCGCGGCGTGGCGTGCTTGGCAACGCACAGCAGATTGGCGACTCGCATTTGCGAGCGATCCGTGACGTCGGACGCGGCCGAGCCATCCAACTGCCGCCGTGCCGTAACCGGTCACGGTTGAGACGAAAACTGGTATTGCGCCATGAGGGTGAATCGGTTATGAAAGTGGCATGGCGCGATTGTTCACGAAGAAGGAAGTCCAGCGGATGATCGCCGAGGCGGTCGCGCCGCTGAATGCACGGATCACGGAACTGGAGACCGAGGTTGCCCGGCTGCGAGCGGAAAACGCGCGGCTGAAGAAGAACTCCACGACTTCCTCCAAGCCGCCGTCCAGCGACATCGTGAAGCCTCCACGACCTGCGCCGACCGGCGGCAAAGGCAGGAAGAGGCGGCGTCGGGGCGGCCAACCGGGGCACCCACGTCACACCCGACCTCCTTTTCCGCCGGAGCAGGTCGACCGGACATGGATCTACCAGTGGGAGACGGTGCCCGCAGGCTGGAAGCCCTTGAAGCGGTTTCGCGTCGTGCAGCAGGTCGAACTGATCGAAAAGCCATACCAAGTGACGGAGCATCGCGCATGCTTGTACCAGAACTTGCGGACGGGCCAGATTCTCGCCGCGACGCTGCCGCCGGAAGTGCGGCGAGGAGGCCTGCTCGGTCCGCGATTGACCGCCCTGGTGGCTTACCAGAAGGGCGCTTGCCATATGTCCGTGGAGACGATCCGGCGGTTCTTTCTGGACGTGCTCGGTCTGCCGATCAGCCATGGTCAGGTGGTCAAGATCGTGCAGAAGGTCAGCACGGCTCTGGGACCGAGCCACCAGCAGTTGCAGCAGGCCCTGCGCGAACAGCCATACATGGGAATCGACGAGACGGGCCATCCCGAGCGGGG
>CAYSUS010000104.1:0-25183 GCA_964434165.1 uncultured Pirellulales bacterium
ACTTCCACTGCGGCGGCCTGGACCTGCTACCAGCCACTTAAATCCCAGTAGAGCCATCCAGGTAGGCGGTCCGCCCGCCGGCGAAGCGGATGAAGCCGTCGGGCATCTGCGGGATGAGCTTGAAGGGGCCGGGCTCGACCACCGTCAGCAGCAGCTCCTGGGTGGGCAGCAGGTGGTGATAGATGAACGCCTGCATCACGTCCTCGGCCGGCAGGGCCCGGCGCGTGACCTTCTTGCCGCCGATCTCGGCCGTGCCTGCGACCGACGGGGTGTGGACGCCCAGCGGCGTGTCGGCCGACGAGGTGATCGAAACCAGCGCGCTGTCCTCTCCCTCGGGAATCACGCCGCCGCTGAACGTGGTCCCTTGGGGCAGGTCGTCGAACGCCAGGTCGATCTTGCCCTGGAATCCGTCCTTACGAAGCGCGTGGACCGTGACCACCGTCGTGGCGTCCTGGCCGACGCGGGGATTGTCGGGCGTGACGCGGAGCTCGAAGTCGGGTTGCGGCGGCCCCACGGAGAGCCGGTAGGCGAAGGCCTCGCCCCCCTTGCCCTGGACGTCGCGCACGGTGACGTAGTACTTGCCCGCGGCGAACGTGTGCTCCACGCGCGAGTCGGCGTGGTGCGTGATGTGCGGAGTGGAGACGTCTTCGTAGTCGTCGCTCTGGGCCAGCTCCTTGCCGTCGGCGTCGGTCACGGAGAGGATCGAGTCCATGGGCGATTCCAGGCGGCGTGCGCGGACTTCGATCACCAGCTTCTGCCCGGCCTCGGCGGAAAGGACGTAGCAGTCCTCGTCGCCCGGCTTCTCGATGCGGCCGTTGATCGTGACGGGAGTCTGGATCGGCTGGGCCTTCTCGGTCGAGTCGTTGGGTTCCTTCTCCGCGGCCTCCGCGGCGTCGGCCGCGGCGTTCACCTCGAAGGGGAGGGCGTTATCGACGATGCCCTTGGCGTCGAGCTCCACCCGGCGAATCGACGACCCGGAAGCCAGATCGATCTCGGCCTCCTTCTGCGGCAAGTTCACGCCGAACAGGTTCACCCTGGCCTGGGTTTGCGCCTTCGCGCCGAGCGGGTAGATGTGCGTGACGTAAGGCAGGGCCCCGAGGGTCATGCGATAGACGAAGTCCTCGCGCCCGCGGTAGATCGAGTCACGGATCGAGATCATGTACTGCCCGTCCCGCGCGACCCGGTAGATCAGTACCGGGTCGGGATGGAAGCGGAAGTCGTCCACGTAGGTCAGGCTGTTGCCCTGGGCGTCGTACAGGCCGAGCACGGCCTGGAACCAGCCCGGCACGGCGTCGGCGATGAACGGCAAGAGGCGTTGGGCCTGAACGCGGCAGACGATCGTCTCGCCGGCCTTGGCCGAGAACCGCACCACGTCGGTATCGGCGCCGAAGACCTGCCCGTTGACTACCACCGGCAGCGAGGGCAGAGCCTGGGCCTCGCTCAGCTCCGTGTTCGGCTCCGTCTCCAGGACCTCGGGCAACTGCCCGACGACGAAATGGGCGCGGTTGGTCACCCCGCCGGTGGTCACCAGGCGAAAGTCGCGCACGCCGGGCCTGGCGTCGGCGGCGATCGCCACTTCGACGGTGGCCTTCTCCGCCGTCTTTCCCTTCTCCGGCGGCTCGTGCTTGAGCACCTTCCCGGTCACTCCGCCGCCGCTGACGTGAATGCCCTTGGCGGCCTTCAGATCGTTGCCGTACACCGTGACTTGGACCGTCTGGCCGACCTGCCCCCCCGCCGGGTAAATGCTGGCAATGTGCCCCTGCGGGGCCTGGGCCAGGGCGCCGGAGGACCCTCCCCACGCCAGTGCCGCTGCGCACAGAACGGCAAACGCTCGAGTCGTCGCGGGGATCGACAGGTAGCGATTCATGGTCTTCTCACTTCGTGGATATCGCCGGTCGCGGTGTGGCCGGTCGCGGAATCACTCGGGTTGGCGGCTCCCTCTGCAACGCTCCTCATCATGGCGACGCGCAACGCGGGGCGGTCACTTCTTCTTGGCCTTCTTGGCAGCCGTCTTCCTCGGGGGCCTCTTGCCGGGCTTCTTCGCCGGTCCCCTGGCAGCGCGCTTCGCCGCAGGCTTCTTGGCGGCAGCACCGGGAATGGCGCCTGCCAGGGCCTTGCCGACCTCCTCGGGCTGGTGGAAGCGTTCGGTCAGGCCGGCCGGGGCCTGCGAGCCGTCGGTCTTCCGCCACGCGACCTTCTCGGGCGAGGAGGCCGCAAAGTGCCCCTGGGTCGTGACGATGATCCACTGCTCGGTCTGCGGCGCGAGCTGCACGAGCGTGGCCAGCGGCTCGCCCTTGATGCCCTCCCACAGCCGCACCGTGCCGTCGGCGCCGGCGGTGGCGATCAGTCTGCCGTCGGCGGTGGACGTTGCGCAATACACCCAATCGGTATGCCCGCGAAGCGACGCCCGCACCCGAGTGCTCGCGCCCTGGTACGCCCTTACCGTGCCGTCGCTGCATGGCACGAACAGGTAGGATCCCTTGGCCGGCCAGAAGACGTCCAGCGGCATGGCGGTGCCCGTCGAGTAGGTCCGCGCCCGGGGCTTGCGGCGGGCCGCGAGCTTCAGGTCCGACTCGATGTTGCCCACGGCGACGGCCCACTGCTCGGGTCCGCCCACGGCCCCGACCACGTACTTGCCGTCGGCGTCCATGGCCGCGCCGTGGACGGTGTCCTCCAGCTCGTAGCGGATAACCGGTTTCCAGGTGCCCACCTCCCAGACGCGGAGCGTGCGGTCGGCCGAGGCCGTGGCCATCCGCTTGCCGTCGCCGCTGAAAGCCAGGCCCAGCACGCGGCCGTTATGGTCGTCCAAAGTCCGGATCGGCTTCGCGTCCGCGGAACCGAAGAGGTGGACCTTGGAGTCGGCGTCGCCGGCGACCAGCAGCTCGCCGTCTGGGCTGACGGCCAGGCACAAGACAACACGTTTCGGCTCGTCGAGCGTGGCGGCCACCGAGCCGGTCGCGACGTCGAAGACCCTCACCGCGCCGGACTGGTGCGGAACCCCGTCGCCCACCGCCAGCCTGCGCCCCTGGTCGAGGAACGCCACGGCGTGGACCATGCCCTCGATCTGCCCCGCGCCGATGCGCCGGGCAAGCTCCGCGCTGCGCAGGTCCCACAGCAGGACCTCGCGGTAGCCGCCCACGGCAAGCAGCTTGCCGTCGGGGCTGAAGGCCACCGCCGAGATCGGAAGTGCCGGGCCGAAATCGACGACGGCCTCGACCGCACCCGCGACCGGCAGGGCCAGCGCGCCCCGCGAGCCGCTCGTTTCGGCTGCATGCGCCCACGCGACGCAGGTGAGGAGAACCGCCGGGAACGTGGGGAGGTGGAGTGCGGTCATGAGAATGGCCCTATGCAGCGAAGTCCGACAGGACAAGGCACGGACGGGAGGCAAATCCGAAATCCGAAGCACGAAACGAATCCGAAGCTCGAATACCGAGTGCTCCAAACTCGCCGGTTCCCCCTTTTGCCTTGTGGCCAAGCGCAACTCGGGCTAAGCCATTTCCGTCATGGCGCCACTGGGAAATTCCGGTTTGTTTCGAATCTCGGATTTCGTGCTTCGGAATCCCTGCGGTGGGTCCCTGAAGCGAGCGACGACGCGCCGCGAAATCTTCCACTACATGATCTCCGTCAGCAAGCCTCCGCTCTGGACGCCGCCGGCGGCGCCGGGCGTGACGTAGGCCACGCAGCCGTGCGGGTGGGGGAGGTATCCGGTGGGGTCGATGCCGAGCAGCTTGTACATGCTGGCCGAGAGGTCCCAGGGATAAATGGGGCGCTCGACGACGCGCTCGCCCTTCGGGTCGGTGGCGCCGACGACCTTGCCCCCCTGGAAGCCCCCGCCGGCGACGACGGCCGAGAAGGCGTTGCAGAAGTGGTGGCGCCCGCCCATCCAGGGCGGCTCGTTGTAGATCTTGGGCGTGCGGCCGAACTCGCCGAACCAGGTGACGATCGTCGTCTCCAACAGCCCGCGCTGCGCAAGGTCCTCGAGCAGGGCCGAGAACCCCTGGTCGAGGTCCGGCAGGTACTTCTCCATCCGCTCGAAATGCTTCTTGTGCGTGTCCCATCCGCCCCAGTTGATGGTGATGAAGGGGACCTCCTTCTCCACCAGGCGCCGCGCCAGGAGGCACGACTGTCCGAACGTGGTCCGGCCGTAGCGCTCGCGGAGCTTGTCGTCCTCCTTGTCGATCTCGAAGGCCTCCTTGGCATCGCCGAGGATCAGCTCGTAGGCCTTGCCCTGGTACTCGTCCATCCGCTGCAGATCCGGCACGTTGTCCAGGCGCTTGGCGAACCCGTCGAACGCGTCGAGCAGCTCGCGCCGGTCCTCGGTGCGGGTGTCGCCTGCGCCGCGGCTCATGCCGCCCATGCTGAAGCCCTTGCGGTTCGGGTCGCCGCCGGTGGCATAGGCCTTCCAGGCCGCGCCGAGGAAGCCGGCCTCAGAAAACCGGCCCAGCGGCCGGGTGACGCACATGTAGGGCGGCAGCGCCCCCTTGTACGCCCCAGACTCCGTCTTCTTCAAGGCCACCACCGCCCCGGTGGCCGGATAGACCAGGTCGTCCGACGGGAGCGTGCCGGTCTGCATGATGTAGGTGGCCGTCTCGTGGGCGTTGGTCGGGTGCGTCATGCCGCGGAGGATGGCGTACTTGTCCATCTGTTTGGCCATCAGCGGCATGGTCTGGGCGATCTGGATGCCGTCCACGTTGGTGGCGATCGGCTTTCTGTAGGGGCCCGTGTAGTCGGGGCCCGACGTGGGCTTGGGATCGAAGGTGTCGGTGTGGGCCGGGCCGCCTCCCAGCCAGATCTGGATCACCGACCTAGCCTTCGCCTCGGTCGGCCGGGCGTGGGCCTGGGCATGAAACCACTGCGAGAGCGTCAGCCCCGACGCGCCCAACGCGCCGACCCTCACGAAGTCGCGGCGGTTGATACGGGTCGCACCTTCCCTCCGCCGAAACGAGATATTCAACATGGCTCAGCCTCCCTTCCAACATCCTTACGTCGTGAAGTCTGTCCTACGGTCCAGCGACCAACGGCACCATCAGTGGTTGAACAGGAACTCCTTGGTGTTCAGCACCGCCCACATCAGATCCTGCACCGCCTGGGTGCGGTTCTTCTCCTTGGAGAGATGCTCCAAAGCCCTCTGTCTCTCCTCCGGCGTGGGCGTCCGGGAGAGGGTCAGGAGGAACAGCTCCTCGACGATCGCCTCGTCCTCGGCACCCTCCTTAAGCCACTCGCGGATGCGCGGGCTGCGCGCCACCTTCGACTCCAGGTCGCTCGACGTGATCAGGAACAGGGCCTGGCGCATCGACGTCTCGCAGTTGCGGTCCGATTCGAAGGCCGTGTCCCGCGGCGGGCGCCCGAACAGCTCGAGAAACGGCGTGCTCACGCTCCCGTCCGCCATCTGCACGGCGCGGAAGCCCTCGGGCCAGTACGAGTACGGCTCGGGGATGCGGCTGGAGAACTTGTCCCACACTTGCGTCACCTCGCCGATGGCATCGGAAAGCTGCTCGGCCGTCAAGCGGCGGATCGCGTGGTGGGAGAAGAACTTCTCGTCTTTGGCGTTCCGCGGCGTCGGCTGCGACGACCGCTGGTACGTGGCCGAGTTGAGGATCAGCCGGTAGATGTGACGCATGTCGTAGTCGTGCCCGACCAGTTCCCTCTCCAGGTAGGCCAGCAGCTCCGGGTTCGACGGCGGATTCGTGGGGCGGATGTCGTCGGGCTCGTGGACGATGCCCCGGCCCAGCAGCCAGTACCACGCGCGGTTCACGAAGTTCCTCGCAAACCACGGGTTCTCGGGGTCCGTGAGCCACTGGGCCAGCTTGACGCGGGGGTCCGCGCCGGGCGGCACCTCGACGACCGGCCCGCCCAGGATCTTGGGCGGGATCTCCTCGCGCGTGCGCGGGTCGCGCAGGGTCTGCGAGGGATCGAGATAGACGATCTCCTCCTTCCACTCCTTGGTGCTCTTGAACTTGATCTGGGGGAAGAAGGCCGCCATGCCCAGGTTGTCGTCGATGGTCCACGACTCGGTCGGATGGCCGTGGCAGCTTGCGCAGCCCAGGCGCGCGCCCATGAACACCAACGCCGTCGTCTCGGCGAATCCCTGGGGGTCGCGCTTCTTCATCGCGCGGTAGAAGTTGCAGGGCGGATCGCGGAAGTTGCAGCCGCTGGAGACGATCAGCTCCCGGGCGAACTCGTCGTACGGCTTGTTCCTGGCGATGGCGTCCCGCACCCACGCGTGATACGCCTGCACCGCGTTGGGCCACAGGTTCGAGGGATACTCGGCCTTGATCCGGAGCAGGTCGCCCCACTTCAAAGCCCAGAAGTCGGCGAACTCGCTCCGCTGGAAGAGATCCTCGATCAGCTTGCTCCGCTTCTCGGGGTCCTTGTCCGCCAGGAACGCCCGCACCTCGTCGGGCGTGGGGAGCTTGCCGATCACGTCCAGATAGACCCGGCGCAGAAACTCCTGGTCGGTGCACAGCTCCGATGGCGGAATGCCCAGCTCCTGGAGCCTGGCCAGCACGATCTCGTCGATCTTGTTGTGGACCGCCGCCTTCGGGAACGGCTCAGGCAGCGGCTGCGGCACGGCGATCCGGGCCACGGCCGAACGCCGGTTGAACGAGACCAGAACATGGGCCTGGCCGAAGTCCTTGGCCTCGACCAGCCCGCCCTTGGCCGCGGTCGCGACCGCCGGGTCCAGGGAGTCGTAAAGCGCACTGGCTGTGACGTCCTTCTTCGAGCCGTCCGAGAATTCCGCCGTGGCCGTCAGCCTCTGCGTCTTCCCCTTCTCCAGCTTCAATGCCTCGGGAGCGACAGCGATGGAGACGATCGCCGGCACGTCCTCCGAGTCGCGCGGGGCGCCCCTGGCCAGCCAGGCGGCGAACTTCTGGTACTCCGGGCTGTCCGGCTCCATCCGCCGCTTGCCGCCGTGCTCGATCGCGGCCGTCGGTTTCAGGAGCACGAGGCTCTTCATGGGCTCGACCACGTTGATCCGCCGCCCCTCGTCGGCGCGCGTCAGGGCCAGATAGTCCTGCTCCGGGTCGGCCCCGAACATGGAGAGGCGGAATCCGCCCTTGCCGCCCGTCGCCCCATGGCACCTGGCGGCATTGCAGCCGAGGCTCCCGAAGAGTGGCATGATGTCGTTCTTGAACGAGACGTCTCCAGCCGCGCCGGGCCCGGCATCGGCGGGCCTGGCCTGCGCGGCGGGCGTCGTTGCCGCCTCGTGCGCGAGGGGCTTGTGGCGCGTCTTCCGCTCGGCCTCGGGCGTGGCCCTCGGCTTGGACTCCGGCGCGGCAAGGGCCGCGGCGGCCAGCGCGAACACGAGCAGAAGCGGCGTGATTCTCATCGCGGATCACCCCTTGACGGGAACCGGTGGCAAAACGGGCGTTGGATGGGGAAAACCGAGCGGGGGCGGGCAGGGCGGCAGGCGGTTCGGACCGCCGGAGGGAGCGTAGCAGTCCGGCCCGGCGCCCCACGTCGCGTGACCGAGGAATCCGGGCGCCTGACCCCTTGCATGGGCTATGGACCCTTAGGGAGCAAATGGCGTGAGGTCGAGCGAACGAAGCCCGACCCGGCGGGGGAACTGGTTGCCTGACAGGTGCAGGAATGCCCGCACCACCGCTGCGCTGGTCGAACTGGACAGACCGCAACAGCTTACCATTAGTCGCACCGTCCTGAAGTGTCAAGGATTCCGGTTGCTGCCGGGCAACCTCCAACCCCCTCGCGCGTACCCTCGGCAGAAGCGATCTGCGGGTGGGCTTCGGCGATCAGATTCAGTTGCAGCCTGGCGTTGGTCCGGTGGCGAACCGGGGCCTTCAGTTCGAAGTGCGCGCCGGCTCTTCCCCTTTTGTCGTACGCAGCCGACCGCCCCTACCACCGACTTTCCAGGTCGCAGACGCGCCGTAGCGCAGACAAAACAAAGAGCCGTCCGGCGGTTGCGAGCGGCAGCTCGCACGCGCCCCCTCAACAGGAGGCCAACCCGGGGTTCGAAATGCTGCGGAACGGCCTGAGATTCGCTTCCCCGACTTATTCGCGGATTCCGGGCCGCGGCCGATTGACACACCTCATCTCTGGATGATAATGGCGGCGTCGGGGCACTGCCTATTCGGGTGCCCACGCTGCCGATCCATCGAAGGCCCTTTCCCGCGCGTTCGCGCACAGGGGGTGTTCACGTCAACCACGCCGGCGCGGCGAGTGGATCGGATACCCTTCTCCGCCCCCTCGTGGCACGGAGCAACGCTCCCTTCGCATTCCTCCCTCGATCGAAGACCGTCCCTGGCGGAGGTGCATGATGAGCCGAGGCAAGCTGTCCGCAATCGTCCTCCCGGTCGCGTTTCTCTGCGCCGTGTTGGCCTCCTGGCAGGCGTGGGGCGTGGTGACCGGGGGCGCCGGACCGGGAGGCTTCGAGCCGGCCGACGGGGCTTCGGACCTGGCCCTGTGGCTTGACGCGGGCGACCTCGACGCCGACGGCGTTCCGGACGGGCTCGTCAGTGGGGCCACCGTCACCTCCTGGGCCGATCGCTCGGGCTACGGCCGCGATGCCAACGGCGTGATGGGCACGCCGTTCTACGTGGCTTCGAGCGTCGCCGCCAATGGCCGGCCCGCCGTGGGCTTCTCCAGCGCGGGCGGCACCGACCAGCTCTTCACCAGCTACAACTTCGACAGCCTCGGGGCCGACTACAGTGTGTTCGCGGTCTCGCGCTACACCGGCGGCGACAACGAGCGCGTGGTGACGTCCAAGACCCGCAACTGGCTCTTCGGCCATCACGGAGGTGGCGACGAACGCTGGTACGCCGAGGGCTGGATCCACCAAACGGGAAACGGCAATACCGACTTGCACGTCTACACCGGCATCATCGGCCCGAGCGTCAACGGCAACGCCGGCGATCCGGGCGCCGACTTCTGGAAGGACGGGGATCAACTGACGGACAACGACCAGGGCTCGAACAACACGGCGTACAAGCCGGGCGGACTGGCCCTCGGGGCCTGGACCGGCGGCGGCGAATCGTCCAACGCCGAGGTCGCCGAGGTGGTGATTTTCAACCGGGCCCTCAGCGAGGCGGAGCGCCTCGTCGCGCAGAATTCCCTCAGCTCCAAGTACGACATCGGCATCGGCGGCGAGGACCTCTACGCGGGCGACGCACCGGCCGCCGGCGATTTCGATCGCGACGTGTTCGGCGTGGGCCGGGTCGACGCCTCCAGCCAACTGCTCGACGCGGGCGCGTCGGGGTTCGGCATCGAGGTCGCCCCTACCGACGACGGCGACTTCGCCCTGGCCGGCCACAACGTGGCCTCCAACAGCAAGGTCGCCATCGGCGGCATCGCCGGGGTTGCCGAGCGGTGGTCCCGGGCGTGGTACGTGGACGTGACCGACGCGAACGACAACCTGGCTGCCACGCTGGCCTTCGACTACAGCGACGCCGGCCTTGCGCGGACGACCGAAAGCGACTTCACGCTGCTCAGGAGCAACGACGGCGGCAGCACCTGGAGCGCCGTGGCCAGCACCACCGCGATCGTGGACGACCTCGTCAGCTTCAGCGTTGGCGCCGCGGACCTGGAGGACGCCCTCTACACGCTGGGCGACGCCTCGAACATCCCGATCGTGACCACGACCCCCAACCCCGTCTTCGCCGAGCTCGGCGGGACGAGGACCACGGCCGACGGCGGCGTCACGGTCGAGGATATCGACAGCCCCAGTCTCAGCGGCGGCTCGCTGGAAATCTCGATGAACTTCAGTGCAGGCGACGAGCTGGCGTTCACCGATCAGCTTGGCATCACCGGCAGCTACGACGGCGTTACTGGCGTGCTGACCCTCGCGGGCTCGGCGAGCGTGGCCGACTATCAGGCGGCCCTGCAGAGCATCGAGTACTTCAACGACGACCCCGGGGCCAGTCTCGCGCCGCGGACGCTCACCTTCACGGCCACGGACCCCGACACCAACGTGGGCGCCGACACGCGGCTCCTGGTCCCGGTGGCCACGGCCGCGGCCGATAGCGTCATTTGGCAGGGCGACGTCGATTCCGCCTGGACCGGCGCCGACAACTGGACCGGCGACCGTGTGCCCGACGCCAACGACACGGCCGTGTTCAACGACGCCGACTCGGTCCGCACCACGCCCGACGTGACCGGCAGCCTGCTGGTCGGCGAGGTGAGCCTGGTCAACGACTCGGACCGCTTCACCTTCTCGGGCACGACGCTTCAGACGGACCGCATCAGCCAGACGGGGTCCGGCACGAACACCGTGGACAGCGCGATCGCGCAGTTGACCAGCTTCCAGGGCGCGGTGTCCGACGGGCGCCTGGAGGTGACCAACCTGGGGAACTCCAGCTCCCTGTCTGCAGGCACATGGAACGTCGCGGGCGGCACGCTGGCCGCGGTCACGGACGGGGCGGCCACGGGGCTGGGCAATACCGACGTGGTCCTTTCCGGCGGCACGCTGGAGATTCTGCCCGGGGCCGCGCAGACGGTCAACGGCATCGACGAAACGATCTTCGACGCCGCCGACACGGGCCTGATCAGCAACGGCAACGTGACCGGCGACATCGAGAACGTGCGCACGGCCGCGGCCGGCCCGCTCGGAGCGAGCGATGCGCAGGGGATCCTGTACGGACACCTCCACTACAACGACGACGGGGCGGTTGCCGCCCGGGCCGCCGCCCTGGGGGCCCCGGGCTTCGACGCCGGCAACTTCACGATGCTTTGGACCACGACCTTCCATCCCACCGAGGACGGCCGCTGGGACTTCCGCTTCAACAACAACGACGACCGGGCCTCGGTGTGGATCGACATGGACCGCAACAATGCGTTCAGCTCCGGCGAACGGATCGCGGTCCGCACCGGCTGCTGCGCCGGCGCCAGCGGCTTCTGGGACGGGTTCGATTCCGACCTGGACTACCTGATCGGCATCGCCATGAACGACACCGGGAGCGGAGGGTATCTCCGCGACATGGAGTTCAAGGCGCCGTCGGGCGACTGGACGGACTTCGACCCCAGCGCCAATCCGGGACTGTTCACGACGTCGGGCGTTCCGGTCGCCGCTGCGGACAACGACGTCCAGGTGACCGCCGACTCGGCCATTCACCTCGCCTCGACCCTCCCCGCGGCCACGCTCGGCAACCTCACCATGGACGCCGACACGCAGCTTACGGTCCACTCGGCCGACGGCGGGCAGCCGTTGGAATTCACCGGCCGCACGACGCTCTCCGGCGGCACCGCCACGTTGAACACGACGGGCGGGGCCAAGCTGACGCTCAACCAGGTCGGGGAGACCGTCGCCACCGACCTGGTGAAGACGGGCGACGGCACGCTGCTCCTGCCCACCCCCAACAGCTACACCGGCCAGACCACCATCAGCCAGGGCGCCATCGAAGTCGCGGCCAATGGCGCGCTGGGGACCCCCGACGGCGGAACCGTCGTGGCCGAGGGCGGATCGCTGCGCCTGGCGGGCGGCTTCACCTACGGGATCGCCGAGGCGCTCACCCTCCACGGAAACGGCAACCCGCAGTCCGACGCGGCGCTGCTGAATGCCGGCGGCACCAACGACTTCGACGGCCCGATCACGCTCGGTAGCGACGCCCGCGTCCGTTCCGCCTCCGGCACGCTGCGGCTCCGCGGCGGCATCGACAACGCGGGGCACCAACTGGAACTGGCCGCCAACGGCCGCATCGAGATTGACAGTGCGGGGATCACCGGTTCGGGCAGCCTGCTGAAGACCGGCGGCGACTGGTTGGAGATCGGCGAAGGAGGCGCGACCAGCGACTACAGCGGCGGGACCACGATCGCCGGCGGCCACGTCGATATCCGAGGCGACGACGCCTTCGGCACCGGTCCGATTACGATCTCCGCCGGCGGATCGAACTTCCTCACGCGCAACGGCGCCGAGGTGGCCAACCAGATCAACACCACGGCCTCCACCGTGTTCCGCCACGAGGACGGCACCACGAGCGTTTACAGCGGCCCCGTGAGCCTGGGGACGAGTGCCACGGTCGAGGTCCGAAGCAGTTCCGGCACGCTCGACATCCAGGGCCAGATCGCCGGCGATCAGGCGGTCACCAAGACCTATTCGGGCCGCTTGATCCTGCGGCAGGCCAACCAGATGTCCAACTTCACGCTGGCCGGCGGCACCGTCGAGATCCACGACGACGCCGCGCTCGGAAGCACCACGCAGGTCGGCGTGGACGCCGGCGAGACCCTGGCCTTCCACGGCGACATGACCTTCGACTCGGGTGACGCCCTGGCGACAGTGCGCGTGGACCACGGAACCGTCAGCAGCACGAGCGGCACGACCACGCTGGACATCCCCGTCCAGCTCGGCCCGACCGGCAACGTCACCTTCGGCGGGGCCGGCAACCTGACGGTCATGCAGGGCTTCGGCAACGGGGCCGGGCCCGTCTCCAGCGGCCTGCTCAATCACTACGGCTACGACCGCAGCGGCGACGACCGCGACAGCCTCTACCTCCACGGCAACGGCGGCGTGATGGGAACGCCCGTCGTGTCCAAAGGCCGCGCCCAGGTGGCCACCACGGGCAACGTGGACCTGGCCAGCCCCCCGGCGACGGTCGATGGCGTGCCGCTCGCGCCCTTGAGCACGGTGCTGGTCAAGGACCAGACCGATGCCACGCAAAACGGGCTCTACCAGGTGCCGGGCACGGAAGTGCCGCTTCAGAACGCCACCGCCGTGTTCTCCCAGGCGGGCAACTGGGCCGTGACGAACCTCATCGACGGTGTGGTGGACAACACGGGCAGCGGCTGGGCCAACGCCGGCAACGACGTGTACAACGTGGCCGTGTTCGAGACCACGGCCAACCTCAATACGGCGGGAGGCACGATCGGCCTGACCTTCCAGGTGCACAACGGGCGGCACGATGCCCATCATCTTGGCCGCTTCCGCATCTCGGCCACCACCGACGATCGCAGCGAGTTCGCCGACGGGCTGACGAGCGGCGGCGACGTCACGGCGAACTGGGTCGAGCTCGCGCCCGCATGGGCGGCCAGCAGCGGGACCTCGGGGCTCGCGGTGCTTTCCGACAACAGCGTGATCATGGCGGAGACCGCCTCGCGCGTGCCCGAGATCTTCACCATCCAGGTGACGACGGACCTTCAGGACATCACGGGATTCCGCCTGGAGGCCCTGGAAGACCCGAGCTTCCCCCAGAGCGGCCCCGGCACGGCCGGCAACGGCAACTATACGGTGTTCGAGTTCGACGTCTTCGAGTCGAGCGCCGGTCCCTGGACCCGCATTCCCGGGATGGACGAGGACGCCGAGGTGCCCGGCGCCTCGGTGATGGTTGACGGCGGCACCTCGGCGGGCAAGCGGTTCCGCACCTCGGGCGATCCGGTCGCGATCGGCACGGACGACATCGCCTGGTCGGAGTACGCGCCCGACCCCGCGCAGGCCGCGCACTTCACGGGCCAGGCCCTGCTCACCGTTGGACCCGGGGAACGCGGCTTGAACTTCGACAGCGACGGCGACTTCCTCGCCACCGGGGCCATCGACCAGAACGACAACTACAAGAACCTCTTCGTGGGCAGGCTCCACGTCGATGCCGCCGAGGCCGGCCCGTGGGAGTTCCGCAACTCCGACCGCGACGACTGGGCCACGATGTGGATCGACCTCGATCGGGACGGCGTGTTCGAATCCACGACCGACGGCCTCGGCTCCGACCGCGGCGAGCAGTTGGCCTGGAACGACGGCGGCACCAAGCGCGTCAACCTGGGCGAGGGGGATTACCTGGTCGCCTTCACGCACCTGGAGGGCGGCGGCGGCTCCCGCATCGAATACAGTTTCAAGAGTCCGTCGATGGCCTCGCAGGCGGTCATCAGCCCGGCCGACCCGTCGCAGGCCGGCCTGTGGAGCGCCCTGGAGGCGGTCATCCCGGACAACCACGTCATCAAGGAGGGTGACGGCGTGGTGACCCTGGCCGGCGACAACACCTTCAACGGCTCGGTGTCGGTGCGCGCGGGCATGCTCGTGGCCGCGCACGAGAACGCCTTCGGTCTGGCCGGCGGTGACGTAACGCTGTCCAACGGGGCCTCGCTCGGCTTTTCCGGTGGCGTGACGATCCACGGCGAGAACATCACCGGGGCCGAGGGACGCGGCGCCGGCCAGCCGGGCACGCTCGTCAACCTCGACGGCGACAACGCGTTCTTCGGCGACGTCGCGGCCTCCTCCGGGCCCGGCTTCGATCAGGAGGTGTCCGTCGTGTCGCAGTCGGGCACGCTGACGATCGGCGCGCCCGGCGGCGGCAACACGATCGAACTGAATCTCAGCAAGCTCACGCTCGACGGGCCGGGCAACACCGTCATCAACAGCGACATCTCGGCGCTCTCCGGCGAGATATTCGCGGAAGCCGTTGCCGGCTACGTGTTCGTCAACAACAGTTATGCCGATCCCGGCGACCCCCGCCAGATCCAGGCCATCCTCACCGACCAGTCGCTCGATTTGAACGGCGACGCCGATTTCAACGCGATGTTCTCCGACTTGAACCGCAACGACAACTACGCCAGCACCTTCATCGGCGACCTGGTGATCCCCGATCGGCTGGGCGGGGGCACGCCGTACGACGTCGTGTTCCGGGGTGTTCGCGCCGACGACGCCAACGAGTTCTGGATCGACTTGGACCAGGACGGGACACTCAGCACGAGCGGCGCCCTGGGCGACGAACGGATCGTCAACGTCGGTTGCTGCCCGACCAACTTCACGGCCACCGTGAACCTCGCGCCGGGCACGTACGGGTTCAAGCTGCGCCATCGCGAAGGCGGAGGCGGTTCCGACCTCCGACCCCAGATCGACATCGGCGACGGCAACGGGTTCCAGTTCTGGGACCCGGGCGACATGGCCGGCGGCGTGCAGTTGGGGATGACGAGAACGGCGACCCCCGAACTGGTCAAACGCGGCACCGGCACCGCGACCCTGGCCGGCAACAATTCCTACACCGGCCCGACCCGCGTGGTGGAAGGCATGCTCGTGGCCGCCAGCGACCACGCCCTGGGAACCACCGACGCCGGGACCACCGTGTCCTCGGGCGCGACGCTCGGCCTGGAGGGCGGCGTGACGATCACCGGCGAGGCCCTCACGCTCGGCGCCGCGCCCGGCAATCCGGGGACCCTCCGGAACGTTTCGGGCAACAACACCTACGCCGGGCCCGTCGCCTCGGAGATCGAGAGCCTTGGTGAGGTCCGCTTCCGGTCGTCGTCGGCGGGCGACGTCCTCCAGGTCACCGGCGACGTGAACCTCGAGTTCTCCAAGCTCCTGGTTGACGGATCCGGCGATACGGTGGTCCGCGGGGTCATCCACGGACGCGGAGCCGATCAGATCAGTCCGTCCTACTCGGAGTCCGTGCTCGCCAGCGCGCCGGTCGCCTACTGGCGCCTGAACGAGACCTCGCTGCCCACGGCGGCCGATTCGTTAGGCCTCCGCGACGGGTCGTACGAGAACTTCACGGCCGCCGATCTCGGCCAGACCGATCAGCCGTTGCCCGGCCAGCCGGCCAACACGTCAGTTCTCTTCGACACCGTCGATCAGTACGTCTCCGTGCCGCACGACGACGCGATGAACGCGCTGTTCGCCGGCGACTTCACCATCGAGTTCTGGGTGAAGAAGACCTCCGAGGCAAGTGACTGGCAGCGGATTATTGGAAAGGGCGACCTGAACGGGAATGACCAACGCACCCTGGGAATCTGGGAGCAATCGGGCAGCGGGAAGCACCTCAAGCTTCAGCAATACGCAGACAACGGGGCGGGCATCGATTTCGATAGCACGGGCGAGATCGAGGTCGGCCAGTGGTACCACGTGGTAGCCACGATGGAGAACAATACGGCCATTTTCTACTTCAATGGGGCGTTCGACTCCAGCGGGACGCGCGGCGACGGAACCGTCCGCACCGACGCCAGCCCGCTGACCATCGGCGAGAACCCGTACCGGCACACGACCTTCCCCGGACTGCTGGACGAGGTGGCCATTTACGACCGATCTCTCTCGGCGGCTGAGGTGCTCGCCCATTACGAGGCCCGAGAGACCTTCTCCGTCTTCGCCGACAACAGCCTCTACAAGACCGGCACCGGCACGCTCACCCTCACCGGCGACAACACCTATGGCGGCACGACCGAGGTCATGGAAGGCACGCTGCTGGTCCACGGCACCCACACCGGGGGCGGCATGTACACCGTCGCGCCGGGCGCCACGCTCGGCGGGAGCGGCTCGACGGACGCCCCCGTCGATCTCCACGGCGCCGTCTCGCCGGGCGCCAGCGTGGGCCGGTTCCAGTCCGGCAGCCAGACCTGGCAGGACACGGCCAGCTACCTCCTGGAGATGGACGACGCGGCGGGCACCCCCGGCGGCCCAAGCGGCAACGGCTGGGACATGCTCCAGATCGACGGCACGCTCGACCTGACCGGCCTTACGCAGGGCGGGTTCGAGGTGGACCTCGTCTCCGTGCTGCCCGGCACGAGCACGCCGGGCGAGGCCGAGAACTTCTCCCCCGACGCCTACTCCGACTACGCGTGGGACTTCGTCACCGCGACGGGCGGAATCCTCGGCTTCGATCCCGAGCTGTTCGTGGTCGATCTGAGCGGGTTCCTCAACGACATCTCGAACGAGTTCGGCCAGGGCCGGTTCTCGGTGCAGCCCAACCCGCTCGACCCCCAGCACACCCTGCAGATCGCCTTCAACTCCGCCATCCCCGAACCCTCGACCGCCGTGCTGGCCGCGCTGGGCCTCCTGGGCCTGGCGGTTTACGCCCGTCGGCGAATGCGCCCGACGGCATGACCGACCTGCACGGCCGAGGCGACGCGGGCGTCGAAGGGGCGCGGCACCGTCACTTCGGTCCTCCCCTGTTCCGGAGGCCGGGGAGCGGCCATGCGCCGAAAGCCCCGCGCTCGGTCATCAGCGGGATCGTTCGACGCCTGAGCCCGGGAACGCGTCAAGAACAGCTTCGCCATTCCGGGTAGTCCGGCGGCCAACGGGAACAGGTCTCTTGTCCTTGTCGACTTCAGTCGCCGCGCCGACGGCGTCGTGCGTGATGCCGGAGGCCTTGGTGGACACGGCATGCATGGCTCGCTGCTTCAGGAAATCGAGGCGACGGAGGTAACTGAGGCAACTCCGTTATCTCGGCGGACTCCTGTTCCGCCCATCCTGCCATCCATCCAGCGAGCCATCGAATGCGACTTCCATCGACCAGCGAATGCGGAAGCGATTTCTGCGTGATCCCCTGGTTGTGGCTCGGGGTCAATTGGCCGGATCGAGCTTCAGGTAGTCGAGCCCGAACATGTGCCGCTTGACGGCCTTCTCGTTGGCACCGGTGATCTCGACGGTGAGCTTGCGCTCGCCGGCCGACAATTCGTGCTTGCCCAGCTTGCAGGTCTGGCCGATCACCCCGTCGTTGAACAGGTCGATCGGCTCGCCCAGGGCCTGCCCGTCCAGCGACAGGCGCACGATGCCGTAGTCGATCGCCTTGGTCAGCCTGGCGGTGAGCTGGTACGTGCCGGCCTTTTCGACGGGCACGGCGAGCACGAGCTTGTCGCCGGGCTTTCCGTCGATCCACCAGAGCTGCGCGTTGTTGCTCCACTTGAAGGCGGGGATGCTCTGGACCTCGGTCTTGCCGCCGGTCTTCTCGAGGATCTTCAGGCCCTCGCCCTCGATCGCCCCCTCCACCTTGGGCGGCTTGGGCGGAACCGGCGTGATCACGTTGAGATCGTCCGGGGCCGGACCGCGATTGCTCTCCGCGCCGGGCAGGGCATACCAGTAGGTCGCGACCGCGTAGGCCACCTCGACCTGGGCCCAGTGCCACACCTCCATGTCCATTTGAAGACGCTTCTGGAACGGGATCGCGTCGAGCATGCGCACCCGCGTGTTGGTCGTGTGCCCGAAGTTTCGCGGACCCTGCGCTCGGGGCTGGGCGTGGAACGGGGCCTGGAAGAACTCCGGCGTGCACCAGGCGTAGCCGTAGTAGTCCTCGGTGCCCGTGCCGAAGTGCGAGGGGAACTTCTCGCCGTCCACGTAGATCTTCTCGTCGCCTTCGCCCCACCAGGCCGGCACGGGGTTGACCACGCACAGCGTGTCGCCCATGTACACGCCCCGACCTTCGATCGTGACGTAGTTCCAGTCGTGCTTGGTGGTCGTGTCGATGGGATGCTCCTGGCGCCAGCCGCAGTGGAAGTACATGGAGCGATCGTCCCACTCCCACTCGCCGGTGACGATCTCCATCGACGCCTTGACCGGCTCATCGCCGAACTGCTCCAGGCGGATCTCGTACGACTCGCGGTAGGGCATGACCCACGAGCAGGTCATGCGCCCGTCCTTGCCTACCTCGCGCCACCAGCCCTTGAAAGGATTGACGCCCACGCCGGAGCCGAAGAAATCGCCGACCGGGCACCAGACCGTGCGCTGGCCGTCGAAGGACATCGAAAGCACTACTTGGCGGCAGGCGGCCTCGAGGTCCTCGGCTTGCAGCCGGACCGAGAGCCGGCGGATCGCGCCGGAACCCTTCTCCTTGGATTCCACGGAAAGCGTGTCGCCGCGATCCTTGAGCGTGGCCGCCGGTGGCTTGGCGTGGCTCTCGCCGGGCTTCACGGCCCGATCGGCCGCCAGCAGGGCCTCCTGAAGCGAGGCGATCTTGTTGGCGGCTGCCTTCAGTCCGTCCTCGCTGTACGACTGCACCTTCGTGCCCGGTGCGTACGTGCGGTAGTTGATCTGGTAGTAGAGCAGGTCCTCGCGCTTCTTGCTCACCTGGAAGTTGGGCCGGTCGTAGGTGACCTTGCAGTGCTTGGCGTACGGGATGGGCAGATACAGGTTGTACCCCCGCGCGCGGACCTCGGAGAGCGGCGGCTCCACCAGGGCCTTTCCGCCGATCAGGTCCCGGGCCGGAGCCTCGATGGCGGGGTCCTTCTGACTATCCAGGTAGATGCGAATCGTGCCCTTCGGGTCGGCCGCCGTGATCCACCAGCGGACGATCGCGCCGGGCCCTTCGGCGTCCATCATCACCCATTCCTCGCGCCCTTCGCTGGTCTCGGAGCGGAGGAAGAAGCTGCGGTCGTTGTTGGCCATCCAGGTCTCCTTCTCCTCGGGCGAGACGCTCGCACGGTCGTAGCTCGAGGCCTGGCGGCAGGTGTAGGCCGGCTCGGGGAACCGGGCCGACGCGTCGCGGTCGATCATCTCATCCAGAAGCGAGACGAGGGTGATCGGCTCCTCCGCACCCGCGGCGGAGGCAACGACGAAGAGGCACGCAAGGGCGATAGCAGGGCGCACGATCGCATGGAATCGCGGCATGACGGTCTCTCCGGAAGGCTTGACGGGGTGTACGGATTTGGATTACGTTTCGTCCAACAGTCTGGATGCCGGCCCCGTGCGTGTCAATGTTCCCGCTTCGGCAGCGTCCCGCCCCGACGGAGGAACCACCGCGAAGTGTCCCCCTCGCTCACCGAAGACTGGATCACCGCGGGCGACGGCCTCCGCCTGCACGTTTCTCGTTGGACGCCCGAAGACCGAGCCCCCCGCGCCGCGGCGATCGTCGTCCACGGGCTGACCGAGCATGCGGGGCGGTACGAGGAGCTGGCCGCGGGGCTGTGCCGGCTCGGCTGTGGGGTCTACTGCATGGAGTTGCGGGGGCACGGCCGCTCCGAGGGGTCGCGGATCTTCATGCGATGGTTCGACGAGCACCTCGACGACATGGACCTGCTCTTCCAGTTGGTCCGTGGGGAGCAGCCCGAAAGGCCGCTGGTGCTGTTCGGCCACAGCATGGGGGGGGCGATCAGCGCCCTCTTCTGCATCACGCGCCAGCCGCCGCTCGCAGGGCTCATCCTCAGCGCCCCGGCGCTGACGATCGGCTCGGGCATCTACCCCTGGCTGCGCCCGCTGGCCGGCCTGTTCGGCCGCCTCTTCCCTCGCCTCCGCGTGGTGAAGATGGGGGCCAAGATGCTCTCCCGCGATCCGGCCGTGGTCGAGCAGTTCAAGGGCGACCCGCTGGTGTTCCACGGCCGGCTGCCCTGCCGCACGGCCTCGGAGCTGTTGCGCATCGGGCCGGCGATCCTCGGCCAGGCTTCACGAATTCGCGTGCCGCTCCTGGCGATCCACGGGACCGGCGACCGGCTGACCGACATCTCCGGCAGCCGCGCCCTTTGCGAAGCGGCCTCCACCGACGACACGACGCTCTGCCCGCTGCCCGACCTGTGGCACGACCTGCTTCACGAGCCCGAGAAGGAAGAAGTCCTCCGCGCCGTGGTCGCCTGGGTGGCCCAGAGGATCGGCGCCGCCGATTGACCCACGGCGCGCCGTCACTTCGCCCGCTCGCGCAGATCGTAGGCCAGCCGCCCGTGGGGTTTGCGGTGACGATCCAGCCGATACCAGCGGTCAAGCACGGCGGAATAGCGGTAGCCTTCGGCGTCCTCCTCGGCCGGCTCGAACTCGCTTTCCCCGCGCCGGAAGACCTCGAACTGCACCTGCTCGCCCCGGGCGTCGATCCGCCAGAGTTCGGTCACGCCTCCGGCGAAGTAGGCCGGCGGCAGGTCCCGCGTGTCCTTGGTCGTCGAAGCATCGCTGACGATCTCCACGATCAGGTCGGGCGGGCCTTCCAGTTCCACGTAGCGGTCCGGCGCGCCCCCGGCCTTGGGCACGAGGCGCACCCGGCCCTTGTCCAGTGAAAAGTCGCAGACGACGGCGATATCCGGCTCGACGGAGAGATCGGCCTCGGGCAAGGAGAACCTGGTCCGATCGCTGACGATATCGCCGATCCCCAGTTCTCTGACCCTGCGGCCGAGAACGCAGATCAACTCCGTCTTCACTGTGCTATGCATGTAGATGTCTTCGGGCGACATATCGACCACCACCTTCCCAGCAAGGAAATCGATGCGTCCCTCCTCCGGAAACTCGTCGGAGTGGACCCACCGGCGGAAGTCATCCAAAGACATCAGGCCCAGCGGAACGTCCACTGCCCGGTCATGAATGAACGTGACCACTTTCGGGGTATCCATTCTGGGACCTCTCGGCTACTCGCCGGGCACAGTGCCGTTGACCAGAAACCGCACGATCCGCACCGCGTGTCCTTTGCTCTTCTCATTCTTCTCATCGGTGGTGCGGAGCACAAGCTGATGCCTGCCTGGCGGAAGGTCGGCGCAGAGCATCAGGGCCCAGGGCAGGTGTAGGCCCTCGCTCCACTGGGTGAACTGATCGACCTTCCGGGGCTGGCCGCCATCGACGCAGTATTCGAGCACGCCCACGTCGGGCCCGGCCACGATCAGCAGGCCCACGGCCGTCCCTTCAAAGGCGAATCGCAACTCCGCGCACGGCTCGGTCGCTTCGAGCATGGGCACCTTGTGGAAGCCCTGGCGCACCCGGCCCCCGCTGGCCTCCCACGACGGCACAAGCCGGAAACCCTCCCTCAGCTCGGCCCCGCTGAGGTCCACCAGGCGCCCGTGCTCGTAGTTCTTCGGATCGAGCGGCTGGTCCGGCATGGTGGCGGCCTGCGGCTTCGCGTCCGCGGCGAGCGGCTCCTTCCAGGCTGCGTCGAGCATTCGCCCGATCGTCGCCGCGTACACCTTGTGCCCGAACGGCGCGGGGTGCAGACCGCGGAAGTCCTTCTCCCAGGAGAACTCGCCCCTCGCTACCCGCTGCGTCACCTCCAGGGCCAGGTCGATCGCCGGAATCCTGTAATGCCGCGCCACGCGCTCGTGGCTGGCGATCTCCTCGGGGACGTTGCCGGCAAGGTAGTCGGCCGTCTTGTCCGGCTCGGCCGAGTAGAGGAACACGATGTCGATCAGCGGATTGCGGCGCCGGGCCTGGCGTACGATGCCTTCCATGCCGCGGATCCGCTCCTCGTGGGCCCGCGTGTTGTGGTGATCGTTCACGGCGAACTCCACGAACAACAGATCGACCGGACCGCGGTGCAGCACGGTCTCGCCCAGCCGGTACGGCCCCAGCGTGGAGTCGGTCGAGGAGATGCCCGCGTTGATGAAGTCGAACTGCGTGTCGGGGAACCGCCTGGCGAGCACCTCGCAGGTCATCGACCGCCAGCCAGGGTCCATGTTGGTGATCGACCCGCCCAGGAACGCCACGCGCCCCTGCTTGTCCCGCGCGAAGCGGATGCGGCTGTTGGCCAGCCGGCCGCGGAGCTTGAAGTAGTCCTTCTGGAAACACACCATGTACTGCGTTTCCATCTTCAGCGGCTCGTCGGCCAGATGGAAGCCCTCGGCGGCCGCCTCACGGACGACCTCCTCCTGGCCTGCCCGGACGTGATTGAGGACCCACTCGGGGCTCTTGCCGGGCTCCCGCTTGAAATCGACGATCACCAGCCTGCCGCCCGGCCTGAGGGCCCGGTGGATCGAGGCCAGGGTCTTCTGCGGGAACTCGAAGTGGTGGTAGGTGTCGCAGACGAAGGCCAGGTCCGCCGAATGGGGCGCGAGCTCCACGGAGTCGGGCTTGCAGACCACGCCCTCGACGTTGTCGATGCCCCGCTCCTTGCACGTGGTCTCGATGTGCTCGACGTACTTCGGCGCGATATCGACCGCCAGGACCTTGCCCCCCGGTCCGACCATGGGGGCGAAGATCCGCGTGAACAGGCCCGTCCCCGCCCCGATGTCGGCTACGGTCATGCCCGGCTTGATCCCGCACGCCGCGGCGATGTCGTCGCGGCGGCGGAAGACCTCGCGCGATTCCCCCTCGAACCGCTCGATACTCCGGTCGATGTCCGGATTCTCGTACGACTTGTTGATCCCCGGCCGAACGCTCTCCTCCTGGGCCGGAGCGAGCGCGGAAAGCAGGAGGGACAGGGAAGCCAAACCTGCGGCAAGGAAGTATCGAGCGATGCTGTGCATGGGAGGCCTTGGCGAAGTCGGAGGTCCGTAGTCAGGGATCATGGGTCAGGAGGCCACACTCGCGTTTTGAGTACGGAAGTACGGGAGTACGAAGTACGATTACATCATCTACTCGCCACTTCTCACTCCCCCAGCTCCAGCCCCATCACGAAGTCTTCGAGTTGCCTGCGGAGTTCGGCTTCCTCGTCCCGGCTTTGGGCGATCTCGGCCAGAAGCTGGTCGAGCCGGTCCTCCTGCTGGTTGAGTTTGGTGACGTAACGGCGGTAGAGGTCGCTGGCGTGGTCGAGCGACTCGAGGTTCTTGCGGATGCGGCCTTGCTCCCCCGTGATGGCTTCGACGAGCTTCTCCTTGCGGAGGCGTTGGCCGGCCAGCTCGGTGGCCTGGCGGTTGCGGTCGGCGATCGTTTGCAGCGCGGCTTTCACGGCGTCGGAGACGTCTTTCGACTCGAGGTACACCCCCAACTCGTCGCCCGAGGTTCTGAGGATCCGAACGCGTTTGCGCTGGGTCATCTCCTGGACGACGGTCAAGGCGCTGGCCGACTTGGGGCCGACCTCCATGGAGAATCGGTACAGGTTTCGGGTTGTCTCGGTTGCTTCGGCAGGCTCGACGAGTTCCCAGCGCGGACGCAGCGGGTGTTCCAGAAGCACGGTCTTGGGCTTCTGGCCGGAGTTCCTCAGGCGGAACTCCTGGCGCGTGCGGTGGCGGCAGACCTCGCGGAGTCGGCCCCCGGCGATCGTCGCTTCGATAATCTGCGACTCCTGCCGACACAGCTCGGGGGCCACTTCCACGTCCAGGTCCAGGGCGTAACTCACCAGGCGCTCTGCGTCGGGCGGGATGTCCTCGATCCGCGCGTCGCCGGCGTACACGCCGCCGTCGAACACGGTGATCGGGCCCTGCATCAAGTGCAGTCCGGTCGTGTTCTTCAGGCGCAGGCCGCACAGCGGGTGCTTGGGCTGGACCCGCTCGTTGTAGATCGACAGGCGCTCGCCCGACACGTCGGCACTGACGATCGGCAGCATGGCCGAGCGCTGCCGGCCAATGCTCACCGGGGTGCGGATCGCGTACTGGAACAGCTCGCCGACCTCGCCGCCCACGGCGGCGGGTTGAAAGTCGTCTGGCGCATCGAATGCCGCACTGGAAAGGCCTTCGCCGCGTTCAGCTAGGCCGTACATCATGGCATCCGCTTCCACTTCTGATCCAGGAGCAGCGCGGTGCTTCTGAAGCAGCCTCATCTCGCGGTCGGGCGGAGCGGCGGCGGCCATCACAACGCCACCCGGCATGTCCTCATCATGCACCGGCGGGCGCAGCGACCGGTACAGCTCCAGCTCGACCTTGGGCCGCTCCGCATAGAGCGGCTGGTAGAGGTCCATCACGAACGAGATCGGCCGGCCGCTGACCAGCGAGAGCTCGACCGACTCCCAGTCCTGTTCGGTCGTGTTCTCCACGATGGCCCAGCCTTGGAGGTAGGGCGCGCGGTCGTCGGTGAGGACCAGGCGGTAGGTCGTTTTCCAGACCGGCATCTGGCGGATGTAACCGAGACGCACCGGTCGCCGCCCCTCGCCGAGGAACTCCACGGCCACGGTCTTCTTCTCCTGCCCCCGCGCCGTGGCCAGCACGGCCAGGGCCTGGCGCAGTTCGGCGTCCAGGGCTTCGTCCACAAGCCGCAATCGCCCCACCGACTCGAGGCTGACCGCCCTGAGGCCCTGCTCGGTGACGAGGTTCAGGAGTTGCACCTCGATCGTCTCGTCCTTGTTCACCTTGCGCCGCTGCCGCTCCACGCCCAGGATCGTGCCGGTGATCTCCTCGTGGGCGTCGATCTCGATCGCGTGGCCGCGGATCTGGTCCAAGAGGTCGGCCAAGGTGGGCTTGCCCGTCAGGTCGATGGAGAAGGTCTTGAGCGTCTTGGAAACCGGGTCCTTGGACCCGTACCCGACCGACCCGATCTGGCCGCCGCCGTAGTCCCGCACGACCATGCTTTTGAGCAGATCGTTGACGTCGTCTTCGCGGAAGCTGAGCTCGACCCGAGCGTCGCCTTCCACCTCGCCGGCGTGCTCAAAATACCCGACGCCCGAGCTGAAAAGCACGACGCGCTCCAGCGGCAGACCGGCGGTCTCCATGACGGATGGCTCCTGGCGGGGGGATGGGCGGACTCCGGCCATCATAGGGCCGCCGCGGACGCGCGGTCAAGCAACCCGACGCGCATGCAAAACGGGCCGCCGGAGTAGGGCGGCCCGTTTTGCGGGTTCTTCAGGGTCGAGGCCCGTGTCCGGCTACTCGACGTCGAGGCTCATGAGGAACTGGTCGAGCTTCTTCCTGGCCTCGATCTCCTGCTCGGCCAGCTCGCTGATCTGGCCGCGGAGTTTGTCGTTGAGGTCCTCCTGCTCGGTGAACTTCT
>CAYSUS010000105.1:0-2178 GCA_964434165.1 uncultured Pirellulales bacterium
TTGCCGCGTCGAGCTGGTGGCTGCCCAGCTCGGCCATCAGGCCGCCGCCGGTCCGGTCCCAGAGGCGCCAGCGGATCAGCTCCTCGATGGCCGGGCGGTCGATCGTGGAGCCGTCGGGCTGCGGGATCTTCTTGTCCTCGTAGCCGAATTCCGCGGCCTTGCCCTCCAACGCCACGTCCGAGATCTGGGCCTTCTTCTGCTCGACCCGCTTCTGCCACTCGATGATCTCGATCAGCCGGCCGCCCGCGATGACCTGCGCCAGCTTCCTCTCCCAGGATGCCAGCTCGTCGAGAAGCTTGTTGGCGTCCTTGAACTTCTCGGGGTCCTTCACGCCCGGCGGCAGCGGCACGGACCAGCTATCCCGCCCCGGCATGTTGCCGCGGTGCCACTGGGCGCGGACGTAGTGGAGGTCGCCGAGCACGCCGCGGCGGATCAAGTCCTCCGCCTCGTGGTAGAGGATGTTGTAGTGGCGCTGGTGGCCGACGGCCAGGTACAGGCCCTGCTGCTCGGCGACCCGCGCCATGTCCTTGCACTCGTGGACGCTGTGGGCCATGAGCTTCTCGGTGAGCACGTGCAGCCCAGCCTCCATGGCGGCGATCGACGCCTCCGCGTGCAGGTGCAAAGGCAGGGCGATGATCACCGCCTCCAGCCC
Source organism: uncultured Pirellulales bacterium (assembly GCA_964434165.1). Lineage (GTDB taxonomy): Bacteria > Planctomycetota > Planctomycetia > Pirellulales > Thermoguttaceae > CAYSUS01. The sequence goes on from CAYSUS010000105.1 coordinate 653, forward strand.
CAACGCCTGGGCGTCCGCGATCAGTTCCTTGTAGTCGCCGTACACCTTCACGTGCTTGTCGGCCTCGGCGCGGCTCTTCCAGCCGTAGCGGTCCAACAGCCCGGGACGCACCTCGTGGGCGGTGGGGCTGTACCAATCGCCGTGGAAGGCGCGGTGGATGTTGTAGGGCCGGATGTCGGCGATCGCTGCGACCTGGACGAACTCGGGATTGCACGCGCCGATCAGCACGCTTCCCTCGTCGCCGGTGCCCAAGACGCCCACGCGGAGCGGCTCGGCCAGGGTCGTTTCGTAGCCGAAGTAGAACGCACCAAGGCTGCCGCCTCCCACCACGCCGGCCAGGGCCGCGCCCTTGAGGAAGTCGCGGCGGCTGTGACCCTCGGCCACGGCCGCGCGGAAGTTCTCGCGACCGGCTTCGCGTTCCTCGGGCGAGAGATTCATCATCATGGCTTATCGACCTTCGGTTGAAGCGCCTATTCAGCGTCGGGTTCGTTGCGGGAGAAGAGGGGCTTGACGATCCAGCGGTGGAGGAAGAAGTCCAGCCCGCCCCAGCGGCCCACGGCCGTCGTGGCCACGACCAACAGCGCCACCATCTCGATGAAGTTCTTGTCCACGATCATCGAATGCCCGACCACATCCGGGAAGGGCGGATAGATCGTCGGCCAGGGCGGCTGCGTGGCCAGCACGGAGATCAGGAACGCCGCCCCGCCCAGGGCCGCCAGCCGGGTGAACAGGCCCACCATCAGGCACAGCCCGATTGCGGTCAGCCCGTAGGTCACCGCCTTATCCACCAGGTCCTCGCGCCCGTGGACGAACGGGACCGGAACCGGAAGCTGGTTCGGTCCCACCGGCTTGGCCGCCAGCGGCCCCATTTCCTTCTGGTCCTCGTCGAGGATCTCCCACAGGGCCCACTGGTAGCTCTCGCCCATGCTGTCGATCGCGCCGAGCCAGCCGTTGACCTCGCCGCGGAGCTGCTGCTGCCAGGCCCACAGTCGGGCCTTGTTGAACTCCGGCCCCTCGAGGATCCCCCTTCGCGCGGCCTCGAAGCGATCCAGACTGTCGAAGTAACCCTTGATGTCCTCGAAGTTCTCGGCCAGGTAGGTGTCGAGGCCCGTCACGTAGATTCCGTGGACCTTGGCGGCCTCTTCCTGCTGTTCCTCGCTCAGGGAGTAGAACTCCACGTAGCGGTCGTGGAGGTCCTGCCAGACGTCCTTGTAGAGATCGCCGGAAATGACTTCCTTCTTGGCGACCTCCCCGCCGTCCTCCTCGGCCTCGACTTCGATCTCCGTGATCGCCAGGCGCTCGCGCCCGTCCAGGTCGGGCACCATCGCGTAGAACACCGTCGCCAACGGTCCCTTGGCCGTCGTCAGGAACGGCTTGGCCGAGAACTCGTCGGCGTGCTGGATTTTCCACACTCCCTCGTACAGGAAGTGACATCCCAGGCTCAACCGCAGGATGACGAGCATCACGACGGTGGCCAGGCCGATTGTGATTCGATGGGTACTCAGGGGAACCTCCTCCTCTTGCGG
>CAYSUS010000105.1:2188-24748 GCA_964434165.1 uncultured Pirellulales bacterium
TGCCAAAGGGCCGCGGACCCAAGGATGAAGTCGGCGCGGCGGGAATGAACGGACCGAAGACTCGACCGCGGCCAGGTGGGAACATGCGCTCTAAACACATTGTAATCGTTCCCTTCCGTTCCACCAGCCTTCTTCCGCGGGTTTTGGCTCGGTGCCGGGGTGCGGACCCGTCGCGGGGGGGCGCACCCCTGGGGCCACCCGCCTCTCGCCGACGGGGCGGCTGGTGGAGAACTCCACTCGGCGAGGTCGGGCCCAAGCCCCGACGCCCCTCGCGGGCCCGCGGCGCACCGGATGAAAGATACCAGCCGTGCCTGGCACTAAAACGGCCGATGGCCGCAATTCGTGCATCCCGGCAGTCCCCGCCGTGACCGCGCACGCTCGCTGGGGCGGTTGGCGGCCACCCGGATTCGGTCGGCCCCTGCGCGTCTGCGTGCCCTTGTCTGCCAGGCGAAATCAATCAGAATGGCCGGTCTGGAACGGCCCGCGCATGGGCATTCCTGCGGGACACCTGGCCGTGACTCCCGCGCGATCCCCCTCCGCGAGCGATTTCGATGCGAATCATCCTCTGCTACCCCGTGGAAGCCCGGCACCGCCATGCGATCGCCTCGGCCGCGCCCGACGCCGAGGTGGTGGACGCCGGTCAGGAACGGATCGCCGAGGCGCTTCACTCGGCCGACATCTTCTGCGGACACGCCAAAGTCCCCGTGGACTGGGATGCGGTCGTGGCTCGGGGACGATTGAAGTGGATTCAGTCGTCGGCCGCGGGCATGGATCACTGCCTGGTGCCTTCGGTAATCGAGTCGGAGATCGTGGTGACCAGTGCGTCGGGCGTCCTGGCCGACCAGGTCGCCGAGCATACGATGGCCTTGCTCACGGCGTGGACGCGCAGCCTGCCGGTGTTCCTTCGCGCCCAGCAGCGGCACGAGTTCGTGCGCCGACCGACCCTCGACCTGCACCGGGCCACCGTGGGCATCGTCGGGCTCGGGGGCGTGGGGCGGCGGGTGGCCCAACTCCTTGCCCCGCTGAAGACGCGGATTCTGGCCACCGACATGTTCCCGGTGGACAAGCCCGACGAGGTCGAGTCCCTGTGGCCTGGCGACCGCCTTGACGAGCTGCTCAGCGCCTCGGACGTGGTGATCCTGAGCCTCCCGCTGAACGCCTCGACGCGCGGGCTGATCGACGCCGGCCGCGTGGCTCGAATGAAGCGGGGCGCCCTGCTGGCCAACATGGCCCGTGGTCCGCTGGTCGTTACCGATGACCTGGTGGCCGCGTTGCGCGGCGGGCACCTGGCGGGCGCGGTGATGGACGTGACCGATCCGGAGCCGCTGCCCGCCGATCACGCCCTTTGGGACTTGCCCGGCGTGATCATCACGCCGCACGTGGCGGGCCAGAGCCAGTGGCGGATCGACAACATGACCGGGCTGTTCTGCCGCAACCTGCGGCGATGGCAGGCGGGGCGTCCGCTGATCAACCTTCTTTCCGACAAGCGGCTGGGGTTCCCGATTCGAGGGCGCGAAACCCCGATCTGGGGGAGTGCAGCCGCCTCCGACTGAACTGAGTCGTCGCGATGGTACCTGCCCCAGCAATTGCGCCCGGGCGGAGCAGACTCCTTTCCGACCGTGTTGGGGGCGTGCCGTCCGCCGGCGCTGGCGGGAGGCTTCGTCGCCGGTCCGCGGCCGGGCGGGCCGCTCGGCCGTTTCGCGGGGAGGCGATATGGAGTTTTTTCGCACCGCCGACTAAGATACCCATCGAGGAGACTGCGGCAAAGGAATGCACCTCCGATGAGGCACGTGCATGACCACGACGATGTTCCACGAGGGCACGCCCACGCGCACCTGGGGCGGCCATCCTTCCGGCCGGTGCTCCGAGGAGCTCCTGGCCGCCTATCGCGTGCTGGTGGGCGAGCCTCGCCTGAGCTGGACGGTGCACCACCGGCTGATCCGGCTGCTGGGCGAGGGCGGCCAGGGCATGGTTTATCTCAGCGAGCGCAGGGGAACCGACGCCTTCACCCTGCCCGTCGCCTTGAAGATCTTCTCCCCGGAGCGCTACGAAGACGATCGTGCCTACGATGACGCCATGGGGCGAATAGCCCAAGTGGCCGCCCGGGTCGCGCAGATCCAACAGGATAACTTGCTCGACGTGCACAACTGGATCGACCGTCGCCGCATCCGACTGATGGAGATGGAGTGGGTGGACGGTTACGATCTCGCCCGCCTGTTGGACAACCGCGTGCTGGAGCGGCTCGCGCAGCGGGTGAGCCGCCGCCGCTGGAGCTACATCAACGAGGTGATCGTCACCGCCGGCCCGGCGCAGCCTCGGCTGAAGCCGGGCATCGCGATGGCGATTGTTCGCGACTGCCTCGCCGCGCTGGCCGCGCTGCACCGCGAGGGCATCGTGCACGGGGACATCAAGCCCTCGAACATCATGCTCAAGCGGACGGGGAACGCGAAGATCATCGACATCGGCTCCGCCTTCGAGTTGGACAATCCTCCGCCGCGCCGTACGTGCACCCCGACCTATGCCGCCCCGGAGGTGCTCGACTCGCACGACTGCTCGCCGCGATCGGACCTGGCCAGCCTGGGCTACGTGCTCATCGAGATGCTCTCGGGCGTGCCCCCGTTTGCCGGGCGCCTTTCCCTGGCCGACCTGTTGGAGGCCAAGCGTTTCCTGGCGCAGCGCCTTCACCACCTCCTGCCCGAGGAGGTCACGTGTAACGACCTGTTGATGAACTTCGTGCGCGGTCTGATCGCGCCCGACCCGATGCGGCGATTCCCCAGCGCCGAGGCCGCCGATCTGTTTAAGGAGGGCGCGGCGAGCTTCCACCGCCAATTGGTCAAGGGAGACCTGGCCAGCGAGTACGACAACGAGATCCGGCTCTGGCTGGAAGAGTTGGAAGTGCCCCAGTGATCGGCTGGCGTGGGCTGACAAGCCGCCCTTGGCACGCGGCGTCCCTTGCCACGAGCAAGACTCAATTCTAGCCACCGGCCGCGTCTTGCGACCCGCAGACGAAGTCGCTCAGTACTCGGAACGCTGGGCATTTCGCTCGCACCCTGCCCAGATCAAGGTATTTGGCGATCCGCTCATTGTGCAGGGCGTGGCTGTAGCGGGGCCTGAGTTTGTCGTCCCGGCTGAGCCGCTCCAGGCTTTTTGGGGTCGGGGATGCACTCGGGATTTTCGACTGGTTTGGGCTTCCAGGCGGAGAAGATCCGGGACGCGCTCTCGATGTCCGCGAGAATTCAGGCCTCCAGTTCCTGAATGGGAATCACGATACAGTACCCCTTGGCGATTCCCGAGGGTGCAACGATCTGCTCCAGGACCCGCCGGCGGTTCGGTGCGGGGTGAGGACAGTCGGCGTCGTGGCAGGCGATGAATCGGGTGCAGCCAAGGTCTGCGAAGAGGCGCAACTGGCGAGATCCGTTGCGGAGCAACTCGCCGGACCCGCCGAAACCTTTGGCCCGAATGGGAAGCGATTGATCGTCTGCGAGGCGTCGCACCATGACCTTTCAGGGTGGCGACATCCGACTTGTCCTCTCCCAGGATTCCATACATCTTGGAGGCCTAGCTGTGCGGTCAACAAGCCACAACACAATGCGATCGGCAGGGCCAGGCTTCCACCGCCCTCGCTCCACAAGTTTGGTGTCGTCAGGAGCCGTCTTCGACGGTCTCCAAGAATTCTGAGAAGGGGCCCTCTTCGGCCAGGAATCGTTCCGCGGCGTGCACCTCTGCCTCATCCAGTGCCCGAGCCTTGGTGACGCCGTCCTCCATGGTCACCAAACGCACGGCGCTCGCGTCCACAGCGTTGAACACATCCGGCGAGTGGCTGGAGATGACGAACTGCGTCTGTTCGGAGTAGGCACTCAGGGCGTGAATCAGTTTGTGCACGAGGTCAGCGTGGATCCCGTCTTCCGGATGCTCCAGCATCATCACGGACGGCCGGTCGAAGAGAACCGAGACGAGGATGCGCATGATGCGCTGCGTGCCGGATGAGAGTTCGTCGATGGCCCAGTACCTCGGTTCCGCGTGCGAGCCCACGCCGACTGCGTAACTGATTGTGTGAAGAACCTCGCGGCCATCTGGATCGGTGGTACCCCCGCGCGGGTCGAAAGGTTTCACCCGTACTTTCTGGACGATCCCCAGGCCGTCCGGCCCGAGTATCGACGCCACTTCCTCAAACCGATCACGATCGGTAGCCCAAAGATGGAAGAGCCGCATGAGCACGGACTTCCTGGGACGGGCCTCGGAGAGCCACGTCTCATAGTACTTGCCTACGACCACCGATCCCTCAGTCTCCGGTTCCTCAAACGCGAAGTACTTGAATCGGCAAAGCGCTCCTCGGACTTCCCGCACGTGCTCAGGCAGCGGAGAGTCGTCGGGGAGCAGCGTGTCCAGCAGCGGCATGGACGCCATACGATCAGCAATCGACACTTGCTGCCCCACCTGCGGGAGGCGAAGGTCACTTCCCACGCGTTCGAACACCGGGAAGCGGCTGCCGTCTTGCGTCACATCCAGCCTCTCCTCCAGGCGGATGGAAGGCCCTTGTTCTGACAGGGCGCTGCCACAATGCAGGCGATAGCCTTAGGCGCGCCGGCCGACTCGGAGATCGAACTCCACGGACCCGGCTGAATCCAGCAGGGCTCCCGGGTCGTTGAGCGTCGCCGTGCGCGCGGCCCACTCGATCCCACGAAGGATGTTCGTCTTGCCGGCTCCGTTCCGTCCGACGAGCACGGTCATCGGACCGAGGTTGTCCAGGACCAGGTCTTCGCAGGAACGGAACTTGCTGATCTCGACTCGCGTCAGCATGGACAAACATTCCAACAGCTTGTGGTGGCTCTCGCCGCGCGGGGGTCGCCCCAGGCGTCCCCTCTCTCAAGAGGATATCCTATCGCTCGGGAACCGGCCATACGGGCGGAGGCAGTCCCGACACGCGACCTGCCTCGGCGCGCTAAGGTTCGAGCTCGATCCGCCGGCCCAGCACGTGGCTATTCCGCGCTTGCTGCACGATATAGAGTGCCCTGTACGCGTCCTCCAGGTCGCTCGTCTTCCGCACCAGGCTCGTGACGGCTCGATGGAACTGCGCGAGCAGCCTCTCGCCCACCGGGCGCTCGCTCTCCAGCGACTCCTGGTGGCGTCCTGCCTCATCGAACCAGACCAGCGTCGCGGGAAGATCCAGAAACGCCGTGCCGTACTCGCAGGAGACCTGAAGCGCCGCCAGCGGCCGGTAGGTGATGGCCTCGTGCCACTCGAGCGGGACGTAACGGCCGCAACTGATCTGCGCGATCGGCCCGGTGCCCGGCTCGCTGCTGGAGAAATCCAAGCTGAGCATCTGGTAGTCCTCCCGCTGGCACGAGGCGCTCGACGTGTGCATCAGACCCGTGACGTAGGTGGCCTCCTCTCCGACCACGTAGCGGCACCAGTCGACCAGCTCCACCAGGTCGTTGACCGTGGCCCCGCAGTGCAGGCCGTCGGACGCTGCGCCCGGGTGGTGACTCGAAGGGGCACGGAGGTGACAGAACAGGAGCCTGGGCGGGCCGAGTCGCGTGGCGATCAACTCCTTCAATCGCAGTGTCGCGGGCGACTGCCGTCGCGGGAACTCGGCCATGAACGCGATGCCCGCCTTTTCCACCCGATCGCGGATCATGCGAGCTTCGTTGAGGTCCACGTCCAGTCCGGCGCCGCAATATACGGCCTTGCGCGTATCGCAGGCCGCCAGGATAGGCAGGGGCCCGAACCACTGGGCGGCGAGAAGGAGCACGGCGTCGATATCCTCGCGGGCGACCAGCGCGCGAAACCCGTCCACCGCGTCCGCGCCGAACTGGGCCGACGCATGTTCGGCGCGGTGCCAAACCTGTTCGCAGACGGCGCGGACCTCGAAGCGATCGGCCAGAGCCCGAAGGGCCGGGGCGTGCCGCTGATCCCAGGCAGCCCCCAAGCCCACCAGGCCGACGCGGAGTTTCATAGGTTGGAGTGGTCAAAGACTGCTACTTAAGACCAGGGGCCGTCAGGCCCCCAGGCGATTGCGTGCCGTGCCGGTGCAGGCACATCCCACTCAATTATATCGGCCGGGCGCGGCGCCCCACAATCGCGCAAGAGGCGGAACCTACGGTGCCGGAGTGACTTCCGGCGCTTCGCCCGACCTCGAAGACCGACAGAAGCCGTCGCCCCGATCGAACGGCCGGCTCGCCCCGTCCGTTCCGACGGTGGTGGCCCGGCGCGACCCGTGCAAGCCGTGCAATCCAAACAAAGGGTTTTTTTCTCCTTGCATGTTTACAGGTCGCAATTAGTCTGAATAATCACGCCTCGGTGAAGTCACCAGGCGATTGCGAAGCGACCCTCGCGACGGTGTCGTGGCTTGCAGCCAGGAGTGTTCGCGCACCCAGGAAACCCACAGGGCCTCCCGCCCCCTTGCGGCGCACGCGGCGCCGGGCGACACCGTCCAAGCCAACCTGGATTCCACCGCGAAGGAAGCTTGAGGATCCCAAGCGACGGTGCGGCCACCGCGCTCGATGAGACTCGGTCCCTGCGCCGACTGCGGCGATCGAGACCCGGACTCGTCGCCCCGGGCGATGCACTGCACTTCTCGGCTGTCGGTCCCCCGTCGAGGTTCGGCTGGTGAACCGTTAGGCCCCTTTCAGGCACTTGGCCCTTTTCATGGAAAGAGGAGACTCCGGATGTCAGGTCTGACCCTTGCCGTGGTGATTCAAGCCGCGTTTCTCGCCACTGGAAGCGAGGACTACAGCGATGCGCATCGTGTCGTGACCAAGACCGGCATCCCCATGGTCGTCATGGTGGGAGCCGACTGGTGCCCAGCCTGCGAGACCATGAAGCAGAGAGTCATCCCCGAGGTCAAGAAGCGGGGGCTGTTGCGACGCGTGGCCTTCGCCACGGTGAATCTCGATCGCGAGCAGAAGCTTGGGCGCGAGCTGACCGGCGGAGGGCCGATCCCCCAGCTCATCATGTTTCGAAAGACCGAGAAGGGCTGGCTTCGCAAACGATTGATCGGCAACCAGAGCCTGGAGAGCATCGAGCACTTCATCAACGAAGGGTTGCAGCAGGACGAGGCAACGCGCGGGACTCAGCCGGCTTCCGTCGGGCGGCCGTCTCAGGAGGCCCCGCTCGACCGATCCGCCAGCCGCTGGGCCCCGGACGGGAGGGCGGACCGGGGCTAGGTCAGGTTCCTCCAGTTCCTAGCTCCGCGTTTTCGGGGACGCGCGACGGTCTCCGTAGCCAGGGGCAATCAACGGCCCGCCGGGTGTCGGGTCAAAAGGAGGGCGCCGTCGCGGACTTCCGCCGTCACGGCGCCGGGCAGCACGCGCTGCACGCAGTCGGGCCGATCTGCCGCGCAGGCCGCGATCAAGCCGGCCAGCATCTCCCACTCGGCCAGCCCCATGGCCTGCATCGGCCACCCCGCGTCGCGCCACGCCGCGATCAGCGTCTGGCGGATCAGACAGACGGGGCTGGACGCCAGGCGCGAAGCGTCGATCCGCATCCCATTCGGCACGGCGCGAACGGCCTCCGCGCACAACTGGGAAGCCAGGTCGTCGATCACCTCTTGCGCCTCCTCGGCGATACGCCCCAGCCGCACCAGCGCATCCGCGACACCCCGGTTGTACTCCTCGGCCAGCTTGGGCAGGAGATCGTGCCGGATGCGGTTGCGCGTGAAGCGGAGATCCGCGTTCGAGGCATCCTCCCGGTAGCCCTGGCCTACGTGATGGAGGTAATCCGTGAGGTCTCGACGGCGGAACCCGAGGAGAGGGCGCAGCAGCGTGGTGGCCTCGCTGAGCGGCCGCGCGCGGGAAATCCCCGAGAGCCCCTGAATCCCGGTGCCACGCAAGATGCGGTGCAGCACGGTCTCCGCCTGGTCGTCGGCGGTATGGGCCGTGGCCACGTAGCGGGCTCCAACCTGGTCGGCGGTCTGGCGCAAGAAGGCGTAACGCGCCTCCCGCGCGGCAGCCTCCAGCCCGCCCGTGCCTGATTCGGCCAGGGCCTGTCGCTCAGCACCGCCCGAGGCGCACGGAAGGTCGAGGCTCCGACATAGCTCCTGGACGAACTCCGCGTCGCCGTCCGAAGCGCTGCCGCGCAGGCCGTGGTTGAAATGGGCGCCCACCAGGCGCCCCCGCCCGGGCGAGCGCGTCGCCGCCATGGCCCGCAACAGCGCCACGCTGTCCGCGCCCCCCGAGACGGCCACTACGACCGTTACATCCGCCCATTCGTGGGGAGGCCACGCCGCGGAGAATGCCTCCTCAAAGGAGGGGGGGGCGGCTGACTCCGGCGCTGAGGTGAACTCCGGGAGCATTCGACACCTTGGCAGCGGTGTGGCTTGAGGGGGATGGGCTTGGGGAGCGCATCCTCCGGGGTGGGCTTCAGTCGCGGGGCCATGGCTATTTCGGGCCAGGCAAAGTCATCTTAATCTACCCATCCTGCGGAGCGGCCCCAGAGGGGCCGGCCGCTGATGCGCCTATCTCAAGCCCTGATACGGATTTCGAGTTGCAGCGGGGCGGAACTCTGGTAATATTTGGGTATTGTAAGAAGTTCGAAGACGAGTGTCTGGAGTGGCTCGCTCCATCGGGCCCGCTCCGGAAGGCCGTCAGAAGCGAAACTGCGATCTGGTCTGTTGACAGGCAACAATATTCCGACCATCGGGAGCGACCGCGGTGTTTCATGGGCTGCTGATTCTGTTGCGCTGGCTGCTGAGCCGTAATGGCGCATGGAGCGTTGCAGATGGGGCAGTCCTCCGCCAGCGGCCCGCCTTCTGGGCCGGCTGGAACGAGCCGAGCCCGCGCGGGTTGGTTGTGCTTCCGCACGTCATCCGGATGACTGTTCGCCACGGGATGCGAAGAACCGTTGGGCCACCCTTTTTCCGGTGCGCGCCGGCCCCCGCGACACTCCATCGCCGTGGGGGCGGCCCTCAGTACCGGCCTGATTGACGCTCCACGCCCTCGGTCCGTCCATCTGGCATGCCAGTCGCTTTTCGCCCGTCCCCGGCTAAGGGGACGTCTTGACCCGGCCCTCCGGCGGCGCCGCGACGAGCGCGCAGGGCCCCTCGCACGGCAGTCGATCGCTTCGAATGCCAACCAACCTTGGTACTCCGCTGTATAGGGGGTCTCTGCCCCGTGGGAACCCTCGGACAAGTCATCACCATCCTGGTCAGCATCGTCAGCTCCGCCCTGCTGACCTTCTTGCTGATCAAACTTCTTGATCATCTCCGCCGCCGCGACGCGGAGTCGGAAGCCCGTTCCATCATTCAGAGGACGGAGCAGGAGGTCGAAGCCCGCCGGCGCGAGGCCGAGCTGGAGATCAAGGAACTGGCGCTCCAGCAGAAGGCCGAGGGGGAGAAGGAACTCCGCAGGGTGCGCAAGGAGCTTCACGAGCGGGAGCGGAGCCTGGACAAGCGCCAGGACGCCTTGGAGCAGCAGGCGGACCAGCTCCGCAAGCAGGAGAAGATCGTCGAGAGTACGCAGCGCAAGCTCACCGAGAAGATCCAGGACACGAACCGTCGCAAGGAGGAGCTGGCCAAGTTGCTGGACCTGCAGCGCCAGACGCTCCACGAGCTGAGCGGCCTGAGCAAGGAGGAGGCCACCAAGCGGCTGCTGGAGATGCTCGACACGCAGATGCAGCAGGAGACCGGCGCGGTGATCCTGCGTCACGAGAAGCGCCTGGCCGAGATCTGCGAGCAGAAGTCCCGCGAGGTTCTGCTCACCTCGCTGCAGCGATTCGCCGCCGCCCATACCGCCGAGACGACCACCAGCACGGTGGACATCCCCAACGACGAGATGAAGGGACGGATCATCGGCCGCGAGGGCCGCAACATCCGCGCGTTCGAGAAGCTCACCGGGGTCGATGTCATCATCGACGACACGCCGGGGGTGGTCATCGTCAGCGCCTTCGACACGGTCCGCCGCGAGGTCGCGCGCCTGTCGCTGAACAAGCTCATCGCCGACGGTCGCATCCACCCGTCGCGGATCGAGGAGATCGTCACGGCGACCCAGCAGGAGCTGGAGCGGCACGTGCAGAAGACCGGCCAGGAGGCGTGTCAGGAGGTCGAGGTGCACGGCCTGCCCGAGCGTCTCGTCAATCTCCTCGGCCGATTGAAGTTTCGCACCAGCTACAGCCAGAACGTTCTGCAGCATTCGATCGAGGTTGCCTTTCTTGCCGGCATGATCGCCGACGAAATGGATCTCGACGGCGCGCTGGCGAAGCGGTGCGGCCTGTTGCACGACATCGGCAAGGCCGCCGACCACGAGGTCGAGGGCGGGCACCCGAAGATCGGAGCCGACCTGCTCAAGCGCTACAACGAGCGGCCCGAGGTGATCCACGCCGCAGCCGGCCACCACGACGACCTCCGCGTCGAAAACCCCTATACGGTGATCGTGGCCGCGGCCGACGCGTGCAGCGCCTCGCGCCCCGGAGCCCGGCGCGAGACCCTCGAACGTTACATCAAGCGGATGGAGGAGCTGGAGTCGATCGCCACCGGCTTTCAGGGGGTGGACCATGCGTTTGCCATCCAGGCGGGGCGCGAGCTCCGCGTGATGGTCAGCTCGAAGGAAACGACCGACGAAATCGCGGCCAAGGTCTGCCGGGACATCGCCAAGGCGTTCGAAGAGCGGCTCACGTATCCGGGCGAGATCAAGGTCACCGTCATCCGCGAAACGCGCCACACGGAGATGGCGCGTTGAATGGCGAGCCGCCACTGGCGAGCGGTCCGGCCGTGCGGAACACCGATGGAAGCGTTCCGTCGCCCTGACTCCTGCCCCGTGACTCCTGAACCCCGACGCCTGACCCTTTCCCCTTCATCCCCGTGCGCATCGTTCTGATCGGCGACATCGTTGGCAAGCCCGGGCGACAGATTGTGGTCCGCGCGCTGGCCGGCCTGCGCGAGCAGGAGCAGCTCGATCTGGTCGTGGCCAACGCCGAGAACGCCGCCGGCGGCTCCGGCATCACTCCGGCGATCTTTCGGGAGTTGATCGGGGCGGGCATCGACGTGATCACGCTCGGCGACCACGCGTATCGTCGGCGCGAGATCTTCTCCCTCATGCAGAGCGACGACCGTGTCCTCAAGCCCGCCAACTATCCCCTCCAGTCGCCCGGTAGCCGCTTCACGGTCGTCCGCGCAAGGAACGGAGTTCGGGTCGGGGTGGCGGTGCTGTTGGGCCGGGTGTTCATGCCGCCGGTGAACTGCCCGTTCCAGGCGGCGGACGAGGTGCTCGCCGAGATGCCGGCCGAGGTCCGCGTCCGGCTCGTCGATTTCCACGCCGAGGCGACCAGCGACAAGCAGTTGATGGGCCGGTTTCTGGACGGTCGGGTGTCCGCCGTGCTCGGCACGCACACGCACGTGCCCACGGCCGACGCCCAGATCCTGCCCGGCGGCACCGCCTTTCAGTGCGACGTGGGCATGACTGGCCCCCACGAGAGCATCATCGGCCGCCGCGTGGATCGCGTCCTGGAGACCACTCTCACCGGTCGCCCGACGCATTTCGAGGTCGCCACGCGCGACGTGCGACTGAACGGGACGATCGTGGACGTCGATTCCGAGACGGGCAAAGCCGTCGCGCTCCGGCACCTGTGCGTCGATCAGGCCGAGGCCGCGCGCCTGGCCGGCCACGCCGATCGCGAGCAGGTGTCGGCGGTGGACGACGCGGCCGGCAACGGATCGGAGTGACCGGCGGCGACGCTTCCGCCTGACGAGGGAGTGGTCTATCCTGGGGGAGCGGGGTCGTCGGCGCCTCGGCGTTCGACCAGGGGGCCTCGCGTCGCTCCGACGCCGCCGTACGTGATCGTCACCGACGCGTCCCGGCGTCGCCAGACTGCAACCAGGCCGCCATTGATGTCCGATCGTGCCGAGGTCCGCGAAACCGGTCTTGCGGAGGAGGGCCGCAACGGCTATTTTCCCCCCGCTTGTCCTTGGAGTGGCGAGACCGAGACGGCACGCCGCAAGCGCGATCGGTTGAGGACCGGCGAGCGGTGGTCGGCGGCCGCCTGGGCGTTGGCCCTGCTGGTTCCCTTGGCCTTGGCCGGGTGGCTCTGCCCAAGCCCGAATGGTCTGGGAACGCATCAGCAACTGGGCCTTCCGCCCTGCACTTTCCGGGTGTTGTTTGGCTGCCGCTGTCCGTCCTGTGGAATGACGACGGCCTGGGCTCATGTGGTCCGTGGTGAGCTGGCAGGCGCCCTGGCGGCCAATGCCGGGGGGGCCGTGCTCGCGCTGCTGGCCGTGGCCTCCGTGCCGTGGCTCCTCGGGGCGGCAGCCGTGGGTCGATGGCCCGGTTTCCGGCCTCATCCCGACCTGCTCGCCTGGGTGCTGATGGCCGTCGTCGCGATCACGCTGCTCGACTGGGCCGTTCGGATGCTCGACGCGTACGTCTGAAGCATTGCGGCGGCAGGGCAAGTCGTTTCGGCGCTCGGCGAGCCGCCCGCGCCGACGCCGGAGACCCCTTCCAGCCATCTCTTCTCAGGATCGCGAGCTCGACGATGAAGAAGTCCTTCTTTCGGTTCCCGTCTCTCGTGACGTTGACGGTCCTGGCCGTGACGCTTCTCCCGGCTTCCGGATGCGTCGGACTGCTGACCACGGTCGCTTACCTTGTCCGCGGGACGGATATCCCTGCGGAATTCAACCAACTGAAGGGCAAGAAGGTGGCCGTCGTGTGCCAGCCGGTCGTCTCGCTCGACGTGCGTCACAGCACGGCCGGCAAACAACTCGCCCGGCAGGTCAGCTCCCTGCTCGAGCAGCGGGTGCGCAAGACCACGGTCATCGATCACCGCAAGGTGGACGAGTGGATCGACGAGAACACCTGGGACGAGTACGCCGAGATCGGCGACGCCCTGAAAGCGGATTACGTGGTCGGCATCGACCTGGAGGACTTCGATATCTTCAAGGGGCCGCAGCTCTACCAGGGGCGGGCCAGCGCCACGCTCAAGGTGATCGACTGCGGCCAACGCGGCAAGATCGTCTTCGAGCGCCATCTGGACCAGATCCTCTATCCGCCCAGCGCGGGGATTCCGATGTCCGAACGCCTCGAGTCGCAGTTCCGCCGCGAGTTCATCGGCTATCTGGCCGACCACATCGCGAGGCACTTCTACGCCCACGATCCGTACCGCGATCACGCCCAGGACGCCGCGGCGCTGCGTTGATTCGCGCTCGCGGTCATCGCGGCTTCTGATCCGCTGCTCCGGCCGGCTCGGCGCGCGGCGCGGCCCCTCCGAAGGGCGGTTCCTCGCGTTGACGCTAGCGAAGGCCCCATTTAGGATGGAAGTACGGGGGGATTCCCTCTGGAATTCCGCCGGCCTTGTCAGGAGCACCCTGTTCACCCCCATCCGAGGCTACTTCCATGTTCGTGTTCTCCGCAACCGAGACGCGCGTCGCACGCGGCTGGCGATTCTGGAGGACAGCTTCGGCTGTATCGCTCGGGCTCGTCGTTCTGTTCGGGTTGAGCCTGGCGCCGGTCTCGGCGGAGGAGAGGAAGGCCGACAAGATCCCGCCCGCGGAGGACCTCGAGCTCTTCACGAAAGACGGCGTGATCCTCAAGGCCACGTTCTTCCCCGGGACCTCGGGCAAGGACTCCGTGCCGATCCTCATCGTCCACGACTTCGAGGAGAGCCGCGCCGACTACGCCGCCTTGGCCAAGTCCCTTCAGAAGCAGGGCCACGCGGTCATCGTGCCGGACCTGCGCGGGCACGGCGACAGCGTGTTCGTCAAGAACTCCGACCGCAAGCTCGATGCCGCGACGCTGAACAACCTGCATTATGGGCGCATGGTGGCCGACGACCTGGAGACGGTCAAAAGGTTCCTGCTCCAGAAGAACAACAGCGGCGAGTTGAACATCGAGAAGCTGTGCGTGGTGGGCGTGGGCATGGGGGCCGCCGTGGGCATGGAGTGGACAGTGCTCGATTGGAGCTGGCCGCAACTGCCCACGGTCAAGCAGGGCCGGGACGTGAAGGCCGTGGTGTTGGTCGCCCCGGAGATGTCCTTTCGCGGGCTTACCATCAGCAAGGCCTCGCGGCATCCGCAGGTCCGCTCCCAGCTTTCGCTGCTGATCCTCGTGGGCGACGGCAAGCCCAAGACCTTCAGCCAAGCCCGCCGGATCAACAACATGTTCGAGCGGTTCCATCCCGAGCCGGAGAAGACCGCGGACAAGGACCTGTTTTTCGTCGAGCTCAAGACGAGCCTTTCGGGCGCCAAGCTCGTCAACGAGCCGATCTTTAAGATCGACAAGATCATCGGCCAGTTCGTCCAGGTCCGGCTGGTGAATCAGTCGTTCCCCTGGACCGACCGCCGCAGCCCGCTGGAGCGGGCCGGCGACTGACCGGGACGCATCCTGCCCTGGGCAGAGGGCACTCGACGGAGCCCTGTCAGGCTTCCCCGTGCGGGCCATCCCTCAGCGGATCGGCACCAGACCTCCATCCCCTATCTCTTCCAGCCGGGTCGGGGCTGAGGTTGGCGGCGGGCCGAGGGATTCGCGGGCCGGGATTCTCAGCTCGGCGCCGATCGGCAGAAGCGCCGGGTCGGCAAGCACATGCCGGTTGGCCTCGAAGATCGCCTGGGCGGGCCAGCTCTCTTGGTAGTAGCGACGTGCGATCGTTTCGAGCGTGTCGCCGTCCACGACGCGATGCACCCGCATCGCGGTCTCGAAGGCCTCCGCCTCCCGCCCGACGGTCCAGGCCGACCGCCCGTGGGGATAGACCTGAGCAAGGTACGGCGGCGGCGCGACCGGCTTGAGCGGCTGCGAGGGTGGGGATGCGGGCGCCTGAGGGGGCGAGGCCGGCCCCGAGGCCGTGGGCGGCACGGCGGGAGGGGGACGGGGCGAGTTCCCGCGGGGCCCCAGCGTGGCGGGCGGACCGCGCAAGGCTTGGGCCGCCTCGGCCGGGCTGGGAATCGCGCTGGGCTCCGTGGTCGGGCCGGGCGCGCGCGCCGGCTGGCGAAACGCCATGGCCGCGCCGATCCCGCACAGCAGAACGGCCGCCGCCAGTAGCCGCCGCATTCCCTGATCCATGCTTCTTCCTTGCACCTTCTCGCAGTACCGACTCAATTCTAGCCGACAACTGCAAGCCGTCCCCGCGGCGACATCCGAGAACGGCGCAGAAGCGTGCGCCGGGATGCAGATGCGGTCGGCCTGCACCGGCAGCGGCGAGGCTGCGCGTTGCGCAAGGCCGGCCATTCAGGTGGAGTCTGACGAACACGGCCGGTTTGCCGCCGGGTCCGCCACGCGCCCGCGGGCAAAATGGCCCCCGGAAGCAGATTCCGAGCCGTGCCTTGCTGCCGGCCCGGGAGCCCCTTGAGGTCGCCGCCGGGCAGGCCGGCTGGCGTTCCGCCGTCGGCCAGGGCCCGTCACACGGCCGATGCGGCCCGCCGGGGCTCGCCGGTTGCCGGAGCCGCATGCCCCACCGATCCGGCCAGCCACAACAGCACGGGCGAAGCGATGTACACCGAGCTGAAGGTCCCGGTGATCACGCCGAAGAGCATCGTGAAGGCGAACGCGTGGATGCCCTGCCCGCCCGCGATGAACAGCACGAGCAGGCCCAACAGCGCTCCGCCGCCGGTGATGATCGTCCGGCTCAACGTCTCGTTGACGCTCTTGTTGACCATGGACTCGGTGAGGTAAGGCGATTTGCCCTTCACCTCCCGAATGCGATCGAAGATCACGATCGTGTCGTTCAGCGAATATCCAATCAGGGTGAGGAAGGCCGCCAGGACGTCCAACCCGATCTTCATCTCGTTGATGAGCAGGAACCCCAGGAACCCGGCGAGCCAGTAGGTCAGGGCCACCGCGCCGAGCGTGATCAGCACGTCGTGCAGCAGCGAGACCACGGCCGCCAGGCCATAGACCAGGCGCTGGAAGCGGATCCAGATGTAGCCGACGATGAACACCAGGCTGGCGGCCAGCGCGGTCGCCGCCTGGACCCGGGTGCTCGAGGCGACCTTGCCGCCGATCTCGCTGGACGAGGGGAAGTACGCCGCTTCTTGCAACTCCGCGTTGACTCCTTCCAGGACCTCGCGGGCCTTGTCCTCGGGCAAGCGGAGCTTGACCGTCCAGTCGTTGAACGCCGAGCCGGTCCCCTTCTCGTACTCGGGGTTATTGACCTCGAACAACCGCCGGTCGTCGGACTCGAGTTGGTCGGCCAGCATCTGCTCCAGCCGAACCGCGTCGATGCGGTAGTTGAAAGCGAGCTTCGCCATCGTCCCGCCCGCAAACGGGTTGGTGATGACCGCCTCCTCGGGCTTGGAGGGCGCCTTGGGCTTCGGCTCCGGCTTCTCCGTGGGCGGTTTCTCCTCGGCCGGCTTCTCCGCGCCGGGCCTCTCTTCGGAAGGTTTCTCCTCGGCCGGCTTCTTGGCGGGAGGCTCTTCAGAAGGCTTCTCCGCCGGGGCTTCCAAGGCCGGCTTCACCTCGGACTTCGGCTTCGCCTCGCTCGGCTTGGGCGCACCCTCGGTGCCCGGCTCCGACTCCTCCTTCGCGCGCGGCTTTGCATTCGCGGGGTCCTCCTCGACGGGCTTGTCCTTCCCGGGTTCCGCCTTCCCGTTCTCCTCTGTGGGCCCCGCCTCTTCTTGGGGGTCCGCGCCCGGTTCGGGGCTGTCGGGTTCGTCCGATTTCGCCTCCGCTTTGTCGTCCGCCGCATGACCGACCACGGTCTGAGCGACGAGTAGGTGCACCTGGCCGCCCGCCATCGCCAGCAGCCTGTCGGGCGGGAGGTCGGTTCGGAGGCCCTGGTCTTCGGCGGGCGGAGGCGCCGGCTTGTCCTTGCCGACTTCCTTCCGCTTTTCCTCGTCATCCGCCGGCTTCGGGGTCGGGGTGGGCTTCTCGCCCGGCTCAACCGGGGCGATCTTTCCCGTGCCGGCCGGATCGGCGCCAGGTCCGCTCTGGGGAATCGGCTCCAGGCTCTCGATGGTCAGCGAGTTCGTGGCCAGGCCGCCCTCGAACTCCGCCATCAGCTTGTCTTCCACCCACTGGACCGAGGTGTACGGCTCGCCCGTCTTCGGGTTCGTGAGCGGCTCGCCCGTCTCGGCGTCGATCGGGGCCTGGCCCGAGGTGTTGATGATGAACCGCGTGCCAGGGTCTTCGCCCCTGGCTTGCACGTCGGCCACGGCCAGGTCGGGAAGGCCGCCCTCCTCTTCGGGCTTGCCGAGCACCTCGCGGATCTCGCCGATGTCCTGCGACTGGTTGAACACGACCTCCACGGACACGCCGCCCGTGAAGTCGATGTTGAACAGCCCCTGTCCCCGGGCGAACACGGCCACCAGCCCGATGACGATCACCGTGACGGACGTGGCCGCGGCGTAACGCCTGGGGCCGAGGAAGTCGATGTTCGTCTTGGTGAGCATCCGCATCATCTTCAGACGGCTGATCCAGCCCTGCTTCTCCGCCACGTCGAAGACGACCCGCGAGCAGAAGACGCCCGTGTAGAGGCTGAGGATCACGCCCAGCCAGAGCGTCACGGCGAACCCCTTGATCTGGTCCGTTCCGACCACGTAGAGCACGGTGGCCGTGATCAACGTGGTGAGGTTCGAGTCGATGATCGCCGAGAGCGCGCGGTGGAACCCGTTGCGTATCGCCATGCGCAACGCCGAGTTGCGGTCGATCTCCTCGCGCATCCGCTCGTAGATCAGCACGTTGGCGTCCACCGCCATGCCCACGGAGAGGACCAGCCCGGCGAAACCGGCCAGCGTCAGCTCGGCCCGAATCGTGATCATCAGGGCGAGGATCAGGGCGAGGTTCAGCAACATCGCCATGCAGGCCACGAGCCCCGCGAATCGGTAGTAGATGAGCATGAAGATGAACACCAGCACGATCGAGAGGAGCGTGGCGAAGGTGCCCTTCTCGATCATGTCGCGCCCCAGCGTGGGGCCGGTGACCAACTCGCTGATCGGCTGCTTGGTGAGGGCGGCGGGCAGCTTGCCCGCGTTGAGCACCGCGACCAGGTCCTTCACCTCATCCCGGGTGAAGTCGCCCTCGATGATGCCGCGGTCGTAGATCGTCGCCTTGATCTGGGGCGCCGATTGCAGGCTGCCGTTGAGGATGATACCCAGGCGCCAGACCGTCTTGGGGTTGTCGCGCGGCAGGTGCGACCCGGTCAACTGCCCGAACTTCCTCGCCCCCGTGGCGTTGAAGGCGAACTCCACGGCGGGGCGGCCGCGGTCGTCCCAACCCTGCCGGGCGTCGGCCAGGTAGTCGCCCGTCACGTCGAAACGGTCATTGATGACGAGGACCTCGAGGACCGGCTCGCCCTTTTCGCCCGCCACCTCGCGGGTCGCGATGTCCTGATCCCCGCGGAAGATCTTCGTGCGCTCCTTGTCCACCGGCACCCACCAGGCCAGACGGTTACCCTGCGAATCGTAAAGCGCGTCGGCCTCGCCCTGACTGGCCCGCTGGATCAGGTCGCTGTGATGCAGTTGGTGGCACAGAATGCGGAACTCCAGCGCCCCGGTTGAGCTGACGCGGCTCTTGATCCGGTCCAGCTCGGCCTGCTCGGCGCGCGGGATGATGATCTCCACCTGGTTCGCCCCGTAGGGCCGCACGGTCACCTCGCGCTGGCCGCCAGGGTTGATCCGATCGCTGATCGCGCGGATCAGCTCGTCCATGTCCACCGACTGGCCCGGCTCCAGCTTCGACCGGTCCACTTCGTAAACGAGGATCACGCCGCCCTTCAGGTCGATGCCCAGCGGGGGCGGCCACCGGGTCACGAGGACCACGACCGCGAACAGCACGGAGAGAAGCACCAGCCCGATCTTCCAGCCGTGGTCCGGCATGCGCCAGCGCCGCGCGAGGTAGCCCCCGGCGAGGACGGAGAAGGCAAGGATACCCAGGGCAATGGCCAGATTGATGAAGAGTGACATGCGGGCGAATTCCTGCGGCTTACTTCGACGGCGTCTCGCTCGACGGCTCGTCGGAAGCCAGTCGGGCGATGGCGCTGAACGTCACGCGAAGCTTGGTGTTGGTTGCCTCATCGACTTTGATGGTCACCTCGTCCGACTCCCGCTGGACGTTGGTCACCACCCCGTAAATGCCCCCGATCGTCACCACGCGGTCGTTCTTCTTGATCGACGCGAGCATGGCCTGGCGCTTGTTCTGCTCCTGTCGTTGAGGGCGGATCAGCAGGAAGTAGAACAGGAACCCGATCGCCAGCATGGGCACGACCATGGGCCACAAACTCTCCGATCCGCGGCCGGGGTTCGCCGCTTCCGCGAGGATCAGGAGCGTATCGATCGCCAGGACGGTCACGCGCACCTCCCGGGCTGGCCGAGCCAGCCGCCGGCGCACCGAGTCGGCTCGGCCCCGCGCGCCCTCGGCGGCGTCGAAAAAACAAACGGCCCGGCCGCCGCCTTACGCCGAGCCATTCCGCGCAAGATAGTCCGGTATGATAAAATTCGTGGCCCCGTCCGACAAGGGGAGTCCTTGGAGCACCCCCCGCTGGGACGCCGGGTCCCGTGGACCCCGGAACTCGTCGTTCGGCGAAAGGCCGAGAGACCGCCGCTTCCACGCCCGTGGCTTACCCCTCAGACTGACGCCCCCAGCCCTGTCGCTTGCGGAGGCGAAACTCCTCGAACCGGTCCTCGCTGATCGCGGCCCGCGCGTCGGCCAGCAGCCGCTGGTAGTACGTCAAGTTGTGCATCGACAGCAGGATGGGGCCGAGCATCTCGCCGGCCATGAACAAGTGCCGCAGATAGCCCCGGCTTCGGCGGCAGGCCGGACACGGACAGTTCTCCTCCAGGGGCCGCTCGTCGCGCTGGTACTTGAGGTTGCGCAGCCGCATCGAGCCGTGATCCGTGAACGCCATCGCATTGCGCCCATTGCGCGTGGGCATCACGCAGTCGAACAGATCGATGCCGCAGCGGATCGCCTCCAGCAGGTCCTGCGGCCTGCCCACGCCCATCAGGTATCGAGGCCGGTCCGCCGGCATGGCCGGCACCGTTGCCGCCAGCACGCGGATCATGTCGTCCGGCGATTCGCCGACGCTCAGGCCGCCCACCGCGTAGCCGGCGAAGTCCATGCGGGACAGGCGCTCGACGCACGCGATCCGCAGATCGCGATCGAGCCCGCCCTGCACGATCCCGAACAGGGCTTGGTCCGCGCGGCGCGTGGCTGCGCGGCATCGGGCGGCCCAGCGCAGGGTGCGCTCCATGGCCTCCCGGACCAGCTCGTCGGGACACGGCAGACCGACCACGTGATCCAGAGCCATGGCCACGTCCGGGCCGAGCGCTTCCTGGATCGCGATCGCCCGCTCCGGAGTCAACTCCAGGAGCCGACCGTCGATGTGCGATCGGAAGACGGCCCCCTGGTCGCTGACGCGGGTCATGCGGGCGAGGCTGAAGAGCTGGAACCCGCCGCTGTCCGTCAGGGTCGGGCCGTCCCACCCCCAGAACCGTTGCAGTCCTCCCAGCGACCGGACGACCTCTTCCCCGGGCCGCAAGGCGAGGTGGTAGGCGTTGGCCAGAACCATCTGCGCCCCGGTTCGGCGCAGCATGTCCACGTCGATCCCCTTGACGGCGGCGACCGTCCCCACGGGCATGAAAGCCGGCATCTCGACCGGGCCGTGGGGGGTGTGGAAGGTGCTGCTCCGTGCGCCGCAGCCGGCGTCCAGGTGGTGCCGCTCGAAGGAGAACAGAGGCGAGGCCATGCCGCGTGCGCCGCGCTAGCCGGGATATCGAAGGACATACACGCCGCGCGGGTCATCCAGCGGCAAGCCCGAGGATCGAGGTTTCGACTCGGGAGGCCCCGCGGCCGTCGGAGGCTGCGGCGGCGCCTCAGTCGCCGCGAAGCTTCAGGCTGTGAACGCGGAGCTTCTCGCGCACCTCATTGAGGCTCGTGACGCCGAAGTTCTTGCATTCCAGGAGTTCGTCGCCGGTGCGCCGGATCAGCTCGCCGATGGTGGAGATACCCAGCCGGATCATGCACTTGCGAGCTCGGACGGAGAGGTTCAGGTCGGCGATGCTGCGACTGAGGAGGGCCTGTTCGTCGGCACTGAGCTCCTCGGGCTCGTAGGTTTCGATCACGCGCTTCTCCGATGCGAGCATGCCCAGTGCCAGTCCCTTGGAAGCCAGCATGTCGCGGATTTCGACGAGACTGGTCTCGCCGAAGTTCTTGCTCGCCAGCAGCTCCTGTTCGGTGCAGCGGCACAGGTCGCCCAGCGTCATGATCCCCATCTTCTGAAGGCAGTTCCTGCTGCGCACCGAGAGCTCGAAGTCGGTCACCGGGATGTTGAGCACCTGGCTCATCCGATCCCGCCGCTTCTGAGCGTCCTCGTCGTAGTACATGCTGTCCGACGCCTGGGCGTCCTTCAAGTACAACGTCGCCCGGGGATGACTGGGGAACCCGGTCAGTACCCGCTGATAGCACTGGGCGGCGCGGTCGTACTGCTCGCGATCCTCGTAGAGAATCCCCAGGTTCAACAGCGCGCCGGCATGGGGCGGAAAAGTCGCGGCCGAGCGCTTGTAGAGTTGGAGGGCCTGTTCGTCGTTTCCCCGCCGATCGTTCTCCAGCGCCAGGCCGAAAAGCGCCCCCGGATGATCGCCGTCGGCTTCCACGGCCCTTTCGTACAGGGCGATGACTTCATGCGGATTGCCGCCCAGCGCGGCGACCGTGGCGCCCCGCTGGTAGAGGTACTCGGCGGTTTGCTCGACGGCCCCCGAAAGTCCATCGAGGATCGCCAGGGCCTCCTCCGGCGATCCCTCCAGCCTCACGCATTCAGCTCGTCCCAGGGCGCATTCGTCCGGATCGTAACCGGCCTTCGCGGCCGCGGAATAGGCCTCGATGGCGCGGCTGTGATCGTTGAGCGCCGAATGGGCCTTGGCCGTCCAGAACAGCGCCATCGCGCCGCCGTCCCCTTTCTGAAGCGTCTCCAGGGCCTCGCGGTGCCTGCCGATCAAGCATTGGCACACGCCCAGACGTACCATTCCCGCCGGGCTCAGGTCGTCCTTGCTGTCCAACTCCGCGACCGCTTCTCGAAGCGCCCGGTACTGGCCGACATCGCTGGCCGTGGCGGAGGCGATCCGCTTGACCTCCTGGGGGCCGAACGTGCCGTTGAATACCACCGCCTGCTTGACGTCGAAAGCGACCGCTTGTCCTTCAGACATGAACACACTCCTGGAAGACCGGGGCCTTGAAGAGCCAGCGGCGGGAGTCGAACCCGCAACCCCCGCATTACGAATGCGGTGCTCTGCCGATTGAAGCTACGCTGGCACGAGAGAGTCGGACGCCGGGCCCTGCCGCCCGCCCCGGAGGGCTCGCTCCGCTCGAAGCCCGACCGAAACGCGCAATTTAACGCGATTCTCGCAAATCGGCAAGCCCCATGCCAAGACGTTTCCCGCACCACGGGCGGGGCCACGCCACCGGAGACGGCGACACAGCGCCCTTCCGGGCCCGCGCGAAGGACCCGAATCGCCTTGCGTGGTTCCGGGAAAACGGGCCAGGGCCCTCTTGCCCAAGCGGCCCGAGGGGTGCGCACGACGGGGTCCTGCTCCCTTTTCCCTCCCAGGTTCGTGCACGGCCGTCCAGTGCAAGACACACGATCAGCCCGACGGGCTCTCGTCGCCGGCCGTGGACGCCGCGCCAATGGTCTCCACGTGCCGGGCGGGGCGCG
>CAYSUS010000106.1:0-24576 GCA_964434165.1 uncultured Pirellulales bacterium
GTCAGGGGTCAGGGGTCAGGGGGTGGAGCCCGTGGTATGATGGGCGGGTCGTTTCCGTGGTCCCCCGGTAAGAAAGGCGCCCCGATGCACGCGCTACGTTTCGTGTTCCCTATCGTCTTGGCGATTTGCCTCCTTGGGCCGGCCTTGGCCGCCGAGAAGGTCGTCCTCACCTTCGATTCGCACGAGCCGAGAATCGCTTTCGGCGCGGCCGAGGTCGCCAAGGCGTTGAAAGCCCGAGCTGCCAACGTGGTGCGATCGGAGCCGAAGGACGGGGCCCACCGCGACTCGCCCCAGATCGCACTTACGACGAAGGACGCAGCCCAAGACACGCGGCTCAAGCCCGAGGGGTTCTCGATCCACGTTGACAATCGCGCGCAGCATCCGCGGATCACCGTGCGTGGCGCCGACACCGCCGGGGCCATGTACGGCGGCCTGGAGCTGGCCGAGATGATCCGCATCGGCGGCCTCGGCGGGGTGCGCGACGTGAAGCGGAGCCCCTACATGGCCATGCGGGGCACCAAGTTCAACATCCCGCTCGACGTGCGCACCCCGAGCTACACCGACGTCTGCGACGCCGCCCAGCACAACATCCCCGAGATGTGGAGCTTCGAGTTCTGGAAGGAGTACTTCGACACCCTGGCCCGCTACCGCTACAACTTCGTCTCGTTCTGGAGCCTGCATCCCTTCCCGTCGCTGGTCAAGGTGCCCGACTATCCCGACGTGGCGTTGGCCGACGTGCGGCGCTCGACCGTGAAGTGGGAGGAGAACTACTCGCTCAACGGCGTGGGCTTCGATGCCCCGGAGATCCTGCAGAACGTGGAGATGATCAAGCGGATGACGATCGAGGAGAAGATCGCTTTCTGGCGCCAGGTGATGCGATACGCCAGGGACCGCAACATCAAGATCTACTTCGTCACCTGGAACGTATTCGTCAACGGCACGGGCGGCAAGTACGGGATCACCGACGCAATCGACAACCCGACCACGCGGGACTACTTCCGCAAGAGCGTCGCCCAGATGTTTCTCACCTATCCCGATCTGGCCGGGATCGGCCTGACCACGGGCGAGAACATGCACGGGGCCAGTACGCGTCAGAAGGAGGACTGGGCGTTCGACACCTACGGACGCGGCGTGCTCGACGCCGCGAAGAAGCTGCCGGGCCGCAAGATCACGCTGATCCACCGCCAGCATCAGACCGGGGCCACCGACGTTGCCAAGCGGTTCGCGCCGCTGATCGAGCACCCAGACGTCGACTTCCTGTTCAGCTTCAAGTACGCCAAGGCGCACGTCTACAGCAGCACCACGCAGCCCTACCATCGCAAGTTCGTCGAGGAGATCGGCGACCTGAGGACGATCTGGACCTTGCGCAACGACGACATCTACTACTTCCGCTGGGGCGCGCCTGACTTCGTGCGCCAGTTCCTCGGCAACATCCCCAAGGAGGTCTCGCGCGGGTTCTACTACGGCTCGGACCAGTACGTCTGGGGCCGCGAGTTCCTCAGCCTGCGGCCCAAGTCGCCCCGCGAGATCGAGGTCGCCAAGCACTGGTACCAGTGGATGCTGTGGGGCAGGTTGGGTTACGAACCGGGCCTGTCCAACGAGCGGATCGTGGGCATCCTCGAGGCGCGATTCCCCGAGGTCGAAGCGAAGAAGCTGTTCGAGGCCTGGCAGGAGGCATCGATGATCTACCCGGTGACCACGGGCTTTCACTGGGGTTCGCTCGACTTCCAGTGGTACATCGAGGGCTGCCAGAGCCGGCCCGGGCCGGCGCAGACCGAGAGCGGCTTCCACGACGTGAATCGCTTCATTACGCTCGCCCCGCATCCGAGCCGCGACTTCGTTTCGATTCCCGAATACGTCAAGGCCGTGAAGGCGGGAAGGAAGCCCGAGGGCGTCACGCCGCCGGAAGTGGCCCGGCGGCTTCACGCCCACGTGGACAAGGCGCTGGCCTTGCTCAAGACGCTCGAGGCAGGCGAGGACGACGACCTTGGCCGCACGCTGGCCGATATCCGCGCGATGGCTCACTTGGGCAAGTACTACGCCCACAAGATCGGCGGGGCGACCGAGCTGGCCCTGTTCCGGGCCACGCACAAGGCCCCGCACCGGGAAGCGGCGGTGCGCGAGCTGGAGCGGGCCGCGGGCTGCTGGAAGCAGTACATGGAGACTGCGGCGAGGCAGTATATAAACCCCCTTTGGACCAACCGCGTGGGCTACGTCGATTGGAGGGAGACGTACGGCGAGGTGCTCGAGGATATCGAGATCGCCAGGTCGGCGGCGACCGAGAAGCGGTGACGTCGCATCTCGCAGCGGTACTACGGCGCGTTGGCCCGATCGACGAGGTCCTGCCAGAAGTCGCGGGCCTTGCGATGGTCGTCGATCACGGCCCGCTGCTTTCGGGGCTCGTCGAGCTTGAGCTGTCTGGCCCGCTCGAACACCCAATCGAGGAAGAACTGGGCAGAGGCCTTGCTGATCCGCGGCTGCCCTCCGATGGAGACGAAGTACGGCCCGGTCATGCCGAAGCGGTAGGTCTTGGAGGTGTCGGCCACGGCGCGGACCAGGAACCAGCCGCTGCGATCGAACACGACCTGGGGCAGTTTGCCCTCCTTGGCGTACTCCTGGAACGAGATCGAATGCTCGATCCGCCCGTCCTTGACGATCTCCAGGTAGCTGATCCTCTCGCGCGTAGAGAGCGTCAGCCCGACCTCCAGATCGACCTTCACGCCTTCCTCGGCCTGGAAGGTGTAGCCCGGCAGTTGCCCGTGCACGCGCGGACGCAAGAGCGGACCGTTGGTCACGACGACCTGTCCGGCCTTGAGGCTCTTCCACCACTTGTCGCAGGTCAGCCCGCCGTCCACGTGGACGTAAAGGCGGTTGTAGCCCGGGGGATTGGGGGTGACGCCGGAGCCGCTGCCGGCCGAGGGCGGAATTCGCAGCCCGCAGTTGAGCAGGTGGAAATAGACCTGCTGCGACCATTGGGCATTGCCCCAGGGCCCGGGGAAGAGCGCCGGATCGCGGGGCTTGCCGCCGGTCTCGCGGTTGACCGATTTGAGGCGGCCCAGACCGCTGTGGACCACCTCGATCGAGTCCACCTGCCCCAGCGCAACGAGCAGGGGCAGGTCCCACGCGTACGGCACGGCCGCGTCGATCCACACGCCGGGCTGCGAACGGAGCTTGGCGATCAGGGCCGCCGTAGAGGGAAACCCGGGCTGGGCGAGGTCCAGCTCCGGCACGGCCGTGCGCTGGAACGCCAGGTACGTTCCCCCCGGACGCGTCAGCCCGCCGCCGAGCAGGTGGCAGCAGCGGTCGCCGCCGAACTGGACGACGGGCCCGGCCGAGGGGATCTTGACGCTGTCGTCCTCGTTGCCGTTCCACCAGGTCACCAGCGGCACCACGTGCAGGTCCTCGGCCTTCATGAGTAGCTCCATGTCGCGCACCGGGCGGCGCACGAACAGGTCGCCCGCGTACCAGCCCTCGTCCGCCATGTGGACGAACCGCTTCAGGGGCACCTCCTTCGAGTCGGCGGCGTGTGGGTTGATGGTGAAGTAGCCGCTGGCGACGGCGTACTCGGGGCCGCGCTCGATCTCGAATTCGTAGGTGCCCACCGGCAGCTTGAGCGTGACTCGGCCGGGGAGCGTCGAGTGATCGTGCCAGAAAGGCGCGCCGGCGAGGCGCCGCGCCCGCCCTTGGGCCGCGCGGAGGTGGATCCGGCAGGGAACGGGCTCGCCGGTTTCCTGATCCACGACCGAGAGGTCGAGCTCGCCGCCCGCACCCCGCGCGGGTCGCGGCGGCAGAGATGCGGCGAGCAGCGCGGCCAGGAGCAGGGCGGCCATCCAGGGCTCGGGGGCCCGCGTCGATGTCTCGGTTCCGGGGCCAGGGAGGCGAAGCATGGGGTGCTGGTTCATGGCCGGGATCTGGGATGATGGGCTGCGGCTATGGCAAATCCCCCCGCTTGAAGAGGCCCGTCAGGCCATCCTAGAATAATACATCAAGGGTTGGCGCCCTTGCTTGAGGCTGCACGCAGGAGGGGAATCGTCCGTCATTCATGGCCAAGGACTACTACAAAGTATTGGGGGTGCGGCGCGACGCCTCGCAGGCCGACATCCAGAAGGCCTATCGGGAGCTCGCCCGGAAGTACCATCCCGACCTGCACCCGGACGACAAGGCTGCGAAGAAGAAGTTTCAGGAGGTCCAGACCGCGTTCGACGTACTCAACGACGCCGAGAAGCGGGAGATGTACGACCGCTACGGCAGTTCGTTCGAGACGATGGGGGCGGGTGGGCCGCGGGATTCGGGATATTCGTACACGTGGCAGCCCCCTCCAGGTGGTGGTCCGGGCGGGTTTCAGTTCGAGGACATCGACTTCGGCCAGTTCTTCGGCGACCGGTACGGGGCCGAGCCGTCGGGTGGATTCGCGGACGTCTTCCAGCAGTTTCGCCAGAGCAGCGGGCGCGGCCGCCGCGGCACGCGTGCCAAGCCGGCCCGCGGGGCCGACCTGGAGCAGGAGATCCGCATCCCGTTCACCACGGCGATCACCGGGGGCAAGATCGAGATCACCGTGCGGCGGCACACGGGCAAGACCGAGACGATCACCGTGAAGATTCCGCCCGGCATCGAAGACGGCAAGAAGATCCGCTTGCGCGGCCAGGGGGATACGAGCCCCTTGGGCGGCAAGCCGGGCGACCTGCTGCTGACCGTGCGCGTGGCCCCGCACGCCTGCTTTCAGCGGCGGGGCAACAACCTCATCGTCCAGGTGCCGGTCACGCTGGCCGAGGCCGGGCTGGGGGCCAAGGTGGACGTGCCCACGCCCGACGGTACGGTCACGCTTCGAGTGCCGGCGGGCACCTCCAGCGGCACGCGCTTGCGCGTGAAGGGGCACGGGGTGCCCAAGCACGGCGACCATCCGCCGGGCGACTTGCTCGCCGAGGTCCAGATCGTTTTGCCCAAGTCGCTGGACGAGGAGAGCCGCGAGACGATCCGGAAGCTCGACGAGAAGTGCCCGGTGCCTCAGCCGCGCGCGAAACTGAAGTGGTAGTCTGGCGCCGCGGTGGGCGGCCTTCCCGTTTCGGCCTTCGTTGACCTGACGAGGTCGCCGCAGGTGCGATGACCGATCAGCGACTGACGCGCGATGACCGTATTCGGCGGGGGGCCGATTTCGCCCGGGCTTATGCGAAGCGGTGCCGGGCGTCGGACGGGCGTCTGTTGGTGTTCGGGGTCCGCAATGGACTGGACCGCCCGCGTCTGGGTCTCTCCGTCTCGCGCAAGGTGGGCAAAGCCGTGGTTCGCAATCGCTGGAAGCGGCTGATTCGCGAGGCGTTCCGCCTTTCCAGGGACCGGCTGCCGCGCGGCATAGACGCGGTTGTGATTCCCCGGGCGGCGGACGTTCCGCCCCTTTCCGAGCTGCGCGAGTCGCTCGTTGCCCTTTCCCGTCGCGTTGCCCGCAAGCTGGCCAAGGAGCCCTCATGAGCTGGGTCGGCCCCGCGTTGCGCCGCCTTGCGCGGCTTCCCGGGGAGCTGTTGATCCTTATGGTGCGTCTGTATCAGATCGCGCTGAGCCCGCTGATCGGCCAGCACTGCCGGTTCACGCCGACGTGCAGCACCTACTTCATCCTGGCGGTGCGCAAGCACGGGGTGATCCTGGGGACGCTGAAAGGGGCCTGGCGGATCTGCCGCTGCAACCCGTGGAACCCGGGCGGGTACGACCCACCATGAGCGGGGCCGTTCCATCGTGTCTGGCCTCGGCGCCGCGATCTGCCGCGGCGGGTTGTGCTTCGCCTGCCCATCCTTCAACCCCTCCGTCGCCGAATCTCCCCCGCCATACTTGACCCCTCTTGCGACGGGCGTGGAGGGCGGCCCAGCTTCGGAACGGTCTTGACCAGCCGGCGGTGCGCCGATATTCTCCCCCCCTCACGTCTCCCTTCCCGGGGCTTTTCGCCATCGGCCCATCGGCCGGCGCAGGGCGGCAAGGACGACGCCTCTTTTTCCAACATCCGGACCGCACGAATCCGGTCCGAGGCGGTAAGGAGCTCACGGATGAATCGCCGGCAGGTGCTGACGCTGTGCCTCGTGATCGTGCTGGGCGGATGCTCCAACTGGAACGTCCTCACGCGGTCCCAAAGCCCCGACGAAGAGGGCCTGGAGCGGAAGACGCGCCTGGTGGGCGATCTGGCCGTGCCCTTCGGCCTTCACCCGGTGCGAATCGAGGCCGTGGGCCTGGTGACGGGCTTGAACGGGACGGGCAGCGACCCCAAGCCCTCGCCTCAGCGCAGCGCCTTGTTGGCCGAGATGGAAAGCCGCGGCGTGACCCTCCCCAAGGCGGTGATGGCGTCGCGCGACACCGCGATGGTGCTGATCCGCGGGTGGCTGAAGCCCGGCGTGCAGAAGGGCGACCGCTTCGACATCGAGGTCCGCATTCCGTCGCGGAGCGACACGACGAGCCTTCGCGACGGCTACATGTTGGAGACGCGGCTGAAAGAGACGGCCGTGCTCGGCGGCCAGTACCGCGAGGGCCACATGCTGGCCCTGGCCAAGGGACCGATCCTCGTCGATCCGTCGGCATCGACCAAGGAGGATCCGGTGCTGCTGGGGCGGGGCAAGATCCTGGGCGGCGGCGTGTGCCTGAAGTCGCGGCCCCTGGGCCTGGTGCTCAAGCCGGAGCACAAGAACGTGCTCCACAGCGCGCGGATCGAGGACGCGATCAACAAGCGGTTTTTCGTGACCCGGCGCGGGGTCAAGGTGGGCATGGCCACGGCCAAGACGGACGAGTTCGTCGAGCTGGCCGTGCATCCCCGCTACGCCGACAACATCGGGCGCTATCTGGACGTGGTGCGCTCCATTCCTCTTCGCGAGACCGAGGTGGAAAGGATCGAGCGGATGGAGCTGATCGAGAAGCAGCTCAACGAGCCGGTCACGGCAGCCACGGCCGCCCGGCAGCTTGAGGCCCTCGGCAAGCTGGGGATCGACGTTCTGTTGCGCGGAGCCAAGTCGCCCGACCCCGAGGTCCGCTTCCACTCGGCCGAGGCCCTGGCCTATCTGGACCGGCGCGAGGCGGCCGAGCCGCTGGGTGAGATCGCCGAGCAGCATCCGGCGTTCCGCGCGTACGCCCTGGCGGCCCTGGGGGCGATGGACGACGTGGCGGCTTACGACGAGCTTCGCAGGCTGCTGAGCGTCAACAGCGCCGAAACGCGCTACGGGGCGTTCCGCGCCCTGTGGACGATGAATCCCGGCGATCCGCTGGTGCTCGGCGAGGAGCTCGGGGACGACGGGTTCAGCTACCACGTGCTCAACACGGAGGGCCCGCCCATGGTCCACGTATGCACGCACAAGCGGGCGGAGCTGGTGTTTTTTGGCGCGGACCACCGGCTGCGCGGCCCTGTGTTCCTGGAGGCCGGCGGAAACATCGTCGTTCGCAGCTCGCGGGACAAGCCCGACGAGGTCGTGGTCAGCCGCTTCGCCGTCGGGGAGCCCGACCAGCAGCGAGTCGTCTCCAATCGTCTGGACGCCGTGGTGCGGGCGATCGTGGAGCTGGGCGGCACGTACCCCGACACCGTGCAGGCCCTGACCCAGGCCAAAGCCGCCGGTGCCCTCACGGCGCGGTTCGAGGTGGACGCCCTGCCCGAGATCGGCCGGATCTATGACCGGGGCGGGGAGGAGGATGAGGAGGCAGACGACCACGTGGTCGAAGAGGAGAAGAGAGGCTGGCTTGGTCGCAGCCCCCTGGCCAGGATATTCCCTCGGATTGGTGGAGGCCAGTCCACCGAGGAGTCGGGTCACGAGGGGGAGGCGCACCGGTGAGCCCGCCTCTGGGGTGATGCTCCGCAATCGGCACTCCGCTGGCGGCCGGCTTCTGTTAGACTGAAGGGGATATCGCTCTGGCCGAGCCACGCGGCTGGCTGGGGCATGCCGAGATCCTGCTCCGTTTCGACGGACGGGTGGGCAGTGGGCGACCCCCTGCTGAGCGCCGGCCCGGCGATCTTCGTTTCCCGCGGCGGACCCCTCCTCCCATGCTGAAGGCCCTGGAACTCGTCGGCTTCAAGAGCTTCGCCGACAAGACCCGCTTCGAGTTCCCCCCCGGGATCACCGTGGTGGTCGGCCCGAACGGGTCGGGCAAGTCGAACATCGTGGACGCCGTGAAGTGGGTCCTGGGCGAGCAGAGCGTCAAGAGCCTGCGCGGCAAGGAGATGGCCGACGTGATCTTCAACGGCTCGGGGAGCCGCCGCGCGCTGAACGCCGCGGAGATCACGCTCACGTTCGACAACGCGAAGGGGCTGTTCGCGATCGACACGCCCGACGTCCAGATCACGCGCCGGGTGTATCGCAGCGGCGAGGGGGAGTACCTGATCAACCGCCAGCCCTCGCGCCTCCGCGACATCCGCGATCTCCTGGCCGGCACGGGGCTGGGCACGCAGGCGTACAGCGTGATCGAGCAGGGCAAGGTGGACGTGCTGCTCCAGGCGTCGTCGCGCGACCGCCGCGTGATCTTCGAGGAAGCCGCCGGCATCAGCCGGTTCAAGGCCAAGAAGATCGAGGCCCTCCGCCGCCTGGAGCGCGTGGAGCAGAACCTGCTTCGGCTTCAGGATATCGTCGATGAAGTGGAGAACCGGCTGCGGAGCGTTCGCGCCCAGGCCGGCAAGGCGCGACGCTACAAGAAGTATACCGACCGCCTCCAGGGTCTTCGCACCCAGGTGGCGCTGGTCGATTGGACCCGCCTGACCCAGCAGCTTGCCGAGCTGGATCGGCAGTTGGCCGAACTTCAGTCGCAGCGCACCGCGGCCGTGGCCGAGGCCGAATCCCTGGAGGCCAGGCTCCTGGAGGCCGACACGCAGATCGGCGAGATCAACGAGGCCGTGCGAAGCTGCGAGGCGGAGAACGCGGGCAACCGGGAGCGCATCGCGGGCTCGGAATCGACGATCGAGCATGAGCGCGCTCGGCTTCGAGACCTGGAGACGGAGATCGCGCGGCACCAGCGGCAGCTCGTCGCGATGGGGGCCCGGGCAGGCGACTTCCGCCAGCAGCTTCGCGAGACGGGCGAGGCCCTGGAGACCGCCGAGGCCCACCACCGCCAGATCGCCCGCTCGCTGGCCGAGGGCGAGCGCCAGGTGACCGAGCTGCTGGCTGCGCTGGACCGCCTCCGCGCGGAGGAACAGCAGATCCGTGCCACCGAGACGGCCGAACTGCGGGCTGCGGCCTCGATGGAGAGCGAGGTGGGGCGACTGGAGACCCAACTGGCCGCCACGGCTGCGGCCCGCCAGCAGGCGCGCCAGCGGATCGAAGAGCTTCAGAAGCAGATGGCGGCCGAGGCCGGCAGCCTGGAGGACCTGCTTCGCCAGCGCGACACGCTCCGCGCAGAGGCGGCGTCGCGCCGACAAGACCTGGCCGACGCCGCGGCGGCGCTGGAGCGCTGCCGACAGCGGCAGCAAGCCCGCGCCGCCGAGCTGGCGCAAATCCGCCAGCGGCACAGCGCCATGGCGGAGCGCGCGGCGGTGCTGCAGGAATTGCAGGCCCGTCACGAAGGGGTCGGCTCCGGGGTGCGCGAGGTGCTCGCTCGGGCCCGGGCAGAGCAGGAGGGCCCATACCGCAACGTGCTGGGCCTCGTGGCCGACCTGTTGCACGTGAGCGTGGAGGGAGCGCCGCTGGTGGAGGTGGCCCTGGGGGAGAAGGCGCAGTACCTCGTTTGCACGCGGGGCGAGGAGTTGATCTCGCAACTGGGGGTCCGGTCTGCCGGGCTGCCGGGACGGGTGGGGTTCCTCTGGCTTGACGAGTCGCCGCCAGGCGGTCGCCCCGCCGAGCCGGCGGTCGATCTGGAGGGCCGTCCGGGCGTGATCGCGCGGGCCGACCGGTTCGTCGAGTGCGAGCCTCGCCTGGCCGGCCTCGTGCTCCGGCTGCTGGCGGGAACGTGGATTGTCGAGCGCGTGGAGCACGCATTGCCCCTGGCCCGGACGCCGGGAAATCGCTGCCACTTCGTGACGCTGGCCGGCGAGCGGCTTTCCGCGGACGGGACGCTGGAGGTGGGACCGCGGCACAGTTCGAGCGGTCTGATCTCGCGTCGGAGCGAGCTGCGGGCATTGCGCGAGGAACTGGTCGAAATCGAGGCCAAGGTGCGGCACGTCGAAGCCGTGATCGAGGAGCTGGACGAGGAGGCCGACGCGCGGCAGAGCGAGACCGGAGCCTGCGAGACCGCCCACCGCGAGGCCCTGGACGCCCTGGCCGCTCACCAGCAGTCGATCGCCGCCGCGGAGGAGCGCCGCGTGCAGCGCGAACGGCAGCGCGAGGCCCTCGTGGCCGAGGAGCAGACCGCGGCGGCGAGCCAGGACGAGACGGCGGCCCTGCTTGCGGCGGCCAGGCAGCAACGCGAGCGGGCGGAGGAGTCGCTCCGACGCCTCGAGGCGCGCCTGCGCGACCTGGGCCGGCAGATCGCCGGCTTGGAGGAGCAGCGCCGCGGGTGCGGGCGCGAGACCACCGAGATCCAGGTGGAGATGGCCAAGAGCGAGGAGCGCCTGGCCAGCCTGCGGAGCCGCAAGCGGCAAGTCGAGGAGAGCCAGCAGGAGCGGCAGCGCCAGATCGCCGAGGCCCGCCAGCAACTCGCCCAGTGCGCCAAGAGGGCGGAACAGGCGCAATGGAACATCCTGCGCCGCGAGTCGGAAGTGGCCGAGTTGTACCTCAGTAAGGAGGCGGTCGCAGCCCGTACCGTGGAGCTGATCGGCCAGCGCGAGGAGATCCGCGGCGCCCGCACCGAGCTCACCTCGGCCACGCAGCGGTGCCGGGCCAGGGCCCGGAAGCTGGAGGAACGAGCCCATGAGAAGGAGCTTCAGGCGGGCGAGGTCCGCCACCAGCGGAGCGCGCTGGCCGATCGGCTTCGCGAGGACTACGGCATCGAGCTGGCCGAGCTGGAGCATGAGCCTACGGCCGAGGAGCAGCACCAGCGCGAGGCCGTGCAGCAGGAGATCGACGACCTTCGCCGCAAGATCAACAACCTGGGCAACGTGAATCTCGAAGCCCTGGAGGAGCTGGAGCAGCTCGAGGAGCGGTTCGAGGGCCTCTCTTTGCAGATGAAGGACCTCACCGACGCAAAGACGTCGCTGGAGCGGATCATCGAGCGGATCAACGCCGACAGCCGGCGCCTGTTCACCGAGACGCTGGAAGTGGTGCGGGGGCACTTCCAGACGCTGTTCCGCGACCTGTTCGGCGGCGGACGCGCGGACATTTTGCTGGAGGAAGGCGTGGACATTCTGGAGAGCGGCGTGGAGATCGTCGCACGGCCGCCGGGCAAGGAGCCGCGGAGCATCTCGCTTCTCAGCGGCGGTGAGAAGACGCTTACGTGCGTCGCGCTGTTGCTGGCCATCTTCCGCAGCCGTCCGAGCCCGTTCTGCGTGCTGGACGAGGTTGACGCCGCGTTGGACGAAGCCAACATCGACCGCTTCACCAAGGTGCTCAAGGACTTCCTGGTGCTCACGCAGTTCGTCATCGTCACCCACTCGAAGAAGACCATGACATGCGCGGACACGATCTACGGCGTGACCATGCAGGAGTCGGGCGTGTCGAAGCAGGTCTCGGTCCGCTTCGAAGACGTCAGCGAGGACGGGCACATCCGGCCGCTGGACGAGGTGGCCGAGTCGGCCGACGAACAGGCGGCTTAGTCGGCTGCTGCCGCACGCTTGTGACTGAGCAAGAGTGGCATGCTCTCGCGACGCGCAGCGTCGGGTGAGCATGGGTTCCCGGTGGAACCGCATGCCCACGCGTGCGCGAGGGCATGCCACGCCTTGCGGCCATCCAACACGAGACCTAAGGCGTCAGCACACCCGATGCCGTGTCGGCGGCGCTTGGCGCCGCGTTCCTGGGCGGAGACGGTCCACCTTCTCCAGGCCTGAGCGCACGTCCTCGGCGAACTTCTCGATCAGGTCCCGGGAGAAGTTCTCCTTGACGACCGCCCGCAGCACGTGCACGTCCTGGGCGTCGGGCGGGAGCGGATAGGCCGGCACGATCCAGCCCCGCTCCCGGAGCACGCTGGAAAGCATGTGAAGCGTCTCGGGCGGCTCGTCGGGGTCGGCCAGTCGGACGACCACGACGGGCAAGGATCCCGCGTCGGTCAACAGCGCGAAGCGGCCCCCTTCGACCAGCAGGCGCTCCAGGTACCGGGCGTTCTCCATGATGTTCTGCATCAGGCGGCGATAACCGTCACGACCCAGCCGGAGGAAGTTGTAGTACTGCAGAAACACCTGGCTGCTGGCCCGGCTGAAGTTCAGGCTGTAGTTGAACATCTCGCCGCCGAGGTAGGTGATCCTGTAGATCAGCTCGTCGGGGACCACGCCGCGGTCGCGGAACACTACGGTGCCCACGCCCGGATAGACCATGCCGAACTTGTGGTTCGAGACGTTGATCGAGCGGACCTGCGCCAGGCGGAAGTCCCACGGCAGCTCGGGCTGGACGAACGGCACGACGAAGCCGCCGCTGGCCCCGTCCACGTGAATGGGGATGTCCCAGCCGCGCTTTCGGTTGACGTCGGCGAGCAGGCCGTC
Organism: uncultured Pirellulales bacterium; assembly: GCA_964434165.1. Classification (GTDB taxonomy): domain Bacteria; phylum Planctomycetota; class Planctomycetia; order Pirellulales; family Thermoguttaceae; genus CAYSUS01. The sequence continues at coordinate 12,512 of CAYSUS010000106.1, forward strand.
GATCTGCTCGATCTCATCGATCTGCCCCGTGAAGGTCGTACCCAGCACGCAGCCCACCGCCACCGTGTTCTCGTCCACCGCGTCGGCCACCTTGTCGGCGGTGAGGATGTGACAGTCGGGCTGGAGCGGGACGACGCGGGCCTCCACGTCGAAATAGAGCGCGAACTTCTCCCAGCAGGTGTGCACGTCGGCCCCGAAGACGACGTTGGGCCGGTCGGCCGGTTTGCTCTCCGCTTGGCGCCCCTTGCGCCAGGTCCATTTGTGGGCCAGAAGCCCGAGCATGATCGCCTCGGACGAGCCCACCGTCGCCACGCCCATCGGCCGGCAATCGCCGGGGGCGTGGAGCAGGCTTCCCATCATGCTCACGACGCGCTGGTGGATCTCGTCGGTCTGAGGGTACTCATCCTGATCGATGAGGTTCCTGTTGACCGTGTCGAGGAGTAGCCGATCGGCCTCGGGCTCCATCCATGTGGTGACGAAGCTGGCGAGATTCAGCGCCGGGTTGCCGTCCAGGTTCATCTCGTCGCGGATGAGCCGGTAAGCTACCGGGGCGGCTAGCCCTGTCTGGGGGATGGAGTACTTCGGGATCGGCTCGGCAAAGGACCGCGCCGCATAGGCGGGTGAGAGATATGCCTCCTGCGTCTGCATCTCGCGCATGGTCGTTCCTCCGGCCTTGTCTGCGGTGCGCCGAGCGGGCGTGCCGATCCCGACGGACCGCCCGTCAAGCAGATGAAGGTACTGCGGGGCCGCCGGAGAGACAAGCGGCCGCGCCCGGAAGCGCAGCCGGTCAGGTCTGCGCGACCGTCAGGGTCGTCGCATTCGGAACGGCCGCTGCGTTCGGCATCGGCGATATGTTCGATACGACGCGCCAAAGTTTCTAAAGTCGCTAGCGCGTTCGAAACGAAACTAATCATCGGAAGGCTCGTTCCACCCTGGGCTAGGTTCGTGCAGCCCGCAGGCGGGACGTGAGGCCGAAGCAGGGGGGATTCTGCAATCGCGGCCGACCGATGGCCGCACCGCGGCGAATGCTGTTTCCCGCGGTTCGTTTGCGCGGTATCCCACGGCGGACGCTCCCGCTCGGCTTGGTTGAAACGCGTGGAGGCGGGATACGCGATGGATTGATTGAGCCACGCCTTCTCTATTTTACGGATTTTCGCTGACTTCCGGATGCCCAGGTTGCCGATTTGATTAGTACGGCGCGGATCAGAGGGAGCTGAGCCACCGCCACGTGAGAAGCAAAATTGAGGAACGCCCCGACCCAGGTGTTTGCAGACGGCCGACTGGCCCTCAGCCGGCTCGATGGAACGACAAACGGCCTTGTTTCTGCAAGCAGGGGGCGGTAGAGCTCCGGCGCGACCCTGAATGAGCCGGAGCGTAAACCGTACCAAGCGAGTGAGATATTTGGAGAGCCTGCAATGAAGGTTTTCACTACGGGTCAGGTCGCCAAGATCTGCAAGGTGGCCCCGCGCACCGTCAGTAAGTGGTTCGACTCGGGCCGGCTGAAGGGATATCGCATTCCCGGATCTCAAGACCGCCGAATTCCGAGGGAGTATTTGATCAAGTTCCTTAAGGAACACGGGATGCCCCTGGGCGACCTGGAGGATGAGGCCATGGCCAAAGTCCTCATTGTCGCTCAGGACCAGGTGCTCATCGAGAACCTGAAACGGGAGCTGCCGCTGGAGCGATCGTTCAAGGTCTCCACCGCGGCAAGCGGGTTCGAGGCCGGGATCCAGGCCGAGAGCTTCCACCCGGATTGTATCATCGTGGACTTCTCGATCGGGCGCACCGAGGCGCTTCAGATCTGCCAGAACCTGCGGCGCAACACGGAGTTCACGGAAGTCATCCTGATCGCCCTGCTGCCGGACGACGGCAGCTCGCTGAGCTTCGACCGCTCCAGCATCAACGAGACGTTCAAGAAGCCGTTCGACGCCGCGCTCCTCGCCGAGCGGCTGCGCACCCTGATCGGTTCCCGCAAAGAACTGGTCTGAAACCCGGCCGTCGCGCCCGACGAGCCGTCCCGCCATCCATCGCGTCGCCGATTCCGATTAACCCGTCGCGGCAGGACCCCCGCGACGGATAATTCCTTCTCGCCTCTGCGACGCGGCTGCAACCACGCGGCACGCTCGCCCGATTCGGCCTTCTCCCGCGTCCTCCGCATCAAGCCTCAGGCCGGGGCCTTGCGTCCGGCCCGCCACTGGGGCACGATGGGCGCGGTGCCATGCCACGCTCGCCCCGCCGCAGCCCCCCGCCCCTGCCACTCCCCACTGCCGCGGACCCTCCCGTTCCGTGGCGCTGCTACGGTCCGCTTGCGGTCGCGGCGCTTGGGGGCCTGGCGATGCTCGCCACGATCGCTCCGGAGACGAGCGGGCCGGGCGTTACCTGTGATGAGCTCTACCACGTGGCCTCCGGCAAGCGCCTGGTCATGTGCCTTCGTCAGAACGGGTTGAGCTTCTTCACGCGACGCTGCGTGGATCGGGCGTTCCCCTTCGAGCCGGGCGGGCCGCCGGTCCATCCTCCCCTGGGTAGCTGGATCCTGGGGGCCGTACACCACGTGTTCGATCCGGCCCCCGACGTCTGGCCCGCCGTGTCCGTTCCCGCCGCCCGGTTCGCTCCGGCGCTGGCCTTTGTGGGGCTCGTGGCGCTGGTCGGGTTGGCGACCGCGCGACTCCTTGGCGCCGCCGCCGGTACCGTGGCGGCGTGGAGCACGGCCGTCGTGCCGCGGGTCTTTGCGCACGGGCATCTGGCGGCCCTCGACACCTTCACCTCGCTCGCCCTGGTCGCCGCGATCCTCGGCGTCATCTGGGCCGAGAGCCGAACGGGATGGCGGCCTTGGCTGGTGGCCGGCCTGCTGTGGGGGTTGGCGCTTCTGACCCGGTTTCACGGTCTCCTGCTCGGCCCCCCCGTTGCCCTGTGGCTCTTCTGGCGGCGCGGCCGCCGCGCGCTCCCCGCCCTGGCCGGCTGGGGGATGACGGGCCTGGCGACCTTTCTCGCCGGCTGGCCCTGGTTGTGGTACTCCACATGGGACCGAGCGTGGCAATTCCTCCGCAGCGCCACGCAGCGTCCGTCGATCCACGTGTTCTACGCCGGCCGCGCGTGGAGCGACGTGGACGCCCCGTGGCATTACCCCTTTGTCATGTTCACCGTGACGCTTCCGCTCGGCCTGCTGCTGCTCGGACTGGCTGGAATCTGGGCGAATCGAGGGGCTTGGCGCGGCCGGCCGGCGCTGGCGTTGATTGTGGTCACGCTGGCGTGGATGCTTTCGGTGTTCGCCATACCTGGCGTTCCCGTGTACGACGGGGTGCGCCTGTTCCTGGGGGTGTTTCCCCTTTGGGCCGTGCTCGTGGGGGCCGGGGCCGCATGGCTCCTCGAGCGGTCCGCGCTCCGCGGGCCACGGACCTGCCGCCTGACCGCCACCGCCCTGGCCGTGCTGTTGCTGCTGCAAGGCTACGGCCTGGTCCAGTATCATCCTTTCCAGTTGAGCCACTACAACATGCTGGTGGGTGGTCTGGCCGGCGCCGAGCGGCTCGGGCTGGAGGTGACCTACTGGGGCGACGCGGTGCGCGAACCGATGCTGGCCGAGGTAGCCGAGCGAGTCCCGGGCCAGCCGGTGCTGCTCGTTCCGAACCTGGCCGAGTTCCAAGCCCGGGCGGTGCGGGTGACGTCGCCGTCGTTGACTGAGTCCGAAGTGGAACTGCTGGGCTGGGACCCCGCGAGGCCCGAGCGGCTCTTGCAATGCCGTCTGGCCGTGGTCTATCACCGTCGGGCCGATCTGGGGCGGGCCGAGCCCTGGTTGTCCAAGTCCAGGACGCTGAGCGAGTACCGAATTCAGGGGGTGTGGCTGGCGCGGGTGGTCGAGGTCGCCGGTTTGGGCCCTCCGATCCCCGGCGAAGGGCGTTCAAACTAACCGAGTGGGAGTGGAGACCGGCCGATGGATGGCCTCGACGGGCGGTCGCCGAGGATTAGAATCTAGTGAGAGCTGTTTGACCCCGGAAACTCGCCCTGGCCGTTCGCATGGATGAATTGACCCATCTCGATCGTTCCGGGGCGGCCCGCATGATCGACGTGGGCGCCAAGGAGGTCACTGCCCGGCTCGCCAGGGCGACCGGTCAGGTTCGGATGCGAGCGGAGACCCTCGACCTCGTGCGGCAGGGTCGGATGGGCAAGGGCGACGTGCTCGGCGTCGCGCGGGTGGCGGCGATCATGGCGGCCAAGCGGACCGCGGAGTGGGTGCCCCTGTGCCATGCGGTGCCTTTGGATGCCGTCTCCGTGGAGTTCGGTTTCCCCGACGCGACCACGGTGGCCATCGAGGTGGAGGCCCGGGCAGCGGCTCGCACGGGCGTGGAAATGGAGGCCCTGGTTGCGGTGTCGGCCGCCGCCTTGACGATTTACGACATGTGCAAGTCCGCCGACCGGTCCATGGTCGTCCGGCAGGTGCAACTGGAAGAGAAGTCGGGGGGCAGGAGCGGGCATTTCACGCGATCTTGCTGACCGGGGCCGCGTTTTGCGCCGCGTGGGCGGTGCCGTAGGGTAGCCTTGGCAGGGAGTTCGCAAGGGCCCGGGGAGCAGTTCGGCCGAGCGCGGGACTCGGCCGGGACGGGAAGGGGGAGCGGGCGCACCAGCGGCTGACGATCGGTCCCCAGTCCTTCCCAGCCGCAGCGAGGAAACGCCTTGATGAGCACCGCGGCCGACAATCGAGGAAGCACGCCGGTCGGGCTCCGCCGCATCTACGCCCCCATCCAGAACGACCTCGACGAGGTCGAGGCCTTTCTGCGCCGCGAGCTCTCCAGCCGGTTCTCCTTCGTGGACGAACTGGTCAAACACGGCTTTCGCCTGGGCGGCAAGCGGATGCGTCCGGCGCTGGTGCTCCTGAGCGGCCGGGCGTCCGGCCGTTGCGGCCCCGACCACCTCCTGCTGGCCGCGGTGGTGGAGATGATTCACACGGCCACTCTGATTCACGACGACGTGCTCGACGAGGCTGCGCTGCGCCGGCACCTGGCCACGGTCAACGCCCGCTGGGACAACGAGGCGAGCGTGCTGTTGGGCGACTACCTGTTCACCCTCGCGGTAAGCCTCGCCAGTCAACTGGACGACCCCTATGCCTGCCGTGAGATCGGCGAGTCGTCGCGCACCATGTGCGAGGGCGAGCTCCGCCAGATGGAGCGTCGCGGCCACTACGACCTCGACGAGGCCGAGTACCTGGAGATCATCGCGGAGAAGACCGCGGCCCTGTGCGCGTGTTGCTGCAGCGTGGGGGCCCATTACGGCGGAGCCGACCGCGAGACGAAGAAGGCCCTGATCGCCTACGGCGCCGACCTTGGCGTGGCGTTTCAGATCGCCGACGACCTGCTCGATCTATTGGGGAGCGAGGACAAGACCGGCAAATCCCTGGGCACCGACTTGGATAAGCAGAAGCCCACCCTGCCCCTGATCCGCTTGCTGGGCCAGGCCGGGGCGGAGGATCGTCGCGAGGTGCTCTCCCTCCTGTCCCGTTCAGGCAATCACCGTCGCGAGGCGCTCCGGTCCTGGTTCACGCGCTACGACGCGGTCTCCTACGCCCGGCAGAAGGCCGAGTGGTTCATCGAGAGGGCGAAGAGCCGACTCGCGGTCCTCGCGCCCAGTGAGTTCCGCGACTCGCTGGAGCTACTGGCGACGTTCGTGGTCGAGCGTCAACATTGAGGGGACTCGCGCTGCGGCGCCAGCGCCTCGGCGAGCATGGGCTTGAGCTCATCGACGAAGTCGCGGACGTCCCGAAAGCTGCGATACACGCTGGCGAAGCGGACGTAGGCCACCTGGTCGAGCTCGCGGAGGTGCTGCATCACCAGCTCCCCGATGTAGCGGCTCTCGACCTCGGTCTCGAAGTTGGCCTCCAGGTCGTTCTCCACGGCCCCGATCACCGCCTCGAGCTGGGCGTCGCTGATCGGCCGTTTCCAGCAGGCCTTTTCCAGGCCCTGCTTGATCCGCAGGCGGTCGAAGGGGACCCGCGAGCCGTCCTTTTTGATGACCTTCACTCCGGTGCTTTCGACGCGCTCGTAGGTCGTGTAGCGCCGATGGCATCCGAGGCACTCGCGGCGGCGGCGGATGGCAAAGCCGTCCTCGCTCGCCCGGGAGTCGATCACCTTGTCGTTGTCTTGCTGGCAAAAGGGGCATTTCATGCGTGCCGCCCTCGCGAGGGTTGTAGCTCCTACTATACATCAAGATGCGGTGGGGCGAAGGGGAGCATGCACAAAATGCTGGGGGTGCTTGCGGCCACGGGCTCGCCGGGAGCGCCGGTCGCGGGGCAAGATCCGCCCGCTTGACGCGAACAGCCTCGTGGCGAGCCCGCGGCGCGCTACCTTCCGCAAGGGTGACGGGTAGTGACCGCTCGCCGGGGTGGCCCTATAATGGGGCCTTCTTGGTTTGGCTCCTCGTCCGGCTGCTGGGAAAGGTAACGCGCCATGATTTGTCCTTCTTGTGGAACCGACGTGGTTGATTCGGGAGTGTACTGCCACAAGTGTGGCGCCCGTCTGGAGGCGACGGACTCGACGGAGGCCGTGCCCGGGCAGCCCCGGGCCTCCCAGCCCGAGTCGGAAGAGCCCCCCAGCGAGGCGCCGGCCGAGGAGCCCGGCCCTCGCGAGCGCGTGCAGCAGGCCATCTCCTCGCGGCGCAGCGGCGGGGAAGAGGGAGAGGAGGAGTTATGGTCGGGCGGCTACTCGCCCAGGGACATGCACGGCACCTGGATCGTCTTCGGCGCGATCTCCGTGGTCGCCGTGGCCGTCGGCTTCTGGATCGGCGCGTGGTGGCTCTGGTGGATCGTCGGAATCGGCGTCGCGGGGATGTGGCTCTACGGGCTGAGCATCCTGATCCTTCGTCGGCTGAGCGTCTCCTATCGGCTGACCAACAAGCGGTTCTTCCACGAACGGGGCATCCTCCGCCGCGTGACCGATCGCATCGAGATGATCGACATGGACGACATCTCGGTCGAGCAGACGATCTTCGACCGGATGTTCGGCGTGGGTACTGTTCGAATCACGTCCAGCGACCGGAGCCATCCGATCCTCGAGCTCCGGGGCATCGAGAACCCGCAGCACGTGGCCGGCATCATGGACGAGGGCCGGCTGCTGGAGCGCCGGCGGCGGGGCCTGTTCGTCGAGTCGGTGTAGCGCGAGGGGGCGACTGCCGCGCCCGGCGCGGACGAGGCCGATCGGCGCCGCCAAGCCGTCAAGCCGAGGCGCCGCCGTCGGACGAGGACGCCTGCGACGCGGCCAGGCCGTTCTTTTGCGCGGCGACCGCCGACCAGTCGCGGCGCTGCCGCGAGCTGGGGATCCGCATGGCCTTGCGGTATTTGGTCACCGTGCGGCGCGCGACCTTGATTCCGTGCTTGCCCAGCTCCTTGACGAGGTCCTCGTCGCTGAGCGGGTTCTGCTTGTCCTCCGCGTCGACGATCTCCTGAAGCTTCAGGCGCACGGCCGGAAAGGCGACCTCCTCGCCGTCGGCGCTGACCGTGCCGCCGCAGAAGAACCGCTTCAGGGGAAAGATCCCCCGGGCGGTCTGGATCCACTTGTCGTCCACGGCGCGGCTGACCGTGGTGACGTGCACGCGGACCTTGTCCGCGATCTGCTGCATCTTGAGGGGCTCGATGAACTCGGGCCCCTTTTCCAGGAATTCCTTCTGGTGATCGACGATCGCCTGGGATACGCGCGTCAGCGTGCTTCGCCGCTGCTCGATGGAGTCGATCAGCCACTGGGCGGAGTTCAGCTTGCGCTTGATGTACTCGCGCGTCTCGTTGTTGGTTTCCGAGCTGGACAAAAGGCGCCGGTAGTAGGGGCTGACGAACAGGCTCGGCGTGCGCCCGTCCTCCAGCCGCACGCGGTACTCGCCCTCCTCGGTCCGCTCGACGAACACGTCCGGCGTAACCGCGGGCACGTGCTCCTCTTTGAATTCCGCGCCGGGCTTCGGCTTCAGCTTGCGGAGCTCCTCCAGGGCCGCCTGGATGTCCTCGATCGAGTAGCCGGTCTTGCGGCTGATCAGCGGCAGCCGGTTGTGCTCCAGGTCGGTCAGGTGGCCCGTGATCAGCGTGCGAAGCTGCTCGTAATAGGGCATCCCGGAAACGAGCTGAAGCAGGAGGCATTCCTTCAGGTCCCGGGCGGCCACCCCGGGCGGATCGAGCGTCTGCACCAGCGCCAGGGCACGTCGAGCGACGTCAAGGTCCTCCGGCGACGCGTCGGGCCCGAGCAGGTCCTCCAGGCTCCCCATCAGGTAGCCGTTCGAGTCGAGGTTGTAGATGATCCGGTCGCACATCGCACGCAGTGCGCGATCGAGGTCGAACCAGCCGAGCTGATCGTGGAGGTAGTCGTGGAGCGACTGGGGGCGGGCGGTCATGTTGGCCATCGCGTCGTGCTTGCGGCGACCCTCCTCCTCGATGCGGTCGCGCGAGGGTCGGGTGCGCTCCTCGAAGTGGTCGGGCCACTCCTGGTCGAGGTTATCCAGGCGCTCGAAGTCCGCCTTGTTGTCCTTCGACTCGTCGATGACCAGCTCGCGCTCTTCGTCGGTCAGGGCGTCGGGCGCCTCCTCCTCCTCCACGTCCTCGGCGGGCAGGTCAGGATCCTGTTCCCGCATCTCCAGCAAGGGGTTCTCCTCCATCTCCTGCTCGATCTTCTCCTGGAGGGCGAGAATCGGCAGTTGCAGGATCTCCATGGACTGGATCATCCGTGGAGCCAGGATCTGCTTCTGGGACAGCCGAAGCTCTTGGCCGAGTGAAAGTCGCATGGAACGTTACGGCGTCGGGCGCTGCCGCGCGCCCGCGGCCGCCTCCTGTCGGATGGATGTCGCGGACCGCCCCGTTCAAAAACCGGGCCCCTCCAGCGAGGGCTGCTGCGACCCGGCGCTCAACCAACTATCGTGCCAAAAACCGCCGTGTTGGCAATCCCCTTGGCTCGTGGCCAAGCCGGCTGGGCTGCGCGGCCGAATCGGCGCTCGCCATCGGTCGCGGGACTCCTGGGCAACGCAAATCAAACAGCGGGGTGAGGGAGGCCCGCGCTCAGAACGCCTGCCGGCCCGCAAGGGCGTCGAAGAGGATCTCCTTGTTAGCAAATTCTAGCACGCTCCCGCTTGTGATCCCCCGAGCGAGGCGGGTGATCCTTACGGGCAGGCCCCCCAACTGGTTCGAAATGAAAAGCGCGGTGCCGTCGCCTTCCACCGTGGGGTTGGTGGCCATGATGACCTCCTCGATTGAGCCTTCGTTGACGCGCCGGACGAGTGCTTCGATCGTCAGTTGATCCGGGCCGATGCCGTCCAGCGGTGCGATGCGCCCCAGCAGTACGTGATAAAGCCCGCGGTACGCCCCGGTCTGTTCCAGGGCCATCAGGTCGCGAGGCTGCTCCACCACGCACAGCTTGGTGCGGTCGCGCTTCGGGTCGGCGCAGATCGAGCATGTCTCGCCTTCCGAGAGGTTGAAGCACGTCGCGCAGTAACGCACGTTCTCCTTCACATGCCGGATGGCGTCGGCCAGTTGAAGGGCCTCGTCCTTGTGGACGCGAAGGACGTGATACGCCAGGCGCTCGGCAGACTTCTTGCCGATTCCCGGCAGCCGGGCGAACTGTTCGATCAGGTTCTTCAGCGGTTCGGTAAGCTGGGACACGCGGGTCGGCTCCGATCGTTCTGAAGCAGACTCCCGAGGCCTTCAGGGCTTCGAGTTCCCGAGGCCTATGTGCTGTCGGCACCACCGCCAAGGAACTTCGACAGGGCGTCGTCCAGGCCCGGCACGTCAATGTCGCCGGTCATGTCTCGGATCGTGTCGGCGTGGAGCTGCTTGCCCTTGGCGATGGCCTGGTTGACGGCGGTCGCGACCAGGTCCTCCAGTAGCTCGCGGTCGCCGTCCTCCAAGAGCTTGGCGTCGATGTGACAGCGGAGCACTTCCATGACTCCGTTGACCTCGATCTCGACCATGCCGCCGCCGGCCGAGCCGGTGACGTGGCGCTTCTTCAGTTCTTCGCTCAGGCCCTGCATCCGTCCGGTGATCTGCTGCGCGTTGCGGAGCAGGGAGCCCAGGTTGCCTAATCCCTTGAACACGGTGGACCTGTGGGGTTGGAGTACCGATGCCGCGTGGATTCGGGAGCTGCGTATCTCTCCATTCTACGACTCCCCTGGGGCCCGGCAGCACCGCACCGTTGGACCGTCCTTGGCCGCAAGAGCCGTGGCCGAAAGGGCGACCGGGTCTGGGAGCTCGGCTACGGGTCGGTGGATTGGGGCGGGGGATCGACGCGCACGGGGTGGGCGCCGAACAACTCGCCGGCACGACGCACGATGGGTCGCTCCACCACGTCGATAAGCCGCTGCTGGGGCGTGACCGGTTTATCCGTTTGGGGGGAGGGCTCCATGGCCGGCTCGTCCTCGGCCAGGGCAAACTCCACGTGGATCCGACGTCCCGTCACCTGGGCCAGGGCGGCCTCGAACCGCGCCACCTGATCCGGTCGCTCGCAGATCGACTTGGCGAGAGTATAGCCGGGTTTGAAGAATACGACTAGACGATTTGGCGCAGGATTTGCTATACGATCGTATTGCTGGGCCTGCTCGGCGGCCAGGCCCGAAACCTGGCCGATCGCCGCCACCCAGAGCTCACTGGGGTTGTCCGGAGCAGCATCCCGGGCCGTTGCGGCTTGGCGCGGCGGGGGTTCGGCCGCGGGCAGGTCGGCCGGCTCATCGTTTTTTTTTGCGCTGGGCGGCGGCGCGTCGGGCGCCGAGGCCGCGGCCGGCTGACGACGGGGGGAGGACGCGGCGACACCGCTGCTGGAGGCGACCTCAGCGCCGCGAACCTGCTCGATCAGGTCGCCCAATTGCTGAAGATCCTCCAGGCAGCAGATTCGCACCAAAGCCAGCTCTGCCAGCACGCGGCCCTGCGTGCTGTAGCGCATGCGCGCGAGCGTGTGGTCGAGGACCTGCATGGCCGCCAGGATCGTCTCCAGGCCGAGCCGCCTGCCGGCCTCGGACACCTGGTCCGCCGCGCGGGGTGAGCTGTAGAGGAAGGTCTCGGGCGACGCGCCCGCCGCGGCGGCCATGCAGTCGCGGAGATAACCGAAGAGCTGCTCGACAAGCTGCGACACATCGACGCCTTCGAGCAGGGCCGCATCGAGGTCGGCCAGGGCACCGGCCGCATCGCGCCCTACCAGGCGAGCGACGAGGCGGGCCAGGCGCTCGTCGCCGGCCGTGCCCAGCATGTTGTGGACGTCGGCGACGGAGATCTTCTCCGCCAAGGCGAGCAACTGCTCGAGCAGCGACTGGGCATCGCGCATCGATCCTGCGGCGCGGCGGGCGATGACCTCCAGGGCCTCGGGGTCGGCCTCGACGCCCTCGGCGTGGACGATCTGGGCGAGCCGCTCGCGGATGGAGGTCGAGCCGATGCCCGCGAAGTCGAACCGCTGGCACCGCGAGAGGATGGTGATCGGGATCTTCGTCGGCTCGGTCGTGCAGAAGATGAACTTGACGTGGTCAGGCGGCTCCTCGAGCGTCTTGAGCAAGGCGTTGAACGCCTCGCGCGTGAGCATGTGGACTTCGTCGATGATGTAGATCTTGAACCGAGCCCGGCTCGGGCGGACGTTGGCGTTCTGGCGAAGCTGGCGGACTTCGTCGATGCCGCGGTTGCTGGCCCCGTCGATCTCCAGTACGTCCACGTCATCGCCGCTGCCGATGGCCTGACATACGTCGCATTGATTGCAGGGCACGGGCCGGGTCCCCTGCTGGCAGTTGAGGGCCTTGGCCAGGATCCGCGCCGCCGAGGTCTTGCCCACGCCTCGCGCCCCTGTAAAGAGGTAGGCATGTCCCACTCGATTGGTGAGGATGGCGTTGGAAAGCGCCCGGGCAACGTGCTGCTGCCCTATCAGCTCTTCGAAGACCTGGGGGCGGTACCGGCGGGCAACAACCACGTACTCGCCTGGCGGGGATGGCATGGGCCCTGTGGACGGGGAGGAAGCTTCTTCGGACATGGGTGGCCCTGGAGGTGCCAGGCTTCCTTGTACGGGGCCAGGAGAAGCGTCACGCGGGGGTCCGCAGATGGCCGCGGCCCCTGACGAGGGGCCCACCACACATGGTTG
>CAYSUS010000107.1:0-23856 GCA_964434165.1 uncultured Pirellulales bacterium
GCTCAGGCACGCGCAGCCCTCGATAAAGCACCAACAGCCTGAAACACTACACTAGATTGGGACATCGAAACTCATCGGGGTGAGATGCTTCTGTCACATGAAGGAACTTGTAGAACTCGCCAATCGTCACTTCGGCGAAGATCTTGGAGCAACGAGTTCCTTTGGCAGTGACAGGACGAATGCGCCACCTGTCCACAAAGGCTTTGATTTTCACGTAGTCGAGTTGCCACAACCAGCAATCGTCAAGTTCGTAGAACTTGTCAATCTTCCTGGCGATGGTCTGAGATCCTTGGTAGCTACCGGCGTAATTGTCAATTCGATCTTGTCTGTACTTATCAATCGCTTGGTGGAGCTTTGTTACGGCTGGCTTGCCGGTTGGGGTCACGTCTGACGTAAGCCTCACTGTTGCGGAGGCGGGCTCACCGTGAATCGAGACGGGAACGCCAACGTCTCTGAGCCGTTGAACGAAGCTGTAGTCAGGTGGCCCAAAATGCGATAACTCGTCGGGAAGTGGCTCATTGACGACCACGGCGCTTCCCAGGCGTGCAAGCTGCTTGGCCAAACTGAGAAACGTATCAGTCCAAAGCAGCGAATTGCAGACTCGGCAGTTCTCAACGTAAACGGCTTCGACCCACTGCCTGCGCTGGGCGGCAATCGCCGGATCAAAGCCAAGGTAGAACTTCTGGACTGATCCACCGTTGACAAGGCTTCCAAGCTGTCGGACGTATCCCCTGCGGGTGAGCCTCAACGGGGTTCTGCGGAGTTGCGGAAGACGCATGAAATTCGTGTCTCTTAGAGCAGGCATGAGTGGCTTAATAGACCACTATTAGACCACTAATAGACACGAAATCAAGGCCGGTAGCGGCCATGATGGGCCGAGAATATGCCGCAAACCAAATAAAAAAAGCCACTTACGACAATTTCGCAAGCGGCTATTCAGCGGAGAGGACAGGATTCGAACCTGCGGAGGACTTTCGCCCTCACGGGTTTAGCAAACCCGCGCTTTCGACCACTCAGCCACCTCTCCAAAATGGGGGGCGCGGCACTTCGGTGCCGCGCCCTGCGTGTAAGCTAATTCTATTGCCCGGTTTGGAACCTGCAAGGGCAGGGGCGGGCGGGGGGTCAGCAGGTGCGACTCTCGTAGAGCTCCGGCTAGGGGTTGGGCGCGAGAATGGGAGAGACTCGCCTTCGGGGCGGGCCTCAACGGACGCGATAGACCTTGCCCTCGACCTCCAACACCATTTCCTCGCCGGGCTTCTGGCGCGAGAGGGCCTCGCGCTCGGCCGGGGCGGCGGATTCGACGAGTTCGAAGTAGGCGTCGGAGAACCGCGCGACCTCGATCGCCTCGGTCTTGAGCCGCTTCAGGTCCTGCTTGACCGCGTCGTAGGCATACCACACGTTGCCGCGGCGGTACAGCGTCTTGTCGCCCACCACTTGCACGGCGTCCACGCGGACCATCTCGTCGGTGTCCAGGTCGCGCAGCGCGGCTCCCGAGGCCATGCCGCCGCCTCGCCCGTCCTCGCCGGGGCGCGATGCCGGCATCGGCATGTCCGCCCCTTGCAGCTTCTTTTTGAAGTCGCGCTGGGCGAATGCCGCCTTGCCGGCGCTCTCTTCCAGCCGCTGGAGCATATCGCCGGCCTTGCGCCGCCGGCCCTCGCGGTCGAAGGCCACTTCCACCGGCGCGGTCTCGTCGGCGAGGAACGAGGTGTACGGCGTGAGGATCCCGTGCCGCGTGGAGAGATCGACCAGTTCCTCGATCAGCTCCTCATTGCGGCCGTGCAGATCGAGCTCGTCGATGATCTGGCCGATGCGGCGCATGGCCCAGAGCTTCTCGACGAAAGCGTACGACTGGTCCGGGCTCTTGTCGGCCAGGTCGGCCGGGAAGTCGAACTTCTGCTCCTTTGCGGCCACGCGTCCGGCGATGGTGACCTTGGCGCGGCCCGCCTTCCTGTACCGTCCGACGAGCACGAGCTGCTCGCCCTGGAACAGGTCGCCCACCTCGTCGGGATAGACGCGGTTGACCGGTTTGCCCTCCTCGACTTCCAGCTCGTCGAAGTCGAACGTGACGTCCACGTCGGTCATCACCGGCGAGCTGATCCTGCGCGCCAGCCGGCCGACGTGGACCTCGATGTCCTCGTCGGGCCGGACGTACTCGCTCTGCCCGTGGCCCGCCCGAGCCAGGCGATCGAGGAGCCGGCTATTCACGTCGTAGCCCACGCCGAAGTTGAGCAGGCGCGCGGCCGCGCGATTGGCGCTGGTCACCACCTCGACGATCTTCGACTCGCTGGTCTGGCCCACCGTGGGCAGGCCGTCGGTCATGAAGATCACGTACGTGGGGCGCGACGAGTCGGTGAGCATCGCCAGGGCCGTGTTCAGGGCCTCGGAGATGTTCGTGCCGCCGCCGGCGTAGAGCCCTTCGGCGAAGCCCAGCGCGGCCTTGCGGTTCTCGTCGTTGTATCGCTCCAGCTCGGGCCGGAAGGCTTCGACGTGTGTGTCGTAGGCGACGATGTTGAACAGGTCGCCGTGGCGCAGGCCATTGACCACGGACTTGAGGGCCTCTTTGGCCTGCTCGATCTTCTTGCCGCTCATGCTGCCCGACCGGTCGAACACGCAGACCACGGTCTTGGCCTGGCGCTTGCGCTCGGCGTCCTTGATCTCGGGGCTGGCCAGCAGCAGGAGGTAGCCGTCCTCGCCGGCGTCCGGCCGATAGCTCAGCACGTTGGCCCCGAGCCGGCCCTTGGCCACGCCGTAGAACAGGCGGAAGTCGCTCGACGGGACCTGGTTCTTGACCGTGTAACTGACCACGGCGTGCTGGTCGTCGGGCCGCTTGATGTCGATCGCGTGCGTGGGGCTGTAAACCGACTTGATGTCCGTGGAGCTTTCGATGGAGATGCGGATATCGACCTTCTCCACCGCGTGCGACGTGTATCGGGCGGTGCCCAGCGGGAAAAGGAAGTCGGTCAGCTCATGGTCCTTGCGCAGAAGCTGGCTGTACCGCAGCGCGACCGAGCGCTCGGCGCCGGGCGGGACCGGGAACACGCTGGTCTGGAACATGCCGCTTCCTAGCCACTCCAGCAGGGCCGGGTCCTGGTTGCGGCGCACGTGGCTCTCGTAGATCCGCCGGGCCTCTTTGGCCGGCATCAACTTGGCCGGGATCTCCTTGCCGTCAACGAGGAACGTGAGCCGATCGACGGCCCCGTCGTACGGCAGCGGGAACACGAACTGCACCTCCATCTGCCGGCTGCCCGTGTTGACGAACGACTGGCCCACCTGAACGCGCGCGACCTGGTCAACCACGTTGGCGTGGACCGAGAGCCGCTTGATCTTGTAGCTCATCTCCGGCTGGGGCGCGGGGCGCTCGCGCACGACAGGGCGCGGCAGCGGGACCGGGCGGTCGGCGTTGACCACCACCAGAACGCCCTGGGCCTGGGCCGCCGCGGACAATGCGGCCGTGACGAGGAGGAAGGCGGCGCAGCGGACCGTGATCGCGCGTTTCATGACGTGCATCCTTGTAGTTGAGGGAGGGGGACCCTTCGAGTCGATCGAAACCACTATCCGCTCGTCCTCGGACTTAGACGCCCAAGGGGGGCGGGGAGTTTCGCAGCTCCCGCATTTCGGCCTCGCCTGCGGCACGACAGGGACGAGACCGCAGCCTGCCGTCTTTCCGCCATCCCCCGCCGCAGACGGGGTGCGCTTCAGGGTCGGCTGTTTGCAGCCCCTGGCGAGCCGAATTAGCATGGCCTGGGTAGGCTGGCATGCTGTGCGCCTGCCTCGATCACGAAGCGCAGCGCGGCAGCCCCCGCGAACACGCCGATTCAAGCGCCGGCCGTTGCAGGCCGCCCGACGGCGCCTCGAACCACCTTCCAGGGGAGCCCGATCATGACCTACCGCTGGTTCGCCTCGGCTCTGGCACTGGCTGCCGCGATGGCGGCTTTTGCTGGCCCGTCCTCTCACGCCGCGCCGATCGCCGACGTGCTGGCTTTGCACCTGGACGAATCGCGGGGCTCGATCGTGCTCGATGCATCGGGCAACGGCAACCATGGCCGGATGCACTACGACACGACGCGGACCACGGGTGCCGACGCGAAGTTCGGCGGGGCGTTGAGCTTCGATGGGCGGGGCGACCACGTGGCCGTTCCGGACAGCCCCAGCTTCGACGCGATCGGCGCGGGCCTGACCGTGGAAGGCTGGGCCAAGCTCACGTCCGACCCCAACCTCGGCCCGGAGTACAACAACTATCGCATGCTGTTCAGCAAGGGCGGGCGCGGCGGCGTGTTCGACGTGGTCCTGGAGCAGAGCCGCAACACGCAGTTCAGCGTGCGCCTGGACGACGGTGCGGGCGGGACGATTCAGCAGCGGTTCTACGTCGGCGATCCGTGGGGAATCGGCGAGTGGGTGCACTTCGCGTACACGTACGACGGGGCCACGGGCACCATGGCCGCGTACATCAACGGCAACGAGCATACCGCGTCCCGGACTGCCGGCACGATCGCCACCAACAACGCGCCGTTCTATCTGTCGCACCCGAACAACTCGGAGGCCCAGAACGGCCAGGGCGCCTTACCCGGCATCCTCGACGAGATCGCCGTGTACAGCACGGTGCTCAGCGGGGCGGACGTGGCCGAGCGTTACGCCAACGGCCCGCCCCAGCCCGACCTCACCATGTCCGCGCCGCCCCCGGCCGACATCCTCGTCTATCACCTGGACGAGCGTCGCGGCAACGTGGCCTACGACGCCACGGTCTTCGGGCGGCACGGGGCGGTGGTCAACGGCGCGACGTTCGGGCCGTCGGACGGGATGTTCGGCGGGGCGCTGCATTTCGACGGCGTGGACGACCACGTGCGCGCGCCGCTTCCGTCCGCCGAGAGCCCCACCTCGGGTCTGACCTTCGAGGCCTGGCTCTACGTGGACCAGGACCCGGACGTGGACGCGGGCCAGCCCGATGCGGTGAACAACTGGCGATGGCTGTTCAACAAGGGAGGCTGGGCGACCCCGTTCGACGCGATCTTCGAGCAGGACCGGGACATCACCTTCAGCCTCAAGCTCGACGGCGATCCGACGCACTACCGGCACCGATTCGGTCAGCAGGTGCCGCTGGACGAGTGGGCCCACCTCGCGTTGACCTACGACGCCGAGACCGGGATGATGCGCTACTTCCTCAACGGGGTGGAGGAATCGCACCCTATCGGGACCACCGGGGATCTTGCGACCAACGATCTGGACTTCTTCCTCTCCTGGCCCTCGGTGGCGGTTCCCAGCGGCCACGGCGCGTTCCCCGGCTGGATGGACGAGGTGGCCCTGTACGGCCGCGCCCTGTCGAGCGACGAGATTCTCGCCCGGTTCCTGGACGGGCCGCCCGAGGCCCTGGTGCCCGAACCCTCGACGTGGGTGCTGCTCGCGCTCGGCGCAGCGGCCTTTCTCCGTCTGGCCGGGCGCCGGCAACGTCGCACTGGGCCAGCGTGCTGTGCGGACCGCATGGCCTGAAGCCAGGCCGACGATCAGGCGGCGGACCCACCACCAACCCGATGCGCCCTCACCCCCGGCCCCTCTCCCGCTTGCGGGAGAGGGGAGAACGCTTCAGCGGATCTCGACCTCGTACCAGAGCGTCTTGTGCCGCGGGCCCAGCTCCAGCACAGCCCTGCCGCGCGCGGACGAGACTTCGACCGGCGCACGGCGCCTTCCCGACTCGTCGAGGGGATAGAACCGCACGCGGTCAGGTGCGACGGGCAAGGTCATCTCGGCCGGGATGCCCTCGCAGAGGATCGGCTCGCGTCCCCAGTCGCGCCCCAGCGTAACGCGGTCGCCGGCCAGTTGCTCGAGGTCCGCGCCCGTGTTCTGCATCCAGCCCGTGGCGGCGATGAGCACCCGGCCGGGCGACTGGAAGTCCTTCCCTTCGAGGACGCTCACGCTCACCGTGGCCCAGTCGAGGCGCGTGGGGCCGACGGCCAGGCTCACCTCGCCGAGGTCGAAGGTCCGGCCGCGCACGAAGCCGGTGAACAGCTTCGACCGGGGCGTACTTACCGTGAAGTAGCCGGCGCCTTTCTCGCTCGTATCCCAGCGGATCTCGCCGGTGTCGCTGGTGAAAGCCTGCTTGTCCCCGGGCAGCTCGGGCAGTTTCGCCCCGGCCTTCTCGCCCGGCCCCACGCGGTCCATGGCCAGGGCGTGCACGAGGGACAGCCGCTCGTCGGCGCCGAAGCCGTCGGCCGTGATCTTCCACGCGCTGAGCGTCTCGTGCAACAGCTCGCGCTCGGCCTTGCACGCGACGGGCACCAGCACCGCCTGTCTGGCCGGGGCCACGTCGCCCCGTAGGAACATGGCCGCGCAGGCCGGCATATGCACCAGGCGCGTGGGGTCGCCCTTGATGTCGAAGTAGCTATGGACCCGCTGCGGCTCGAACTCCGTGTTGTGGCTGTAGGTGAAGTTGAAGATGCCGTCCCACGCCTGAAACGCCGCAAAGGCCGCGATCATGGGAAACCCCTCCGCCGCGTACACGTTGGGGGCCGGGTGGTTGTACTCGCTGACGGTGAACGCGGTTCCGGCCACGCGGCGCTTGGCCAGCCCCGAGAGCGTGCCGCCCGGCGTGTTGACCAGGGCGATGTTGCGCACCGTCCAGTTGCCCGGGTCCCAGGGCCGGCCCGGGAAGTGCGGATGCTGCCAGTAGGAGTGGGCGTCGATGTAGTCCAGCTCGGTCTGGATGCACATGGGGCTGTAGCTCAGCTGCGTGCCCGAGACGAGCGGCTTGACCCCCAGCTCGTCCTTCAGAAACCGGCACATCCCCAACCAGTAGTCCTTCTCCGTGTCCCAGAGGAAGTCGATGAAGTCGGCCCGGGCGGCCTCGGTGAGATTGGCCTGCTTGCGCAAGAGCACGGGCACGGAGTCGTCCTCGAGGCGCTGGTCCTTCGCCAGCCCCACGATGCCGCCGGGCTTCAGCGAGACCGCGGCCAGCTCGTACGTGCCCGGCTTAAGACTCGTGAACGTGATCCGCGCGCTGTCGTCGTCCTGCTCGGCAGCGAACGTGAAGCGGTGCTCCTTCCACGTGGGAGAAAGGTCGGCTGACGCGGAGAGGCCCAGGCGCTGCCACGGCTCGTGGGCCATCATGCAGTTGACGCCGATCGAGCGGTCCTTGTGCGCCCGGGCCCAGAAGGAGAGCGTGTAGGGTGTTCCTTCCTCAAGCTTCAGGCCCGCCTGGCTGATCTGCGGGCGCCAGGGGACCTCGCCGTTGCGCGTGACCACGAGGCGCAGGCACGGCTTGCCCTCCGGGCCGCCGTCCTTGACGACTGAAAACTCCAGCTCGGTTTGCGCGTCCTGTTCCAGGCCCCAGGGGCGGTCGAGCTTCGCGCGGAAGTCGCCATTGGTGAGCATCTCCTCGCCCAGCGGCCACTCGCCGGCCTTCCATGCGTCGCGGAGCCCGTCGCTGGTGCCGTACTTCTCGCGGAGCCAGGCGTTCCACAGCTTGCGGAAGGTCGTGGCGTAGGGGTCGGGCAGACCGTCGAGCTGTCCCCAGCCCCAGACGGCGAACAGGGCGTCCTCGTTGCTGATCTCCACGAAGGCCACGGCCGGCTCGTCGGTGTAAGCGGTCTTGGTGTAGGGATTGACGTGCGTGAGCAGGTCGCGGGCGTACTTCTTCTGGGCCTGGATCATGCGGGGCTCGAAGTTGCCGACGCCCTTGTCGTACTTGGGGCGCTTCTCGCGATGGGGGAAGCCCTCCTTGTCTCCCAGCCAGCGGGAGACATGGAGGTTGATGTTGGTGTAGATGCCGTGCCGTTTGAGCTGGTGGATCAGGTAGTCGAGCCGGTCGAGCTTCTGCGGGTCGATGGTCAGAAGGTCCTTGCCCCAGATCGATCGGGCGTCCATGTGATGCATGCGCACGCAGTTGATGCCCAGCCCGGCCAGGCGCGCGGCCAGGGCCTCGGCCTCTTCGCGGCTGGGGAAGCAGGCCTCGAAGCAGAGATTCGTGGCCCAGAAGCGGATGGGGCCGGCGTCGGTGACCAGGCGCGCAAGCGGCTTGCGAGGCGCGACGCGCACGAAGCCGTGCGCCCCGGCGGGCCTTTCGAGCCACGCCGACACGTTGGGCAGCCCCGCGCTCGGCTCGTAGGAGACCAGGAAGGGGAACAGGGGCGGATGCTCCGCGGCCCGGGCCGACGACGGCATCGACGTATTCAGCGGGACGCAAAGGACGGCTGCGAAGAGGAAGCGCAGGGACATGGTCGGCTCCTTGGGCGGGAGGGGTCGGGCCGGAGATGACGCCAGCGAGCGTACCTTGGCCGGGCGCGGAATGCAAAGGGGGCGGCGCGCCATTTGCGCGCGGGTTGCCGATCGGCCCGCCAGGGCTTACCATCCAGCAAGGCCCGTCCTGCGCGTCCTGTCGGCCCGATCCATGTCCTCCGCCCAGCTCCTTCCCGTCGTCCAGCACTGGGACTGCCACAATTGCGCCGTGTGCTGCGTGGGCACGATCGTCACGCTCGATGAGGAGGATCGCGAGCGCCTTCGGCAGCAGGACTGGGAGGCGCACCCCGAGTATCGCGGCGTGAAGACCGTCGTTCGCCAGGGGCTTTTCTCGCGCCAATACCAGTTGGCCTGGCGGCGCGACGGCCGGTGTGTGTTTCTCCTGCCGGACGGGCTGTGCCGGATCCACCGCGACTACGGTTTTGCGGCCAAGCCCAAGCTGTGCCGCGTGTTTCCGTTTCAGACCGTGGCCCAGGAGGGCCAGGCGCGGGTGCTGGTGAGGCGGAGCTGCCCCTCGGCCGCGGCCGGGAAGGGGCGGCCGGTCGAGCGGGGCCGCGACGACCTGGAAGAGGCGCTGCGGGTGCGCCCGCCGCCGAAGGCCCTGGCCGCGCCGCCGGAGATCGTGCGCGGGCACCGGCGGAGCTGGAAAGACACCAACCGGTTGACGGACGCCTGGGAGCGGCTCCTGTGCGATGCGACGTATCCGCTGGTCCGCCGGGTGGCGCACGCCTCGTGCTTCTGCGAGATGGTGGCCCAGTGCCGCCCCGCGCGCCTGGACGGGCCGCAGTTCGCCGAGTTGCTTCAGATGCTGGAGCCGTCGGCCGTCGAGGAGGCGGCGACCTGGTTCCGCCGCCGCAGGCCGCCGGATCGCAGCACGTCGATGCTTCTGCGGCGCGTCCTCCTGGAGTACGCGCGGTTGCACCCCAAGACCCAGCTCGGCAAGTCGTGGGCCACGCGCTGGCGCCTGGTGCGCCTGGCCTGGGCCTTCGGGCGAGGCCGGGGGGCGATCCCCTCGCTGGGCCCCGAGCTCCCGCCCGTCCCTGCCGAAGCCCTCGATCGGGCCCTGGGGCCTCTGCCCGAGGAGGTGCTCCAGCCGCTGGTCTCGTACGTGGAGACGATGGCCGCGTCGCGGGGCTACGCGCTGGCCGGCCGACGGGGCTGGCCGCTGGTCGACAGCCTGCGGGCCCTGGTCGTCGCGCACCCGGTGGCCATGTGGCTGGCGCGGCTTGCCGCGCCGCACGCTGCCCCTCGGCCGGAGCACATGATCGACGCGGTCATCGCCCTGGACCGGGGCGATCGCTACGCCGGGCTGACTTCGTGGCAGCACCGCAAGCGCCTGGCGTTGATCGGCGGGCTGGGCGGCTTCGCGCGGGTCATCACGTGGTACGGGCGCTGACGGCCGCGTCACGCGGCCTTCCGAGCCGGATCGCCCCGATTCGAATCCGCCTCGCACTCCACGTCCTTGCGCGCGGCCAGGTACATGTTGTCCGAGGTGGGCAGCACGTCGCACAGAGCGCAGGGCAGGGGCTCGAATCCGGACCGCTCCAGCGCGGACCTGAGCGTGCGCCGCGTGAAGTAGTTGCAGTGGTCGGGGAAGCGATAGCCGCACCACCGCCATCGGCGCACGCGCCGGTTCCAGGAGGCGTAGTTGGGCACTTTGAGCACGACGATGCCGCCGGGGCGCAACGCCTCGCGCGCCACGCGCAGGGCCTCCAGCGGATGCTGCTCATGCTCCAGATAGCTCTGCATCGTGACCACGTCGAGCGAGGCGGGTTCGGCCTCAAGCGACGTGACCGGCCCGACGTGGATCTCCGCGGCGGGCACGCGCTGGCGGGCCCGGGCGGCCATGACGGGCGAGACGTCGATGCCCAGCACCTCGAAGTGCACCGCGGCCTTCTCGAGCAGCATCCCGCAGCCGCAGCCGAAGTCGCACAGCCGACCCGCCCGATGATGCCGAAGCACTACGCCCAACAGCGCGCCGCCGTTCTCGCGCCCGCAGAGCCTTTTGAGGGCCGCCCCGGCCTTGGACAACCGCCGGGCGACGGGCGAGCGCCGGTCGCGGCGGCGGGCTTCCTCGTCGAACGTCTCCGACCAGTCGAATTCCTCGGCAAGCTGCTCGTAGCGGACCTGCTCGTGGAGGAAGACCATCCGGCAGCGGCAGCACCGCACCAGGTGCCAGGGACGATCCGCGACGGCGGCGGGGAACTCGCGGATCAGCGAAGCGACCGCGTGTCCGCAGATCGGGCACCGGCGTCGCTGCGCGACGGCGAGCCCTTCGAGTGTGCCCACGATCGACTGCCCCTGCATGGTGCAGCTCCCGGTGGAAAAAAAGGGCCTCAATACCTGGCTTCTCCGCCTCCCGTAGCAGGCAGTATCGTCACGTTCCCTGCAATCGATCCAAACCGAATGCTCCGGAATGGGTGATTCGCTGGGGCATTGTCATCGTAAGAGGGGGTCTGGCGACCCGGATTAACACGTCCCCAGGGGGACAGGCGCCGTTTTCCCGACGCGCTGGTCCGCAGCTGGGTCGGGTCAGCGCCGTGCGCCTCGGCTGACGGGTCGCGGCCCGGTTGGAAAACGGTGCCAGCCCCGCGGGGCTGGCCCGAGATGGGGGGGCAGCATACGATTCAGCGCTGGCGTCCGTCCGGACTCCTGGGATTCCAAGGCGCGTCCCGTGCGTTTCATGTCGCTGCTACTGATCGCGGTTCTGGTGACCTGTCCTGCTTCGTGCTGGAGCCGGTCGTGCGGCGCATGCGTATCGGGAGGCGACGGGGCGACGTGCGCCTCGGGTTGCCGCGGCGAATGCCCTTCGAGCGAGGAGTCCTCCGGCGGCCGCGTCCCCTGCTCGCCGCGGCCCGACGCCTCGTGCATCTGCCACGGAGGCACACCGGCCGACAGGCCGGATCTCGTGCCCGACCCGCGAGAGGAAGGCCCGGGGGCCGTGCTTTCCGATCGCCGTGCGGGCGTGTCCACGGGCGAGGCCGGTCCGGCCGCCTGGCGCTTGGAGGCGAACGCGGCCGAGTCTCCGCTTTCCGGCATGGCCTTGCGTCTGCGGTTGCAGTCGCTTCAGGCTTAATCGCATCAGACGACGGGATTTTGGCGCCGCCCGGCGCGGACAGCCGATAGGGGGTGTCGCGCGCTTCCGGGCAAGCCTCCTCTGTCGCCGCTCCGCTGCGATCGCTCCATGCTCCGACTGCTTCCCTGGGAATACGGTGTCCGCAATCTCCTGCGCCGGCCGCTGCGCACGGGGCTAACGCTGGTGGCGCTTACCGTCGTCGTGCTCCTGGTGCTGGTGGTCGTGGGGTTCGTGCGCGGGCTGGATTCCTCGCTGGCTTCAAGCGGCGATCCGCAGGTGGTGCTCGTCTATTCGCTCGGGGCGGGCGAGAACATCGAGAACTCCTCGATCTCGGCCGCCACAGCCGGTCTATTGGCGGCGAGCGTCCCCGGCGTGCGGCGCCGCCAAGGCGTGGCCTGCGTCTCGCCGGAACTGCTGATGGCCGTGCGCCTGGAGGCGGGAAGCGGCGGCGGGTCCAGCCTGGGCTTGGTTCGCGGGGTCACCCACACCGCGCCGCTGGTCCGGCGGCGCGTGCAATTGGTGGAGGGACGCTGGCCAGGCGCGGGCGAGGTGATGTGCGGGCGTCTTGCCCATGCCAAGCTCGGATGCCGCCCCGACGACCTTGCCGTGGGCGGCACGGTTCATCTGGAGGGAAAGCCGTGGCGCGTGTCCGGACGGTTCGTGGCCGCCGGATCGGCCATCGAGGCGGAGCTGTGGTGCCGTCTGGACGATCTTGCCCAGGCCACCCGGCGCCAGGACGTGGGGCTGGTGGCCGTCCTCATGGAGCCGGGGGCGAAGGCTGCCGCGATCGACCTGTTCTGCAAGCGGCGCACGGACCTGGAGCTTCAGAGCGTCCGCCAGAGCGCGTACTACGCGGCCCTCGCCAGGCACTACCGACCGGTCAAGGCCCTGGCCTGGGTCGTCGTGGGGCTGGTTGCCGCGGCGGGGCTGCTGGCGGGGCTGAACACGATGTACGGCGCCGTGGCCGGCCGGATCCGCGAGCTGGCCACGCTCCAGGCCGTGGGATTCCGCCGCCGCGCGATCCTGATCGGTCTCGTCCAGGAGGGCGCCGTGCTCGCGGCGACGGCATCCCTGGCGGCCGGCGCGCTGGCCCTGGGGCTGGTGCACGGGACGGCCGTGCGTTTCACGATGGGTGCGTTCACCCTTAGGATCGACGCGACGGGCGTGCTGGTCGGCTGCGGCACGGGCCTGGCACTCGGCGTGCTGGGCGCGCTGCCGCCCGCGATCCGCGCCATGCGCCTGCCCGTGGCCGAGAGCATCAAGGCCGTTGCATGAATCACGCAATCAGCAGTAACCGGAGGGGATCCCAATGCGAACGTCGAAGAGCAATTTTGGAAACGCCAGTCGTGC
Source organism: uncultured Pirellulales bacterium (assembly GCA_964434165.1). GTDB lineage: Bacteria > Planctomycetota > Planctomycetia > Pirellulales > Thermoguttaceae > CAYSUS01. The sequence continues at coordinate 12,653 of CAYSUS010000107.1, forward strand.
CGGCTTCGACCGGGGGCCGGCCGTTGCGCTGCTGGCGGCGGCGTGCATGGCGGGATGCGGGGCGGAGCCGGCCGCCGAGCGCCACCCGGTCCTGGGTGAGCCGTCGCCTGAGGGCCGCGTTTACCTTCTGCCTGGAGAGCCCTCCGACGCGCAGTCGGTCGCCCTGGCGCGCGAGCGCGCCGAGGACGGCTCCGAGGTGACGGTCGTCGGGCGCATCGGCGGAGGCAAGGAGCCGTTTGTTGAAGGCATGGCGGCTTTCACGATCGTCGATCCGGGCCTTGCTCCGTGTGCGCCGGACTGCGGTTGTCCGACCCCGTGGGACTACTGCTGCGACCCAGGGAAGCTGCCCACGCGCAAGGCCCTGGTCGAGGTCGTCGATTCCTCGGGCGGCACGGTGGCCACCGACGCGCGCGAGCTGCTCGGCTTGAGAGAGCTGGCCACCGTGTTCGCGCGCGGCACGGCCCGCAAGGACCAGGCGGGAAACCTCGTGGTGCTGGCCACCGGCCTCTACGTGAAGCCATGAACGAAGTCCTCGACCTGAAGCGACTCGCCGCGGACCGGCCGCGGGATGCGCCGGCCCGGGGCCGGCCGCGCCACCTGGTCTCGCGGTACGTCCTGCCCGGGGCGGTCCTGCTCGGCTTCGCCGTTCTGGTGGGCTGGGCCGCGCGCCAGCGATGGCTGCCGGCCAGGGGGGTCACCGTCGTGCCGGTGGTGAGCATGCGCGCGGTGGGACGGCAGCCGAACGCGTCGCTGTTTAACGCTCCCGGCTGGATCGAGCCACGCCCCACTCCGGTCCTGGTCACGGCCCTGGCCGAGGGCGTCGTCGAGGACCTGCTCGTGGTCGAGGGGGACGAAGTGTCGGTCGGGCAGCCCGTGGCACGGCTCATCGAGACCGACGCGCGCCTGGCCCTGGAGCAGGCCGAGGCGGCGCTCGTGTTGCGCGAGGCCGAGGCCTCCGCGGCCCGGGCGCGACGCGACGCCGCCGTGGCGCGGCGCAACTCGCCCGTGCACCTGGAGGCCGCCCTGGCCGAGTCGGAATCGGACCTGGCCAAGGCCCTGTCGGAGCGGGCGGCGCTCCCGCTTGAGCTTCGCGAGGCCCGGGCCGCGGCCCGCTTCGCCCGGCAGCAACTCGAAGGGAAGCGGGCGGCCGCGGGCGCGGTGGCCCGGAGGTCGATCCAGCAGACCGAGAGCGAGCTGGACCGCGCTTCGGCTGTCGTTCAACGTTTGGAGGAGCGCGGCGCGCCACTGGAGCGGGAGATCGGGGCCCTCATCCGGCGGCGCGACGCCCTGCGCGGCCAACTGGAGTTGAAAATCGACGAGAACCGCGACGTGGAGGAGACCGACGCGGAAGTCCGCGCGGCCGAGGCTCGGCGGCGACAGGCGGAGACGCAGCTCCGCTTCGCGCGGCTCCGCTTGGAGCGGATGACGGTGCGCGCCCCCGCGGCCGGCCGCGTGCTCGAGTTGGTCGCGGCTCCCGGACAGCGCGTGATGGGGCTGGCACCGCACGCGACCTACGACTCCAGCACCGTGGTGACTCTCTACGACCCGAAGATGCTCCAGGTCCGCGCCGACGTGCGCCTGGAGGACGTGCCCCTGGTCGCGACGGGGCAGCGGGTCCGCATCCAGACGCCGTCGGTCAGTGCGCCGCTGGAGGGGCGCCTGCTGCGGGCCACCTCCCGAGCGAACGTCCAGAAGAACACGCTGGAAGTGAAGGCTTCGATCGACGAATCGCCCCCCACGATCCGGCCTGAGATGCTCGTCCAGGTGACGTTTCTCGCGCCCGATCCCTCGCCTTCCGAATCGCCCGCCGAGCAGCCGCTGCGCCTGATGGTGCCGCGCGAGCTTGTCGAGCGCGGGCAGGACGGCGATGCGTTGTGGGTGGTGCGCGCCGGGGCGGCGGAAAGGCGGTCCGTGCGATTGGGTCAGGCGGAGACCGCGGAGCTGGTGGAGGTCGCCGAGGGACTCGGCGTCACCGACAAGCTGATCGTCGGCGGTCGCGAGAACCTGCGCGACGGCGAGCGCGTCCGCATCGAAGGCGAACGTTGAACCGGGGAGTCCACGCCATGTCCATGGTCGAGATCCAAGGCCTGACCAAGCGCTATCGCAAGGGAGACGCGGTGATCACGCCGCTGGAAGACGCCGACTTCGCCATGCAGCCGGGCGAGTTCGTGTCGCTCTCCGGTTCGAGCGGGTCGGGCAAGAGCACGCTGTTGAACCTCTTGGCCGGCATCGACCGGCCGGAATCGGGACGCATCGTGGTCGGCGGCACGGAGGTCACGGGGATGAGCCGGGCACGGTCCGCCGACTGGCGGGCCGCGCATCTGGGCTACGTATTCCAGACACACAACCTCATCCCGGTGCTGACTGCCTACGAGAACGTGGAGCTGCCGCTTCTGCTCCTGCCCATGTCGCGCGGCGAGCGGCACGGCCGGGTGCAGCTTGCCTTGGAGGCCGTGGGGCTGTCCGACCGCGCCCAGCACTACCCGCGACAGCTCTCCGGCGGGCAGGAGCAGCGCGTGGGAATCGCCAGGGCGATCGTGGCCGGGCCCATGCTCGTCGTGGCCGACGAGCCCACCGGGAGCCTGGACGCGACGACCAGCCTCCAGATCCAGGACCTCCTCCGCCGGCTCAACGGCGAGCTGCGCATCGCCATCCTCATGGTCACGCACGACCCGCAGGTGGCGTCGATCGCGTCCAGGCGCATGCACCTGGAGGACGGCCGGATCGTCGAAGCCAACGGCGTCTTGGAGGGCGGCGGCGACGGTGAGCTGGAGCCCGCTCCGACATAGCGCGACGAAGCCCTGGTTCCCACGCGGAGCGCGGGAACGAGGATCGAGGGCGTGGGAACGAGGGACATTGAAGACCATCACCATCGCACCGAAGACTCGACCGGGCCCGGCCCCAATGCTCCGCTTTGCGCCTTACATTCTGAAGAGCCTCTGGCGGCACCGCCGGAGGAGCCTGCTCACGGCGAGCGGCGCGGCGGTGGCCCTGTTCGTGTTCGTCATCGTGGGCGCGGTTCAGCAGGGGCTTGACGGTCTGGCGTCCGATGCCCAGTCAGGCCGGGTGCTCATCGTGTTTCAGGAGAACCGGTTCTGCCCGATGAGCAGCCGTCTTCCCGAGGACTACGCCCGGAGCATCGCGGCGATGGAGGGCGTGGAGCGGGTCGTGCCCATGCAGGTCTATACGAACAACTGCCGCGCGAGCCTCGACGCGGTGGTCTTCCAGGGCATGCCCGCCCCGACGCTCCGCACGGCACGCAACTTGGAGCTGGCGCAGGGAAGCTGGGACGCGTTCGAACGCTCCAGCGACGCGGCCCTGGTGGGGCGGAGCGTGGCTTCGCGGCGCGGGATTCGCGTTGGCCAGGTGTTCGCGCTCGGGCCGATCCGCGTCCAGGTGGCGGGGATCTTCCGGTCGGCCGTGCCGGCCGAAGACAACCTGGTCTTCACCCACCTCGATTTCCTCCAGCGCACACCGGGGTTGAACCTCGTGGGGCTGGCCACCCAGTTCGAGGTGTGGGTCGCGCCGGGCGCCTCGCCCGAGGGCGTCGCGCGGCGGGTCGACGAGCACTTGCGCAGCGGCCCGGTGCCGACCACCACGCGGCGCAAGGGCGCGTTCCAGGCCAACTCCCTGGCCGATCTGGTCGATCTAGTCCGGCTGATCGAGTGGCTGGGACTTGCCTCGGTGGGGCTGGTCCTTTCCCTGGTCGCGACGACGGCGGTGATGGCCGTCGAGGATCGTCTGGACGAGTACGCCGTGCTTCAGGTGATCGGCGCGCGCCCGGGGCGGGCGTTCCGCCTGGTGGTGGCGGAGAGCCTGCTGCTGTGCCTGGCGGGCGGGGCGACCGGCACGCTGGCCGCGATCGGGTACCTGGGCGCCAGCGGCCTGGCCCTGGGCGCCGAGGGCGTCACGCTCTCGTTTCAGCCCTCGTGGGGCCTGGCGGCGCGGGGCCTCGCGGCGGCCGCGGTCGTGGGTCTGGCCGGCGGGGCGCTTCCCGGCTGGCGCGCGGCGAGCGCGTCGCTCACCTCGCCGGGCAAGTAGGCCACGCCAGCGGTGGGTCACGCGCCGCTCGCAGGATGCCCCAGCGGCTGCCTTGCGGGCGAGAAGCCGCCGGAGCCGGACAACTGACCTTGTGGCAAACGGGCGGGCGCGTAAACTAGCGCCGCTCCGCAGCGGGGCCCATTGCGGGGGCGCTTGAGAATCGACCGCCTTGCCGATCGCGTCAGGGAGGATGCGCGGCCATGACCCGGAAGCTGGCCAGCAAGTATCGGCGCGTGGGATTCGTCTCCACGCGGATCAGCGGCACGGACGGCGTCTCGCTGGAGACCGGCAAGTGGGCCGAGGTGCTCGAAGGCCTGGGCATGGAGTGCTGCTACATCGCCGGGGAGTCGGATCGGCCCCGCGACCGCAGCTTCGAGATCCCCGAGGCCCACTTCTTCCACCCGGACATCCTCAGCATCACCCGGCGTGCCTTCAACGGGGGGCGACGCACCGCGCAGTTGACCGAAGACATCGTGCGCATGGCCCGGTACCTGCGCAAGCAGCTTTCCATCGCCATCGAGGCCCTGGACCTGGATTTCATCATCGCGGAGAACTGCTTCACGATCCCGATGAACATCCCGCTGGGCATCGGGCTATTGCACGTGGTGCAGGAGAAGAGCATTCCCTGCCTGGCGCATCACCATGACTTCTACTGGGAGCGGGAGCGCTATCTGGTCTGCGCCGTGCCGGACTTCCTTCGCGCGGCGTTTCCGCCGCCGCTTCCCGAGATCGAGCACGTGGTGATCAACAGCGTGGCGGCCGAGGAATTCAGCCGCCGGACCGGGCTGTCGTGCCGGATCGTGCCCAACGTGATGAACTTCGCGCGCCCGCCGGCCCCGGCGGACGATTATGCCCGGAGCTTCCGCCATGCCATCGGCGTGGCCGACGACGAGCTGCTCGTGCTCCAGCCCACGCGGATCGTGGCGCGCAAGGGCATCGAGCACGCCATCGAGCTGGTCCGCGAGCTGGACGGGCGCAAGGCCAAGCTCGTGATCACGCATTCCGCCTCGGACGAGGGCAACGCCTACGCCCGGCGGATCCGCCGGTTCGCCGAGATGCTGGGCGTGGAGCTGGTCATGGCCCAGCCGTGGATCGCCGAGGAGCGGGGAACCAGTCCGGCCGGCCACCCGGTGTTCACCATCGGCGACGCCTACACGCAGGCCGACCTGGTCACGTATCCCTCGACCTACGAGGGGTTCGGCAACGCCTTCCTCGAGGCGATCTACTACCGCCGCCCGATCGTCTGCAACAAGTACGCGATCTACCGCACGGACATCGACCCCTGCGGGTTTCGCATCCCGCTGTTCGACGGCTTCCTTACCGAGCAGGTGATCGCCGAAGTCCAGCGCGTGCTCGACGACCCGGCCTACTGCAAGTCGATGGTCGATCACAACTACCGCCTGGGACGGCGCTTCTTCGGCTACGAGGCGGTCGAGCACGAGCTGGTCTCCATGCTCCGCCGCCAGCGCACGCAGCTTCGGCTGATCAAGCGCCGCCGCAAGAAGCGGGGCCGCAACGGCGCGGCATGAGGCGCCGCGGCCCTGGTTTGTCTCCGGACGGCGTGCTACAGTGCGAAGGTCCCCCCTTCGTGCCATGAGCCAGCCGGACGAGTCATGCTTCGACGGGTCGCCTTCGCCGTCCTCCTTCTCGCCTCAGCTTCCGCGTCCGCCCGCGCCGCCGAGCCGCTGCGGTTCGTGGTCCGGCTCGACCAGAGCGTGGCCGACGCCCCGACTGCCGGGCGCCTGTTCGTCTTCCTCTCGCAACGGGGGTCGCGCGAGCCCCGCTTCGGCCCGAGCTGGTTCAACCCCCAGCCGTTCTTCGCGGCCGACGTCAAGGGTCTCGCCCCGGGCAACGCGCGGGTGATCGACCGGGAGGCCGACGGCTATCCGGTCCGGCTGGCCGATCTGGAGCCCGGCACCTACCGCGTGCAGGCCGTGCTGGACCACGACTTCTACTCGCCCTGGCCGGGCATCGGCGCGGGGAACCTGATGAGCCAAGTGCGTTCGCTCCAGCTTGATCCGGCGTCTTCCGGCGCGGTGGAGCTGGTGCTCGAGGAGCGCATCGAGGCCCAGCCCTTCCCCCAGTCCAAGTGGGTCGAGGAGGTCGCGCTGCGGAGCGAGCTTCTGTCGGAGTTCCACGGCCGCGAGGTGATCGAGCGCGCGGCCGTGGCCCTGCCCGCGAGCTACTATGAGGAACCCGAGCGGCGTTATCCGGTCGTGTACGTGGTCTCGGGATTCGGCGGGGGCTTAAGCGCCATGGCCCGGCCTTACGCGCGCAAGCCCGACAGCCCCGGCGAGAACGAGACGGAGTTCCTACGGGTCCTGCTCAGCGGCCAGTGCAAATGGGGCCATCACATGTACGCCAACAGCGCCACGAACGGCCCGCGCGGCGACGCCCTGGTCCACGAGATGATCGCCGAGATCGACCGGCGCTTCCGCACCGTGGCCGCGCCCACGGCCCGCTTCGTCACGGGGCACAGCTCGGGCGGCTGGTCGTCGCTGTGGCTTCAGGTGAGCTATCCGGACGCGTTTGGCGGGGTATGGAGCATCGCGCCCGACCCGGTCGATTTCCGCGACTTCAGCGGCGTGGACCTGTATGCCGACCCACCGCTGAGCCTGTACACCGACGCACGGGGCGAGTTGCGTCCCATTGCCCGGCGCGGCGGCAGGGTGGCACTGTGGATGCGCGACTTCTGCCGGCTGGACGACGTGCTGGGGCGCGGCGGGCAGATGCGGTCGTTCGAGGCGGTATTCAGCCCCGTGGGCGAGGACGGCCTGCCGCGAAGGCTCTGGCACCGCAGGACGGGTCGGATCGACCCCGAGGTGGCCCGCGCCTGGCGCAAATACGATATCCGTCTTGTACTGAAGGAGAACTGGCCGTGCCTGGAGCCGAAGCTCCGCGGCAAGCTCCACGTGGTGGCCGCCGAGCGGGACACGTTCTATCTGGAGGGGGCCGTGCGACTTCTTGGGGGCACCCTCAAGCAGCTCGGCAGCGACGCGGAGGTGGAGATCGTGCCGGGTGCGGACCACGGCAGCGTGTACACCCCGGACCTGGCGCGCCGCATCCGCCGCCAGATGAGCGACGTCTTCTTCCGGCATCACGGCGAAGCTGGGGGCTGGAAGCGTCCTCCTTCGGCGGCGCGGCCGCGGTAGGTCCTCGACGAGCACGGTCACGAAGAAACACCGTGGTTCCCGCATGCGGGCGAACGGTGCCTGTCCCTCTCCCGCCGCAACTGAAGGGGACAGGCGGCGTTTTCCCGATGCAAGGGGAGACGCCTTCCGCCTCAGGCCGCTCACCACGGTCATGCGGGGGTGGAGCGTGTGATGAAGACACTGCCAGCCCCCTACCGCTTTTTCGCCTTGCGCTGCGGCCTGGCTCGCGGCACGAAGGGGCCGCCGACCGAGTCGCGGAGCTCGTCGCAGCGGCGACGGAGCTCCTTGAGCTTGTCCACGTAGCGCGCATCCCCGGCGAGGTTCTTCACCTCGTCCGGGTCGCGGAGGCGGTCGAAGAGCTGCTCGTGGACGGGGTCGTGCTCGAAGTACCGCACGTAGGTCCACCGCTCGTCGCGCACGCCCTCGCTCTTGGGGATGCCCGGATGGTCGAAGAGGTGCTCGTAGAAGAAGTCGGTGCGCCAGCCGGGGACCTTCTCGCCTTGGAGGATCGCCACCAGGCTGCGGCCCTGCATGGCCTCGGGCACTTCGACGCCGGCCATCTCGAGCATCGTGGGCGCGAGGTCGATGTTCAGCGCGATCTCGCCCCGGCGCGTTCCCTGCTGCGCATCGGGCAGGCGCGGATCGACGATGATCAGCGGCACGCGCACCGACTGGTCGTAGATCAGCCACTTGTCGGCGAAACCCCGCTCGGCGATGAAGTAGCCGTTGTCCGAGGTGAACACGATCACCGTGCTGTCGGCGAGGTTCTTCTTCTGGAGCACCTCGCGCATGCGGCCCACCTGCTCGTCCACGTCGTAGATCATCCGGTAGTAGCCCTTGACCATCTCCTGGAACTTCTCCGGCGTGTCGAAGCGCCAGCCCCACCGGTTGCGGTTCTCGCCCGTCTTGAGGAACTCGGGCAGGATCTCGAAGTACTTCGGTGCGGCGAGCTTCGGCACGGGGATCGTCGCGTCCTCGTACAGGTCGGCGTGGTCCGGCGCGCAGATGTACTGCCGTGGGTCGGAATCTTCGGCGTGCGGGGCATTGAAGCTCACCGAGAGGCAGAACGGCTTGTCGCTGCTGCATCCTTCGAGGAACTCCACCGCCTTGTCCCCCTCGATCCGCGTGAGATGGCGCACGGTGCCGTCCTTCTGTTTCTTCAGGTACGGGTTGCGGCCGGTGGGCACGAAGTAGTCGAACATCTTCTCCTTGCCGCCGCGCTCGTAGTGCACGCCGAACTTGCCCACGAAGCCGGTGCGGTAGCCGGCCGCCTTGAGCAGGGCGGGATAACTCCGCTCGGCCTCCTCGAGGCTCAGGGGCGGGGTGCCGAAGGTGAACCCGTGGGTCCTTTCGAACTGGCCGGTGAAGATGCTCGCCCGGCTCGCCGCGCAGATCGACGTGGTCACGAAGGCGTTGTCGAACAGCACCCCGTCTTCGGCCAGGCGGTCCATGTGGGGAGTCCTGATGACCGGCCGGTTCTGGCAGCTCAGGGCGTCCCACCGCTGGTCGTCGGTGAGGATGAACAGGAGATTGGGGCGCCGCGGGCCGGCCGGCTCGGCGGCGCGGGCGGGGCCAGACGGCGCGGAGACCGCCGACAACGAGCAGGCAACAAGAAGAGTCTGGGCAAGGCAACCGAGGGCTCGGAACATGCAGATTCTCCCCAATTCGAGGTGTTTTCTTGTGGTGATGCCACCTTAGACCCCGCGCAGGGCTGCGTCAACCTGCGAGCGCCCGCGTCCAAACGCGAACCTTCCCGCCGGCCGGGGAGGTCGCTCTTCTCGGCCACGGGTCGGATCGAAAGCGGTCTGGACGCGGCAAACGGTTTTTGCGAGACTCCCCCCGCTCATCAGGATCGGGGCTGTCGCGTCCCGCGAAGGCTGTTCGCCGCTACTGCCGCCCCAAGGAGTGCTCGCCATGCGAATTCCCGTCATGGCCGTCCCTTCGGTTTTCGCAACTGCGCTTTGTCTGGCAATTCCGGGAGGTCAGGCCTGGGCAGGATGGACGATCGAAGTGGCCAATCCGTTCGTCAAGAAGGAGAAACCCGGGAAGTCCGGCGCATCGAAGACCCCGGCTGTGATCCGCCAGGTGGGCAACGGCACGAAGAAGCTGGTGCAGGGGACGGCGGATCTGGTCACTCTCAAGTGGCTTCGGCCGAAGGAGCAGGCGCCGGCTTCCGGTCCGCCGCGGCTCTACGAGCGCAGCCGCGAGTCCAGTGCGAAGCCGAAGCGGGGCCTCTGGCCCTTCGGTCCGCTGTTCGGGCCGAAGAAGCCGGAGCCGCCCAGGTCGCTCGACGAGTGGATGGCCCAACGACGCCCCGAGATATGATCGGAGGACAGGAGATGCCTGCCAGCGCCGTGCGATCCTCCCCGGCCTCCGCGACGACCGGCACGCGAGCGTGGTTGCCCCTGGGGGCCGGCGCCGCACTGCTGGTCGCCGTGGCGGCACTGGCCGTGGCGACGGCGCTGCCCGGCTGCTCGACTCCGGAGGGCCCGGCCGGGCGAGCCTCGGCGGGTCTGTGGCCGTTGGCCAAGAAACAACCTCCGCAACCGCGAACCATGGACGAGTGGATGTCCCAACAGCGGCCGACGCCGTAACGGTCGTCGATGCGCGGCACGGGGACGTCGGGGTTCTCAGCACCCGGGACGCCCGGGCTGCTGCTTCGGCCGATCGCAGGCGCGTCGCCCGTGGCAAGGAGGCGGCGAGGCGATGAACCGCGACACTCTACGCACGTTCGCCGCGCTCGGACGCGACCGAAACAGGCGCCGATGTCGCGGTCGCACCGCGCGCCGCGAGGCGTCCGCCGAGCTCCGATCCGGCTTGCGCGTCGGCGCGGCGGGCTGGTTGGTCTTCGTGGCGGCGTGTTGGCTGGCGGCATCCGGTTGCGAGCTGCCCAGGCTCGCGCGGCCGCCTCGCCAGCCGATCGACGGGCTGCGCATGACCGGCGGCGAGGAGCCGGCCACGCCCGGCGCTCCGAATCGCCACGCGGAGTTCCAGCGCGTGGACCTCAGGATCTGACCTCGGGATTCGACTTCAGGGGACGCAAGCATGAATCGTGCGGCGGCGTCGGCCAGGGACCAGGGCTTCTTCCGGCAGTCGGACTCGGCGCGGGGGGGCGCCGTTCGTCGGTGCCGGCCCTTGCTGGAGGCCGCCGCGCTGATCGCGGTCGTGGCGGGCGCCGGTGGATGCGGCGCGGCCGCCCATCCGATCTATGGCCCGGAAGAAAGGCTGAAGCGGGTCCTCAATCCGATCGGCACGCAGGCCGAGCAGCGGGCCTTCGAGCGCCAGGTCGATCGCGACCCGTTCCCGTCGGCGGCCAAGACGGGGCTCTGAGGGGCGCGTCCATCGTTCCGGGGGCCGCGCGCGTCTTGCGCCAGTCGCCACCGCGGCGCGGTGCCCTGCTCGCCGCACCCGCGGGTTCGTCTTACAATGCGGGCATGGCGACCGATCTGATCCTGGGCACGGCCGGACACATCGATCATGGCAAGACCGCCCTGATCAAGGCGCTGACCGGCGTGGACACCGACCGATTGCCCGAGGAGAAGCGCCGCGGGATTACCATCGACCTGGGATTCGCCGAGCTTGAGCTGGGCGAGTACCGGCTGGGCATCGTGGACGTGCCGGGCCACGAGCGATTCGTGCGCAACATGCTGGCCGGGGCCACGGGCATCGACCTGGCCCTGCTGGTGGTCGCGGCCGACGACTCGGTCAAGCCCCAGACCCGCGAGCACCTGGAGATCCTCCGTCTGTTGGGCCTCGAGCACGGCGTGATCGCGCTGACCAAGTGCGACCTGCCCGAGCCCGACTGGATCGACCTGGTCGAGGAGGAGGTTCGCGAGCTGGCAGGCGGCACGTTCCTGGCCGAGGCCCCCATCCTGCGGACCTCCGCGGTCCGCGCCGCCGGCCTGGACGAGGTCCGCGCCGCCCTGGGCGAGGCGGCTTCGCGGGCCGCCGTATCGCCGCGCCGCCAGGCCCGCATGGCCGCGCCGTTTCGCATGGCCATCGACCGCCCGG
>CAYSUS010000108.1:0-23556 GCA_964434165.1 uncultured Pirellulales bacterium
GGCGCCGGCGTGCTTGACCACGTTGAACAGCAGTTCCCGGACCGACTGGAAGAGCAGCGTGCGGTGGTCCTCGTCCGTGGGCTCGGCCTGCGGGTCCACCTCGACCTCGACTTCCAGCCCGTGCTTCTGCTGGGCATGTCGGCCGAGCCACTGGAGGGCCGGGCCCAGCCCGGCGTCCTGCAGAATGGGTGGGTGCAGCTCGACCGTCAGGGTGCGCGAGGCCTCGATGGCTTCCTCCAGGACCCGGTCCACCTCGCCGCACGAGTCCTGCAGGACCGCGTCGCCCAGTCGGCCCCGTAGCGAGCCGAGCTTCAGTCGAGCGGCCACGAGCAATTGCTGCAGGTCGTCGTGGAGCATCTGCGCCAAGCGCCGCCGCTCCCTCTGCTCCACGCGGCTGAGCTTGGCGGCCAGGCTGCGAAGCAGCTCGGCGCGGCGCTGGGCCTCGGCCGTGCGCGCGGCCACGCGCTCCTCCAGCACGTCGCGCTCCTGCTTGAGCTGGCGCTCGCTGCCGCGCGCAGCCGCCTCCTGCTTCCCGCTTTCCACGACCTCCAGGCGGAGCACGCCCTCGCGACGCCGCGCCCCCAGCAGCAATCGCACCAGGCCCGGAATTGTGCCTCGGGGCAGCGGTCCGACCAGCCGGGACCCGCCGCCGGCCGCCGCCTGAAGACGCTGGCCGCAGGCGCCGGCCGGATCGGCCGCCACGAGAACCGGGGCCTCCAGGCCAGCGGGAAGCTGCTCCAGCGCGCCGCGCAGGGCGTCCTCGTCTTCCGGCGGCAGCGAATCGGGCAGGACCACCGCGATCGCCGCCCCGCGGCGCAACTGCGCGCAGAAGTCGTCGATGCCCGCACACCACGCGACCCTCGAAGCGAACGGCTCCAACGCGGCCACAAGCGCCGCGGCGTCCGCCTCGCCGCGCGCGAGAATCACCACGCGGTCCGCCGCCGTCGTGTTTTCCGTGTCGCCGGCTGACATGGCTTGCTGAAACCGGTCCCCATCATACCGTCCGCCGCCTCGCGTCGCGAGCGCGCATGCGCGCGGTCCGGTCATCCCCCCTGCTCCCGCGCGATCCAGTACTTGGGCTGGCCGTAGTAATCGAAAAGGACCTCCTCGTACGCGCGGTTCACCGGGGCGTCGGGCGCGTACTCGGGGCTTTGCCCCACACGCTCGCGCGGCAGGCCGAGGAACACGGTCTGATCGATGTGGCGGATCTCGTCGGCCCAATCGGGCGCCAACAGCACCTGGCGGCCCGGCAGCCACGTGCCCGTGTCGACGACGAGGTAGCGAAACCGCCAGGGCTCGGGCTCGACGGCCTCCTCGTCAACGATCAGGTCCTTGATCTGGCCGATGCCCCCGTCGCTGGCCTGGACGTGATAGCCGATCACCTCGCGGGCGCTGCGCAGATGGGGGTCGCCCTCCTCCTCGTCTTCCAGCGAGGAAGGAGCCGCCCAGCCGTGTCCCCAGCCGTAGTACTCGGACAGGGCCTTCTGCTTCTGGCGCGAGACCGGCATGTCGGCTTCCAGCGGCGGGCTCTGCTCGACCTGCCGCTGGGTGAGGGTCGTCCACAGGCGGCGGGCCGGCCACTCCCGCTGCTCGACGATGCTCGGCGCGAGGATCACCCGGCGTCCACGGAGCCAGCCGCCCGTGTCGATCACCAGGTAGCGGACGCCCCACGAGCGGTCGCGGAACATCAGGTCGTGGAGCGTGCCCAGGTGCTCCTGCGGGTTCTGAAGATCCGTTCCCCATATGCTCGACGCGGCAAGCAGCATGGCAGTCCTCTTCCTTCCAGCGGGCGATGCGCCCGGCGCCGGCGGATCGGTTTTCGCCTCATGGGATACTAACCGAGCGATCGGCCGCAAGCTTTGGGCAGGCGCCTGAACGCAGCCTGGGAAATTCCCCGACCCCAAAACGGCGCAGCGGCAAGCCACCCGGCTTCTGGAGCACCCCACACCATGCCGGGGATCGCGACAGAGCGTCTTGCCCGCCCGCCAACCTGTCGCGCGCAGCCTCGGGGGACGGGCGGTCGGCGGGGACGTCTGGTGTTGAAATCTCCCGCTAAGCCGGATAAGTTCGTCGCTGTGGCACGACCTGTGCTCACTCCCAAAGGGGAGTGTTCCCAGCCCCATGCCACGAACCGATGGGAGGCCTCGATGAGCGTTCAGTTCCACCAGGAGGTTGACGGCAAGGTCTTGAGCGTCCGCGCCAGCGGCAAGCTCACCGCGGACGACTACCGCCGTTTCGCGCCCGAGTTCGAGAAGCTGATCCAGCAGCACGGCAAGATCCGCGTGCTGTTCGAGATGGAGGACTTCCACGGATGGGAGGCCTCGGCGCTGTGGGAGGACACCAAGCTCGACTTTAAGCATTTCAACGATATCGAGCGCATCGCGATGGTGGGGGACAAAGCCTGGGAGGAGGGCATGGCCTTCTTCTGCAAGCCCTTCACCACGGCCGAGATCCGGTACTTCGGCCACCACGAGAAGGACCGGGCGCGCCAGTGGATCACGGAAGGACTCGTCAGCGCGGAGGAGCAGGCCCAGCCGAGCGGCAACCCATGACGATCCTCTCCGCGGCGATCCTGCTCTTCCTGGTCATGGATCCCATGGGCAACGTCCCCGTCTTCGTGGCCCTGTTGGGCCACATGGAGCCGCCCAGGGCCAGGAGGATCGTCGTACGGGAGCTGGTGATCGCCCTGGCCGTGCTGATCGTCTTCCTTTTCGGCGGGCGCGTCTTCCTCAACGTCCTCCACGTCTCGGAGCCGGCGCTGGGCGTGGCGGGAGGGGTGATCCTCTTCCTGATCGCGATCAAGATGATCTTCGGCGGGGCGCGGGACGTGTTCCGCGACACGCCCGGCGGCGAGCCCTTTGTCGTGCCGCTGGCCGTACCGCTGATTGCCGGTCCCTCGGCCGCGGCGACCGTGCTCCTGCTCATGGCACGGGAGCCTTCGCGATGGCTCCACTGGCTGGCGGCCCTGGTCGGCGCCTGGCTGGTCACCGGCCTCATCCTGTTGTTCGCGGCATCGTTCAGCCGCGTGCTCGGCGAGCGCGGCCTGAACGCCGTGGAACGGCTGATGGGGATGCTGCTGACTACCGTGGCCGTGCAGATGTTCCTCAGCGGCGTGCGCGACTTCCTGGCCACGACGTAGGCGGCGCGTGGTGGAGTGCGGCGCGGGGTCTCCGGGTCGTGGACCGGCCCGCCGCGGTTCGACCTCAAGGCGCCGGCTCGGCCACGCGAAATTCGACGACGAAGTCCATGCCGCCCACGCAGAGCTTATCGCCCGGCCTGAGAGACGCCTGGGTCACCTTCCTCCCGTTGACGTAAGTGCCGTTCTTGGACTCCAGGTCGCGAACCACCACCGCGTCGTCGCACCTGCGCAATTCGCAGTGCTGCCGGCTGACGTGCGACTCGTCGAGGCACACGTCGGCTCCGGGGTCGCGGCCGATGATGGCCGGAGAGGCCGACAGCTCCAGCGACAGTCTGGGCCACTCCGCCGGCGCAGTTCGGGTCGGTTCCTTCAAACACGCAATCAGTTGCACTTTCATGGTGATTCCCCCATTGAGCACCCCATCCGCCGTCGCGCACGTTCACGCCTCGAGAGACCTCGCGCTTCACGGCATCACGAACTGATGCGCCTCGGGCCGCACCGTCAGGACCGGACAAGGCGCCTTGCGCACCACCTTCTCCGCCACGCTGCCCAGCAGGGTGTGGGCCAGTCCGCTTCGCCCATGCGTTCCCATCACGATCAGGTCGATCTGCTGATCCCGGGCGTAGCGCACGATATCGACGAACGGCGTGCCCACCGTGACCGTGCGCTCGATGTGCCTGACGTGGTCGAACGCCGGGTCGTTCCACGCCTCCAGCTCGCGCCGCGCGCCCTCCTCGGGATGGACCCACTCCTCGGGAATGGGCCCCACGTAGCCGGGCACGGCGATCGGCGCCACGACGTGCAGCAGGTGGATGTCCGCGTCGAACCGTTTCGCCAGCTCGCAGGCGTAGGACCGGGCCCGCTCCGACGGCTCACTCAGATCGGTCGGCACGAGGATGCGCTTCAGCGTGATCATGGCTCACCTCGCTTGTTCATCGCGCCGCCGCAGCCTGGTTCCGCCAAACCGTGGCCCGGCGCGAGCGGTTGGATTCCTGGGGCGCCCTTAGCTCCGTATGCACTGAATAGCCCCGCACGATCCTGGGAGGGAAAAGGCAAGGCGCTACGAAAAGGCCGCAACTCCCGTTCCATCCTCGGGCGCTCACGCGGCGTCTTGAGCGAGGCAGACCGGACCGGTGCGCGCACGCGCCGACAGCGCGTCGACGCAAGCCCTTCCGAAAGCCCCGTCCGCGAGGGGGGCGACACTTTGGAAGGCCGGCCGGCCAATGTGTCGCAGTGTCTCGGCGACTCGGGGTCGCGGTGACGGATCGAGTCCGCCTGCGTTTTCCGGACCACGACCTCGCCGTCAGATTCCCGCAGAAACCCCTCGCCTCGGCCGTTCGCGCAGGGCAAAATGGAGGCCGCCGGCGGCCCTTGGCCGGCCGCCACGCCGTGTGCGAGGACGGCACGGTGCGGTGTTTCGGCCAGTAGCGCTTGCACAGCTCCCGATCATCGAGGCCCGAAGCGTCAGCGAGGGCCCCACGGCGCCTCACGGCATCATGGAAAGGGGAGTTCGACTTCCCTTGATCCATCCCTCGCCTGCGATTCGGGCTGCGATGCCGTCGGTTCGGCGCGCCAACCCATCTCATATCCAGGAGACAAGACCATGCGGTGTGATTCAATCTTACGTCTCGCCATTCCCTGCCTCGGCGTGCTGCTCTCGGCGACGATCCTCCAGGCGGAGCATCCAGCCAATACAGGCCCGGCCGCCACGCTGGCGCGGCAGATCCTCGAACAGACCGGCGCCAAGGGCGGCCTGGTCGTCCACCTGGGCTGCGGCGACGGGCAGTTGACCGCGGCCCTGCGGGCAAATGAACGCTATCTCGTCCAGGGCCTCGATGCGGACGTGGTCCGCGCCCGCCGCTGGCTCCAGTCGCAGGGCGTCTATGGCCGCGTCTCCGTGGATCGCTTCCCGGGCGACCGGCTGCCCTACACCGACAACGTGGTCAACCTGCTCGTGGTCGAAGAGCCGGGCGAGGTGACGCGGGACGAGATGATGCGCGTGCTGGCACCCCGCGGCGTGGCCTGCGTTCGTGAGGGGAACGGCTGGAGCAAGCACGTCAAGCCGTGGCCCGACGACATCGACGAGTGGACCCACTGGCTGTACGACGCCAGCGCGAACGCGGTGGCCCGGGATCGGGTGGTCGGTCCGCCGAGGCGCTTGCAGTGGGTCGTGGGTCCGCGTTGGTCGCGGCACCACAACACGACGCCGAGCCTCAACGCGGCCGTGTCGGCGCGTGGGCGGATCTTCTACATCAGCGACGACGCCCCGCCGGGCTTCGACAACTCGCTGCCCGACCGGTACCACCTCTACGCCCGCGACGCCTTCAACGGCGTGCTCTTGTGGAAGAAGCCGATCGCCGATTGGGGCTGGGCGGCCTGGGTGCAGACCATGTACACCAACTTCATGCTCGGACGGCACATGCACCCGATCCACATCCAGCGGCGCCTCGTGGCCGTGGGCGACCGGGTGTACGCCACGCTGGGGTTCAACGCCCCGGTCGCCGAGCTCGACGCCGCCACGGGCAAGGTGCTCCGCACGTTCGAGGGAACCCGCTACACCTCGGAGATCCTCCACGACGAGGGCGCGCTGATCCTGAGTGTCAACCGCCAGCCCCAGCACGCCGGGTTCATGGAGAAGGACCCCCCGGTCAAGAAGGCGATCAAGATGATCGACGTCGAGTCGGGCAAGCTGCTCTGGGAGAAGGGCGACTACACGGGGATCAGCGTGCGCGGCTCGCCTGTCGAGCGCGTGACCCAGGTGACGATGGCCGTGGGGCCCGAAGGGGTGTTCCTCCTCGAGGAAGACGCCGTGGTGGGCCTCGACCGCAAGACGGGCAAGGAGCTGTGGCGCGTCGCCCGGCCGCAGCGCCCCGAGAAGAAGGTCGCCGACGCCTACCGCAACGACCACACGAACCTCTGCTCGCTCGTCTATTACGACGGACGCGTGCTCTTCGGCCAGCCCCACGAGCAGGACAAGAAGCCGCCGTGGAACACCACGCAGCCCTCGCACCTGCTGTCGATCGACGCGGCGACGGGCGAGGTGGCGTGGACCGGACAGATCGGCAACTGGGAATACGGCACGCCGATCGGCATCTACGCGGTCGAGGGCCGCATCTGGGTCCACGCCCATCCGAACGAGCCGTACACGCTCCTGGCCCTCGACCCCGCCGACGGCAAGGAGCTGCGGCGGATCTCCACGCGGGCGGTCTTCCAGTCCGGCCACCACCACCGCTGCACGCGGAACAAGGCCACCGAGCGATTTCTCGTCACCTCGCGCCGGGGCGTGGAGTTGACCGGCTTGGAGGACGGCTCCACGCAAGTCAACCAGTGGATTCGGGGCGAGTGCGGCTACGGCATGCTCCCCTGCAATGGGCTGATCTACACCACACCACATCCGTGCAAGTGCTTCATCGAGGAGAAGCTATCCGGGCTCTACGCCCTGGCCCCGGCCAGCGAATCCGGCGCCATCGCGAGAGGCCAACCGGGGAACGAAAGCCCGCGACTGGAGCGCGGTCCCGCCTACGAGGCCGCACGACCCGACGCCGCATCTCACCCCGATGGGGTTCCTGCCGACTGGCCCACCTATCGTCACGACGCCGCCCGAAGCGGCGCGACGGCCGCGGAGGTCCCCGCGGAGCTGAAGCCCGCCTGGACGACCCAACTCGGCACGGCGCCGAGCGCCCCCGTGGTGGCCGGCGGCAAGGTCTTCGTCGCCGCGGTCGAGCAGCACCGCGTGGGCGCCCTGGATGCCGAGGACGGCCGCTTGCTCTGGAGCTTCACGGCCGGCGCGCGAATCGACACGCCGCCGACCATCCACGCGGGGCTCGCCCTGTTCGGCTCGCGCGACGGCTACGTCTATTGCCTGCGGGCGACCGACGGGGCGCTCGTCTGGCGACTGCGCGCCGCACCGCAGGACCGCCGCACGGTGGCCTTCGACGGCGTCGAGTCGCTGTGGCCGGTCCACGGCAGCGTGCTCGTGGTGGACGGCGTGGCCTACTGCGCGGCCGGGCGATCCTCGCATCTCGACGGCGGCATCCGCGTGCTGGCCGTCGACCCGGCGACGGGCGAGGTCCTTCGCGAGCAGACCCTCGACACCCCGCTCGCCGCTTCGCAGGACAGCGGCCCACGCGGCGCCCTGGCCGATATCCTCGTGTTCGACGGCCGGGCGATCTGCATGCGGCAGAACCGCTTCGACCCGGTCGCCGCCGATCGATCGCCGCCCGGGAGAAACGCCCTGCCGCGCCATCTCCTGGCCACGGGCGGCCTGCTCGACGACACGTGGTTCAACCGCATCTACTGGGCCCTCAACAAGCGGCCCCTGGGGCAGATGCTCGTGTTCGACGGGCAGACGGCCTACGGGATTCGCTCGTACGCCAAGCCGGGCGACGTGAACGCCCACTTCGTGCCCGGCAAGGACGGCTACCAACTGTTCGCCCACGACTACCTCAAGCCGCCGACGGAACAGAAGCCGGGCGTGAGGCCCCAGCGGCGGCGCAGGAATGCCCCGCTCGTGGACCGCTGGAAGGTGGCCATGCCCATCCGGGCCAGCTCCTTCGCCCTGGCGGGCGACACGCTGCTATTGGCCGGCACGCCCGACACGGTCGATCCCGACGCCCCCTGGGCGGCGTTCGAAGGCGGCCGCGGGGGGCTCCTGCGGGCCGTGGCGACCTCCGACGGCAAGACGTTGGCAGAATACCGGCTCGACGCGGCGCCGGTGTACGACGGCCTGGCCGCCGCTGAAGGCCGGGTTTACGTCTCCACTGCCGACGGGGCCGTGCGGTGTTTCGCGGGCCGTTAGAGATGCGAGGATGATGATGTCGCGGCCCCCCTCCGTTTGGACCGCTGTCGCGAGAGCTCGCCGGAAGTTGCTTCCCTGCAAGCGTTTGCATTGGCCGGATCCGCGCGGGCACAACGGGCGCGTCAATCGCCGGACGCGACGCGGCGACCGCCGGAACCCGCATGTCCAAGCGCGGTCTGTCCGCGACATTAGAGTAAAGGGAGGGGAGAAGCCGGCCCGGGGATCCCGTCGCGCCCCAGCGGGCTGGAAGTGCTTGCTCGACGAGAACCGCCATCATGGACCGTGCCTGTAGCGGCACTTCCGGGGCCAGTCACTTGCCGCGCGGGGATCGGCACGCCACCTTCTTGCGCCTGTACACCAGGCACCAGCACCGGATTCTCGCGTACATCTTCACGCTGGTCCCCCATCGGGCCGACGCCGAGGACCTGTTGCAGGAGACGGCCGTGCTGCTGTGGGAGAAGTTCGATCGGTTCGAGGAAGGGACCGACTTCGTGGCGTGGGCCTGCCGCGTGGCGTTCTTGAAGGTCTCGAACCACCGCAAGCGGTTCGCCCGCTCGAAGCTCGTCTTCAGCGACGATCTGCTCCAGGCCATGGCGGATCGCGCGGTCGAGCTGGCCCCGCACCTGGACGATCGCCGCCGGGCGCTGCGGGAGTGCATCAGGCGCCTGGCCGAGCGCGACCAGCGGATGATCGCGGCCCGCTACGAGCCGGGCGGCGGCGCGGAGCGGGCCGCCAGCGCGTCCGGGCGAACGATCCAGGCGACGTACAAGGCCCTGTATCGCATTCGCAAGGCTCTGTTCGACTGCGTGACCCTGCGCGTTCGGGAGGAAGAAGGCTCATGAGTCTCACGTCGCAGCAGATCGTCGAGCTGGAGGTCCTGCTCTCCGAGCTGGCGGACGAGCGCCTCTCCGACGAGCGCCGCCGGCGGTTGGAGGAACTGCTTGAGGCCGAGCCCAAGGCCCTGGACCGTTACATCCGCTACATGGCCCTGTGCAGCGATCTCGGCGAGCTGGCGGCCACGGTGCTCGGCGCCGAGGAGGACGACCCTTCGAGCGGCACAAGGCCCGTCGTCCCTCCGTCGGCCGGCGGGAGGCCTTTCGAGTCCGACGCCGGCGGCAGGCCCAGCTGGCGCTGGCCGCTGGGCGGCGGGTCGGGAGCCGGTGTCGCCGTCCTCGGCGCCCTGCTGCTGGCGGCGCTTTGGGTGTGGGGACCGGGCGCGAGGGACGCGTCGGAGCTCGGTCCGCCCGTCGGGCGCCTCCAGGGCGTCGACGGCGTGGTCGTGGTGAGCGAACGGGAGGACGCCGCGCGCCGGGCCGCGGTCGGTCTGGCGATTCGGGCGGGGCAGACCGTGACCACCTGCGGACCGGACAGCCACGCCGAGGTGCATCTGCCCGACGGCACCGTGGTCCTTGTCGCCGGGGAGACACGGCTGCGCTTCGCGACGACGGAGTCGGACCGGATCGACGTCGAGTCCGGCAGCATCGCCGCGTCGGTCCGGCCGCGCGCGAAGGATCGGCCGCTCGTCATCGCCACGCGCGAGGCGCGGGTGGAGGTGCTCGGCACGCGCCTCTCGGTGGCGCGCGGCGATCGGCGGACCCGGGTGGGCGTGCTGGACGGTGACGTGCGCGTGACGCGGCTCTCCGACGAGCGGACCGTAACGCTCAGCGCCGGACAGGCGGCCGAGGCCTCGCCCCGCACCGACCTGCGGCCCACGCCGATCCGGTCCGCGCCCGACACCTGGAGCCTCGACTTCGACGAGGGACTGCCCGCCGGATGGCAGACCGGGCAACTCGTGTTGGACGAGCTGCCCGAGGGCTGCGGGGCCGCGGTCCGCGCCACGCCCGTGCGCGAGCGGGGCCAGAAGCGCCACATGCTCCGCAGCCACAACGCCTGGTCTGAGGGGCTTTTCACCCTGTACGACGACAGTTGGATCCACATCCGCTACCGGATGGAGCGGCCGGGCTCGTTCCTCCCCTACGTGGTCTGCCGGCAGCGCGACTTCGGGCAGCCCGTGGCCACCGTGCTGACCCGCGAAAACGTGCGGCAGAGGGAGGCCGGACGCTGGCACACACTGAGCCTTCCGGCGCGCGCGCTTCACCGCACCAGGACCAGGACGACGGTGCCGCTGGAGGGCCAGCTCGTGGCCTTCCTGCTCGTCATCGATTCCCCGGCGCACGACGCGGGCCTGACGGTCGCCCGCATCTGGGTCACGCGCGCCGGCTCGCCTCACTCGCAGCCGCGACCGTGAGGGGGCGGCTGCCGCCTCAGATCAGGTCCCACGGCTTGCGCCCCTGGCGACGGAGCAGGGCCGTGGCTTCGGGATCGTCCACGAACCGCTCCCGCTCGGCGTCCCATCGCAGCTTGCGCCCCATCCTGTAGGCGATGTTGGCCAGGTGGCCGATGTTGGAGGCCCGGTGGCCGATCTCGACGTCGGCCACGGGACGCTTGCGCGTGCGCACGCACTGGATGAAGTCCTCGACGTGCAGACCGGTCGAGTCGGGCGTGAACGCTTCCTGGCGCTTCATGCGGAAGTGGTCCGGCGCCCCGCGGTCCTCGGCGGTCGCCTTGCGCCCCCGCTTCAGCTCGGGCATGATCTCAAAGCCCCAGCGGTCGGCCAGCAGCGTGCCGCTGGTGCCGTAGAAGGCCATGCCGTTGGGGCGGTCGTCCGGCCCGTTGGCCCGGTAGTACTTCATCCCCGGCGTGCGCCCTCCGGTCCCGAAGGCGTTCAACAGCGTGCACTCGTAGCTGAGCACAAAGCCCGGATACTCGAAGGTGGCCTGGAGCACGTCGGGCACCTCGCCGGCGTCGTCCAGGGCGAATCGGCCGCCCGACGCGGAGACGGCCGTCGGCGCGGCGGCGTCCATGACGAGGTGCATCACGTCGAAGCGATGGGTGCCCCAGTCGGTCGCCACGCCTCCGGCGTAGTCCCAGAAGTAGCGGTACGTGCCGAGGAACCGCTTGCGGTTGAACGGCACCTTGGGGGCCGGGCCGAGGTAGAAGTCCCAATCGAGGCCGGGCGGGGGATCCGAGTCGTCGGCGCGGCCGATACCCTCCGGATAGAGGTTGCTGTAGTTCCAGATCCGCACGAATCGGACCTCGCCGAGCTCGCCGTTCTGGATGATCTCGCGGATCCGCGGGAAGTGGGCGGCCGACCGCTGCTGCGTGCCGGTCTGCACGACGCGGTCGTGCTTCCGGGCCGCATCGACGATGGCCCGGCCTTCGGCCACGTTGTGCCCCAGGGGCTTCTCGACATAGACGTCCTTGCCGGCCTGGCAGGCGAGCACCGTGGGAATGGCATGCCAGTGATCGGGCGTTGCGATCAGCACAGCGTCGACGTCCTTGCGTTCGAGCACGCGACGGAAGTCCTGGCAGAGCGTGGGGGAGGAATCGAGCCAGCGGCGGGCCTTCTCAGCCTGCGCCTCGTACACGTCGCACACGGCGACGATCTCCACGCCCGGCACCCGGCGCATCGCCGCGGCCACGTAGGTGCCCCGGCCGCCGCAGCCGATCCAGCCGACGCGGACCCGCTCGCCCGAGCCCGCAGCCTTCTCGCTTGCCCGGGCGAAAGGAAGCATCGCCACGGACGACGTGGCAACGGTAGATTGCGCGCACGTGCCGATGAATTCTCGTCGTTTCATGCGTTGCCCCCCGCGGTGGACTGATGGAGAGCGTTCCGGGCGCACGGGCGGATCGGCTACTTCGACCGCTCCTTCAGCCGCTCGGCCCGGCGGCGGAACCGGGCGATCTCCTCGTCGGAAGCAGCGGTCCACGTGATCTCGGTCTCGGGCATGGCGGCGCGCAGCTTCTCGATGTCCACCTCGCTGGCGCCGATCTTGACCAGCTCCAGCCTCTTGAGGTTCTTCAGGTCGGACAGAGCGCTCAGCCCGTCTTCGTACGTCACGACGGTCTCGGCCACCTTGAGCGAATCGAGCGTGTCGATCTTTGCCAGGGTCGCCAGCCCGGCGCCCGTGAAACGGCCGTTGAAATGTCCGCTCACGAAGAGGCTCTTCAGATTCGGCATCCCGGCCAGCGGCACCAGGTCGTCGTCGCCCGCGCGGCAGTGATGAATCTGGAGAGACTCCAATTGCGTGATCTCGGCCGCGGATTTCACGCCTTCGCCCGTGAACTTCATACATCCCCCAAAGCGCAGCGACCGCAGATGGGGCAGGGCCTTCAGGGCCGCGGCGCCGCGGCCGGTGATCGTGCCGTTGTGGTCCAGCGCGAGCGCCTCCAGCGACTTGATCCGGGCAAGCACCGCAAACCCTTCGTCATCGAAGGTGCTGCCGTTCAGATACAGCGTCTTCAGGCGCGGGAGCCCAACGAGCACCTCCAGTCCGGCGTTGTCTGCGCACTTGGCCGTGCCACGGAGCGTGGTCAGGCTGGTGACCTCACCGAGGAGCTTCCAGGTCTCGGGCGTCCACTCGGGCTGGCCGAAGCCCAGCTCGGTCCCGTCCGGCGTCTCTCGCAACTTGAACCCGGCCTCACGCAGCGCGGCGCGGGCCTCGGCTTCGTCAGCTCGAAGCGGCGGGGCGATCCACGCGACGCAGATTGTCGAGAGCACGGTCCAGCGCAGGAGCCTGTTGATCATGGTTTGCCTTTCTCCTCACCGGGGATCTTCAGCGGGATCGCCGGGGTTACGCGGACCACCGGCTGCTTGCCCACGTTCATGGTCCCGGTGAACACGAGCTGGCTCTCACTGGCCGGGAGCCTGGAGCTTGCGGTCAGGGCGATCTCCACCTGGTCCTTGCCGGGTCCGATCTGGGCCGGCCTGGTCCGCACTCCCTCCGGCAGGGAGACCGCTTCAACGCTGATCGGCCCCTTGGCCCCGTCGAGCCGCTCGGCCTTGACGTTGAGCTTGACGGTGGCGCCGGGCTTGAGCTCCACCTCCTTGCCGGCCGGCACGTCAGTGGAAAGGGTGTAGAACGCCTTGTCGCCCACGTGCAAAAGGAACTCCGCGGTGGGCACCAGGTGCTTGATGTAGAAGGCCTGGCCGACCGTCTCAACGGGCACGCCGTTACGCGCAAGCGGCTTGCCGCCGATCTCCGCCTTGCCGACGAACTTCGGCCGGTGCAGCCCCGCCGGAGCACTGTCAGGCGCGGTGATCGTCATCAGGGCGTCGGTCCCGCCGGCCGGGATGACCGTCGGGGTGGCGACGAAGCCCGGCGGAAGCCCCTCGACCTCGACGCGAATCGGGCCGTCGAATCCGTCCTTGCGCAGAGCGTCGAGCGCGATGAGGGCGTGATCGCCCTTGCCCACGCTCGCCGCGTCGGTCTTGATCCGAAGCGTGAAGTCCTTCTCGGCCGGCGCGATTCGCAGTCGGTAGGCATACTCGGGGCCGCCCTTCTCCGTCACGTCGGCGATCCGGACGACGTACTTGCCGGCCGAGTCCAACGTGTGCACGATCCGGGCGTCGGCCCGGTGCGTCATCAGGGCCTCGCGCGGGTGGACCGATGCACCGCCGTCGTTCTCCACACCGGTTCCCAGGGCGTTGGGCACCGCCTGGGGCGCGGGGTCGTCGTACCGGGCGACCTCCTCACCCGCCGGGTCATAGAGCGTCAACACCGAGTCCAGCGGTGACCCCAATCGACGCGCCTGGACTTCCAGGACGAGCGTTTGGCCCGCTTCGGCCTCCAGCGCGAAGCAGTCGGCATCGCCCGGCTTCTCGATGCGTCCATTGATCACCGCCGGCACGCTGACCGGCTGCGCGTCGGCGGCCGCCTCCTTCGACTCCTCTTCCATCAGCTCGGGCAGGTCGTCGAGGACGAGCGGAAGCGCGTTGGAGACAAGCCCGTTCGCACTGACCGTCACCTGATGCATCGGGCCTTGGGCCGGCAGCTTGATCTTGAGGCGGTCGGCCGGCAGGTTGACGCCGCAAAGCTCCAGCTCGACCTCCGTGTTGCGACGTCCCCCCAGCGGGAAGACGTGCGTCAGGTACGGCAGCGTGCCGATTCGCATCCGGTAGATGAAGTCGTGGTTGCTGCGGTAGATGATGTCGCGCAGCTCCAGCAGATACTCGGCATCCTTCCCGACCTTGTGAATCAGCACGGGGTCGGGCGAGAAGCGGAAGTCGTCGCAGTAATCGAGCCTCCGGCCGGACGCGTCGCGCAGGGTCAGGCACGCGTCGAAGAAGCCCGGCACGGCCTGGTCGATGAAGGGGATCAGCTTCCGGGCCTGCACGTGGCAGACGAGCGTCTGGCCGGCCTTGGCAGGGAAGCGGAAGAAGGCCCGGTCGGGCGTCCCCTGCGTGGCGATCGTGCCCACCCAGCCGGAATACACCTGGCCGTTGACCACGGTCGGCATGGACTCCAACGGGACGGCCGCGTCGGGGCTGCCGTTGGTCTGCGCGACGACGACTTCGGGCAGCTCATCGACGAAGAACCGCCACCGCTGCGTGAGGCCGCCGGGGGTGATCAGCCGCAGGTCGCGCGGGCCCCGTGCCGCGTCGTGGGCGATCTCGACGGAGAGACGCACCAGGTTCGTGGCGACCTGGGCGTTGGTCCAGGGCTTGGGATTCTCCTCGGCCGTCTCCCCGCGTCGGGGCCTGCGCCTCGGGGCCGGCGTGACGGTCTCCTCGCCGCCGACGGTGGCCTTCACGCCCTCGCCCGAAACGTACACCTCGGTGGCCCCCAGAATGCCCTCGCCGATCACGGTCGCCTCGACGGTCGTGCCGCGCTGCGCGCCGGCCGGGAACAGGGCGACGATCGTCGGTCCGGTGGCCTGGGCGAGGCAAGGGCGATCGGCTGGCGCGCCGACGAGGACGGCGCATGCAACCAGCGGGACTACGAAACGGGGGCATTTCATCGGGGGGTGCCTCTGCGGGGAAAAGCCCGAAGCGTCAGCGAGGGAACGCAATCCCGCCGTGCGTCAGCCAGCGAGACGCTCCGGCATGCATGGACGTTGGCGTTTGTGGTTAGTCGTCGCCCTCGCTGACGCTTCGGGCATGGATTACGGAACTGGGGCGGCCGGGGGCTGCCCGGCCAGCGCCTGCTGGACTGCCTCGGGTTTCGCGAGGGCCGCCAGCTTTTCCGGCGCGACGTCCAAGTTGGCCGTCCTCCATTTCACGGCCCCGGGGGAAGATGTCACGTGCCAGCCGCCGCTGGCGACCGCCAGCCACTCGTCGCTCCGCGGAGACAATTGCACCAGCGTCGCCAGCAGGCGATTGTCCTGCGTGCTCCAAAGCTTCACCGTGCCATCGGCGCTGGCCGAGACCAGGCGCGCGGCGTCCGGGCTGAGGGCCAGGCCGTAAACCCAGTCGCCGTGGCCTCGCAGCGTGGCGGTGTGCGTGATCTTCTGGCCAGCATCGGCGAAGACCTTGATCGTGCCGTCGCTGCAGGCGACCCAGGCCTTGTCGCTGCGCTTGGGCACCCACACGCAATCGAGCGGCACGCCCGGCTTCACTTCGGCATGGTAGTCGCCGCGACTCCGCTGCCACTCCTGGGCCTTGCCGTCGAGCATCACCCGCAACGTGCGGTCCTCGCGCCCGCCGATCAACAGGCCGAAGGTGTGAAGGGACCCGCCCTGCCGGCGCGTGTCGGAGCGGCGGATCATGCAGCGGCGGACCTCGCCCCCGACCGTGGTGCGGCGGATGTCGGGCTTCCAGCTCTCCGTGTCCCACGACTGGACCATCGCGTCGGCCCCGCCCGTCACGAGGAACTTGCCGTCGTCGCCGAAGGCCGCCGACAGCACCTGGAGGGAGTGGTCCTCCAGCGTGGCCACGAGCTTCTTGTCGTCCAGCCCCCACACGTAGGCCGCGGCGTCGCCGCAGCCGGCCACCAGGAGCTTGCCGTCGGGGCTGAGCGCCAGGCAGTTGACCTGGCCCTTGGGCTCTTTCAGCTCGGCGATCGCCTGGCCGCTCTTCAGGTCCAGCAACGTGACGATGCCGGACTGGTAGGGGGCGCCCTGCCCGGCGGCCAGCACCGCGCCGTCTCCGGTAAGCACGACCGCCCGCACCATGCTCGTGGCCTGGCCGACGGCGATCCGCCGGGCGAGCTTCCCCTCGGCCAGGTCCCACAGCACGACCTCGCCGAGTCCGCCGACGGCCAGCGTCTTGCCGTCGGGGCTGAACGCCACCGCCGAGAGCGGCAGCGGCGCGCCGCGGGCCACCTCGCACTCGAGCATGGGCGCCTCGTCCGCCGGGCTCGCCAGGCCGACCTCCGTCGAAGGTGCGGGCAGGATCCGGATGGAGAGCGCGTCGCCGCCCGACCCGCTCGTCGAGTCGGCCGCCGGCGCGGCCAGACCGCAGGAGGCGATCCACGCCCCCAGCAGGGCCCTGGTTGTCACGTTCATCAGTGCGGGGCTCCGGGGCTACATGATCTCGGTGAGGATGCCGCCGCGCGGCAGCGAGCAAGCGGTGGCCTGGCTTACCGGCGCCACGCAGCCCGAGGGGTTGGGCAGCGTGTCGTTGGGGTCGATCCCCAGCAGCAGGTAGGCGCTCTCCCACATGTCCCAGGGGTAGATGGGGCGGGAGACGACCATGCGGCCGTCGTCGTCCATGGCGCCGACGGTCTTGCCGCCCTGGAACCCGCCGCCGGCCACGACGCACGAGTAGCCGTTGCCCCAGTGCTGGCGCCCGCCCTTCTCGCCGGGGTGCGGTCCGCCCTTCTTCCACTTGGTGTTGAAATCCGGCCCCTTGCCGTTCTCGGGGGCGAGGACCACGATCGTCTCATCGAGCAGGCCCTTCTCGGAGAGGTCCTCCAGGAGGGCCGAAAGGGACTGATCGAGGATCGGGCACAGGGCCCTGATCGAGTCGTTGAGCTGTTCGTGCATGTCCCAGCCGTAGCGCTTGCCGTTCTTGCCGCGCACGTTGCCCGAGGTGAGGATGCTCACGAACGGCAGGCCGTATTCCACCAGGCGGCGGGCCAGCAGCAGCGACTGCCCGAATTCGTTGTCGCCGTAGCGCTCGCGCACGTCCGGCTTCTCCTGCTCCAGGTCAAGCACGTCCTGCGCCTCGCTGCTCATCACGCGGAACATGTCGTCGCGCACGGTGGACACCGCCTCGGAGGCGGGCGGCCTCAGCCCGCCTGCGCCCGAAGCCTGCGGCTCGATCGCCGCGAGCAGGTCGCGCCGCTCGGCCAGGCGCTGATCGGCCCCGCCGCGGCGCGAGCGGCCGCGGGAGGAGACGTTAAACGGCTTCCACTTCGGCCCCAGGAAGCCCTCGCCCGGGGCGCCCATGGCGCGGCCGATGCTGATCCACGGGGGCAGATCGCCCTGGTACCGGTCCTGCTCGCAGAGCTTCAGCGCCACCACGGCCCCCACCCCCGGATAGACCAGGTTGGCCGACGGGTGCGAGCTGGCCGTGCCGCCCGGCGGCATCGAGTTGGAGAGGATCACCGTCAAGCAGGTGCTGTGGCCCGTGTAGGGGTTGATCATCGAGCGGAGGATCGCGTACTTGTCGGCGTTCTTCGCCAGCATGGGCAGCGTCTCGCAGATCTCGATGCCCGACACGTTGGTCGGAATGGGCTTGAAGAAGCTCCGCGACTCGAACGCGGCGTTGGGCTTCGGGTCGAAGGTCTCGAACTGCGACATGCCGCCCCAGATGCCGATCTGGATGACCGACCGGGCCTTGGGCTTCGACGCCGCGTCCTGCTGGGCCGCCAGCGCGGACAGCGGCGAAGCCGCCGCCCCCAGGGCAAGCCCGCCCGCGCCCGCGGCGCGGAGGAACTCCCGACGATCCATACCCGCAGAACCACCCAGCGACCGACGTGACAGGCTATCCATGGCTCACTCCTTTCGGGGGCGACTGGCAATGTCCAGATTTATTGATTCAGTACGAAACCGTTCGCGTTCAGCACGGCCCACATGATATCCTTCACAGCCTCGGCCCGCGAGGACTTCTTCGTGACCAGATGATCGACCAGCTTCTGCCTTTCGCTTTCGCGCGGAAGCCGCGCCAGCCCGGCCAGGAACAGCTCCTCGACGATCTCGGCGTCGCTCATCTTGGCCTCCAGCATCCGCTTGATCCGCGGGCTGGAGTTGATCGCCGCGCTCACCTCCGACGACGAGGCGAGGAAGGCCACGTAGTCGCGGTCGATCTCCATGCCCCGCTCGCTCTCGAAGCCGGTCGCCCGGGCGGGCCGGCCCAGCGACGCGGCGATCGTGCACTCGGCACTGCCGTCGGAGACGGAGATCGCCCGGATGTCCTCCGGCAGGGACGTGATCGGAGCCAGCGTGGGACGGCCGAAGGCGCCCAAGTCGCCGCGCTGCACCTCCGTGACCTGGGCCAGCGCGTCGAGGACCTGCTCGGCGGTCAGACGCCGGGCGTTGTAGTGCGCGAAGTGGATGCCGCCGCCGTCCTTGCTGAGCGGGTGAGGCACGCTCGACGACTGGTAGGTGCGGGAGCTCAGGATCAGGCGGTAGATGTGCCGCAGGTCGTAATCGTGCGAGACCAGTTCCTCGGCGAGGTGATCGAGCAGTGCCGGGTTCTCCGGTAGGTTCGTGCTCCGCATGTCGTCCGGCTCGTGGACGATGCCGCGACCCATCAGCCAATACCAGACGCGGTTGACGATGTTCCGGGCGAACCAGGGGTTCTCCGCCGCGGTCAGCCACCGGGCGAGCTCCGCGCGGGGATCGACGCCCGGCGCGATCTCAAGGGGCTCGCCGCCGAGCGGCCGCGACGCCACGGGCAGGCCCGTGCGCGGATGGCGCAGGACCTCGTGCGGGTCGCGATAGACGATCTGCTCCTTCCACTCGTCGGTCAGCTTGAGCTTCACCTGCGCGAAGAAGGCCCCCATGCCCAGGTCGTCTTCCAGGCCCCACCCCACGTCGGGATGTCCGTGGCACCGGGCGCACGACAGCCGGGCGCCCATGAAGACCAGCGCGGCCGACTCGCCGTAGGTAAGCGGCTCCCGGCTCGACACGGCGCGGAAGAAGTTCGAGGGGCCGCTGCGGAAGTCGCTGCCCGTGGCCGTCAGCAATTCGCGCGCGAACTGGTCGTACGGCTTGTTCTCCGCCACGCTGGCATAGACCCACTGGTAATAGGTCTCCGCGCCCTTGGGCCACAGGCTCACGGGGTCCTCGGCCTTGATCCGGAGCAGGTCGCTCCATTTCAGGGCCCAGAACTGGACGAACGCCTCGCGCTCGAACAGCCGCGCGATCAGCTCGCTCCGCTTCTTCGGACCGGTGTCTTCGAGGAAGGCCCGGGCCTCTGCCGGCGTGGGCAGCGTGCCGGTCATGTCGAGATAGACGCGGCGGAGGAACACCTCGTCGGTGCACGGCTCGGCCGGGGGCAGGCCCAGCTTCTTGAGATTGGCCAGGACCAGCTCATCGATCTTGCCTTGCGGCTCGTAGCCGGGAAACGGTCCGTCCACCGGCTGCGGAACGACGACACGCTGGACCCCGAAGTGCCGTGCATACTCGGCGACGACCGTGCCCATCCCGAACCCGGCGGCCCGGAGCTTGCCCCCGTCGACCGCGACCACGCCCCCGTCGCCCGAGCGCACGGCCGCCAGGGAGGTCACGTCCACGCGCGCTCCGTCCGAGTAAACAGCCGTGACGGCAATGGGCTGCTCCGCTCCCTTGGCCAACGTGATCTCGGCCGGGCCCAGGGTCACCGACTGGAGCTGCGGCAGCGAGGGATCGTCGTAGCGTGCCCCTTGTTCGATCCAGGCGAGGAGGCTCTTGTACTCCGGCGAGTCGGGGGCGATCTTCTGACCGCCGCCGTGGTCGATCGTCGCCGTGGCCTTCAGCAGCAGGAGGCTCCTGGCCGGGTCCCAGCGGTTGACGCGTCGGGCGCGCTCGGCTTTGACGAGGGTCTCGTAGTCGTCGCGCGGGCTGCCGGCGAAGAGCGACAGGGCCATGCCGCCCTGGCCTGAGAACGCCCCGTGGCACTGCGCCGCGTTGCAGCCGAGACGCGAGACCATCGGCATCACGTCCCGCGTGAAGACGATCGCACGACCCGCGGAGCTCGCGGCCGGCGCGGCGGCGTCCTCCTTCGCTGCCGGGGCGGCCTCCTCGCCGCGGCCCAGGTCGGAAAGCACCAACGCGGAGCACAAAGCGACGATGGACGCAGACCGCACGATCATGGTGAAGCATCTCCGGGCGTGGTCTGGCTCCGGCGGCGGCCGGCTGGCGGCGTGGGCGTTGGCCTGTTGGGAAGGTCGCGCCAGGGGGTGGGAAGGGGGCGGTCGCGGTGGCAAGGCTCCTTGCGCGCGCCGGTCACCTCCCGGGGCGCGGCGGCTCTCATATTAGCAGAAATGTCTCGGACTTTGCAGCTTTGGACATCGCCAGCGCGACGAAAGGCCCGGCGCGGCGCTACGTCGCAACCTGTTTGTTCAAAGCAACTTGCGTCCCGAGCCGGAACGCCCCGGCTCGGAGTATTCGCTGCTCTACGGCTCGCCCTGCTTCGGCCAGCCGAGCATGGCGTCGAGCTTCTTATTGTCCTCCCGGTATTTCTCCCATACGCGCGGGTCGTGCTTGGGGATATCGGGCTCCGTGCGCGAGGCGGCCATCAGGGCCTCGATCCGCTTGACCCCCGCTGGGTGCTTCGAGGCGATGTCTTTCGACTCCGCCGGATCGCTCGCCAGGTCGTAGAGCTGCACCGGCCTCTCGGGCGAGGGCCGGTAAGCCTTCCAGGGCCCCAGGCGCACGGCCTGCTCGAGCCGCCGTCCGCGTATCTGCTCCCAGTAGAGCGGCGGGCGGGCCCCCGGTATCTTTCCCCGAAGCGCGGGGAGGATGGAAACGCCGTCGATGTCCTCCGGGGGCGCCAGGCCGGCCAGGTCCGCGGCCGTCGGCAGAAAGTCCCAGAAGGCGATCTGGGTGTCGCACGTTTGGCCCGCGGGGACCCGGCCCGGCCACCGGGCGATCATCGGCACGCGGATGCCGCCCTCGAAGAGCTGGCCCTTGGCCCCGCGCATGCCCGCCTGGCTCCCGAACAACGCGGCGATCTCCTCTTGCCCCACGCCGCCGTTGTCGCTGGCGAAGATCACCAGCGTGTTGCGGTCGAGTTCGAGTTCCTTGAGTGCCCCCATCACGCGGCCGACGTCGAAGTCGAGCCGCTCGACCATCGCCGCGTACACCTTCTGCGTGTCGGTCCAGCCCGTATCGGCGTAGGCTTCCACGCTGGGGACCTGGTCGGTCCGCCAGATCCCGTGGGGCACGGTCCACGCGCAGAACAGGAAGAACGGCCGGTCGTGATGGCGGCGGATGAACGCGACGCTCTCGTCGGCGATCAGGTGGTGGGCGTTGACCCGGCGCTGCGGCGTGTGCTCGATCTCCAGCCGCTGGCGGTTGCGATACAGGTAGTTGGTCAGGTAGCGGTGGGCGTGGCGCTGGCAGTTGTAGCCGAAGAAGAAGTCGAAGCCCCTGTCCAGCGGCTCGCTGCCCGAGCCCGGCCCGCCCAGCCCCCACTTGCCGCAGATGCCGGTGGCGTAGCCGGCCTGCTTGAGCACCGAGGCCACCGTGGCCTCGTCCGGCTTCAAGGGCGCCTGGCCCTCGGGAAACACCTCCCAGTTGCCGCGGACCGTGGCGTGGCCCATGTGCCGCCCGGTCATCAGCGCGCACCGCGAGGGGGCGCACACCGAGGCCCCGCTGTAGGCGCTGGTGAACCGCGTGCCCTGGGCCGCCAGGCGGTCGATGTTCGGGGTCTTCAGCAGCTTCTGGCCGTAGCAGCCCAGGTCGCCCATCCCCAGGTCGTCGGCCAGGATGAGCACGAGGTTGGGCTTGTTCGGATCGCCGGCCGGTGCCGCTTCGAGGGCGAGAGCCGGCGCGCCGGCCAAGGCCACGCACAAGGCCAGGCCGAGACGACGGGGTACACGAAGGTGCTGCATCGCGGGGCTCCTCTCGATGAATGGAGGATCGGCTCAAGGTGGGGGCTGAGGCCAGACCATCTTACCATCGACCCGGGCGGCGATCACGCGCCCCACACGGGCCGCCCCGCGGCACCGGGGCAAGGCGCGGCGGAGCACCGCCGTTTCCGACAGTCGGGCGATTCCCGTCGCCGCACGCATGCCGTCCGCACGCGCTAGGCCCTGGAAGCGCCGCCGCAGCGCGGTTACCCTGGAGACTCCCATGCGGATGCCCCGTGGCGCAGCGCGCCCCGGGGGGATTGCGAGGAGCTGAGTTTGCGCGACAGCCCCGACAGCCCGCCCCTGCTCCAGATGCGCGGGATCGACAAGTCCTTCCCCGGCGTCCACGCCGTGAAGGACGTGTCGCTGGAGCTGCGCGCCGGCGAGGTGCTGGCCCTGGTCGGCGAGAACGGAGCCGGCAAGAGCACCCTGATCAAGATCCTCGGCGGCGCCTGCCAGCCCGATCGCGGCGAGGTCCTGCTGGACGGGCAGCCCCGGCTGATGTCCTCGCCCAATGCGGCGCACGCGGCCGGCGTGTCGATCATCTACCAGGAGTTCAACCTCGTCCCGGACTTGAGCGTGCAGGAGAACCTCTTCCTGGGGCGCGAGCCCGTGCGCGTGGGGCTGATCGATTCGGCCCGGGAGCGGCGGGAGGCCCACCGGCTGTTCGAGAAGGTCGACATCGCGATCGATCCCCGGGCGCGGTGCCGCGAGCTGACCGTCGCCCAGCAGCAGACGGTCGAGATCGCCAAGGCCCTGTCGGTCCGTGCGCGGATCATCGTCATGGACGAGCCCACGGCCGCGCTCACTTCCCAGGAGGCCGGGCGGCTGTTCGCCGTGATCCGCGACCTGAAGGCCCGCGGCATGGGGGTCATTTACATCAGCCACCGCCTGGAGGAGGTCTTCGAGGTGGCCGACCGCGTGATGGTCCTCCGCGACGGCGCGCACGTCGCCACGCACGGCATCGCGAACATCACGCGCGACGGGCTGATCGAGCGGATGGTAGGCCGGCCGCTGGAGGCCGAGTTCCCGCCGCGCCAGGCGACGATGGGCCCCGAGCGGCTCCGCGCCGAAGGGCTCGGCCGCGGCACGGCGGTCCGCGACGTGAGCTTCCACGTCCGGGCCGGCGAGATCCTGGGCTTCGCCGGCCTGGTCGGGGCTGGCCGCACCGAGACGATGCGGATCGTGTTCGGGGCCGATCGGCCGGACCGCGGCCGGATCTTCGTCGATGGCCGGGAGGTCCGCATCCGCAGTCCTCGCGACGCCATGCGCCACGGCATCTGCCTGTTGACCGAGGACCGCAAGGGGCAGGGCCTGGTGCTTCAGCACTCGGTGCGCGAGAACTTCGGGCTCCCCAACCTGCGGCGCTTCGCTCGGGGCCCCTTCCTCGACCGTCGCCGGGAGCGGCAGGAACTGGCCAGCTATGTCGAGAAGCTGCGAATCAAGCTCGCCAGCCCCGAACAGCCGGCCGAGAACCTCTCCGGCGGCAACCAACAGAAGGTGGTGCTCGCCAAGTGGCTCGCCCGGCAAGCCGACATCGTCATCATCGACGAGCCCACCCGCGGCATCGACGTGGGCGCCAAGTACGAGATCTACCAGCTCATGAACCGGCTGGCCGGCCAGGGCAAGGCCGTGATCATGGTCAGCAGCGAGCTGCCCGAGATCCTCGGCATGAGCGACCGCGTGATCGTCATGCACGAGGGCCGGGTGAAGGGGGAGGTTTCCGATGTCAGCAGCGCGACCCAGGAGGACCTGTTGGGACTGGCGGTGGGGGGCGTGGGTTACTAGTGTAGTGTTTCAGGCTGTTGGTGCTTTATCGAGGGCTGCGCGTGCCTGAG
>CAYSUS010000109.1:0-22603 GCA_964434165.1 uncultured Pirellulales bacterium
CCGCTTCCATCGCCTACTTCAAACACCTGTCCGCCACTAAAATCCCTGAATCCCCTCCCAAGCTCGCGAATCGGCCACAGCGATTCTTGGATTGGTATGCGAGCGGACCGTGGCCATTGAAGCGGTACATCTGCTCATTCGAGACCCGAAAGGGGCGACCAGCATCGGTGGGCATCCTGGACCCCAGTCTTCTGGTGCGATCTCAGATCGTGAGGTGAGTGCGGTACCCGCTCTCTTCAGAGCGGGCGGGGTCTATGGGCTAAAAGACCACGCGTGGGATGAAGCAGACCATCGGAATTTGCGCGAGTCGGTAATGGGCGGCGGTCGATGTGACCGAAGCAGGAAGTCGGCGATGGACCGCGAACCGGGCGATCCGCTACCATTTGGCTATCCCACGGACCGCCCGTTGGCCCGTCAGCGCGACCCTTCCTATCCTTCCCACCAATAAGCCTGCTACAATGCTGATTCCGCTTGTCGTACAATCGCCCGAGAAGGCTCGCCGTCCCGGCACTGTAGTGTTAAATTGTCCGTTCTTTCGTGGAGAGAATATCGTCAGGACCGAAAGTCGATTACGCTCATGACCCAGCCCGCCGTCTTCAATCCGTTGAAGTTGATCGCGGTCCCGAACGCAGGGAGCATGGTCCCACGAGGCCTGACCGTTGTCATCGGTCCCAACTCATCTGGTAAGACGCAGATGCTGAAGGATCTGCAGGCGCGCCTGCTCGGACAGGCCCGCAAGCTCGTTGTCTGCGAGAAGATCGACATCGAGCGACCGCCCGCGCTCGATCCGCTCTTGGACGACCTTCGCTCGACTCGGCAGATCGACATATCGGTGGACCAAAAGAACCGGAAGGTCATCGAGTCACGGATGCCCGGCTTGGGGCATGACGCTCAGTCAAATTGGCGGCTTCAGTACCAGGAAGTTCAGCAAGCCTTCAATTTGAAGCCTGACCCGCTTGAGCAGGGCGATCGGTTCCTCCAACATTTTGGGCGGTCGTTCGTATCGTTGCTTTTCCTTGACCGGCGGCTGCTGGTGACGACCACTGTGGACATCTTCGACTACGAGCAGCAGGGGCCGAGCAACGAGCTGCAGCTGCTCTATTTGGACTGTACTGCGCAGAAGGAGCTCGCTGATGAGGCTATCAGGGTCTTCGGCAAGGCGATCTGGCTCGACAACACTCGGGGCAAACTGTGCCTCCGCGTCAGTGATGATGGAGTGATGCCGTCAGCCGAAGACCGACACGACCCTATGAAGATGCGGGCGTACCGGATGATCGAGGACGAGGGTGACGGTTTCAAATCGTACATGGGCACCTGCGTCACGCTGCTTCTTGGCCAACGGCCGATTTGCCTTATCGACGAACCCGAACTTTGTCTGCACCCGCCTCAGGCGTACGCCCTCGGCCGGTTCATCGGCAAGTACGGAGCCTCGTCGGACCGTGCGACCTTCGTCGCAACTCACAGTAGCCATGTCCTCCGCGGGATCATCGAGGCGACCAAGAAGCTCGAGATCATCCGGCTTGCCCGCAACGGCACGAACTTCACCGGCAGAAAAGTGTCGCACGACGTAATCACGGCGTGCATCGAGAAGCCGTCGACCAAAGTGGAAACCATTCTCGACGGTCTGTTTGCCGAAGCGGTGTCCGTCGTGGAGTCCGAAGGTGACAGGCTAGTATACAGCACGGCTTGGGAGCGGGTCGCAAACGCGTATCGGCACGACGTTCACTTCGTCTCGGTGGGCGGCATAGGAGGATTCGCGGACACCTGCGAGCTTTACCGCCAGCTGGAGATTCCCGTGTGTGTCATCGCCGACCTGGATCTTCTTCGTGAGTTCGATACGTTCGAGCGGATAATGAAGGTGCTGGCATCGACCGATGAAGCGAAGGCGGCGCTCGATAAATGCCGAAGTATCATCGATCGCATCAAGGCGATGGGCCCACTCTATGATGAAAAGCAACTGCGTGCCAAACTCCAGGGCATTATCGATTCAGATCTCTCGTGGGCGGACGTGGGTCAGCTGGGAGAGACCAGGCGGCAGCTATCGAACCTTAGCGCCGGCCTGTCCTTAACCGCGAAGCTCAAGCAGGGCGTCGAGAGCTTAAAATCCGAACCTGTCTATCCAGACCTCCAAGCTTTGCTAGGGAATTGCCGAGGCCACGGTCTGTTCCTTGTGCCGGTGGGCCAGCTTGAAGACTGGGTGCCGGAACTTACGGCCGACGGCCCGAGCAAGAAGAAGAAGGCGGAATGGGCCAACTATGCCGCGAATAAGTTGCGCGACGCCCCAATCGGGACGAATGATGTGTGGGCTTTTGTCCGCAGGATGGCCGACTTCCAGCGCGACGCGAGCAACCGGATCAGCGGGTATGCGCTCTGAGGTGGCGGTGCGTGGCGAAATGGACGTTTCGGTCCGACACACCGAGGCAGATTCACCGTGAATTGTCACAGTCCCCCCCGCAGCACCGCCCGCTCCAGCTCGGTGAGGTCCCACGCGGCCAGGACGACATAAAGACCCTTGCCCAGGTGCCTTAAAAGCATCGGGTCGCGCGGGATCTCCTCCCACTCGGCCTCCCAGAGGATGTGGAACCGTGCAAGACTCCCGGACGGCATCAGACCCGGCGGGATCACCGGGACCACGGCGCGAAGGTCCCGATCGGTCACCCCCGGGAACGTGCCGGCCGGCAAGACCACGTTGCGGCGCGCGTGGCGGGCGTTGGACCAGCGATCCATCGAGAACCGCCCGCCGGTTGGATCGCGATCGCGCCAGCTTCGGCGGAACCAGCACAGCTTCGCGTCGGCCCGCACGATGGCCAGGCGGGGCCGGCCGCGCTCGTCCACGCCGGCGGCCTTCATCGTCTCGACCAGGTCGAGGACCCGGCGCCCGCGCGACAGCTCGCGGTAGCCGTTCTTGATCGCCTCGTACTCGGCCGAATGCCGCTCCTTGACCGCGCGGAGATACTCCGCGTACTTCACCCGCGCCTCGTTCGGCGAGGCCTCGATCGCCACGACGTTCATGGGTTCTCCTTGGTCAATCCTTCGGCGCCACGGCCGGGCGGAGGTACTGAAGCAGACAGTCGACGTCGCGCCCGCCGACCCGCACGCGCACGAGCAGCTCGGGCAGCCCGGGCAAGCCCGGCCTCGCGGAGGGTGCGGCGGTGGCGGTTGCGGAGCGTGCGCCACTTGCGATCGCGGTCGTACGGCCAGGGGAACAGACTGACCGACCCGGACCGGACGGCCTCCAGCGCGGCGATCGTCTGCGCATGCAGGGGGTGGACGAGTTCTTCGTCGTCCTTGACGATCTCTGCGGGGATGCGCAACTCACCGCTACGTCGGTCCTAGAAACTCCAGCGCAGGTCCATGACGGGGGAGATCCGCAGGCCCGTGTCGTAGAGCACGAGCACCAGCGCGGCCCACCAGCGCGAGGCGCGGATGTCGCAGATCAGCCCGACCTGGACGCGGACGACTTCGAGAATCATCCCCACCTCGTGGACCTTCCACGCCTTGGGGGCCCGGCGCGGCTCCTTCAATCGTGCAATGCGGCGCGGGGCCTCCTGCA
Organism: uncultured Pirellulales bacterium; assembly: GCA_964434165.1. Taxonomy (GTDB): domain Bacteria; phylum Planctomycetota; class Planctomycetia; order Pirellulales; family Thermoguttaceae; genus CAYSUS01. The sequence goes on from CAYSUS010000109.1 coordinate 3,554, forward strand.
GGAGTCTTTCCTCGATCGCCAAGTGCCACAGCGGGCGCAGATGGCGGAGGATCTTATTGGCCGTGGCCACCACACGTCCGATGTGCACGACCCACGCCCGTCACGCGATCAGGTTGTCGCGGGTGAGGTCGGCCACGGTGAGTTCCCGACGCGGAGTCGGTTCGCCGGCCGCGTGCCGCGCGAGCTGCTCGGCCACCAGCAATTCGGGCACGCGGAGTCTCTTGGCGATTCGGGCCGCGGTGAGGCCTTCCTTGGCGAGGTGGGCGACATTCGCGGGGAAGTTGAGGAACCGGCTCAGTTGGTTGACGGCCCCCGTGTACTCCTCCAGCGTCGCCTTGGGCGAGGCGGCCAGGTTTTCGCACCGGTAGCGTTCGAGGAGTTCCGCCAGGCTGGGCGGCCGATAGACGGCGACCGCGATGGGCGGTGGGGCGGGCAGGCATTCAGCGGCAATACTCGGCATAACGCGGTCTCCTGTTCTTGCCAGCTCGGGGCGACGGCCTCCGAGTTGCCGAACGGAAACCCTCCGTGCGCATCGGGGCGCGCGTACGATCAGCGCAGACGCGAATCCACGCCGATCGCACGCGCGGCTCCGAAGAGCGCCCGAAGCTTGGTCCGCGGCCTCACCGACAATCGGCAAACGGCCGCATACTGGCGAGAACGCCAACGCGCTCGGCCTCGGACCAAAGCAGGACAGCCAAAGGACGGCTGAAGAGGCCAGGAGTGAGTCGGTGACTCGCCGATTGTTGTGGGCGGGCCCGCGGCGAGCCCGCTTCTGTGTGTCAACCGCGAGATTAGAGCGACTCGGCCGGGCTTGTCAATAGGGGCCCCAGAGTTCTTCGAGAAGACTCAGGAGTGCTCGGTAAATAGGCAGCAGCGCGGTGGGGAACGTATGCTTGAAGAGGGCGAAGTGCGAAAGCATTATCGCAGGACGAAGCGGGCCCGCCGGCGAAGAGCGCGCCTCCAGGCCGCGGGCCCGGTTGACACACAGAGACCACAATCGGCGAGATCGTGAGAACTGTCCGGACCCGCGGCCTGGAGGCGCGGCCGGGCGCGCGAGAAGCGCCCCCGAAAGATGGCTGCCCTCTGGGTTGAGCGAAGAACGCTGCCAAGCAGGTGGGATCCTGCCACAACCTTCCCCTGCCCCCAAGGAGGGGGAAGTCTCAAGTGGACAGGGCCGGGATCGAACCGGCGACACCAGGATTTTCAGTCCTGTGCTCTACCAACTGAGCTACCTGTCCGCAAGTGGCCGCTGGCCACCGCGAAACGCTCATCTTAGGGCCCCCAGCGGGGACTGTCAATTCAACCTTAGTCAGGACACACGGCGGGCGGGGCGGTTCATGATCCGGAGCACAGCCAGGGCTCCGATCGGGTTACGTCGCGTGTGGCCGGATCATTGACACTCGGTCGGCGGGGGGATACCATCGGCGCATCTAGCCAAGCCTCGCGATCTGTGGGTTTCGCTTGGCTTGTTCTCCGCTCTCCGTCCGGAGGGGGATTCGGGGGGGACGGCTCTTCGGCTCCGGTGCAAGGGACTGTGCAATGCGCAACCGCCCCAAGCTTGCTTTGGCGCCGGCGGTGTTGCTACTGATCGCGGCAACCACCTCAGGCCTTGTTCCCTCTGAGGGGAGCAGGGCAGCCGCCGCCACGCCGGACAGTCCGGAGGTGAAAGAGGCAGTCGCCAAGGCGGTGGGGTTCCTAGAGTCGGACGCAGGAAACGACCACCGACTGGGCGGCAAGGCGCTGGTGGCGCTGGCCCTGTACAAGAACGGCGCTCCGGCCGACCACCCGAAGATCCTCTCCGCCGTGGCCGCCATTCAGGCGGCGGCAACCAGGACGCCAGAGTACGACAAGGACGACTCGGGCCTGCCGATCCTCACGGTTCAGCCAGGCGAGCATCCGCCGCAGCCAATCGACATCTACAGCACGGGCCTGTCGATCATCCTGTTGTGCACGGTCGATCCCAGCAAGTACTCGGCGGAGATCCAGCGTCTGCTCGACTACCTGGTCTCGGTGCAGAAGCCGCACGGCGGCTGGGGCTATCCCAGCGGCAACCACGCGGCCACGGGCGACACGTCGATGACCCAGTACGGCGTGCTCAGCGCGTGGGAAGCGACGCAGGTCGGCTTCCGCGTGCCGCAGGAAACCGTCGAGAAGGTGGCCGAATGGCTCCTGCGCACCCAGGACCCGAGCGGCCAGTACGGCTATCAGGGGACGGTGTCCGATTCGTTCAAGCCGGTGAAGCAGAAGCAGACGAAGATCAGCATGACGGCCGCGGGTATGGGCAGTGTCTATATTTGTGCCGATCTGTTGGGCGTCGTGGACCGCGCCAAGCGGGACCGCGATCTGCCGCTCGCCCTGAAGGAGGTCCAGGAAGGGCCGGGTAGCAGGCCCCCAACGCGCCTCGACGCGACGCTGTTCGCGGCGGCCATGTCGCGGGGAAACCGGTGGATGGGGGCCAACTTCCAGCCCGATCCTCCGCAGTGGACGTATTACTACCTTTATGCCTTGGAGCGCTATCACAGCTTTCGGGAGGAGGCCACGGGCCAAATCGAGAAGGAGCCGGCCTGGTACAACGCGGGCGTGCGATATCTGATCAAGAGCCAGGCCGAAAACGGAACGTGGGAGCAGAACTGCGGCGCGGCGCCCGACACGGCTTTCGGCGTGTTGTTCCTGCTCCGTTCCACGCGCAAGAGCATCGAACGGGCGAAGTCGTACGGCTCGGGGATGATGGTGGGCGGACGCGGGCTGCCCAAGGAGACCGACGCGGTGGTCGTGCGCGACGGCAAGGTGATGTCGAAGACCCTCTTGGGGTCGGCCGACAAGCTCCTGGCGGCGTTGGAGGATCCGGACGATCCGGATTACACCAAGGCGGTCGAGGCGCTGAGCGTGTTGCGGCCCAAGGAGAGCGAGACCTTCGCCACGAAGCACCGCAACCGCATTCGCGAACTGGCGGGCGGCGAGTCCCCCGAGGCCCGGCTGGCCGCGGTTCAGGCCCTGGCCAAGGGGGGCGGGCTGGACGCCGCACCGACGCTGATCTACGCCCTGAGCGATCCGGACCTCGCGGTGGTCCGCGTCGCCCACGACGGGTTGAGGCGGATCAGCCGCAAGCTCGACCGGTTCGACCTGCCCGACAACCCGAACCCGGCCCAACGCCAGGCGATGATCGAGAAGTGGAAGGCATGGTACCGGGCGGTCCGGCCCCACGCCGAGTTCGAGGACTGAGGGGCCGCAACCTCCGGTGTCGGCGCCGCAATCGGCCGCCCTGGCTTGCCGTACTCGCTGTCACGCCCGTCAGCGCCCCGTTTCCCCATCCCAATCAGGCCTGCGACCCGACGTGTCCGCTACCAGCCCCACGACGAAGTCCGAACCGTACCGGCTGCAGGTGACGCGGTACGATCGCGTGGCCAGCATGCTGGTCACGCTGTTGATCCTGATGGGTACCGTGGTGACGGTCATGTTCATCATGTGGGTGACGGCGCGGATCTTCGCCCCGCAAGTCGCCGTGCCCGTACAGTTGGAGGAGATCGGGACCGGCGACAACGTGCTCCAGGAGGGCCCCGAGCTGGACACGCCGCCCGAGGAGGAGATCCTGGAGGAGATCAACCTCAATCAGCCGCAGGTGGGGGAGACGCTGGTGGCGATCACCAGCGTCGTGGCGCAGAACGTGGCGCAGTTCGACGATCCTTCCATGGACCGGGCGTTCCAGCCCGGCGGGGGGCGACGGGCGAGCGGAGGAAAGCCCGGCCGGCGGCGACGATGGGAGGTCCGATTCGACAAGTCCACCCTGGAGCGATATGCCAAGCAGCTCGATTTCTTCGGAATCGAGCTGGGCGTGCTCGAGCCCGGCAACAAGGTCGTCTATGCGCACAACCTGTCGCAGTCCAAGCCCTCACAGCGCACGGGGGTGGCCGACGAAGAGCAACGCTACTACCTCACATGGCAAAAAGGGGAACTGCAGCAGGCCGATCGCGAGCTGCTACAGCGGGCGGGCATCGAGGTTGGTAACCGACTGATCCTGAAGTTCGTACCGCCGGAGTGGGAGGCCGCTCTGGTGGAACTCGAAAAGGGGAAGGCCGGGCCGGAGTACGACAACGTCCGCTGGACGCGATTCGGCGTCCAGCCCGTGGCTGAAGGCTTCGAGTTCTACGTCATTGACCAGTCCGTCAGATAACGGGAAGACACCGACCGACCATGGACACTGTGATTCAGATGGCGGCCACCGCCTGCTACGGGGCGTTGGCCCTCGTGGCTCTCTGGGGGGCTTTCTGTTCGATCCTCGTCTGGCGCCGCGTGGCCCAGGTCCGCTTCCGAAACGAAGAGGAGCAGGCCGAGTTCTTGCAGCGGGTCGAGGAGAGTCTGGCGGGGGGCGATTTCGATTCGGCGGCGCAGCTCTGCGAGGACGACGACCGCGCGATTCCGCAGTTGGCGCTTCTGGCGATCACCAACCGCGACATCGGCCTGGCCAAGGTCCGCACCCTGTTAGTCGATCGCTTCCGCCGCGACGTCCTCTCCGACCTCGAATACCGGCTGAGCTGGGTCTATACGATGATCAAGAGCGCTCCGATGCTGGGACTCTACGGCACGGTGCTGGGAATGATGGCGGCCTTCCAGCAGCTTTCCGCGGGACAGCAGGTCGATCCCACGCAGTTGGCCGGAAACATCAGCGTGGCCCTGATCACCACGGCGCTGGGGCTGACGATCGCCATCCCTCTGATCCTCTGCGCCGCCAGCGTCAACCTGAGGATCCGCAAGCTGGAGGACCTGGTGGGGTCGGGACTGACGCGCTTCCTGGAATCGTTCAAAGACGCCCTGACCGTCCGCGGCGCGGCGGGGAGATGACCGATGGCGCGAACCTCGTCCTGGGATGCGCTTCAGAGTGAAGACGACCTGCGCGTGGAATGGCGCCGGCCTTCGGAGCAGGCCGAAGACATCGACATGACGCCGATGATCGACTGCGTGTTCCTCCTGCTGGTGTTCTTCCTGGTGGCTTCCACGCCCGACCTGAAGACGGCCGTGGAGCTGCCCCCCGCGCAGTATGGCATCGGGGCCGATCCGGCGTCGTCGGTGATTGTCACCGTCGCCGATCGGGGGGGGACGGGGCCGGCGCTGGTGTACCTGGCGGACGGCAAGGTGGGCCAACCGCTGTCGGACGACCCGGACGAGCGGTTCGCGGCCGTCGCCCTGGCCGTCGAGGAGGGTCAGCAGCAGGGCAAGACCGGCGTGCTGGTGAAGGCCGAGCGGAGCGTGCGTCACGCGGACGTGTCGCGCGTGGCCGATGCGGCAGGGCAGGTCGGGGGAATGAAGCTCTACCTGGCCGTGTTCGAGACGGACTGACTACTTGGCGGGCGCCGTCGGGTGCTGCCCGACACGGCGCGAGGTGGACCGAACGTGCCGATCAGTTTCCGCTGCAATCAATGTCGCCGCACGCTCGCGGCCAACGACCGCTACGCGGGGGCGAGGATCAAGTGCCCGGGTTGCGGAGCCGCGGTCGTGGTGCCGCACCCGGAGCAGGACCCGACCGTGCGGTCCCTGCCCGGCCGGCGCGATCGGGGCGGAGCGGAGCCCGGCGAAGAGCCTCCCGTGGCCTTTGACGAGCAGCCGGCGGTCGGCGATGAAGTCGATATGACGCCGATGATCGATTGCGTTTTCCTGCTGTTGATCTTCTTCATCGTGACGGCGTCGTTCGCGCTCCAGAAGTCGATCGAGGTGCCGCCGCCGGAGCAGGAGAACGAGACCGCCCGGACCCGCACCATCGACGAGATCCTCGAAGACCCCGACCTGGTGATCGTGCGCATCGACCGCGAGAGCACGATCTGGGTGGACGAGGCCGAAGTCGTCAGCCGGCAGGAGTTGCTCGCCAGGCTGCGCGCGGCGCGCGCGGAGTCGCGCGAGGACGGCGGCGCCGTGACGAGTCTTCTGGTGATGGCCGACGGCGACGCCCGGCACGAGGCCGTGGTGATGGCGCTGGACGCGGGCAACGTCGTGGGCATGGAGAGCGTGCGCCTGGCGACCGTGGACGATGAGGACCTGTAAGCGTCCGGCCCTGCAATTACGGAAACGGGACGGACGGCCCGTCCGTCCCTCACAACTCGACCGACTGGAAATCGATGGTTTCGGCTGACAAGTTTCTCGACGTTCTCCAGCAGAAGGACCTCTTGCCCGAAGGCGTTCTTCGCTCGCTTCGCCGCCAGTTGGCCGAGCTGGGCGAGCCGTTGCCGGCTGCGGCCTTGGCCAGGCAGTTGATTCAGGCGGGCCATCTCACCCCGCCGCTGGCCAAGCGGTTGCTTGCCACGGCCGGGCAAGGCGAGGAGCCCGCCGCGCCCACGACTGCGTCCGAGGAGAAGCCGGAGCAGAAGAAGGAGCCAGACCCCGCGGCGCAGGCGACCGAAGAGGGAGAACTGGGACTCGTTCCCCTTGAAGAGGACGAGAAGAAGAAGCCGGAGAAGGCCAGGCCCGCCGCGACCCCGCCGGCCAAGCCGGACGACGACATGGATCTCGATCTGGCCCCGCTTCCCGAGGAGGAGAGCCGCAAACAGAAATCCCCCAAGGGGAAGAGGCCGAAGTCCGGGCTGATTCCGTTGGACGATGAGCCGGCGGGGCCGTCCGGTCTGGTCGTGCTGGGCGAGTCGGAGCCCGCGCCTCAGCCGGCCCCGAAGACATCGTCCGCGCCCCAAGCCAAGCCCAAAGAACCCTCGAAGAGCCAGTCGGCTCCGAAGAAGCCCGCGCCGGCGCAGAGCAAGGCGACCTCGCCCGAGAAGGCCAGGAAGTCGGCATCCCGACCCGAGCAGAAACCCGCGGCACCTGCCGGGTCCCTGTTGGACGAGGAGCTCCAGCCCTTGGACGCCGGGTCGGCGGGAAGCCCGCTGGACGACATCATGTCCGCCTCGGTGCTGGATTCCGCCGCGGCCAGTCCCTTGGCGCCGGTCACGTCGCGCAAGAAGAAGGGACTGTTCTCGTTTCTTTCGCGCAAGGCGAAACCGGGCCGCCGCAAGAACGTCTGGGACTCGCCGCTGCTGTTGGTCGGCGGCGGCACGCTCCTTCTGATGCTGATCGTGGGCGGCGTCCTGTTCCTCACGCTGCGGCGCGAAAGCGGCGAGAAGCTGCTCGATCCGGCGCACGACGACTATCACAACGGCTTGTACACGCAGGCGATCCACAAGTACGACACGTTCCTGGAGCAGTATCCGAACCACCCGGGCGCCAGCCTCGCCCGCGTTCGCCTGGGCATGGCGCAGATGCGGCAGGCGGTGGACTCAGGCGCGGATTGGCCGAACGCGCTGGCCACGGCCAAGCGGTCGCTCGGCGAGATCGCTTCGGAGGACGACTTCAAGGACGCCCGGGAGGAACTGGCGGCCATCCTCCCGACGATTGCCCAGGGGCTTGCCGGGGAGGCGCGCAAGGAGCCCACCCAGGAGCTGGTGGACCAGGCCAATGAGACGCTCGAACTGATCGATAAGTACGTTCTCAAGTCGCTCCAGAACAAGGTGGTGCTCGACGACATCCGGGCGTCGCTGGCCATCTCGGTCCGCGAGCTGGCCCGAAGCGAGGAGTTGGACCAGGCCGTGGCCGGCATGGAGTCCGCCATCGAAGACGGCAAGACTGCCGAGGCGTACCGAATCCGCGACGCGCTGATCAAGCAGTACCCCGATCTGCTGACGAGCGCAAAACTGGCTGAGGCCACCGCCGCCGTCTCCCTCGCCGAGAAGGCCGCGGTCCGAACGGTCGAGGAGGAGAAGACCGCCGAAACCGGCGATCCGCCCTCGCGAGTGCTCGCGCGCATGGCCTTCGCCAGGCAGTCGCTCTCCGGCACTGCGCCGGGCGTCAAGGGCCGGACGGTCTTCGGCTCGCTGCGCGGGGTGGTTTACGCCCTCGACGCGGAGTCGGGCGCGCTTCTCTGGCGGCGCGAAACCGGGCCGAGCGCCAACGGGCGCAGTCCGGCCTTCCCGCCCACCCCGGTTACCTCCGCGCCGGAGAGCGACGTGCTTCTGATCGACGCGGGGCGCCGCGAGTTGGTGCGTGCCGCGGCGCGGTCGGGCGAGGTGGTATGGCGGCATCCGGTAGGTCTGCCCCTGGAGACCCATCCGGTCGTGGCGCGCGACCAGGTCCTCCTGGCGGCGCGGGCGGGCGAGCGGGGCCGACTGTACTGGATCGATCTGCAGTCCGGCAGCTCATCCCGGTACGCGGAGCTGCCGCAACCGATCCGCGTCACGCCGACTGTGGACGTGCGACGCGGCAGGGTGTTCCTGGTGGCCGAGCACTCCAACTTGTACGTCCTCTCGCTTGACGAGGGGACCTGCGAGGACGTGGTTTACCTGGGGCACGAGCCGGGCGGGATCACCACTCCGCCGGCCGCCGTGGCGAACCTGCTCCTGGTGGCCGAGAACGACCGGGTGGGTGGAGCGCAGATCCGCGTGCTCCTGATCGAGCAGGGCGAGGAAGGCACCACGATCCGACCCGTGCAGCAGGGGGAGCTGGATGGGCACGTCGATACGCCGCCTGCGATCGCGGGACGGCGGTTGGTCGTGGTCACGGACCGGGGAGCCGTCGATGTCTTCGAGATCAGCGGCGAGAACCCCGACCAGCCCCTGGCCAAGGTGGCCGAGCGCGGGGCCGAGGGGCCGGAAGACCTGGTCCGGTTCTCCTTGCTTGCCGGGGGTCAGCTCTGGCTGGCGGGCGACGGACTGAGCCGTTTCGACGTGCAGACCGCGATGGGCCATCTCGCCCCCAAGGCCGTGTCCAGCCATGACCAGGGCGACGTGTTTCTTCAGGCGCCGGTGGCGATGGACCAGACGCTGTACCATGTCCGGTATCGCCCCGGCCTGCCCGGCGCCTTGGTCTCGGCCGTGGACATGGACGCGGGGAAGCGCATCTGGCAGACGCAGGTCGGCGTCCCGCCCGCCGGGGAGCCCGTCGTGGAAGGAGGCGAGAAGCTTGTCGCCGTCAACGCTTCGGGCGCGTGCTACGTGGTCCAGGTGAACGGGGTCAAGGACCTCGCGATCGCCGGCCCGCCTTCCGCCTTCGTCGAACTCCCCGAGTCTGAGGAGATCCTCCGGCCGTTTACCGAGGTGGTGCGCATGCCCAAGGGCGTGATGGTACTTTGCGGCCGCGACATGGCTCGCGCTTTCGCGTTGGCCCCCATGGCCGAGCCCCACGGTCTCGTCCCTTTGGCGCTTCCCGGTCCGTTGAGCGCGCCGCCGATCGCGGCAGGAGACGGGCTGCTTGCCCCCTGCTCGACCGGCCAGGTCTCCTGGATCGACCCGACGTCGGGCGAGAAGCTTGTCGAGCCGTTTCAGCCGGCCCTGGAGCCGGGCGAGGTGCTCCACTGGCGGCGTCCCGCCGCGATCGAGCCGCAGGACAAGGAATTCCTTGTGGCCGACGGCGCGCGGCGTCTTTACCACGTGGGCGTAAAGGAAACGCCCCGACCCCATCTGCATGCCCTGGCGACGGCCGATCTTCGTTCGCGCGTGGTTTCGCCGGTCGCCGTTCTCGGGAAGGCCGCCTACGCCGTGGACGACGGGGGGCGGCTGCTCGCCTTCAGCATTCCGGACCTAAAACAGGCGGAGGTCGCCTGGCTCAAAGGGCGGTGCGACTGGGGACCGGCCGCGGTGGGCCAGCACGTGCTGCTGACCACGGACGCCGGCCGCCTGTTGCTGCTGGACGATCGCGGGGCACTCGTGGGCGAGGTGCCTTTCTCGCACGGCCCCCTTGCAGGGACGCCGCTCTCCTACGAAGGCGGCTACCTGATGGCTTCGTTCAACGGGGCGGTCTGGCGCGTGCAGAAGGATGCGGGGGGCGCCTGGGCGGAGACCGGCTGCGTCGAGCTGAACCTGCCGCTGGCCAGCGGCCCGGTGTCGGCAGGCGGGCACCTGTTCGTCGTGGGCCACGACGGAACGCTGCTCGCGATCCCCGCGCCCGACTCCGCCGTCTCGGCAAAGCCCCAGCCCGACGGACCGGCCCCGAAGCCCCACGCGGACCCGAAGGTGGTTCCGCCAGAGGAGAAGGCGAAGTCTGCGGCCAAGCCGACGGCCGAGGAAGCCGAGCCCGATCCGACAAAACCCGACTCGGCCAAGAAGAAGCAGCCTGAGCCGTGAACACGCGACCATCGCCAGATCGCTCGCTCGTCCGACTCCCGTCACGGAAATGCGCGTCCGTGGTGCGCTCGCTATTGGCGATCGCAGCGCTGTGCTGGACCGCGGGCGCTCCGGCTCAAGAGGAGCTCCGACTGATCGAACAGGAGCCGCACGACCTGATTACGCTCAACGACGCGAACGACAACGCGGTGCTTCGGGTGTTTCCGCTCGACCTGCCCACGCGCGAGGTGCCCAAGCCCAGGCCGGGCGAGAAACTGCTCGTGCGCCTGCTCGACAGGCCGGACTCGCAGTACGAGGTGGCCTACACCTCGATCGACAAGATCGAGCTCTTCGAGCAGCGGGTTCTGGACGAGGTCCGAGAGTTCGTCAAGGCCGGCCGCTTCCACGAGGCCTACGAGTATCTGGAGTACCTGCTGCGTCGATATCCCCGCACGCCGGGGTTGAACGAGGCGATCGAGGAGAGCCTTTACGAAGAGGCCAAGGCTCGGCACCGGGCGGGCAAGTACGACGGTGCCCTGGCCGTGCTCCGCGAGCTCTACGCCAGGAACAAGGAACGCCCCGAGCTCGACCGGGCCATGGGCGTGACCACCGAGGCGCTGGTGAAGCAGTACGTGGAGCGCGACGAGCACGCGGCCGCGAGGGAGCTTCTGGGGAATCTGCGGACCTGTTACCCCGAGCACGAAATCGCCATCCGGTGGGAGGAGACGTTCCGCCAAGAGGCCGAAGCGCTTCGCGACGAGGCCCGCACCGCCCTCGCCCCCGGCGCGTTTCGCAAGGCAGACCTGGCATCGCGCAGGATGTACCGCATTTGGCCGCGGCTCGACGGAGCGGACGATCTGATCGAGGAGGTCCGGCGCAAGTACCCGCGCGTCGTCGTCGGGGTGACCATGCCCGCCGTCCAGAACCGCGCCGATCGGATCGACGACTGGGCCGCGCGGCGGACCGGCCGACTCGTGCAGCGCCTGCTGATGGAGTTCGCGGCGCCCGGCGCGGACGGCGGGCGTTACCGATGCCCCTACGGCACCTTCCAGATCGAGGAGCTGGGTCGCAGGCTGGTATTCCAGGTGCGGCCCAAGGTCCGGCTCTGGGAGGGCGAAGGCGAGCTGACCGGCTACGACCTCGCCCGGCAACTGCTGGCCATGGCCGACCCGGCGTCGGCCGAGTACCGGCCGGGTTGGGCGGAGTTGGCGGCGTCGGTGCGGGTGAACGACGTGTTCCAGGTGGACGTGGACCTGCGGTGGGCGCACGTCAGGCCGGAGGCCCTTCTCCGCACGGTGCTGTTGCCCCCGTCGGCCCCGACCTTCGGTTCTCCGGAGGCCGATCCGACCGGGGGTCCGTATCGAGTGCTCTCGCGCGACGACGGCGAGGTCTCCTTCGTGGTCAACCCCGACTACTTCGCCGCCAACGACGCTCAGCCCAAGGAGATTGTCGAGCGGGTCTGCCCCAAGGCGACGCAGGCCATCCGCGATCTGAAAGCCGGGCGCATCGACGTGCTCGACCGGGTGAACCCATGGGATCTCGGCCGGTTGCGCAAGGACGGGCGCTTCACCGTCGAAACGTACGGCATTCCCCTGGTCCACGTCCTCGTGCCCAACATGGGCAAGCCGCTCTCGTCCAACCGCCGCTTCCGCAGGGCGCTGGCCTACGGCATCCATCGCGAGGCGATCCTCGAGCACCTCTGCGGCGGCGAGAGGCTTCCGGGATGCCGGGTCCTGAGTGCTCCCGTGCCCGTGGGAATCACGCCGGACGATCCGCTGGGCTACGCTTACGACCGAACGGTCGAGCCTCGGCAATACGACCCGCGCCTGGCCCTGGCGCTGGCTCGCGTGGCCGTCGAGGAGGTGACTGCGGCCGAGCGCGAACTGGGCCGGGAGTGGACCCCGCCCAGGCAGTTGGTGCTCGCGCATCCGCCGCACGAATACGCCCGCTCCGCCTGCAAGGTCCTTCAGCGGCAGCTCAAGCTGATCGACCTGCCGGTCGTGCTCCGCGAAATCCATCCCGGCGAGGTGGCCGCGGACCACGAGGCCGTGGACCTGGTGTACGCCGAGCTGGCCGTGTGCGAGCCGGTGTCGGACGCGGCGCGGATTCTCGGCGAGCACGGCCTGGTCGGCGCATGCAGCCCCTACATGAGTCTCGCGCTGGCCGAGGTTGAGCGGGCGCCGGGATGGAAGGAGGCGAGCCAGATCCTCTCGCGCATCCATCGACTCGCCTACGACGACGTGGCCGTGGTGCCGCTTTGGCAGACGGCCGAGCACCTGGCCTATCGCAAGGGGCTGCAGGGGGTGGGCGAGCGCCCCATCGCTCTGTACGAGCAGGTCGAGCAGTGGCGGGCCGCAGAGGCCGAGAAGCCATGATCCGCACCGTCCTTCAACAGCGAACCGCCGTGATCCGCCTCGCTGTGGCGTGCTCGGTCGCGCTGGGGGCACTCGCGGCGGATTCCGCGCGCGCGGCGTCGGTGTGGGAGATGCTGCCTTACCGGGTGCGGCTGATCGTCGCCGTCGAGCCGGCCCCGGACTGGCCGCCGGGAATCGAAGGAGACCTGGCCGCCGACCTGCTCGATCGGTGCGGAGCCGTGATCGGGGCCCTTTGGGACACCTCGCAGGCGCCGCCGCCGCCCGCCCTGCGGCGGGCCATGCTCGCGAGCCTCGATTCGGTCGCCCTGGAGGAGTTGCCGGAGGAATGCCTCGACCAGGACAAAACGATGCTCGTGGTCGTCCGCACGAAGACGGGGGGCTACGAGGTGGCCGTGCGCGAGCTGGACGTGCGCAGCCAGGTGTGGAGCACGACGGTCACGCGCCCGGTATGGCAGCCATCGAAGCTCCGCGACGCCAGCTTCGCGGCCGTCGCCAAGGCCTTCCGCCCGCTGGCGAGGATCGAGCATCCCGAGGAAGACCTCGTCTCGCTCCGGCCGCGAGGGGGATCGCTTCCCACGCGGGCGACCACGCCGGACTGGATCCCGCCGGGCACCGTCTTCCAGGCGGTCGTGCGGAGGAACAAGCGCGACGGGACCGTTGGCGCGATCACCCGCATCCCCTGGACCTTTCTGTTCGCCGAGGAGGTGGAACCGGCGCGGGTCCGCGGCCGCATCCACTCCGGGCTGCGATCGCCCTTGAGCGGCCGGCGCCGCGGCCGCATCGAGTACCTGGCTCTGGCGGTCGTGCCTCCGCAAGAGCCCACGGTGTTGCGCGTTGAGTCGCGTGCCGAGCCGCGCCGCCCCTTGCCGGGCTACGACGTACTGGCCCACGCGCCCGGCTCGCGCATGCCGGAGACCGTGGGCCGGACCGACCTGCGCGGCCAGGTCACGGTCGAACCGGCCCCGATCCCCCTGCGCCTGCTGGTGATCGTCAGCGGCGGGCGTCCGGTGGCGCGCCTGCCGGTGGTGCCGGGCCTGGAGCCGGTCCTCAGCGCGTACATCCCGGCCGACGACGAGCGACTGGCCGCCGAGGGCTTCCTCGTCGGCGTGCGAGAGCAACTGATCGATCTGGTCACGCGCCGCGAGATCCTCCTCGCGCGGACCCAGAGCCGCCTGGCAAGCGGGGATTACGACGAAGCCAGGAAGATGGTGGACGAGATCGAGGCCCTGCAGCGGCAGAAGGAGGCGCTTCGCCAGAAGCTGAACGCCCATGAGAAGGTCAGCGTCTCGACCGACCCGGCCGTGCAGGCCCGCATCGACGCGCTATTCAAGAAGACGAGGGAGCTGCTGGCGCAGCATCTGGACGATGCGGTGCTGCGCGAGATCTCCAAGAGGCTGCTCGATGCGCCCGCCGGCAGTCCGTGACCCACAGCACCCGTCATCCGAGCGAGCCTGCCTTCGGCGGTCGGACCGTCACTCCAGCCACGGGCACAACGCCCGAGGCGCCGGCCAGGGACCGCCGTCGGCAAACGGCCCGGCCGGGGTGGACTCCCCCTCCCGCGGCACGCCGAAGAAGTCGTGCGAAAGCTGCGGGAGGCGCGGGCAGCCGGGCACGAAAGCCGCGGGCTTCCAGGCAAGTCGCAGCGTCTCCGCGTCGAGCAACGGCGACAGGGCGATCACTACGCCGTGCCGGTCGAATCCGTGCCTCTCCCGCCACCCCGCCAGGTCGAACGGCCTGGCGTCACCGTCGCCGGACGGCGCGTGGGCAAAGACGTTGTAGTCGCACGTGTTCTCCGGATCGGTCATCGAAATGGGCGCACGGTTGGCCAACAGGACGTTGCCCAGGATGCGGTTGCGCTTGGCCGTGCTCAGCCGGCCGCCGACCCGGCGTCCCTTGCACACCTGCATGCGCACCCCGCAGGCGCGGCTGTGGACGATGAGGTTGTGCGCGATCACCAGCTCGTCGCAGTCGTGCTGGTAGATGCCGTTGACCTTGGAGCCCCACACCACGTTGTGGTCCACCAGGTTCGGCTCCTGCGAGGCCTCCAGGAAGATCGCGCCGTTGCCGCCGCCGGCGTTCAGCACCGCGTTGCCGGTGCAGCGGGAGTTGACGTTGGCGTAGTCCATCCAGATGCCCGGGCAACTGATCGTATCGGTCACCAGGTTGCGCCGCACCAGGCACGAGCGCGTGCAGTGGACCTTGATCCCGCCGCACTCGTAGATCCGCCAGCAGTCCTGCCAGCCGCAGCGGCGGATGACGTTCTCCTCGATCAGCGCATGCTCGATGAGCTTGCCCTCCAAGCCACCGATGCCGCAGTCGAGGATCGTGTTGCGGCGCACCACGTGCTGTCCGCCCTGGGCCAGTTCGGGCCCGTCGATGCGGAACTGGTCGCCGATGTCGATGCCGATCGAGTTGCACTGGCGGACCGTGTTGCCTTCGATGATCCAATGATGGCCGCGCTGCGTGGAAAGGGCCCCTTGCTGCGGGCGCGGGAATCGATTGCCCGCGTGCTGGATCGTCAAACCGCTGACGCGGATGTAGCCCAGGCCGTACTCCCTTGGAGCGAACACCAAGCCCTGCACGGTGACCTCGAAGACGGCCTCGCCCGGATCGACGTCGCGCGCCGGGCGGACGAACAGCGTAAGCCCGTCCTCTTCGGCCCACCACCTGCCGTGCGCCTTCGACAAATCGGCCCGCTTCGGCACCTGCTCCAGGCGTTCGCCGTCCTGGAACACCAGGCCGCGGCGGAGCAGGTTGGGAAGCGAGCCCTTCGTCGGAACCGCCCAGGGCATTGAGCGGTCGATCTGCGCGTCCGAGAGGTTGACCTCCTTCAACGGGTTCTCCTCGGGGAACAGCTTCGGATCGAGCCGCACCTTCCAGACCCGCCCGTCGGGTGCTACGGGCGGCTGGTCCGCCCGTGCCTCCCCCGGAGACCGGACAAGCTGCCACGGCCCCCTGACCACGCGCGACCCCGAAACGACCACCTCCGCACCCGGCGCCGCCTCGTAGCTGATCATCCGCTCCGGCCCCGTGCCGCCGCGCGCCGGACTGACCCGCTCGCGATACAGCCCGGCGGCCACCACGACCCGCTCGCCGGGCCGAAGCACCTCCGCGGCGCGGCGGATCGTACGCCATGGCCGGTCCCTGGTGCCGGGATGGTCGTCGTCGGCCTGCGCGTGCCTCTGGTCCACGTAGTACGTGCGCGTGTAGCACCCGGACGCGACCATGGCCGGTTTCACCCAGGTCTTGAACTCCGAGCCGTCGGGGAGCTGCACGGCCGGCTCGAGCGAGAACCGCTGCGGCGCTTCGACGTCGGCACGGCCCGAAACCGGCGCAACAACAATCGCCAAAGCCCCCAGAGCGAGGAGACGGGGCGTTAAGGAAAGAGAGACACGGGGCATGAGCGGGCTCCCAGCGGAGTAACGGGCGGCGGGGACGCGCCCGTTGTAGCCCACATCCTGGCGGGGGGCAAGGGGCCAACAAAGGATCGGGCGGTGTGCGGCCCGTCGCGGCACCCAGCACGGCGCCGGAGCCCTCGAGCAAGTAGCGGCGCAGGGACTCGAACCCCGGACACGCGGATTATGATTCCGCTGCTCTAACCAACTGAGCTACGCCGCCTAACACGCTATTTCGTAGTAAGTTGCGTCCCGGCTGTCGCTCCATGTCACGATCGTGTGGGGGCTCGGCCGCCGGGAGTGCTTTCTTGCCGGCTTTGGTCCTTGTCCTCTGGAGGGGGCGGCGAGAGGCGATTCCCCTCCCCACTTCCAATGAATTCTAACCCTGATTCATCGGGCCGCAAGCCGTCCGAAGCACACCCCAAAACGCCTGTTTCTTCACGCCCGTCGGAGACGTGGTTCGGCCGCGACCGCGACGGGTCGGTTGGGGGTCCGCGGTCGATGTCTGCCTGGACTCCGCCCCCTCGCGGCCGGAAAGGGCGCGTCGTGGACTGGCCCGCCGACGCCGGGCCGCTTGTCTTCTGCATGGCCGCCTTTACGATTCCCGGTCGGTCGCGCCCCGGGCCGCTTCGGCGACTCCCGGCTCCCGTTGAGACTCCTCCGGGGGGATCTCCATGTTCAGTCTCCTGGTGCGGGCGGTCGTTGCCCTGGTGATTGGGATCTTGATCGTCATGCTGCACCCGCGCACCCGGTCCGTGTCGGTGTTTCCAAGGCTTGTGCTCGGCGTCCTGGTGGGCGTGGGGGTCCTGTTCCTGATCAACGCGGCGTTTGAGACGTTCGAGTTCGCCGCGGCGCTGGCCGATCGAAGCGCCCCCGGTGCCGAAAACGAAGCTCCGGCGCGGACTTCCGACGCGGATGGGCCGGGCGCTCCCTCGACGCCTGCCCCGGAAGAAGGGCAGGAGCGGCTCCAGACGCGGGAGGAGCGCTATCCGACCGGGCGCATCAAGAGCCGGTTCCAGGTCCTGATCGACGCCCAGGGCAACGCCGTGCCCCACGGCCCGGCCACCACCTTCCACGAGAACGGTCAGTTGAAATGGCAGGGCGAGCACCGTGACGGCCGCCAGGTCGGCAAGTGGGTGGAGTTCTACGAGGACGGCACCAAGGAGGGCGAGGGCGAGATCGGCGAGGAGGGCTTGGGCCGAGAGACCCACTGGCACCCGAACGGCAGGAAGAAGTCGGTGGGGGCCGGACGGGGCCGCCTGAAGCACGGCCGCTGGACCGTATGGTACGACTCGGGCGTCAAGGCGGGCGAGTACGTGTTCAAGGAAAATGAGTTCCACGGGCCCGTGCGCGAGTGGCATCCCAACGGCCAGATCAAGGTCGAAGCCGAGTACCGCAACGGCCGGCCGTCCGGACGCCTCCGCCGGTGGACCGCCGGCGGGCGGCTCATCGAGGACTGGGATCACTCGGACTGATCGTTTCGGCGTCCCCTGCGAGGGATGCCCGACGCGACGTCTTCCCTGCCCGCGGGGCACAAGCAGTATGGCTCCGTCATCGGCCGCAAGGAACATCCGCCGGCCCAGCCCCAAGCCGTGGACGCTCTCGCAAGAGCCCCTGCCGCCCAGACCTGCGACTGGGCCGTCCCCGCCGGCGAGGCAGAGGGCCGCGCCCCCCCTAGGATGGCATGTCTGCTACCCGAAAACACCGCTGATGCGGGGGTTTGCGCGGCCACGCGCGCAGGCTTCCCCAGGCAGGAAGCGGCCGGCGACAACCGACGTATCTCCTTATGTCGAAAAGATTTGCACGGGAGATATTAGTCGAGGTGCGGCGGCGCCGTCCGGCGTGTTGGTCAGCAGAATGGAGTTCTTCCAGGTTCGCGCTGCCCGGCCTCCGCGACCCCGAGAGATCGGCGAGGTCCAAGGCCGTTGGCGAATGGGTTTCGGGCGGTGTCGAACGATAGCCCACGGGCCCTGGCCGGAAATCCGCAACGCGGATTCGACGTTCTGGAGTCATCTCAAAACCTCTTGCCGGCGCTGCGACGGCCTTCGCCCGTCGCTCTTCCTGTCTCGAGCGCGGCAGGGGGCAACGCAGGCTTCCGGCGTGCTGGGTCGCTGTCGGTGCGCACACACCGCCGAGCCTAACGGATAACGCTTTGACTGGGGAGACGCTTTTTTGGGCCATCTTCCCGGGTCGCCGCCTGGGATGACAGGGAGGACGGAACGGGAGTCTGCCGAGATGACGGAGTTCTCTCCGTTGCCCCGGTTCTCTCCAGTTTGGATTGGCCGCCGGACTACCCAGAATGGCGGAGTTCTTGTTGACGCGTTCCCCAGAAGCAGCCGCTGCCCCAACGCGGTCCGCTTGCGCGCCTTCCAGCGTCGTCCCCTCCAACCACCCGTGTGGACGCGAAAGCTGCTTGAAGATCGGCCTGGAGGAAGATGGTCCCGGTGTTCTTCTCGGGATTGATCTCGATGCGCTGCGCGAAGGACTCCACGAGTTGGCGGTCGGCCAGATCGACCTCGGTTTGCGTTGCGAGGTCATCGAGTTGTGCGAACTGCTCCTGAGCCCACTCCCGAAGCTGCTTCTTAGTCAGTTTGGGTGCGGTGGCAATGGCGTGCGTCTGGCCGGGGGCCACCAGGGCGTCGCGTCTCTTCTTCAGCGTGCAGGTCAACGTACTCCTCCAAGGTCAATCCAATTCCCACTGGCGTATCACCTCGCGCCAATCAGCCGTGCGGGCGAGCACCGTGCCCGCCCTATTCTGTTATTTCCGGCTGGAGGCCGGATTCGGAAAAAGGGGCCGAACGAACTTATTACGACGCCGCGAATTGTCGCCGCAAAGAATTGCAGACAAACAGGTTGCTGCTCGTCGCCACACCCCGGTTGTCTCTCGGATCGCGACTTGCCACAATGGGGGTGTCACGATCGTTCCGTGCGGAACGCGGCCATGACCATAGCCAAGCGAAACCGCCGCTCGCCGCTGGGCCTGTTTCCGGACAAGCCCGTACCCCGCCTCAATGACCGCATGATCGAAGTCCTGCGGTTTCACCACGACAGCCGCCGCACGGAGCAGGCCTACGTTCATTGGACTGGCCGATACATCGAATTCCACCAGCATCGCCATCCTCGCGAATTGGCCGAAGGCGACGTCAACCAGTTCTTGACCAGCCTGGCCGTCAAGGAACATGTTGCGGCATCGACGCAGAATCAGGCTTT
>CAYSUS010000110.1:0-22520 GCA_964434165.1 uncultured Pirellulales bacterium
GGGTCGGCACCAGGCGGACCGGCTGGCCGATTCCCGCCGCGTGAATCCAGTCGAGGAGCTTCAGCCCGTGGTTCTCCGCGTGCACCAGGAGGTGCGCCGGCGTGACCGCGGCGTGGACCAGTCCGCAGGCATGGACGAACCCGAGCACCGCCAGCATGCGCTTGAACATCCAGGCCAGGTGCCGCCCGTCGAGGCCGGCCCGATATCGAGCCCGAATCTCCTCCAGAGTGTAAAAGCCCTCGGCGTGGGCAAAAACGCTCACCCGGCGGTCGTCGGCGCAGAACGTCTCGACGGGGCGCGGCAGGTAGTCCGCGTACCGGCGGTCGCCGCTGCGGGCGCGGAGCCGCCGCAGATGCCGGGCCTCCATCTCCAGGAGTGGACCGGCCGACCGAGCGCGGCAGACCTTGAGCACGTACCGCTCGGCGCCGGCCGAAGCCAGATGGACGTCGGCCACGTCACCCGCGGCGAGCTGCCGGATCAGCAGGTACTGCCGCAGGGGCGAGGAGATGGTCTCCGCAGCGGTGCGCGCGGTCGCCCGGCGGTGCCACTCCGTGAGCCGCTGGAAGGCGTCGCGCGCCCTCTCCTGCTCCGGCCCCGGTGCGAAGCGGTCGGGATGACAAAGCCTTGCCAGGCGGAGGTATTCGGCGGCCGGGTCGTCGGCGAAGACGTCCTCGGGCGCGACTGCCCGGTCGAGGACGGCGGCCAGCTCGTCCAGGCTGGCAGGGCGGGGTGGCCGGCCGTGGCCGTTTCGCTTCGGGTGTTCGTGCATTGCCGCGATCCCTTCGTGTTGTATCTACACGAAGTATAGTGTCGCAACAACACTAAGTCAACCCGACGAAGAGGAATTCTCGCAACTCGCTATTGCAGAACAAGATACGGAAGGGGCGTCGTGGCAGCCGGGACGTCCGCCGCACCTGCCGGTCGCGCGCGGGGTTCCCTCACTTGCCTCCCACGGCCATCACATGGGACAGCGTCCTGAGGTACATCGAGCCTCCGGAGACGGCGGGCGTGGCGTACGTGGCCTCGCCGAGCGAGAAGCGCGCCAGCAGCTTGAACTCGTTGGCGGCGGCCAGCACGACCATCTCCCCGTCGCGCGAGGTGTTGTAGATCCGGTCCCGCACGCGGATCGGCGAGCTGAAGTAGTCGCCCCCCACGCGCTCCTTCCAGTGCACTTGGCCGGAGGGAAGGTCCAGGCAGGTCACCACGCCTTTGTCGAACCAGGAGAAGAGCAGGTCGCCATGCGCGACCGGCGTGCACACATAGGGAAGCGATCCGCTGAGCTCGTACGCCACCGCCGCCTCCACGCCGCCGGCCGGGTTGCCGGGCCGTGCGGCCATCTGCTGCCGCCCCACGCCGCCCACGCCGCATGATCCGAAGACCAATCCCCCCGCTACCAAGGGCGAGCTTACCACACGGTACTTGAAGACGGGCAGCTCCCACAGCAGCTTGCCCGAGTGCGGATCGATGCCGCTTATGCCGTGAGCCCAACTGCTGGCGATCAACTGCGGCGAGGACCGGTTCGCAGCGAGGATGCAGGGCGTGGCATAGGCGGCCTTCTCCGTACGGCGCGGGCACGACCAGCGGTCCTTACCGGTCGCCGCGTCGAGGGCCACGATCGAGCTGGTCTCGTCCTGCTCGTTGGCCAGGATCACCATCCCGTCGAACAGGACCGGCGAGGAGCCGAAGCCGTGCTGGGCCACGAAGCCGGGCAGCTCGCGCCGCCACACGTCGTTGCCCGTCGTCCGGTCCATGGCGACCATCGTGATCCTCTCCGGCGTGGAGAAGACGAAGTACAGCCGGTCGGCGTCCACCGTGGGCGTGGACGAGGCGTACCAGTTGTACTGGTGCTTGGGGTGCACGGCGGATTCGAATCGCCGCTCCCAGACCGTGCTGCCGTCGGCGGCGCTCAAGGCGCGCACGACCTGCGTGGCGTCCTCGGCCAGGGCCGAGGTCGCGTAAACGCGATCGCCCCAGACGACCGGCGAGGAATGGCCCTTGCCCGGCAGCTCCACGCGCCAACGGCAGTCCTTCGCGCTCCACTGGACGGGGATCCCCTCGGCGTCGCTTTGGCCCGTGCCGTTGGGGCCGCGGAAGCGGGTCCACTCCTGGGCCGGGGAGGCCGGGACGGAGAGGAAGAGCACGAGCAGGCAGGGGACGAGTCGGGTGGTAGTCATGGAAGGGATTCCGACCGGGAGGTGGGGCGAGGCGGGTCCAGTCGCCCGCCATTGTATCCGCTGGGCTGCGGGACCTCCAAGGTGACGGCAAGCCGATCAGTCACAGGGTCGGCCACGCTGTGCCGGAGCGCTTGCGGGGCCGGGTCAAGGCGATCCGCCGCATGTGCAGCGCCTGGCTCACGTTGACCGTCGCGTTCAGGGCCGCGTAGGCCAGCGGGGCGTAACGCGGGAACAGGGGCATCGCCGCTGCCAGGACGATCCAGAGGACGCCGAACAGGCTGTTGCGGAACCAGATGCTGCTCCCCATGACGAAGAACGCCAGGCCGGTCAAAGCCGTGTAGGCCGGATACGCGTCGAGCACGGCGGCGACGTAGTCCGGGTGGTGCTGGATGCGGTAGGCCAGGAATACGCCGGCCGAGGCCATGAAGTGCCCGGTCCACAGGGCCCAAAGGTGGCGCTCGGCCGGGTTGCTCGGCAGCAGGCTCGCCGAGTCGTCGGTCTGCAACAAGAAGCACAGGGGGGCGTGCATGGTCAGCACAGCCAGCCACACGAGCCATTCTGGCCCGCGATAGGCCAACAGCAGGAAGATGCCCACCTGAACGGCCAGGTGGAAGGCCGCATAACCCAGCAGCCGGAACCGCACGGCCGTGATGTCGTAGGGAAACGGACTCTCGCGGAACGTACGGAGCAGTTGCTCGCCGACGGCCGGCGGTCGCGCCAGAATGCTCTCCTGGCGCAGGTAGCGGCGGAGGTCCTCGGTGAGCTCCTGGGCCGTGGCATAGCGGCGGCGCGGCTCGCGGGCCAGGCACGTCATGCAGATCGTCTGGAGGTTCTGGTCGATGGTCGGGCGCAGGCGGCGGGGCTCGACGGGGTCTTGCTCGCGGATCAGCCACAGGGTCTCCATCGGACCCGCCCCGCGGAACGGCGGCCGTCCCGTGAGCATCTCGTAGAGCAGTGCGCCGAGGGCATAGACGTCGGTGTGGGTACCGATGCGATCGATCTCGCCGCGGGCCTGCTCGGGGGCCATGTAGCTAGGCGTGCCGAGGATCTGCCCCGGGGCGGTCAAACCGCTGTCGTCCTCGATCCGCTTGGCCAGCCCGAAGTCGCTCACGCGCGGCTGGCCGGCCTCGTCGAGGAGGATGTTGCCCGGTTTCAGGTCGCGGTGGACCACGCCGCGCCGATGCGCGTGGGCCATGGCGTCGGCGATCTTCACCAGCACCTCGGCGGCCTGGCGATCGTCGAGCGGGCCTTCGCGGAGCCGTTCGGCCAGACTCTGGCCCTGCACGTAACTCATCGAGAAGTAGTGCCGGCCCTCGGCCTCGCCCACTTCGTAGATCGGCACGATGCCCGGATGATCGAGCGTGGCGGCCGCCTCGGCCTCGGCGCGGAACCTCTGGAGATCGACCGGCGAGGCGAACCGGCCCTCGCGAATCACCTTCAGCGCCACGACGCGATTCGGCCGAAGCTGGCGGGCCCGATAGACCACGCCCATCCCGCCGCGCCCGATCTCGTCGAGCAACTCGTAACCGGCGAAGTCGGGCAATGCATCGCCGGACTCGGGCTGGTCGCTCCCCGGCTCCCCGGGTTCGGACGGAGAAGCCAGATCGCGCGTCGGCGGCCGGCCGGAGATCTCGCCCGAAATGCTGCACGGGGTCGGCGCGCCACCAGCGCGCTCTCGCGAAGGCTCCTTGCTCCACCGCTCCTCCCGACGCGATTCCAGCCGAATCCTCCAGTTCCACTCGTTCTCGTCCATGGCGTCCGCCTTTCGGGCCGTACCGTCGGCGCATGGCATTCTAGCGCCCACGGTGGGGGATGCATACGAAACTAAGGGCGACATCTTCTGCGCGATACCACGGCGGAGCGCACCTCCAAGCCGCCCGCGGTTGGTTGGGGTCCAAGATGCTACTACGGATCTCCCCGGCCCCTGCCGAATCCTTCGCCGCAGCATCAACAATGGCTGGCGCGCTGTCGGAGCGGGGTTGCCAGCAAGGGCTCTTGGCCGACGCGGTTGCCGACGCGACACCAGGGACGGAGACGATCGGCGAGGCAAGAAGCTAGACGTCGGTGGGGCCTGGTTTATTCCGCCTGCCGCGGGTATCCCAGGATGCGTGCCGTTTCGCCGGAACACGCCTCCGCGCGGTCGGCACGGGGCTGCGTGCTGTCAAGAACCCCCATGCCGCGGCTCGGTGGGATTGCGCCGGCGCGTGCTCGGGCGGAGCAACGCACGGGCAGTAGTCGCCCGCCGGCCCGATGCATAGCATTCCTGAGGCGAGGCACCCGCGTGGCGCGGCCCAATGGGCCGAAGCTTGGGGGGAGTCTTGTCGGCCTTTCCCCGCAACGTGGTCCGCAAGGAGTGAAACGCCGATGCGTGATCCGGCCACTGCCCGACTTCTGCAAACGATAGCTTCGGAGGCCCCGGACCGACCGCCCGAACCCTCGGGCCCGCCGCGGCGGGCCTCGGACGCCGATTTGCTGGATGCCTACTCCCGCGCGGTGATCGGCGTGGTCGAGCGCGTCGGTCCGGCCGTGGTCTCCATTCTGGGCCCGCGTGGCGAGGAGGGCGGCGGGGTGGGCTCGGGGCTGGTGATCACGCCTGACGGGTTCGCCCTGACCAACAGCCACGTGCTCGACGGGCGGCGGCGCGTTCTCGCCGTGACCGAGGAAGGCGATCGGATCGACGCGGAACGAATCGGCGACGACCCGGCCACCGACCTGGCCCTGTTGCGCCTGGCGGCCCGCGACCTGCCGTGCGCCGAGCTGGGCGACTCCGACGCGCTGCGCGTGGGCCAGCTCGTGATTGCGATGGGCAACCCCCTGGGTTTTCGCTCCACGGTCTCCACCGGCGTGGTCAGCGCGACCGCCAGGGCCATGCGCTCGCGCGAAGGGCGGCTGATCGACAACATCATCCAGCACACGGCGCCGCTCAACCCGGGCAACTCGGGCGGGCCGCTGGTCGATTCCCGCGGGCGCGTGGTGGGGATTAACACGGCGATCGTGGCCATGGCCCAGGGGCTGGGCTTCGCCGTGCCCTCGGCCGCGGCCCGTTGGGTCGTGGGCGAGCTGATCGCGCACGGGCAGGTGCGGCGCTCGCGCCTGGGCATCGCCGGCACGGTGGTGGCCATCCCGCGACGCATCGTGCACGAGCTCGATCTTCTCACCGACCAGGCCGTGGCGGTCGTCGAGGTCCTGCCTGGCGGTGCGGCCGACGCGGCAGGGCTTATTCCCAACGACCTCATCGTGGCGCTGAACGACCGCGTGGTCACCTCGATCGACGATCTGCACCGGCTGCTGGGAGGCCTTCCCGCGAACGCACCGATTGCGCTTTCCATAGTGCGCGGGGAGCGGTTGGTGTCGGTCGAGGTGGGGATGGGTGCCTCGGAGTAGGTCGCAGGTGACATGCTCGGCTGAACGCGGTCGCCCGGAGCGGTACGGGGCGCTGTCGACCCGAACCGCTGACCAGACTCGTGCCCCCCGTATTGCTCCGTTCTCTGGCAAGCTGCTGGAATCTGATGAATACGTGCGTTGATCGACGGGCGCTGGAGCGCACCGATGGGCTGTGGGTCAGCACGCCTTCGATCCCCTGGCATCGGAGCCTCCGTGGTCTGCGCCCTGGTCGGTTGTGCCCAGTCGGCGGAGCTGTCGAGTCCTGGGAACGGAGGCGATGGGGCTGCCGCCCACCTTGCGGAGGCCGAGGGCGTTGCGGGAGAGGACTTGCCCCAGATCCGTGGCGGGTTTCTGGGCGCGACGGGACGCGACGTCCTCGCGATCGTGGGGCTTGCCGACGTCCTCGCGACGGTGTCGGGGCTGATGGTGCCGCTCGACGCCGTTAGCCAACTTGCTGACCGCGCCGCGACAAGCGTGGCGGGGGTCGCCGAGCCGCGGTCCAAGATGGTTTGCGGCGTTGGGTGGCCCTGCTGCAATCGGCGGCGCGCGACCTGCCGTGCCGCCCCGCCCGCCCACAGCCCGAGTTGTAACGCTACCTTTCCGCCCACCGCTGATACAGCTTCTCCACCTCCTCGGCCTTCACCTCGCCGTCCCAGACGGCCACGGCGTAGTTGAGAACGAGGGGCTCGCCGGCCTTCACCACCAGCGGCTCCTTCCAGTAGTTGAGCGTGGCGGAGAGGTAGGCGAAGTGCGCGGGCATGGTAAAGAAACGCGCCGGGTGGCGGGGGTTCTTGGGATGATCCAGCATGGCCGCGGTCACCGGCTTGCCCCCGGCCGGTGCCGTGTAGGCACACCATTTGGCGCGGACCAGGCGCTCCTGCCCGCGCACCACCTCGCCCTGCTTGCCTTCGGGGTTGAAGAACCGGCCCACCTTATCCATCGACTCGATGAACCTCATGCCCAGCCCGAAGTAGTGTGACCCGGACAGCGTGATCGCATCCACGCCTTCCGGCGGCTGGAGGCGCGTGGTCCAGGTGACGACGGTGGCCGGCATGTCCTCCGGCTTCCAGATGCCGACCGTGCGCCGCTCCACGGCGAGCGTCTTGGCGCCGGCCGCGTCCTTCCAGTCGATCACGTGGGTGAAGCAGGCCGAGGCGTCCTTGCCGGCCGAAGATTTGCCGCCCTCCACGGAGCGCACGACCTGCTGCCCGCACTTGGCGTTCTCGGCCCAGAAGTCCACGCCATCGATCTTGACGGCGAACATCAGCCCATGGTGGTGGAGGTGGTCGTGCGGGGCGTCGCGGAGGATGTTCACACCGCCGGGCGTGAAGAGCTGGTCGGCGTACGGCTTGCGAGGCACCTCCTTGAGCCGGTAGTGGAGCAGCGTCTTGTCGCCGGATGCGATCGTGGCCGAGTTGTCGTCCGTCGATACGCGGAGATCGGCCGCGCAGGCCGGCGAGAGAAGGGTCGCCGCAGTCACGAGGATTCCGAGGCAAGCACCAGGGATGCGAGGCTTCATGGGGCGATCTCCGGCGGATGGAGGTGTGAGGTTCGGGCTCCGCCGAGCTTATTCGGGATGACGAGAGGATGCAAGCGGGCGAGCCCGAACTGCGGAAGGAGCCAAGAGACGAAAGCGATCAGACCGTGAGCACGGCCCCGTGCTCTGCGAGCGACTCGCGGAGCGCCGCCACGTCAACATCCCCGAAGGCGATCCCCTTTCCGGCAACCCGCGCGGCGGCCTCGCCCGCGGCCTCGCCCATGGCGAAGCAGGGGGCGGCCACGCGCAACGGTCCGAGGACTGCACGCTCGACGCTCACGGCGCGGCCCGGGCAGAGGAGGTTCTCGATCGGCGCGGGGATCATGATCCGGTAGGGAATGGGCGTGGTCGGGCGCTTGCGGCCGTGGCTCGGATTGTGGCTGGGGCGTTTGGGGTCGGGCAGGTCCCAGCCGTAGGAGGAGAGGCCGATCGTGTCGTCGAACTGCCGCCCTTCGGTCAGATCGCGCACCGTGAGTTGAAAGGCCCCGCGGATCCGCCGCGTCTCGCGGACGCCCAGCAGCGGGGCCACGGCCTTGAGCCGCGATCCCGCAAAGCCCGGGAAGTGCTTTCGCATGACCTCCATGAGCTGCAAGGTCTCGGCGCGGCCGCGGACCATCCCCCGGCTCTTGGAGACCCCGTCCGTGCCGTCGATGCCCACCAGGCGCGAGGTATTGATCATCATCGTCCCCTTCTCCACGAGCTGCACGCTGATGAAGATGTCGTACGGGAAGGGCCAGTGGCCGCCGGCGCGGAGCTGCTGGATCTTCTTGCGGAACCGCGGGGCGTTGTGCTCGTTGATGTGATCGGCCAGGGCGTCCTGGTCCACCTGGTCCACGTGGAAGATCAGCGTCGTGGGCGTGGTCAGCCCGTCCTGGGCGCGGCCCTTTTCGACGCGGCAGCCGCTTCGGGCGGCGATGTCCGCATCGCCGGTGGCGTCGATCACGGCCTTGGACGGCACGGCTGCCAGTCCGCTCTTGTTCGAGACGACGACATGGCTGATCCGCCCCTGATGCACCTCGACGTCGATCGCATCGGTCAGGAGAAGCACCTCGACGCCTGCCGTCGCCATCTTGGCGTCGAGGAAGGCCGCCATGCGGAAGGGATCGAACGGGATGCCGTGCGCAAGACCGCCGTACCATCCGTGCGGCTGGTACTTCGGTCCGCGCGAAGGGAGCAGCGCGAAGCCCGCCTTGGCGGCCTCCTCGGACAGGGCGCGAAACAGCCCGCCCACGACCCACTTGGAGCAATCCGATGTGCGGCCGCCGAGCCAGTGCGACACGAGCCCCGAGACGCCCATCCCGCCGAGCTGGCCCATGGCCTCGACCAGCAATACCTGGGCCCCCGCGCGCCTTGCGGCCAAAGCCGCGGCTACGCCGGCGGGCCCGCCGCCGCAGACCACCACGTCCCGCGGCTCGGTCCGTGGAATGTCGCGGCGGAGAGGCAGCGTTCTCGAGGCGGAATTCGGCGAGGCGTCGTCAGCGCGACACGGTCCCGATGCCGCGGCGGCTGCAGCGGCCGCGCCCAGGAATCCGCGGCGCGATAGGTGGGAAGGAGTCATGCGGTGCGTTCCTGTGGGTCGAAGTCTGCCCTCACCCCCGCCCCCTCTCCCGCGGGCGGGAGAGGGGAGAATAGCGAGTCGTGGTGCCCTCACCCCCGCCCCCTCTCCCGCGGGCGGGAGAGGGGAGTTGCAGGGTACGAGCCATCCTAGTCTGCGGAGCCGTCGAAAGCCACGCGGATGCCTCAAACGCGAGGGGGCGGAGCACAGAGGGGGACAGCCCCGTCTTCGCTTCGCGAGAACGCGGCAACCCCGAGTCGCGGCCGCGGCGTGGAGATCACGCGTTGAGCTTCACGCCCGGGTCGTCGGCCACGTGGACCCACGTGTGCACGTGCGGCGAGCCGCGGAAGTGCCAGACGAAAGCGGGGCCTTCCAGACGCCACACGTCCCACACCCCGTCGCCGCCCAGGTCGGGCCTCTTGTAGAAGGCCAGCGAACAGGCGTCCAGGCCGCCGTGCTTCTTCAGGCAGGCGACCACCTCGTCGCGGTCGCTCTGGCGGTAGGGCTCGATGAGCTTGCGGAGGATCTCCTGGGCCTTTTGCCTCTGGTCGTCGCTCAGCTCGCGGATCGGAATGCCCGGCAGCTCGGCGCCCGGCCCCTGGAAACCGACCGCGCTCTCGCGCGGCGCCTTGGGCAAGAGGGCGTCCTTCTGCTGCGGCGCGTCGAGCATCGTGTAGAGGTCGTTGGCGGCCACGGCCTGGTGCCAGAAGATGTTGCCCGGGTGGTCGGGCTTCTCGGTGAACCCGCTGGCCGCGTGGCCGTAGAAGATCGGCCCGCCGAAGGCGACGTGGTCGGCCGAATCGCCGTCGCAGCGGATCGTCATGTGCCGGCCGGTGAGCACGAACTGGAACTTGCCCGAGCCGGGCTGGCCGAAGACCGCGATCCGCTGCCGGACGCCGAACCCGCCGTCGTCGTCGGCCAGTTGCTTGTCGAACCGCTCGTGCCATTCGGGCTGGAGGATTCCCTCGTAGATCGCGCGGATCAACTGCTGCTGCTCGGCCGTGTAGAAGTCGCTCTTGACGGCCGGCTCGGTGATACGCCAGTTGGCGGCGATGCGGGTCCGCAGCAGACCTCGGTTCGGATCGACGTGGTCCCAGTCAAAGCACACGGCCTTGCGCTGCCTGTCGGTCAGCGAATCGAACAAGGCCTTGACCGCGGTCTCCGGCGCCTTCGCGGCAGTCGCCTCGGCCGGCGGCGCGCTCGGGGCGGCGAACGGACGGGTGGAGAGCGACCCGGCCGCCGCGGCCAGCGCCGCCCCGGCGCCGGCAGCGCGGAGGAAGTGGCGGCGCGAGACGGGCAGATCGCGCGCGTCGCAATCCGGACAGCGCGCCCCAAGGCGATCGCGGGTGGTCATGAGAAGTCCTCCTGAAGCAAGGGAGGCGGGAACGGCACCGGGCGGAAGGATGGGGAATTCTACGGCGGTGCGGTGCCGACGCGTTACGGGAAATCGCCGTCCGGCGCAGGAAGCCCAGGCTCTGCATGGAACCCTCAAGGCCGCCGGCCTGCCGTAGGCTCCGCCCTCTCCCGCTGGACACTTTGGCCTGCCGCAGAGGCGTCCGCCGCCAGATTCCCCAACCGCGGAGCGACCGGGTATAATCCACACCCGCGGGGAATCCATCGCCACAGGCTCAGCGGCATTCCTGTCCCCAAGCACGGAGCGACCCTCGAGACGATGAAATCCCACACCGAGCATCTGACCTTCACGGTTCCCAAACGCATGGATTTCGTGAACATCACCCCCCAGGTCCAGGAGGCCGTGCTGAACAGCGGTATCCAGGAGGGGCTGTGCCTGGTCAACGCCATGCATATCACGGCCAGCGTGTTCATCAACGACGACGAGCCGGGCCTGCACGAGGACTACAAGCAGTGGCTGGAGAAGCTCGCCCCGTTCGATCCCTCGCCGACGGCCTACCGCCACAACCGCACGGGCGAGGACAACGGCGACGCCCACCACAAGCGCCAGGTCATGGGCCGCGAGGTCGTCGTGGCCGTGACCGAGGGCAAGCTCGACTTCGGCCCCTGGGAGCAGATCTTCTACGGCGAGTTCGACGGGCGCCGGCCCAAACGGGTGCTGGTGAAGGTGATTGGGGAGTGAGGATCGCGCGGGTGCCACGCTACGCCGTTAACCTCTTTTCGGTGTGCTTGATTTCTCTCGCCAGGCGGACTTGCATGGGGGTGGCGTTGCAGAGCCTGGGGGCGCCGGCGGGGTGTTCCTGTTTCTTGCGTGGATAGCCACGGCTGGTCTTGTCCTTGCGCGGATAGTCGTCGAGAGGAGAAAAGGGGTCAGGACTGAATGGGACTGTCGTGACACAACCGCCTTTCAGGTCCATTGTTTGCGCAGTTCGGCGCGGAGCGTGTCACGGGGCTTCTGCATGAGTTTGTAGCCGTGGCGGCGGCGTTTGAGAACCCGGCCGCGTGGCACGGCTGGCTCGTCCAGCAGTGTTGTTTTGCGGCGAGAGGACGTAGGGTGAAAACGTGGGTGCCACTGCAGGCTTGTCCAGCAGTGCTGCGTTGCGTGGGAGACCCAGGGTAAAGGGGTGAGCCTGTCCACCCGAGCTTGGCAACGAGCCACAGCCTTCCCACGGACCAGCCGGCAGTCACGGCACTGCTGGAGAAGCCACGCAGTGGCACCCGAGAGCCGGTCGCGATAGACCAGCACGTGCTTCAGTGCCGGCGGATCGCCCGGGCCCAGGGCCGGGGCCACCGTCACCTGCGACGCCTGAGAGCCGCAGCCCACACGCCCAGGCCGAGGAGCCCGAGGATCGCCAGCGTCGCGGAGCCTGGCTCGGGGATCACCTGCAATGGATCGGCGGTGAAGTCGATCCCGCCCGTGATGACGGTGCCATCCCAGTCGTCGAAGTCGTAGATCATGCCGTACAGGTAGATCGACTCGCCCGCATCGAGGTCGAGGTTCGACGCCGCCAGCACGGCCGGGGCCGAGGGGGAATGGCTCTGGTCCACCTTGGTGAAGCCGAGATCGGTCCAGAGCGAGCCGTCGGTCCACGTGGCCAGGTGCCATTCGTGATCGGTGTTGGCGTGGTCGCGTCCGACGAACTGGAAACTGACGTGCGCCACGCCATCGCTCGGGGCGCGCCACTCCAAGGCAAGCTGGACGCTGTTCTCGGCGTTGGCCCACACGCCGTCTCCCTTCGTCGTGCCACCGCGAGGGAAGCGACTCGTCAGGTTGCCGTTGCGGAAAACGCCTCGGTCATTGATGGACAGGCCGTGATTCGCGGCCCAGCCGTAGTGCCGCGCCGATCCGTCGCTGCCCAGCTCCATGAGCAGGAAGGTGTCGGCGTCGCGCACGACCGGCGATCCGTTCTGGTTCGGACGCCAGGCCGGCTCGTACTTGTACCACCAGTGGTCGATGCCGAGCTGCGTGGCAGGTCCGCCCGTGGCGCCGGCCGGGATGTTGGCGTAGAGGCCATCGACCACGTCGTAGTGGACGGGGTCGGCCGAAGAAGGCGAAGCTGCGGCGAGGACCGCGGCGACCAACCCGCACGACACAGCCAAGCAACGCATGAGCGGGGCCTCCTGAAACGCTTTGGAAGACTGCAAACGCGCGAACCGATCGATGCCCAGTGCGACCGGAACCGGCGATCCGCTCGCGGAGGGGAGCCGATCCCCCATGTCGTGATCTTGTGCGGGCTGTCGGCCTTTGTCAAGCGCCGAGCATCGCGCCCCCCTGACCGACTAGGGCGCGGGCGCCAAACTGGAAATCCTCGCCCCAAAACCGTATGCTGGAAGTCCCCGAAATGGGGCATCGGGACCGCGGTGTCCCGCACCTGGCCCATGGCTACTCACGGCGACGCAAGTCCCCGGCACAAGCGGAGGATGTCGATGCGACCGACTCGATGGATTCTGGTCACGATGGCGATGGCGGCCCTGGCTTCTCCCGCGGCGGCCGACACCCGACCGCTGGCATTCGACGGCGCCAAGTGGATCTGGTCTTCGGCCGGCCCGGGCGGCAACCTCGCCGGGCTCTCCGCTGGGGTGAGCTATTTCCGGGCCGAAGTCGATATCCCCGAGAACCCGGCGCTGAAGTCGGCCGAGGTCGTGGTCACCGCCGACAACCTGTTCGTGCTCTACCTCAATGGGCGCCCGGTGGGCGAGAGCGAGACCGACAACAGTGCCTGGCAACGGCCCAAGCGATGGGACCTGACCGGCATGCTCGTGCCTGGTCGCACGGTCGTGGCCATCGAGGCGGTGAACACCTTGCCCGGCCCGGCCGGCCTGCTCGCCAAGTTCGTGGCCGAGCTGGAGGATGGCCGGCGGATCGAGCTGGCCAGCGACTCGGACTGGAAATGCACCTACCAGGCGGTATCGAACTGGCAGCAGCCCGACTTCGACGACCAGAAGTGGGCCGCGGCCAGTGTGGTCGGCGCATTCGGCGCCAGTCCCTGGGGCAAAGTTGACGCTGGCGTCGATCCGAAGCCGGGCGGGGGGAAGATCGGCCGCGTGCACCGCACCGCGCGCGAGGCCCTGAACCAGGCCGCCCGGCGCGGGCAGGTGGGCCCCGTGGTCGAGCAGGAGCCGGCCGAGGACTTCGTATGGCCCGGGGGCATTGTCTTCGTGGGCGACGATTGCAGCCTCTACCGTGAGCACCGCAAGAACGGCTCCTCCTACGACAGCCTCAGCGTGACGATCTTCAATCCCCGCAAGTCCCGGGCGTTTCCGGAGCACGACCTGCCCGCCCCGATGAAGGTCGGCCACAAGCTCTACGCCCTGGCCGCCAGCGCCCCCGACGCCAGGCCGCGCCTGCTGGTTGACGCGGGCCGCGGGGCGATCGGCTCGCCGAGCGTCTCGTTCGATGGCCGATCGATCCTGTTCTCCATGGCCCACGATGGCGATCCGTTCTATCACATCTACCGCGTCCCGGCCGAGGGCGGCCGCCCGGAGCGACTCACGGACGGCCCGTTCCACGACATCGACCCCGCGGAGCTGCCGGACGGCCGGATCGTTTTCACCTCGACGCGGATCGGGCGGTTCGAGGAATATCACAACCCGCCTTCTCGCTCGTTGTTCGTGATGGCGGCGGACGGGGGCGACGTGCGTCCGATCACCTCGACGATCATTTTCGACAACGAGCCCGAAGTGCTGGCCGACGGCCGGATTTTGTTCATCCGCTCCGACAACTTCTTCGACCGCGGCAAGGTGGAGACGCTGCTGCACGCGGTCCACCCCGACGGCTCGGAAGGCTACACCGAGTTCGGCCTGGACAACGGCCCCGAGTACGGCGGCCGATTGCGCGCGTACCTGTGCGGAAGCCCCGCGCCCATGCCCGACGGGCGCGTGGCGTACCTCTCGGGGCCGGGCGTTACGGTCGGCCGGCTGGGCTACCCGGCGAAGGACTTGCAGCATTTCTCCGTGGGTGCGGGCGACGTGGCGGCCCTGCCCGACGGGCGCCTGCTTTGCACCACGGCCCGCAGCATTCCCATCGAGATCAAGACGGGCAAGAACAAGCGCACGATCCACGACCTGAGCTACGAGAAGATCGGGGTGCTCGATCCGAGCGCGCAGCCGCCCACGCTGACGGTGATCTACCATTCGCCGAACGGCCCGCTCCACTCGCCCGTGTACCTGGGCCCGCGCAAGCGCCCGCCGCAACTGGCCGAGAAGGTCGAGCGATGGCGCGAGGAGCAGCCCCGGCCCACCGGCGTGCTCTACTGCCAGAACGCGCGGTTCACCCAGCAGACCACGGCCGGGTGGCCGCACGTGCGCGCGATCCGCGTGATTGCGGGCACGGGGCTCACCGTGCGGTCGTCGCATTCGTACATCGTGCACGCGGGCAATGAGACGGTGGAGCTGGGCACGGTGCCGCTGGCGCCCGACGGCTCGTTCGCCGTCGAGGTCCCGGCCGACACGCCGATCGCGCTTCAGGCCGTGGACGGCGAGGGACGTTCGGAACTGAACGAGATGTCGTGGATCTACGTGCGGCCCGGCGAGAAGCGGGGCTGCGTCGGCTGCCACCACGACCGCCAAGCCACGCCGCTGCACGCCGGGCTCATGCCGCAGGCCCTGAAGACGCGGCCGCTGCGCCTGCTCGACGAGGGAGAGCCGCACCGCTATCGCGGCAACAACGCCGCCGTGACCGGAATGATGGAGCTTCAGTTCGACCGCTACCGCGAGGTGGCCGGCATCAACCGGCACGGACGGCCGGACGATCCGCTGGCCACCGGCGCCGACGAAGTGGCGGCCCTCGTCAGGCAGCTTGAGGGCGAAGACCTGGCCGTGCGGACCTCGGCCATCGGACGGCTGGCGATCTTCCGCGATCGGGCCGCCGCGCCGGCCCTGGCCCAGCGGCTGCGTGAGGGCAAGCGTGAAGAGCGCGTGGCCGCCGCGTTCGCACTTGCCGCGTGCGGGACGCGGGAGTCGGTCGCGCCGCTGCTGGAGGCCCTCACCGATCCCGAGCCGCTGGTCGCCCAGGCCGCGGCCGTGGCCCTGGAGAACCTCACGGGGCATGCCGCGCAGTTCAATGCCTTCGCTGGACAGGAGCAGCGCGCCCGGCAGGCGGGCGCATGGCGCCAATGGATCGCCCAGACCGGCTGGCCATCGATCGAGAAGGATCTCATCGCGCGCCTGGAGAGCCCGGACCGCAACGTGGTGCGCCGTGCGGCAGTGGCCCTGGCGCACGTCGGCTCCAGCGACGAGGCCCGGGCGGCCTTGCGACAGTACGTGACCGCCCATCGCGACGACAACCCGTATCCGGCGTGGCAGAAAGCCGGGCACCGTGGCGACCGGGCCCGGTTCAACTCCCTGGCCGACGTGAATCCACGTACGCTGCAGGCGGCCACCCGGGCGATCGGCTCGCTCAGGGACGCGGCGGCCGTGCCCCTGTTGTCCGAGACGCTCCGCCGGCACGCCGATCCTGCCGGCGGCAACCTGTTCCTGGCCGAGGCGGCGGCCGAGGCCCTGGGCCGGATCGGAACGACCGAGGCCCAGGCCGCGCTGGTCGAGGCCTTCGCCGGCCTGAAGGACTATCCCCAGTTCACCCTCTGGTACGGCGACCACCCGGCCTTGATGGCTTGCCACGCGTCGCCGGTTCATTACTTCATCACCGAGGCCCTCGACCATTCGGGCTCGACGCGGGCGCGCGAGATCCTGCCGCACCTGATCCGCTCGCTGCCCGTCGATCCCGACCGCGCGCTGCTGCTACCCAACGACGACTGCGAAACGCTCGTGGGCCGCGTGATCCGCCGCCACGGGGCCGAGGCCGAAGTGGTCGAGACGTGCCTGGCCATGCTGGGCGATGCGGAGGCCAAGCGCAGCCCGGAAATCGAGGCGGCGATCTCGGCCACGCACCGCTGCTGGGGCGGACACCCGGGCCCGGAGAACCGCGCGGCTCAGGTCCTGTCGCTGGTCTGCCGCGATCGGAGATACGGGCCGCGGATTCTGGCCGCCTTCGATCGCTACCGGGCCAGGCCCACGACGATTCCGCGGGTGTTCGACAAGGGCATCCCCGTGGTGCTGGAGCTGCCGCTGAAGCACTGGGTGTGTTTCTACCTGGCCCGGGCATTGGGCAACCTGGCCGATCCGGACTCGGCCGAGGGGCTGATCGCGGCCCTCGGCGACTCGCCGGCCGAGGCGGCCAGCGGCCGGCCCGACCCGCTGGGGCCGGGCGTGCTGTTCCTGCACAACGACCTCACGCCCTGCTGGCGCGCGGCCGTGGCCTGGGCCTTGGGCCAAATCGGCGACCGCCGCGCCGTGCCCGTGCTCGTGGAGGTAGTAGGCAACCTGGAGAACGCCCCCGACACCCGATACACGGCGGCCGAATCGCTGGCCCGAATCGCCGACCCGGCGAGCCTGCCCGCGATCGAGCAGCTCGCCGCGGACTACCCCGAGGTGTCCACGCGGCAGGCGCTCATCCGGGCGGCGGAGCGGCTCAAGCAGGGAGCGCAGTAGGCGAAACCGGCTCCGCCCTCGGCGCAATGGCAAATGGGGTGCGCGGTCATGCGTGGGGCGATCCGCTCTCCCCGCTGACCTGCATCGGGTGCTCGACGGCGTACTGGGCGAACCACTCGCGCAGGTTCTCGGCGGCCTGGTCCGGGCTGCTCTGGCAGACCCACAGGCCCAGGTGCTCGAAGCCGCCGGTTTCTTGCGTGTACGGCAAGAACTCGCAATACAGCCCGGCCCCGGGACCGCTGGACACGACGACGTTGTACGCGGCCGGGCGGCCGATCGCCGGCATGATGCCCATCAGGGCGGCTGTGACCTCGCCCCATGCCTGGGACAGCGCGGTCACTTCGGATTCATCGCACTCGCAGAGATGGCCCTTGCGGTGGTCCTTGAGCACCAGCAGCATGTTGTACGGCCGGCGCATGAAGTACGGCACCATCAGCACGGCCGGGCCGTAGTCCTTGACCACGAGGTCGGCCGAATTCTCGCGAAGCATGTACGCCGCGAAGGTCTCGCCGCGCTCGTGCGCGAAGCGCTCGTTGCGCTCCAGGTGTCGCGGCTTCACGTTGCCGTAGATGATCTGCTGGTGGCCGTGCGCGAGCGATCCGCCCACCAGGCGGCCGTAGTTCTTGATCGAGAGCACGTAGCCGTGCGTGGGCCGGCCGTCGGCCAGGGCTCCGGAGACCGGGTAGCCGGCCGAATCGTCCAAGAGCAGCTTGCCCTCCAGCGCGGCCAGACGCTCGAAGGCCACGACGCGGTCCGACTGCGGCATGTTGTACCAGTCGCGGTCGAAGTAGGACGAAGTCCACTGGAGGAAGTGCATGCCGCGCGGGCACTGGCCGTCGGGCCGCCCGTCGCCACCCGTGCCCTCGAAGGGGTACACGACGGGGAACAGGTTCTTGTTGATGAACGTGAAGCCCTCGCTCAGCGGGGCCACGTCGATCACGCCGGTCGTCTCGCCGCGGCAGACCGGATCGGCGGCGCCTTCCTCCACGGGCTCGCTGGGCGGCTCCGCGTTGTCGTGCGGCCGGCGGGCCCGCGCCGCGTTGAACACGATGAGCGAGCCGTCGCGAGGATCGGTCCGGCAGATTCCGTCGGGAAGGAACCTGGCGAGCTGTTCCTCCTCGCGGAACAGGCCCTCGATCTCGGAGGTGGAGAGGTCGTCCAGACGCTCGTTTTGGAGGATGCCCTGGAGCGTGGCCCGCGTCAGATGGTAGCGTTCCTCGGTGACGTAGCGGGCGCGGACCTTCTCGCCGAAGCCCACGTCCTCGAGGAACTTGCGCACCATGCCCTCCCACGTGAAGTAGGGGATGGTGATGCGGTACGCCTCTTCGCCCATCTTGTGCCGCAGCTCGTCGTCGGCCAGGAGTTTCTCGATCGCGCAGGCGAAGCCGTCCACTTCGTCGGCCTGGACCACGATGCCGCCCTGCCCGATCTTCAGCGGCGTGGGGACCCCATCGCAGGCCTCCTCGCGCACGTCCCCGTCGAGCAGGTAATCGGTCACGAACGGGATCAGGTGGCTGCCGACCACCGGCACGGCCGTGGCCGCGGCCTCCTGCACCGCCATCCCGAAGCCCTCCATCACCGAGGGCGAGCAGTAGACGTCGGTGATGGCATAGAGGTCGGGGAGCTGTTCCCAGATGTTGCCGACCACGGCCACGTGCGAGGACACGCCCAGCTCGGCGATCAGGTTCCACAGGTCGCCGTGGATCTTCTCCTCCATCGGATCGATCGCCACCACCAGCAGCGTGTCGGGCCGCTTCTTGTGGATCTTGGCGAACGCCTTGATCAGCACGTCCTTGCGCTTCGTGTTGTCGGTGCGGCTGATCTCGGCGATGATCTTGCAGCGGCGGACCTGGTCGGGGTTGAGCCCGCACTGCCGGCCGAGGAACTCGTAGATCCCGTGCTCCGTGGCGATCTTGCGGGGATGGAACCGGCTGACGTCGATGCAAGGCGGCAGGAACAAGGGCTGCCCGACGCCGTACTCCTCAATCAGCGTCTGGCGGATCAGAGGCGAAGTCGCGGCCGCCCCGTCCAGCTCGGCGATCAGCCCCTGCTCGATGGCGATCCGCTCGTCGATGCGGAGACTGGCCCAGGTCTCGGGCTTCATGTTCCGCTTCTTGATCGTCCCCAGCGAGTGCGGCACCCAGACGTGCTTCACCTCGCGGCGGAAGCGCTGCTTGACCAGGGCCCCGACATTCGCCCCGTCCCAGTAGTGGGAGATGATCAGATCGACGTGTCCGCCGATGGGGCTTTCCAGGAAGTCCCATAGGTACTCGGCCAGGCGCGGCGTGTGCGGCTCCATGTCCTCCTTGCGCACGAACTCGGGCGTGCCGTCCTCGAGGTACAGGATCCGCTGCCGCGCGTCCTTGTATCGCAGGCCGACCTGCATCTCGCCCGTGACCGGATGCGGATACCCGCCACGGTTGGCAATGGTCACGCGGAAGCCCAGGTTGGCCAGGGCCTCGGTGAACATATTCACGAAGAGGTTCTGCCCGCCCGTGTCCGTCAGGCCCGGCACCACGTCCCACTGGTGGACGCCGTGGTTGGTGACCATCAGGATGTGCGGCGCTTCGTAGCTGATGAACGCCTGATGGGTGGGGTCCTTGGCGAATTCGAACATTGGAATTTCTCCTTGGCTTGCACGTCGATCCGAGGGGGCCCGCGGGCCGCGACGTTTCAGCTCAATACGCCGAAGTGCTCCAGCCCCTCCTCGACTCCCGCCGCGTGCGGCAGGCTGGCACAGTACGCCCTGTCGGGGCCGCGACGCCGCGCGACCTCGACCAGTTCGGGCCGAGCGTTGGCCACGACGATGCCTCGATCGAACTCCTCGAGCATGGTGGCGTCGTTGCCCGTGTCCCCCGCCACCACGACTCGCTCCGCGTCCAGTCCCAGATGATTCGCCAGGAACCGAATCGCCCTGCCCTTGCCCGATGCCGCCGGGAGGATATCCAAATCGCGCCCACTGGACCATACGACTTGATACCGATCCGCGTGGGGCTCGACCCGGCGGCGGACCTCGGTCGCAGCCGCCTCGGGATCGGGACACCCGTCCAGAAAGCAGCTTACCTTCAGCTCCGTGTTGAACACGTCATCCTGCATGGCCAGCCCCGCGATGCCGTCCAGGAAGCCCAAGGCCTCTGTTCGGCAGTACTCGGCGAGGAGCCTCTCGCGCCAGGCGGGCATGGCCGGCGTGTTCTCCGACAGGGGAGCCAGGTAAATCTCCGTGCCGACCTGGCCCACCACGGCATCCGGCTCGGGCAGCCCCTCCTCGACCATGCCCTGAAGCACCTGCTCGAGTCGGCGGCCCGTCGAGAGAACCAGGTAAATCTGACCCGACGCCTGGCCCTGCTTGAGCCGCTCCGCGAGACGATCGAGGGCCTGGCGATCCCCCGTCAGGGTCCCGTCCACGTCCGAGGCTACGGTCCATCGCACGACTGCTCTCCTTCCAGCTACGGATTGGCCACAGAAGGTTATGACACATAAGGTTGCGACACATGGGAAACCCCGCTCTCGGGGCTTCCCAAGGGAATACTACGCCGCAGGGGGGATTTCGCAAATGCCCGGCTAGCCCTGCCGCGGCAGAAGAGCCGGGGCTGGCAGCGCTTTCACCGGGGGCTGGAGCCCATCCCGCGACACCGTCGGGGCAGGTCTCGAAGAGCCGCGCGAGCGGCGCGTTGGGTAAACACTGCTGTCCCCCGCGGCGCCCCGGCGCCTGGCGCGGAAGGGGACAGGAACCGTTCTCCCGGACGCGAGAAGACCGCCTTCATACCGGCAACGCGCGCGGAGAGTTTACCTCGGCGCCAGGGCCCGAGGAGAACGCTTCCAGCCCCGGCTGGAGATGGCCCACGGGCCGGATAGCCTGCCGTGCGCCAATGCCCTTCGCGGCGAATCAGGGCCCTCCAACGACGCGAGGTCGCTTCTTCCTGACGTGAAGCACCCAATCCTTCCAGTGCTTCACGCCGGGGAAGCTCTCCGGCGGCCGGAACTCGCGGATCGCGCCGCCGGCCACCTCACCGGTTTTTCTGATCCTCTCCTCGGACAAGTCGATCCAGCGGAACTCCAGCCGGTCGTCGCCCGCGGAGGGCCGCAGGTCGAGCTTCGCCGCCCCGCCCCAGCGGAGGAAGGCCACGTACTCCTCGCCCGGCACCGCGGCGCAGTAGGGAGAAGGGTTCTCCAGGAGCAGCTCCGGATGCGGCTCCAGCCGCCACCAGCGCATGGCGCGGAGAGTCCTCGCCATGAAACCGATCGACGTGGCGCCGGGGTAGTCGAGCGTGTCGCGCTCGAATCCCATCTCCAGCGGCCAGGGGCCCTCCTCAGCCGGGGCCTCGGGCACGTGGGCCCGCCACACGTGGCCTCCTCCGTAGGTGTGCCCGGCGGCGCCCGAGAGTATCGCCGACCAGGCTCCGAACCGGATGTCGACCGCCGTGGGGTTGCCCTCCAAGAACTCGTACCACGGCTCGGTGACGACGATCGGCTTGGCCGGTCGGCGGCGGTACGCATCGGCGACCACGCGCGGGATCATCTCGTTGCGCCACCGGCCGTGTCCCACCTGGCTCTGGTGATAGTCGAGCCAGGGCTCCGCGTGCATCGTCTCGGCCGTGGACCACTGCGGCGCGGCCGCGCCGCCGTCCCACGCCGGCGGCGTGGGATGGGCCCCGATGAGGCGCTCGTAGGGATCCTCCGCATCGATGAGCCGGCCGAGCCCCTTCCAGAAGTCGAGTCCCAGCCCGCCGTAATCGTGCATGTTGTACTCGCCAGCCAGGACCCATACCACGTTGTACGCCCCCAGCCGGTGCGCCATGTATCGGCACCAGCGGCGAAGGTTCTCCTCGCCGATCGATTCACCCATGTTCGGACTCGCCCACCAGCCGTTCAGCCACACCGTGATGCCCTTGGAGTTGGCATAGCGGATCATCTCCTCGACCTTGCGGATCTGCTCCAGGTCGGGTTGTCGGCACGCGTCGTCCAGCAGGGAGCTGGCTGGCTTCCATCCCCGTCCGGCAAAGAAGAGCTGTCCCACGCTGAAGCCCTTCTCCGCACGATCGTCGGCCAGGCGCTTGAACCGCTCGAAGGGAATCCCTCGCTTGGTCCAATTCCACCAAGTGTCGCCGATCCACAGCATGGGCGTGCCGTCGGCATACTCGAAATGCCGTCCGGCCCGCGGGCCGTGATGGGCCACCCGCACGAAGCCGCGCCGCGTCGGGTTGGCCCTCAACTCCCCTTCCTCCCAGTCGTTGCACACGATGCGTCCCGAGCGCCCGTCGAGTCCCGCGTCGGTGGATTGGGTCCGGTACGACCACGTGCCGCACAGCGGCGGGGCGAAGCGGATTCGCCAGGTCCGCCCCCCGTCCCAGAAGCCGCTCAGGCGCAGCTCCGCGGCCTTGGCCTTTCCCGATTCAGACCGGAAGACCGCTTCGACATATCCCGGCTTGCCCTCCGGAAGGCCGTCGACGTAGGGCGCAGCCAGTTCGCGCTCGGCCGAGAGCACGATTTCGATGGGTTCCCACGGGCGGCACGCGCGATCCTCGGCCTTGGCCTGCAGGCCGCCTGTCCAGAGTAGCAGGACGATAGAGCACGCAAGCAAACGACGATGCGCTGCCATGAGAGATTCTCCTCAAGCGGGATGGGCGAAAGTCAGACTGGGCAGAGGGCCGAAGCTGGGCACAAATCCTATCGCGGCGAGCCGGTGCTCGCAAACGACCGGCAGGGCCTTGTGCGGCAACGCCCCACTCGGCCGCGCGAGCGGTTGAACCTCCCGCGTTTCCCAGAACCACGCTCCCCCCAAACCGGGATCCACTCCTTGCGAGTGCGAACCGATACGCTATAATCGCGTGTCTCGGATGCTGAAGCGGCGAGCTGTTCTTGCAGGGCCGGTGCCGTGTTCCGGGGGCGTAGCTCAATTGGTTAGAGTACTGGACTGTCGATCCAGTGGTTGCGGGTTCGAGTCCCGTCGCCCTCGCTGGGGGCCGCA
>CAYSUS010000111.1:0-22474 GCA_964434165.1 uncultured Pirellulales bacterium
CGGCTGGAAAAACTCGCTTCGGTTGACCAACACGCGGCCCTCCAGCCCGGCCGCGTCGGCGACGCCGGCGGCGCAAAGGGTTTTCCCACAAGGAGATCAGGGGCCCGCGGCCCCGCCGGCTCCTCTGCAAAACGCGCGCCCCCGTGCGCCGCAATACCCGCTATATAGAAGGGTAAGCGCCGCAGCGATACGCGTTCGCGCGCAGAGCGTGGGAACGAGGGCAAAGGCGTCGCCCGAGCGGCTTTTGCGTCCGCTTTGGGCCAAGGATAGACTGTGGGACAGCGTTTCCCCATCCACCCAAAGGACCCTTCGAATGACCATCCACAGGGAGCACCCCCCGATCGGACCGGGACGACGGCTTGCCTTGCTGGCCTTTGCCGTGACGGTCTTGGCCGCAAGCGCCGCGGCCCCGGCGGAACAAGCCGAGGCCCGGAAGACCGTGGCCATCTACCACGTGGGCAACAGCCTCACCGACCAGGCCTACGGCATGCACGACATCGCCAAGGCGCGGGGCCGCGAGACGAAGTTCGGAAGGCACATGATCCCCGGCGCCCCGCTCGACTGGCTCTGGAACCATCGCCACGAGGGCTTCCGCCAGCCGAACGCCAAGGAGTCGGCCGACAAGACGCTCCGCGGGAACCCGTGGAACGTGCTGATCCTCCAGCCTTTCGGCCGCGCCCCCGAGGTGAGCATCGAGTACGGCGCCAAGTACGCCGAGGCGGCTTACGAGGGCAACCCGGATTGCCAGGTCTTCGTGTTCGCCAATTACCCCGAGATCGGCAAAGACCGCTCCAAGGCCGACCAGTGGGAGGCGCGCTGGCTCTCGGAGACCGACCGCAAGGGCCGGGCGCATTTCGAGAAGGTCGCCAAGGGCATCTCGGCGAAGCTCCCCAAGAAGAAGCCCGTGCGGATCATCCCCGTGGGCGAGGTGATGTATCGCCTTCACCTCCGCATGAAGGAAGGCAAGGTGCCCGGCTACCAGCACGTGGCCGATTTGTACGCGGACGGGGTGCACCTGAAGTCGGAGGGCAAGTACCTGGAGGCGGTCACGCACTACGCGACCGTCTTCGAGGACGACCCGCACGGGTGCATCACTTCGGGCCTGCGTTTCTGGAAGGGGCCGTACGAGGTGGACGAGGGCTTCGCCAGGGTCGTGTGGGACGTGGCGTGGGAGGTGATTACCAAGGACCCGCTGACGGGCGTGAAGGGGGAGAAGTAGCATACACCCCGGTTCCCATGCTCCGCGTGGCAACCGGCGGACAGCGACGCTCTGCGTCGCTCGGAAGCGGGGGACGCGGGGCGTCCTGCGAGGTGCGTTGCCGCACAAAGCACGGGAACGAGAATGGCTCGTAAGTCTGATTGCCTGGAGTAACAACGATGATCGCGCGAACGTTGCTGGGCTTGCTGCTGGGGCTTTCCATCAGCGCCGCCTGTGGGGCCATGGAGCTGGGCACGAATTTCTGGGACGTGGGCTGGGGCGGAGAGAGAAACGACCCCTTCGCCACAGGCTTCAAGAACGTCCATGGCGAAAACCCCTGGAAGCCCGAGTTCCTCAAGGAGATCAGGATCTACACGGTCTTCCGCTTCATGGACTGGGGCAAGGCCAACAATGCGGAGAAGGCCCACGCGGGCGGCACGCGGTGGGAGGATCGCGTGAAGAAGTCCGACCGGCTCCAGCGGCCCATGGCCTACGAGTGGATGATCGACCTGTGCAATCGCACCCAGCGCGACATGTGGGTCTGCGTGCCGCATTTCGCGGACGAGGAGTACATGTTCCAGCTCGCCTCTCTGATCCGCGACGAGCTCGACCCCTCGCTGCGGTGCTACGTCGAGTGGTCGAACGAGACCTGGAACGGGATGTTCAAGCAGGCCCACTACTGCAACGACAAGGCCAAGGCGTTGAAGCTCCCGCCGGGCACCAAGTGGGAGAACAACCCCTGGTACCGCGGCCAGATGTACCACGCCCACCGCTCGTTCGAGGTCTTCCACCAGTTCGCGAGGGCGTTTGGGGGGCAGCGGCACCGGCTGATCACCGTGTTGGGCGGGACCACGGCCCACGCCTTCGCCAAGACGCACGTCTGGGCGATCGACCAGCCGTTCCTCAACCCGCACGGCGTCAAGCCCGACGCCTACGCCCTGGCCCCGTACGTGGGCAACGGCCTCGACGGCGGCGACAGGGGAATCGCCGCACAGATGCGGGAGGCGATGGAGAAGCGCCTCCAGCGGGCGGCCGAGATCAAGGACGTCGTCCAGAGCGCCGGGCTGAAGCTGATCACCTACGAGGGCGGCCAGCACATCAAGGAGCATTCCGACGTGTTCTGCGCCTCGCCGGCCGCCTGCGACTTCTACGCCGAGTACCTCAAGCGCTGCGAGAAGCTGTTCGACCTCTTCGCCCACTACACGCACAACGGAAGCCACAGCAGCCACAACTCGTGGGGCGCCAAGCGGTACATCGGCGAGCCGCTCGAGGCGGCCCACAAGTACCGGGCCCTGCGCGACTACGCGGTCGGCTCGGGCCAGTACGACCCGGCAAGCGGCAAGATCCGCCGCACCTTCCTGGTGGATCGCAAGGGGCGGTGACGCGGCAAGATGCCAGGCTTCCGAAGTCTTCGAGACTTCGGGAGTCTTCTTCAGGAGCCATCTGAACGTGCCCTCATCTCTCATCACCGGCGGAGCGGGCTTCATCGGATCGCACCTGGCGGAGCGGCTGCTCGAGCGGGGACATCGCGTCGTCGTCCTCGACGATCTCTCCAGCGGCAGCGAGGAGAATCTCACCCGCCTGCAGACGGACTCCCGTTTCCGGTTCGTGCGCGGCGACGCGGGCGACCCCTCGATCCTCGCGCGCGTCGTCCCGGGCATC
Source organism: uncultured Pirellulales bacterium (assembly GCA_964434165.1). Classification (GTDB taxonomy): domain Bacteria; phylum Planctomycetota; class Planctomycetia; order Pirellulales; family Thermoguttaceae; genus CAYSUS01. The sequence continues at coordinate 2,861 of CAYSUS010000111.1, forward strand.
GACGCGATCTATCACCTCGCCGCCACGGTGGGCGTGTTGAACATCATGGACCGCCCGGTGCGGACCATCGAGAACAACGTGGGGACGACGGCGGCCGTCCTCGAGGCAGCGGCCGAGACCGGGGCGAAGGTCGTCCTGGCGTCCACGTCCGAGGTCTATGGCAAGAGCCGCAGCGAGTCGTTCCACGAGGAGGGCGACCTGGTGCTGGGGCCCACGTCCCGGCTGCGGTGGAGCTACGCGGCGAGCAAGATCGTCGACGAGTTCCTCTGCCTGGCCTTCCTGCGCGAGCGGGGGCTGCCCACGGTCATCGCGCGGCTGTTCAACACGATCGGGCCGCGCCAGGTGGGCCACTACGGCATGGTGGTCCCCCGCTTCCTCCAGCAGGCCCTGGACGGGCGCAACCTCACCGTCTATGGCGACGGACGGCAGACCCGCTGCTTCACTTACGTCACCGACGTGGTCGCGTGGCTGGTGCGACTGGCCGAGGACGGCCGGGCCGTGGGAGGCGCGTACAACCTGGGCAACCCGTTCGAGATCAGCATCCTCGACCTGGCCCGACGCGTGATCGCGGTCGTGGGGACCGACGTGGGGATCGACCACGTGCCTTACGACGTGGCCTACGGGGAGGGATTCGAGGACATGCAGAGGCGCGTGCCGGACATCGGCCGGGTGGTCGAGCTGACCGGCCGCCGGCCTGAAGTCGGCCTGGACGAGGCCCTGCGGCGGACCTGCGATTGGCTCCGGCAGGGGCGCGGCGGGTAGCCGTGGCCTTCTCGGACCCTTGCCCCGGCGGTTCCGCACGCCGCGCGGCCACTCAGGCGGGTCGTTCGCAGGATACCCCCGATTGCTGCGCAAGACCTCCGTCGTATTGCGCCGAACCACAATCAGCGCGGGACTCGCGTGCGCAGGACTTCTCGGGAATCCAATCACATCCAATCGGGGGAGTTGTCCGCGGGACGCCGAACCGATATTCTTTTTGCATATTCTCGGTGTTTTACAGCACATAATGGGTCTCTAGAGCGGGGTGACCTAATATGGCTCGTGCACGGGTGTGGACACCTCTTAGGCGCTGGCCCTGCCGCGGATTGCAGCTCGTGGTCGGTGCGGTGATCCTGGTGGGGGCGCTGGCTTGGGTCGGCGGGGCGCGGGCCGAGCCCGCCCTTCAGCTTTATCTGGAGGGGGCCACCTACGATCGGGTCACGGAGAGCTGGGTGAAGACCTTTTCGTCCAGCGGTTCCGACTCCATTCGCCTTTGGGCCATCGGGGCCACGGGGAATTACGGGTCGATCCTCGACGTGAAGTTGGCCGTTGCCTATGACGTGGCGTACGACATGGACTATGGCGTGAACAAGGAGGTGGGCGGGGTGGTTCATCAACTCCTGGACATCCAGCTCACGCCCAGCACGACGGGCGGCATGCTCGGGTTTGCAGACCCCAGCACCGCGGACTTGATCTCGGTCGATGCCCCCAACAAGCACGAAGTGGGAACGGTGCCGATTCTCAACGACGGCAAGGAGCTGCCGGCCCACGGGGAGTACGGCGAGGGGATCGCCTGGCAGGAGTTCCGCCTTGGCGATTTCAACCTGGTGGACTCGCCGATCGTCGATTTCGTCGCCGCGCCCGGCACGAACGTCCTCGCGCAGGCCCCGGATCCACCCAACCATATCGGGCAGATCAGCGCTTACGAAGTCAACGTCGTGGCCGCTCTCGACTTCGAGCCGGGCGACTCGTTCCACGGGCTGACGCTGCACTTCGACCTGTACAATCACGTGCAGACGGGGCGCAAATCGAAATCCCGGTTCGCTCCGTTCTCTCACGACACGCACGCGGAGGCGGATTTCGTGCCTGAGCCCGGCTCGTTGATTGCGCTGGTGGGGATGGCCCCACTAGTGCTGGCGGGGCTGGCCTGGACGCGTCGGCGGCGACGCGCGAAATGACCGGCGGAACGCTGCGGCGCATATCGCGCGCCGCAGCCCGGATACCCCAGGGCCATACTGCCCGGGCTTGCAGCGGCACGGTTGAGCATTTGTGCTGCGCTGGCGCTACGGGTCTCCCCCCGGTGGGATCATGGGCTGCCCGAAGAGCTCGATCAGCCGCGATCGGGGCGTCGAGGGCCTTTCCACCGGCACCTGAAGCACCGGGGAACCTCCGGGCCGGAAGCGCAGCGGCGCCAGCTCGGGCCCGCGCTCAACGGGGGGCAGCCGAATCACCGCCGGCCGGTCGGCCGGGGTCTCGGCGATCGGTCGCACTCCCGCGATCCGCGGAAGCGCCGCGGCGGGCGCCACGTGGGGGACCACCGGTGGCAAGGCCTCCGGCGGTGCCGACCGCGCGTCGGCCTCGGGCTTCGGCTCCGGCGCCTCCGGGGGCTCCGGCGGCAGGGAAGGCATGGCCGGACGAGGAGGCGGAGCGAGCGGCCTGGCCGGCCCGTGCTGCTCGGGCGGCACCGGCTTGGCCTGAGCCGGTTGAGGCTCGATCGCGCCGTGGTCCGTTTCGTCGGGTGGGGCCGCTTGCGGCCGCATTTCGGGGGCAAGCGGCGGGGCAGGCGTCGGCTCCAGGGGTGGCAAGGGTTCGAGGTGCGCCCGGTCCCTGTCAGGCCCGGCCGCTTCGCCGGGCACCACGTCGGGGCCATGCCACACGGTCTGCGCGCAGGTTGGGCAGGGCCAGCGGTGCCACCAGGTCGGATAGTATCCCCAGGGCGGCGCGGCAGGGAACCGCGTGCCCTGCTTCGGAGCCTTGTAGGGTACGCAGGTCCATAGCGGCTCGGCAGCGGCCGCGCCGGCAGAGCCCCAAGCGATCAGCCATGCAAGTACGGCCGGCAGACTCAGGCGTCGAGCGGTGCGTCGGGACATGGGACGGTCTCTCCGCGGCGGTCCGGATCAGTAGAGCCCCCGGCCCCGCTGGGCGTTCGATTTGAAGTAGATCGACTGCTGGGCCGTGCCCAGGGCCAGGAGCGAGAACCCGCAGATCCGCTCGATGGGCGAGACGATCTTGTCGAGGAAGGTGTTCGCCGCGACCCACTTGTCCTCGGCCACGAACACGCGGTCGCCGGGAAGCACCTGGTGGTTCGTGGTCGTGTCGCCGCGTTGCGTGATGGCCACCCAGTCCACGGGCAGGATCTGGGCGCAGGGGTTTCCGGAAGGGGCGGGCCGGGCGATCCAGATCCGCTTGGAGGAGAACGGCTGCAAGCCCTGGATGTGCGAGACCGCGTCGAGCACGGTCTCGTTGCCGGTGACCGGCAGGCGCGTGATGCCGTCGCCGTACCCGGCCCCCTGGACGATGACGTAATAGACTTTGCTGTTGTAGGCAAGCACGTCCAGCGAGACCTCGGGGTCCTCCAGCCACCGCGCGAGGTGCGCCTCGATCGCGGCCCGGGCCTCCTCCTTGGTCATGCCCGCCACATAGACCGCCCCGTACGAGCCGAGCTGCACGGTGCCGTCGGGGCCGACGAGGTGCTCGCCCGCGATCTGCTGGCGGGCGGAGGTCTCGGCCAGCGTGATCCACACGGCCGGGTCGCGCACGTAGCGGCGGAGGTGCTCGGCGAGCGCCTCGGTGGCTTCGGGCAGGGTCATGCCCCCGAGGCGGACGTAGCCGTAGGGCGATCCCAGGTTGACGCTGCCGCCGGGCTCGACCACGTAGTTGTCGCTGACGGGACGCTGGGGAAGCACGCCCTGGGCGTCGATGTGAACCACGTCCAGCGACTGGATTCGGTACGGACCGCGCGGGACCGTGCGGAGCACGTCGATGAGCAGGATGTCCGGCGGCTCGAGCACGTAGGGAGGCAGACTGACCTTATGCAGCTCCCGCGGGACCGCCACGCTGCACGAGGACCGGGCGGGCACGCGGTGCGCGCTGTGCAGGGCGGTGCAGCCGCTGGCCGTCGCCGCCAGAGCGCAGGCCGCGACCAGCGGCAGCCGCATGCGGGCTCGGGCGGCCGAAGCAGGGCGGGTTGCGGCGACGGTGGGCGTCCGGTCCATGGAGGGATCCGCCAGCGACGATTACATCGAGCGAGCCGCATCTCACCGATCGAGGGCCCGCGCGACGTGCAGGCCCCATAGGGAAGGCATCGGTGGTACGGGTTCTTTGGAGATGATCGGACGCCGAGGCGCGGGGCTTGGGCATGCGGCCCGGCGGCCGAAGCGCCGCTCCAGAACGCAGTTCCGCTAGAGGGCCGACAACCGCTCCAAGCGGCGCAGGCGGCCCCGCTCAACGGGGCTGCCTTGAGAACCCGGGATAGTAGCGCGAGTAGTTGAGGAAGTACGACGGATGGCCCGTGGTCTGCCGCGAGTCCGACCGCCCGGACCGGACCTGCTGCTGCAGCCGACGCAGCGCCATGCCTTGCGACTGGGCGTAGGACCTCAGCTCCAGCTCGGGCCGGACGAGCGAGTAGTAGTTGGGGATCACGCCGGCGTCGGGCCGCAGCAAATTGAGGTAGGGGCTGACCGCGGGCGCGCGCAGCGGCGGCGGGCCGTACTCGCGGGGCTGTTGGCCCCGGGCCGGGACAGCGGAAGCTGGCACCGCCGCGAAGATCGCCGAAACCGCGACCAAGCGAAGGCAGTTCGTCATGGTCGGTCCTCTCCCAGAATGGTTGAGTGGGTGGTGGAGTCATGGCACGCGCCGATGGCCACATCGGCCGCACGAGGTGCCCCACGGCACTTCAATAGCCGCAGCCGGAGAGATCCCGACAATCGCTGCGCGCGGCACAGCCCTCCCGGTCAGGAGGTCGCGTGGCCGTTCAGGTCCGCTTCGAGGCCGTACACTTCGCTGGACGAGCCCGCCACGACCGTCCCCAGGAAGGGAATCCCGAACGCGTCGAGCACGTCGCGGCTGGCGAGCACCCGCGGGGCCTGGCTCACGTCGCGGAGAACGGACAGGATGGCGCCATCGACGTGCTGGCCGATGAAGCGCGAGTCCACGCCGGTAAGGATCGGGCTGCTGTCGATGATCACGAACTCGTACTCGGCGCGGAGCCCGGCCACCAGGGCCTCGGCGGCACCGTTGGTCAAGCGGGCCTGGGCCTGGCGGTTCCACCGGCCGGCCAGCACCACGTCGAGGTCGGATCCGGCGACGCGATGGGTGACCTCGGGCACGGAAGCCTCGCCCCGGAGCAGCTCGCCGACGCCGGGGCCGGGCGGCAGACGAAAGACGCTCCCCAGCGCCGGCCGCCCGACGTCGAAGTCCACCAGCACGGTGCGGCGCTGGCTGCGGGCGATGCTCAGGGCCAGTTGGCTGGCCAGGGTGGTCTTCCCCTCGCCGGCCATGGCACTGGAGACCAGCACCACACGCGTTCCGTCGGTTTGCGCCTTGCGGAGGAGCACGGCGGCCACCGCATCGACCGAACGGGTCAGCAGCGCGCGCCAGTACGGCGGACAGCGCCCGTGGGTGTGAAGACGGCGCACGGCCCGGGCGGGAATCAGCGGCACGGCCCCCAGCACGGCCAGGCCCAGCCCGCGGGAGACCTCGGCCGAGTTGTTGATTCGCTGGCGGCGTGTTTCCCACCAGGTGATTCCCAGGATGGGCAGCAGCACGCCCATCAGGCCGGCCATGACCGAGGACCGCAGGCGGGCCGCGTCGTCGGTGGCTTGGGGAACCTCGGCCCGCTGGACGACCCGGATGCGGGGGCCGGATCGCAACTCGACCTTCAGGCGCTCGCGCTCTTCGGCCACGGTGCTCAGTACGCCTGAGAGATGCCCGATCTCGGTTCGCATCATCTCGATGTCCACCGACGAGCCGCCGTAGTCCTTGGACTTGGCAGCCTGGCGCTTGGCCTCCTCGGCCAACTGCTCGCGCTGCACGGAGATCAGGGCGATCTGCTTCTCCAGCGTGGCGGCCTCCGCCTCGGCCGACGCGCGTTGCCTCCGAAGCAGTTCCTTGCGCAGCTCGGAGCGGCGCGCGGCCAGGCGCTGCTTCGCGGCGTCAAGGTCGTGGCGGGACTGCGTTACGAAACGCCGAGTCGCTTCGGTGGCCACAGCCTCCGTGGCCGCGACGAGCTGTCCCAATCGCTCCACCTCGCCGCGCATCCTCTGGGCGACCGGATCGGAGACCGCAAACGCGTCCAGCGCCGTCTCGGAGACCTCCGCCGCCCGTCCCTTGCGAAGGGCCGCACGCCGCGTTTGCAGCTCCGCCTCGGTGTGGCCGAGATCGAGCTGAAGGCGGACCAGCTCGGACTGCAAAGCGGCGAGCTGCTGTCGGGCCATGAGCTGGTCGAGCAGCAGCGCCTCGGGGTCGCCCGTGCCCAACTGCTCGGCCAGGCTTTTCAGATCGGACTGCCGGGTGCGGAACTCGGTCTCCGTTTCCGCATGGATGCGGTCGAGGTCCGCGAGGCGCTCGCGGCGCCGGTTGCGCTCCGCCTCGACGACTTCGCGCATGTAGGCCTCGACCACGGCATCGACCATCGCCGCCAGTTGCTGGGGATGGTCGCCTCGCAGCGACACCCGCATGATCTCCGCGTTGCCGGGGAAATCGACCCGCAGCTCGTCCGCCAGCCAGGAGACCGGGTCGTCGTGCCGCTCGATGAGGGGCAGCTCGGCGACCTCGTGCTGGCGAAGGGCCGTGTGGATCACAAAGCGGCTGCGCAGAAGCTGCGCCTGGGTGCTCTTGTAGATCTCGAACGTGGCGGCGTCGGCCCGATCGGCGGTCTCGAACACGAGGCGCTGCTCCTGAGAAGACACCTGGAGCAGGGATGCCACGGTGTACTTGGGCATGTAGGCCGTCCATGTGCCGACGGCCGCGGCAACCCCACACACCGCCGCTGCGAACGTGGCGATCAACCACCGCCGCCGTAAGGCATGCAGGTAGGCACCAACCCCCTGACCAGGGAATGGCGCCGGACCGGGCATGGGCCCGCCGAGCGACAGGTCACGGTCCCCGTAATCCGCCGGCGACGCATGTCCCGAGATCAGGGCCGGACCTGCGGGTTCCAGCGGAGGGTGTGCTCGTTCTATTGCCATTCGATTCGAGGGAAGCTACCGCCGCTGCCGCTTCTCTCTCCGCCACATGTTGTTCGAAGAGAGGCGGCATCCTGCCGCCCATGCGGCTGAAGCGCAGTTGCGCAATCCAAGTCGATGCGTCCCCGTCGCGCAAGCGCGACGCGACAACGTATTTTCTCAATTGACTGCAAACATCCCAGATTATCAGGTTATGATAGCGGGGCGGTCGGTAACCGTCAATAGTGGGGTCTGCCTCTGCCCACGGGACCTCGGTGAATCGGCTCGGCGTCCGCCGTCTTCAGTAGTAGGTCTGCCTCTGCCCACGGGACCTCGGTCACGCGCTGTCCGGGCCGCCTGGGGAATGGCTCCGAGCAATGGAAACGGGCGCAGGAATGTGAGACACTCGGACATCCGCCTGCGAGACGGCCCCCGTGCTCCGGCGAGCCGCGACGTGGACCACCGCCCATGTCCTGTCGAGCATCAACGCGCGCCAAGGCGATAAAGGCCCTGTTCTTCGCCTACCTGATCGGACTCACCGTCCTGCTGGTGATTCCCATTCCGTCCATGACGGAGGCCGGCGAAACGCCCCTGCGATGGATCATCCGCCACGTTTCGGCGTGGAGCCATCTCCTGGCCTTCCTGGTGCTCGCGGTCCTGGCGCTTGCCGTGCGACCCGGCCATGCTGGGGCTCGCGTGGGGGTGGTTCTATGCATCTACGCTGCGGGAACCGAGTTGGCCCAGGCGGCTCTGCCCTGGCGATCGGGTCAGTGGAGCGACTTCGTGCAGGACGTCGCCGGCATTGCCATCGCCCTGCTTGTTTGGGCGGTCCTCAAGATACGCCGCAGCAATCCGACGCGGTGACCCCCGATGGACGGGCCGGCGCGGAGACCAGGCGCGGCCCGATCAGAACGTTGTGCTCCGACCGACATCGCGCCCTGGAATCTGGCTAACGATCGCTGGCTCAGCGCCTGGTGAAATCCAGGCATCGATGCGATCGCACGGGGGCCACCGGGAGACGCCGGCGATGTTCCGCTGGCGATCGACCATCGCGATGCGATCGGACGGGGGCCACCGTCTGAGGCGACTGTTGGAGAGCTGGGCCCAAGCCCTCGCGTTGAGGGCGAGTCGCCGAGCGCACCCCCCAACCAGACCTGCAGCCGCCCGCCCCGCGGTGACGCAGTCCTTCGGGCCGCATCGGACTGCTAGTGCAGAAACGGGGACTCAACGGGAGGGCAGAGGAATTGCCTGGCGAGGGGAATACCCCTCTGGTGTTATGTTTTCGTTAGCTGTCGGTGTAGGAAATGCGAGTGGAATCTTACCCCTTGACAGGGGCTCAGTCGAGGTTATGAATAGGAGTCCCCTTGAGCCAGTGAGGCGCGGGTTTCGCGCCGTTTCTGCTCAGGGACGGAACAAGGGAGGCCTCCCTCCGACATACACACGCCGTTTTTTCGAGTCATCACGACGCTTATAGAGCGGGGTCTGAAGCGTTGCGATGGGGGTCGTGGTCTTCCGAGGCCAGCTTCGCGAAGGACGAGTGCCTGTGAACGAGGCGGAACTACCGTAGAACGTGCGAGCCCGATGCACCCATAGGGCCTTGCCCTCAGTGCGGAGGACGGTTCGTTCGGCGGTTAAGGACTGTCTTGCTCCAGCCTCCCACGGCGTCCGTTGCGGCTTCTCTCTCACAGGGCGGCAGAGAGCCGCGTGCGGACCGCGCGTCCAACATGGCATTCGTCGATGGATCGGCGCCGAGTGAAGGGCAGAGGCATCGGGAATGGCGGCAGAGTCCACGCTATACGTCATCGACGGCGACTTGGGGGTCCGCGCAGCCGTCGGGGAGCTGGCCGACACGTTGGGCGTCGGATACCAGGCATTCACCTCCGGCAAAGGGTTTCGAGATGCGTACTCGGGATCCTCCCCCGGCTGCGTCATCACCGAGGTGCGACTCCGTGATGGCAACGGTTTGCAGGTCATGGAGCATCTGACCTCCCGCCGCGACTTGACCCCGGTCGTATTCGTGGCGGCCAGGGCGTCGGTTGCTGTCGCGGTCCGGGCCATGCGGGCCGGTGCCTTCCACTTCCTCGCCAAACCGGTTCACGAGACCGTCTTGTGGGACGTGGTCCTGGACGCGCTGCGAGCCGACGCTCGATACCGCAAGGCCCGGGCATGGCACCGAGAACGAGAGCAGCGTCTTGACAGGCTCACGGAGAAGGAACTCCAAATCCTCGAGCACATTGCCGAAGGCAGGGCAAACCGCGAGATCAGCACCGAGTTGGGAATCTCCATGCGCACCGTCGAGCACCGCCGCGCTCGAATGATGAAGAAGCTGGGGGCCGGTTCCATCACCGAGTTGCTTCACTTTGCGGTGATCTCTTGCCGCGGCGCGGCGATGTGGGCCGCCGCCGACGCACCGCGCGGGCTGGGGACCCAGGGACTCTGGCGGGAATCGTCATGTGGCTCTCGAAGCGGGTCGCTACCTGCCCGACGATCGGGGCAAACTCGCCGAAGTGGCGAAGAGTCGCCATCGGCGCACCAACAAGACGGGACCATGGCATGCGGAATCCCGCAAGACGAACTTGGCCACGCTTAGGAGAGAAGAACTCCCATTCCCCCCAGGGTGGATCTTAGGCGTCGAGTCGGGAGGTGTTTGTGTGCATAGGTAATCTACGGCTTCTGGTAGATTCTCAAGGGGGTAGTGGGAATGTCGGCTAGGGCGAGTGAAAGGGGTATTCCCTACGTTCTGGGGAGTTGACCAGTGAAGCGAGGCAACTATCGTAGTGGTTGGGACCTGATGATTCGCCGACCTGATGCTCCCGGCGAATCCTCCTGCCGATCGACCTGCCACGCTTTCGGAACGGAAAACTCCAACCTGCAACTGGCATGCGTCCGCCTTGGGCCCGGGCTCGCTCCACCCAGCGCGGCCGAAATCTCATCCTTTGGGGGAGATCGAGGCAACTACCTCCGCGGCTTCCTTGCCTGCGGTTGGCTGGGGGGTTGCTTGAGCAGACGGGACGGCGGACCAACGAGGCAGCACGATCGCTGTCCGCCCGTTCTGTGGCCTCCAGCTTGGCGGGCGGCGGAATCCAACACCCAGCCCCGGCACCCTATTGAGCGGACTTGCGCCGTCGGCCCGCAGTATCTGAGCGGATCGACACACGCGGTATCGGACCCGGCTCCTTGCCGGATGGGGACGGTTGTTCGTTCGTAAAAGAAGAACGCGTCAGGCGGCGGGTGATGTCTCGCCGAAGCGGGTGCGACGGCACCCACGGGGACGGAGTACGCGCGGATCGGCAGACAGGCGACGGATGGCGAAGGCAACAGGCAAGCACCTGGTGTGATCGTTGAGCGGCGACCCCTTGAGCACAGGAGCGAAGACCCTCTCGCCCGCCACGGTGGCCAGCGCGGTCGTCCTCGGTGGGGCCATCGCGTGGGCATACGCGGACGTGATCGCGATGCTCGCGGGGCGCTGGTGGGACGAGGAGGAGTATCACCACGGCTTCCTGGTGCCGGCGTTTTCGCTTTACCTTCTATGGGTGCGGCGGGAGATGTTCAAGCCGCTTCCGCAGGGGGGCAACTGGTGGGCCGCCGCGGCGTTCGGGGTCGCGGGGGCGCTGCGATGGGCGTCGGCGTACTGGACGTTCGAGCTGCTCGACCCGCTCTCCATCCTGCCATGCATGGCGGGCGTGGCCTTGGCCGCGGGCGGCTGGAAGGCGCTGCGATGGAGTTGGCCGGCGATCCTGTTCCTGGGATTCATGGTGCCTTTGCCAGGGCGGCTCGCCGACGTGCTCAGCGGACCGCTCCAGCGAATCGGGACGGTCATCAGCACGTACATCCTTCAGACCCTCGGCGTGCCTTCGGTGGCCCAGGGCAACGTAATCCTGATGACCGAGGGCCAGGTCGGCGTGGCCGAAGCCTGCAGCGGACTGCGGATGATGGTGCTGTTCTTCGCGGTTTGCACCGGGGCGGCGCTCTTGATGTCACGGGGGACCTTGGAGCGGGTTGTCGTGGTCCTCAGCGCGGCGCCGATCGCCGTGGCGGCCAACGTGGTGCGGATCACGGCCACGGCGCTGCTTCACGAGAGTTCGGCCTGGCACGGGCTGAGCGAGAGGACGATTCACGATGCGGCGGGTTGGTTCATGATGCCGTTGGCCGTGATCATGCTGTGGCTGGAGGTCGCGCTTCTGAGCAGGCTGATCCTCATCCCGCCCGACGACGAGCGCACGGCCGTGGCCGCCTCCCTGGCGCTGGAGCCCCAGGACGCGGCGCCGGGAAGGGCCGGACCGTAGCCCTTTTCGAGAGAACGGCGTTGACACGTTTCCCGGGGGACCGACAGCGATGAGCGAACACCCACCGCAACCGACGCCGCCAACAGGGGGTTCCATCTCGACCGTTGCCCGTCCTTCCGTCCTCGAGCCGAACGAGGTGGAGTGGACGGCTCCCTCGGTTCCGGCCGCCGCCTATCCGGCGACGGGGTCGGGGATGGGAGCCTTTCTTCACGGGTTCCGCCGCCGGTGGCTTCTGGCGACGCTGGTCGGGCTTCTCGGCGGAGCCGCCGCGGGGGCCGGCGTGTGGCTCAGTGCCTCGCCGGAGTACACGGCCACGGCCATGCTCCGCATGGCCGCCAGTCGGCAGGGACTGGTGTTCTCGATCGACGACCGAAAGGGCCACAACGACTTCGAGATCTACAAGAACACGCAGCAGCAGTTCCTGCGCAGTCGATTCGTGCTCGCCGCGGCCCTCCGTCGGCCGGCGTCCTCCAAGCTCGCGATGGTCCGGGAGCAGGTCGATCCGATCGACTGGATCGCACGGAGGCTTCAGGTCCATTTCCCGGGCAACGGCGAGATCATGTACGTCGGACTCAGCGGTGAGGACCCCCAGGAGGTCGCCACCCTGGTCAACGCCGTCGTGCAGGCGTACCTGGACGAAGTGGTCAACGTCGAGCAGAACGAGCGCCGCGAGAAGCTCTCCAAGCTGGAGCGTCTGTACACCGAGAAGGAAAACGAGCTGCGCACGAAACGCAACGATCTGATCGCGCTGGCCGACCAACTGGGAACCGGGGACACGGCCACGCTCTCGTTGAAGCAGCAACTCCTCTGGCAGCAATATGCGGAATTGCAGCGCGAGCTGCTGCGCGTTCAAAGCGAATTGCGGCAGACGCAAGACGAGCTTCGGATGCAGGAGGCGGTCCTTCAAGACGCGTCGAAGGCCCAGGTGTCGGAGCTGGACCTCGAGGCGTTTGCGTCCACGGACGCAACGTACGCCGCCATGGCCCTCGATGCGGAGCGGGTTCGACTGCGCCGCGAGGAGATCGTCAACAAGATGGCGACGGCGGCCGCGACTCCGCATCTGGCCGCCTGCGATCGGCATCTCGAGGAGCTTGGCGATCAACTCACCCGTCGCAAGGAGCAGCTTCGCGAGGAATTGAAGCGCCGCCAGCTAGGCAGGATCGAGGGGGAGATGAAGCGTCTGACGACGCGCATCACTCTGCTCGAGGGCCACGAGAAGCGGTTGCACGGCGATCTTCAGGAGCGCGTGCCGAAGGCCGACAAGATGGGAGAACAGTCCATCGACGTGGAGATCATGCGCTCCGAGATCCAGCGTCTCGAGCGGGTCCTCGAAAGCGTCGGGCGCGAGCGCGATCAGTTGCGCGTGGAGATCGGCTCGGGCGCCCGCACCACGCTGCTCCAGGAGGCCGAGACGCCGAAACTCCCCAACCGCGACTCGGCGATCACCAACACGGCGGCCGCTTCGGCACTCGGCTTTCTGCTGCCCGTGTTCCTCGTGACCTGGTGGGACGTTCGGGCCAAGCGGATCAGCTCCCCCTCGGAGGTCTCCGCGGGCCTGGGGCTGACCGTCCTCGGCGCAGTCCCGGTGATTCCCAGCCGGGCGGTCACCGGGCTGGGAAAGCCCTCGAAGAGCCACTACTACTGGCGGGCGCGTCTCTCCGAGGCGGTCAACGGCATCGCCGCCGGGCTCCTGCGCAAGGCCGAGCGCGAACAGACCCGCGTGATCCTCATCACCAGTGCCACGAGCGGGGAGGGCAAGACCACGCTGGCGTCGCAGGTGGCGATCAGCCTGGCGCGGACCGGGCACAAGACCATCCTCGTGGACTTCGACCTCCGCCGTCCCTGCGTGGACAAGGTCTTCGGACTGCTGCCCACGCCGGGCGTGAGCGAAGTCCTGCGGACCGACGTCGATCTCGACGGGGCCGTTCAGAAGCCCCCCATGGACAACCTGTGGGTGGTTGCCGCGGGCCACGCAGACAAGCGCACGCACGCCGTCCTCGCCAACGGGGGCCCCGGCGCCCTGTTTCGGGAGCTGCGCGAAGGCTACGAGTTCGTCGTCGTGGACGGCAGCCCCCTGTTGTCCGTCGCCGACATGCGTTTCGTCGGCCAGCACGTGGACGGGGTGATCCTCTCGGTCTTCCGCGACGTCAGCCAGGCCCCGCGGATCATCGCCGCCTGGGACGTCCTCGCTTCGCTGGGAATCCGCACGCTCGGAGCCGTGGTCACCGGCTCGGGCGGCGATCCCTACTACCATGAACCGTACTACTACTACGGCGACTCCCACACCTCCTGAGCCCGCATCCCGATGATTGCATCCGCCATCGTCGTTTTCGCCGCGGCTTGCGCCACCAGCGTGGTCGCGACCACGATCGTGGCCCGTATTGCGCTAAGGATCGGCCTGGTCGATCGCCCGGACGGTCGCCGCAAGCTCCACGCCACGCCGACGCCGCTGGGCGGCGGCCTGGCCGTATTCCTCGCTTCGGGTGCGACGCTTGCCGGGCTGCTGCTTCTGGAGAACCCGTGGCGGGCGCACCTGGTCGCCCATGCCTCGTATCTCGTCTCGCTCTGGCTGGCCAGCGCGGTGATCGTGGTCGTGGGCCTGGCCGACGACTGGATCGGATTGCGCGGTCGCCAGAAGGTCCTCGGCCAGCTTGCCGCCGCCAGCGCGCTGATCGCCGGCGGCATGGTGATCCAGCGAATCGGCATCTTGGGATGGGAGCTCGAACTCGGCCTGGCCGCCGTCCCCTTCACGCTCTTCTGGCTCCTGGGGGCCATCAACGCCGTCAACCTCCTCGACGGGATCGACGGGCTGGCCACCATGATCGGACTCATCCTCACGCTGGCGATCGGCGCCATGGCCGTGGTCACCGATCACCTGATCGTCTCCGCCGTCGCCCTGGTCTATGCCGGAAGCCTGTCCGGCTTCCTGCGGTTCAACTTCCCGCCGGCGAAGGTGTTTCTGGGCGACGCGGGGAGCATGTTGATCGGCCTGGTCATCGGGTCCCTGGCGGCGCAGGGGTCGCTCAAAGGCCCGGGGACCGTGCTGCTGGTCGCCCCGGTCGCCATCCTGTTGATTCCGATCCTGGATTCCACGGCGGCGATCCTGCGGCGGACGCTCACGGGGCGGAGCATCTACTGCGGAGACCGTGGCCACCTCCACCATCGGCTCCTGGAACGATTCGGCAGCCATTTCAAAGTGTTGGCCACGGTGGCGGTCTTCTGCGGGTTCACGTGCGCGGCCGGACTGGTCGGCGTGTTCCTCAAGAACGACCTCGTGGCAATGCTCAGTTGCGTGGGTCTGGTGGCGATCTTCGTGGTGACCGGGATGTTCGGGCGGGCCGAGGCCCACCTGCTGGTATCGCGAGCGCGGAGCCTGGCGCTGTCGTTCGCTCGAGGCCCCGCCGGCTCAAGGCGCGTCCGCCAGGCGTCGGTCCGACTGCAGGGCTCGCGCGGCTGGGATCGAGTCTGGACGGACTTCATGCGCCGCGCGGAGTCTCTCCCCCTCGATCACATCCGCCTCGACGTCAATCTGCCCGTGGCCCAGGAGGGATTTCACGGCTCCTGGAAGCGCTGCCAAGGGGACGACGACCAAGACCGCCGCTGGCGCATCGAGCTTCCGCTTGCCGCCGGCGGGCAGCACGTCGGACGCGTGGTCGTGTCGGGAGTGAGGAACGGCCAGTCCGTCGGCCAGATCATGGAGCAGATGATCGACGTGCTCGAGCCGTTCGAAGACCAGATGGCGTCCGTGGCCGCCGCGAAGCTGCCTCACGAGGAGCCGGCCCTCGCAGCGGCGACGGCGGGCGTGGCGGCGGTCTCCGGCGACCCGCAGGGATTACCCGCTGCCGTACCGCACCTCCCACGTCATCCTCGCTAGACGCGCTCGGCGCCACGTGGCTCCAGCCTTCGCGGTGACGCGCATCGCCCAGGACCGCCCAACGTGACCACTCCAGCACGGCTTCTTCTGGCAACGGCGGCGGTGGTCGCTTCGTACGCGGCTGCCCGCTGGACCGGCGAGGCCTCCTTCCCCTCCGAGGTCCGCTTGCCGGAGCGCGACATCCGCCAGTTGCCCGTCGATCTCGAAGGCTGGCGCGGCGAGGAAACGGAGCTCGATCCACTGGTGTTTTTGAGGACAGGATCGGCCGCGGCGGTCGATCGGGTTTACCGCAACCAGGCCGGCTACGAGGTCCACGCGCACGTGGCCGTGTGGACGGACGAGACCCGCGTCCTGCCCCACACCCCCGATCACTGCGTGGAAAGCGCCGGCCAGGAGATCGCCGAGCAGCGGGCGGTCGAAGTCGTGCCGGGCGAACCGCCCGCCTGCCTGCTCATTGTCGAGTTGGAGGGGCGGCGGTCGGCCATTCTCTTCTGGTATCGTCTCGGCGAGCACGTGATGTACGACCACGACGGGTTCCGCCAGGCACGATGGACCTTTCGCGGCAAGAAGACGTGGCCGCCGATGGTCAAGGTGATGCTCTCGACGGCCGCACCTGACGTGGACAAGGCGGAGGAGCGCCTGCTGCGCGTTGCCCGGCCGATCTATCGGTGGACCAGGGGAATCTGACCCGGCAAAACCTGGTGTGAGCGTCGGGCTGTTCCACGATCGACTGGCCGACCGCGTCCCGCGCCGCAGTCCGCCTGTTTCGCCGAACGCGCTGGAGCGTCCCACCCCTTCAGCAGACGGCTCCGACGCGAAGCGACCGCGCGTCCTCTTCTGCAACCGGGCCTATTGGCCGGACGTCGAAGCGACCGGCCAGTTGCTCGCCGAGTTGTGCGAGGACCTGGCGGGCCGGTTCGACGTGTCGGTGATCGCCGGACAGCCGAATCAGAACCCGGACGGCTCCCGGTTCCGCCCGGTGGGGCGGGAGGTTCACCGGGGCGTCGATGTCCGTCGCGTGTGGCACAGCCGTTTCGCCAAGTCGTTCATGCCGGGCCGGGCGGTCAACCTGCTCAGTTACCTCGGTTCCGCGACGCTCGCCTCGCTGAGCGCCGCCCCGCCGGACGTGGTCGTGGTGGAGACCGATCCTCCTTTGCTCTGCCTGCTGGGATCGTTTCTCAAGCACTGGCACGGCTCCAAGCTCGTCGTCTATCTTCAGGACATCTACCCGGACATCGCCGTGGCGATGGGCAAACTGCCGGACGGGCCGGTCACCAGGCGTCTTCGCCGATTGATGTTCTCTACCTACCGACGCGCAGACCGCGTCGTCGTGCTCAGCCGCGACATGGAGCAGACCCTGGCCAGCGGGGGCGTGACGAGGGACCGGATTGCGCGAATTCCCAACTGGGTGGATACTAGAGCGATAACACCCATGCGCATCCGCAACGCCTTCCGCCATCGCCACGAGCTGGACGGCCAGTTCGTGGTCATGTACTCGGGCAACCTCGGACTCTGCCAGCGGCTGGAGGACGTGCTGGAGGCGGCCGATCGGCTTCGCGACCGCCACGATGTGCTGTTTCTCCTGGTCGGCGACGGCGCATCCCGGGCGAGGCTCCAGGAGTCCGCCGCGCAGCGGCGATTGACCAATCTCCGGTTTCTTCCCTACCAGCCGAAGGACGAGCTGGCGCACAGCCTCAGCGCGGCCAACGTGCACTTGGTACCGATCGACCCGCGCGTCAGCCGCTGCCTGATGCCGAGCAAGCTTTACGGGGTGCTGGCCTCCGGCAGCCCGGTGCTGGCGATCGCGCCTGAGAACTGCGAGCTGGCCGAGGTGACGCGTTCGGGGAACGCCGGGCTGGTCGTGCCTCCGGGCCGGCCCGACCTGCTGGCCGACGCGGTTCGCCGCATGGCGGACGGCCGCGGCATGCTCCATCAGATGGGGCAATCCGCGCGCCGGCTCGCGGTCGAGCAGTACGACCGCCGCAATAGCACGGATCGCTTCGCTCGCATGCTCGACGAGCTCTGCTACCGGTCGGGGAGCAACGGCCGGTGAGCTTGCCTCGTCCGAAAGCCACACGGATACCGCGTGGGCCGGAGGACTCGCCGTTGGACGGCGTCGCATCTCGTGGGAACCTCGGGGAGGACCGCCTTGGCATCCGACACGATCTCTGAAAGCCGCCTGGGTGCTGCCGATGCGGAGCCGGCGGCGGGCCCAGACAGCGCGCAGCCGGCCCGGCCCCGTCTGCGAACCGTGATCGAACCCCCCTCGGCCTGGCCGCGGATCAACCTGGCCGAGCTGTGGCGGTATCGCGACCTGCTTTCGCTGCTCGTGCTCCGCGACATCACGGCCAAGTACCGCCAAAGCCTCGTGGGCATCGGCTGGGTGGTCCTCAAGCCGGTCGCCTCGATGCTGATCTTCACGCTCATCTTCGGCCGCGTGGCCAAGCTCCCCTCCGACGGAATTCCCTACCCGGTGTTCAGCTTCGCGGCCTTGTTGCCGTGGATGTACTTCGCCGCGGCGCTCACCGCCGCCAGCGCGAGCGTGGTAGGAGGCAGCACAATTCTCACCAAGGTCTACTTCCCCCGTCTGGTCTTCCCGCTCACCGGCGTGATCACGGGGTACGTCGATCTGGCGATCCAGATGGTCGTCCTGGCCGGGCTGATGGCGTGGTACGGCGTCGCCCCGACGTGGGCCGTGGTGCTGGTCCCGGCGTTCCTGCTTCTGGCCTCGGCCACGGCGCTGGCGATGGGCCTGTGGCTGACCGCACTGAACGTCCGATATCGGGACGTCGGCCACGCCGTGCCGTTTCTCGTCCAGGCCTGGATGTGGATGAGCCCCATTGTCTACTCCAGCAGCATGATCCCCGAGAAGTGGCGGCCGCTGTACGGACTGAACCCCATGGTCGGCGTCATTGAGGGATTCCGCTGGGCCATGCTCGGCAAGGCAGCCCCCGACTGGACGATGATGGGCGTCTCCGCCACGGTCGTTCTTGTCCTGCTGGTCTCGGGGATGTACTACTTCCGCAAGATGGAAACCACGTTCGCGGACATCATCTGAACCATGTCCTCCCCCGCCATCCGCGTCGAGAACCTCGGCAAGAAGTACAAGCTCGGCCTGACCCACGCCGGCACGGTGCGGGATCTGGTCGGCAACCTTGCCCGCCGCTTCTCCCGGCAGCGCCCGCCGGACGATGCTGCACCCACCAACGGCAACGGCAACGGCGACGCCAAGGAATTCTGGGCTTTGAAGGACGTGAGCTTCGAGGTCCAGCCAGGCGAGGTCCTGGGCATCATCGGCCGCAACGGCGCCGGCAAGAGCACGCTCTTGAAGATCCTCAGCCGCGTCACCTGTCCCACGACCGGCCGCATCGAGCTCAACGGCCGCGTGGCCAGTCTGCTGGAAGTCGGGACCGGTTTCCATGTTGAGCTCACCGGGCGCGAGAACGTGTACCTCAACGGCGCGATCCTCGGCATGACCCGACCCGAGATCCGTCGCAAGTTCGACGAGATCGTGGATTTCGCGGAGATTGCCCGATTCGTTGACACGCCGGTGAAGCGGTACAGTTCGGGGATGAAGGTCCGTCTCGGTTTCGCTGTGGCGGCCCACTTGCAGCCGGAGATCCTGTTGATCGACGAGGTGCTCGCGGTCGGTGACTTGGGCTTCCAGCGGAAGTGCCTCGGCAAGATCGCAGACATCACCCGGCAAGGACGAACCGTGCTCTTCGTCAGTCATAACATGTCCGCCGTCGCCAAGCTCTGTCCGAGATGCATGCTATTTGAAACCGGACTCCTGTCCCGGGACGGTGCAAGCGTTGAGGTCATCGCGAGCTACGTCAATGTGTGCTCAGCGGGCCAGCCCGGCGTTTCCTGGTGTGTAAACACTCTGCGTTTGCACGAGCACCAGAAGAGCGCTGATGCCCCGATCGTGTTGCAGGAGGTCGCCCTGCTGAACGACGAAGGGCAGACGCTCCGCTATCTGACCACGGGCGACGGACTGGCGATCCGCCTCCGCTACCGCACACGGAGGCGCGTCGTCAGCCCGGGCGTGATGGTCTCAATCAGGACCCGCCTGGGCACCGAGATCTCCAGGCTCAGTACCACTCCGGTCAGCGGCTTCCACATCGAGGAGATGGACGGCGAGGGGTACGTAACTCTTCGTCTTCCGCGTCTGGATTTCCTCGGCGGGGAGTACTCCCTCACGGTCGCGTTCGCGCGATCGGGCATCGAGCACGTCAGCGTGCTGGAGGATCTCGTTTTCCTCTCCGTCCGGCCGCGGGACGTCTACGATAGCGGCATCGATTTGGACAACCGATGGGGCTTGATCGCGTTGGAGCACGAGTGGGAGCATCGCAGGATTCGGCCGGAGTCCGTGACCTCATGACTTGCGACAATCGCAGCGAACGGAGATCGGGGGACAGCCGGGAAGCACGTTCTCGCCGGCGCGCGGAGCGCGGCCACCATCGGACGTCCTCCTCGGTAGGATAAGCAGATCGTGTTGCAGATCCAACATCGCGATGCCGCCATGATCGTG
>CAYSUS010000112.1:0-22360 GCA_964434165.1 uncultured Pirellulales bacterium
CCGCCAGGCTAGCACCCGGGCCGCCCGGCGTCAATGGGATGATGCCTGTCCTTTTGTTTGTGTTTTTTGTTTTTGTGTCCTTTTGTTTTGGTGCGTTCCGCGTTCGCGTTTGCTTTTGCTTTCCGCCTTTTCGCTCGGTCCCGGCCGCTGCGGGATTCTTGCCCGGGCGAAGCCCTCGCAAACCGGACGGCGGTGCTTGAAGACGTCCAGCGTGGCGCGCATACTTGGGAGAGAGGTGGCCGATTGAGGCATTCTCGGAGCGGGCCGATTCGGCCCGCATGCGGGAAAGTAGACCGCCAAGGCCCCTTTCTTGGAGAATTCAACCGCAGGAGCTGGAAGGCTCTTTGTTCATTGGAGTCCGCCCTTGCAGCGTTTCATGCTCAGGTCGAAGATTCACCGGGCAACGGTGACCGGGACCGACCTGGATTACGAGGGGAGCATCGCCATCGACCGGTCGCTTCTGGAGGCGGCCGACATGCTGCCCGGCGAGATGGTCCACGTGTTGAACCTCAACAACGGGGCCCGGATGGAGACCTACATCATCGAGGCCCCGGCCGGCTCGGGCACGATGCTCATCAACGGCCCGGCCGCGCGCCTGGCCGTGCCCGGCGATCTGATCATCGTCCTGGCGTACTGCCTGGTGAGCGACGAGGAGGCCCGGAGTCTGAAACCCGCCGTGGTCCACGTCGATGGGGACAACCGGGTGGCGGAGTAGGAGACGCGGTCGGGCAATCGCTCCGCCCCTGCGTGGAGGACGGGCTCGGAATCGGGTGAGCCATCCGCATCTAGCGGCCGATCCGCGACGCGACCCGATTGTGAAGGTTCTGGATCTCGGGGCAGCGGTGCTTGAGGGCCTTCCACTGCGCCGGGAGCGCTGCCATGGCTGCTGCCCGCCCCCGCCCCTTGCTCCGGCCCCATCCCTTGGCAACAACCGGGGGGTCGAAGAAGCGCTGCTTGGGGTCGCGCTCCGCGCGGACCTGACTCCAGTTCGCCTGAATCTCTTCTCGGTGCAGGGCGAGGGCCCAGACTTCGATCTCCTCGAGAGCGAGACAACCGATCAGCGTCTTCCCCCGGACGGCCGCCTGGTTCTCCCGCGGGGTCTTCGGGGATCACGAGGATCTTCATACCGCGAAGTCCATCCAGCCGGTCGTGAACAGCTTATCGATCTGGGTCTTCTCCACGACCTCTTCAAAGTGAGGTAGATCACCGAGTCGCCGCGTGGTAGTGCCGTGCCTGCCCTCGGCGCGCGAAGAGGATGGTCACAGGCGCCAGCGGAATCGATGCGGCGTCGGCCGCGAAGCTCTTGAAGTTGGCCAGCCGGACTTCAGAAATCATGGCTCCACCCGGAGTTACGCGTGCTTCAGACACCCCACTTCATGCTATCGGCTCCGAATCGCGTTTCCAAGAAAAGCGGTGGGGCGCATGTTGGGGGAGGCGAATGGTGGATGCTGCGGCGACAGGCGATTAGTATGCGAGCATGCGAACGACTCGGCGGTGCCCATTCCCCGAGATCCTCCCCCTTTTCCCACGTGCGGAGTCTATCCCGTGTTGCGTGCCGCCGACCTCCCTCATCGCGTTTGCGTAGTCGCGCTGCTCGTTAGCGCCGCTTTGCCAGCGGCTTCCGCCCAACAAAGCCGCGTGAAGCTGGAGCCCCGCATGGTGACCGGCGAGGCCGAGCACGGCGATCCCGCGGCCATGGTCGATGAGCAGGACGTGGCCGGCGATCCGCCCTCCGGCGAGCCGGCCAAGGCGTGGCAGGTCCCGTCGCAGCACTGGAAGACGACCTTCCCGGCCAGCGCGCACCTCGACCTCGGGCGCGAGCGCCACCTCTCCCATCTTTGGATCTACGACACCTTCAACGTGGGCGAGCTGACCGTTTCCGCAGGCGTGCCAGGCAAGTGGAAGAAGATCCTCACCCACCAGACGAAGGCGTTCAAGATGTGGGTCAGGCTGCCGCTGGACACGACGACCCGCTACCTGCGGATCACGCGGGAGAAGCCCAGCGCGATCTTCGCGGAGATCGTCCTCTACGAGTACACGCCCGAGGGCCACCGGGCCATGCTCAACCGCAAGGCGGCCGAGGCCAAGGCCCGGGCCGAGCGCGAAGCCGCCCTGAAGAAAGCCCGCGCGGAGGCCGCCGACCGGCCGCTGGCCGATCTGGGCAAGCCCTTCGGACGGCTCCCGCTGGTCGATGAGATCGACTGCGCGGCGGACGAGCCGACGCACGGGTTCGTTGAAGACCCGCCGGCCGCAAGCCGGGTGGAGACGATCCTGGGAAGGCCCTGCCGCGTGCTCCGCAAGACGCCCGGCGAGGGGGCCTACTTCGCCTATCGCGTCGGGCGACACAAGCTGCTCCAGGCCGGCAGGGCCTACGTCCTGGAGGTCGAGTACCCCGAGGATGCGCCCCGCACGACGATCGTGCTCAACGGCGGCAACGAGACCGCCAGGGGTTTTCATACCGGCAGCACCTTTGGCGACGCATTCCACCCCAAGTACGTCAACAATAACAACGAGTCGCTCCGCGTGCCGCTCTCGGGCGCGTATCGGCCGTGGCGCCTGTTCTTCCACCTGCACGACCGGTTCCCGGAACTGGAGTTCCTCCGCGGGGCCGGTCCTCGCCCGCTGCTCCCCGAGGACGGGTTCCCCGTGGTCATCTGCCAGTTCTCGGCCGCCAATATCCCGGCCTCGCACGGAGCGGCGGTCTCGCGAATCCGCCTCTACGAGGTGCCCGACCCGGCCAAGCTCGACGCCCAGTACACGCTGCCGCCCGACGGCCTCCCGCGGCGGCATATCTTCTGGCGCGAGGAGATGGCCGACGGCGTGATCGGCGCCGACAGGCCCGAGGACCGCGGCCTGGCGGACCCGCTCGACTGGTACCGTCACAAAGTGGGGCAGATGCGCTTCCTGGGTATGAACAGCTTCTCGAAGGACCTGTTGGAGTTCGGGGCCTGCCAGGGCTGGGATTCGACCGCGGGCGGCGGGAACCGCTGGGTCTATCACAACTGGCGGCACAAGGGGTGGTGGAGCCAGATCGTGGAGATGATGGGGCGGGAGGGCTTCGACGTCCTGCCCTACTACGAGTACTCCGGCAGCAAGGGGCAGCAGGGGCTGGGCAACCAGCGACGCGCCAGGCCACTCACGCGCGACGACGCTTACACCCACATCAAGTGGATCGAAAGCGCCAACGCCGATCTCACCGACCCGGACACGCATGCCGACCTGAAGAAGATGCTCGATCTGACCATCGTCCGGCACAAGGACAAGGCCCGATTCGTCGGCGCGTGGCTCAGACCCAGGGCGCAACTGCCGATCGGGTTCGGCGAGGCCACGCTGCGGCGGTTCGCCGAGGAGGCCAACCAGGGCGAGGCCGTCACTCGGCGGCAGTTGATCGACGATGAGGCCTTGCTCGGGCGCTACTACGACTGGTGGTACGGCAAGCGCCGCGAGTTCCTCACGGCCATGCGCGACCACTTGCGCGACGGAGGCGTCAACCCCCAGGCGGTCATTCTCTACACGGCCACGATGAGCGAGCCCGGCGTCTCCTTTCCCACGTGGGACAAGCAGTTCGTTACCGACGACGTGGCCGGCTGGAGGGAGCGCCTCAAGGACCCGGCCGTCTCGAAGGGACTCGAGATCAAGCCGTTGGGAATCGACGAGGTCATCGAGAACGACCTGTACCTCGAAGCCCTGCTCGCGCCGCGCCTGAACTGGGGCGGTTGGGAGGTGCATCACTCCAGCCCGCCGGCCGACCCGCAGCGCTACAAGCAGACCGACGGCGTGCTCCTGACGCACTGCATCAATCGGGCGTACACAGTCGGATCGCCGAAGACGCTCGACCGGTTCCGCGGGCCAGCCGGATTGGCCGTCGTGCGCCATTACGCGCTGAACGAGAACATGATGTTCGACAAGCGGGACCAGCCGAAGCTTGGCTACTTCGTGGCCGACATCGAGCGGGCAGGGCCCTACTGCATGCTGGCCGAAGCCCGGGCCGTGGCCTGCGGGGATCCGAACTACCTGGGCTACCTGGTCGGATCGAACTACGGGCGGGGTTTTCCCGAGTACGTGCGGGACTTCAACACGGCGCTGCTGTCGTTGCCGGCGCTGCCGAGCGAAGTGCTCGACGAGGCGGCCTCGGATTCGGACGTCGTGGTCCGCGCCATCCCGACGCCCAGCCACGGCACGTACCTGGCCGTGGTCAACGTGGGACTCGAGGCCAAGGAGAACGTAGTGATCCGGCTGCCGGCTTCGGGACGCGTCACCGACGCGCCCTCAGGCGATGTGGTCCCGGCGGATGGAGGCAAGGTTGTCCTCTCGCTGGACCCGTGCCAGCTCAGGGCCTTGCGCATCCAGTGATCGGCGACGGGGTCGGCAGGCCCATCCCTCGCCGGATGGAAGCGCGCATCCGAGAAAGGACTCCCGACACAGTCCTTGTGAGCGCGACCTCCGCCTGGAGCCGGCGGCTTGACGCCCCCCGTTTTCGGAGTAGTATGCGCTGTGGCGGGCCGGTTTCCTGGCGGTCGGGTCGGTGCCGTGGGGCGAAGGGGGAGCCTGTATGCCGGTCGAATGGTTCCTCAAAGACGGGAATGAAGAACGGGGGCCCATTTCCTCTTCCCATCTGAAGCTTCTGGCCGACCAGCGCGCGATCGCTCCCGACACCCTCGTGCGACTGGGGAAGTCGGGGGAGTGGATGGCCGCCTCGACGATCGAAGGGTTGTTCACCCTGTACGAGCACGCCCGCCCCGCGCCCAGCACTGGCTCGCCGCCGGTGCGGCCTTCCTCGCAGTCGGCGCGCGCGGGAGGAGGCCCGGCCGAACCGGCCGCGAGGGACTCGCCAGCCGAACGGAGAGTGGCGCAGCAGGCCGTCAAGGACTCGGGCGACATCGCGGGGGTCGGCTGGTACATTCAGGCTCCGGACGGGCATCAGTATGGCCCGGTGACCAAGGCCCAGGTCGACGCGTGGGCCGCCGAGGGCCGCGTGCATGAGGCGCACCTGCTGTGGCGCGCCGGCTGGGACCAGTGGCGTTGGGCCGGGGCGGTCTATCCCCAGTTGGCCCGGCACGGGCCTCCGCCGGAGCCGGAAGGGCATTCCGAGAAGGCCGACCGGCCCGCCGGCTTCACCGTCGCGCATCGGATGAGCCCTTCGCCCGCTGCCACGGCAGGTCCGGCCGGCGCGCCGCCCGGTTCGCCCGAGCCGACCCCCCGAGCGACCGCCAAAGCGGACGGGCTCGCCGGACAGATCCTCGGGCGATTCGAGGTCGGCCCGGCCATCGGGCACGGGGCCCTGGGTACGGTGTACAAGGCACGCCATCCGGCGCTGGACCGCTTCGTGGCCCTGCGCGTCCTGCCGGAGCTGCGCGATCCCCAGTTCGTCGAGCGGTTTCGCCGCGAGCTGCGCGCCGCCGCGGCGCTGAACCACCCGAACATCGTCGGCGTGCACGATATGGGCGAGGACCGCGGATGCGCGTTCATCGCCATGGAGCTGGTCGAGGGCGAGAGCCTGGCCGACATGATGCGGCGCGAGGGCCGCGTCCCCGTGGTGCAAGCCCTGGAGATCATGAAGCAGGTGGTTGCCGCCTTGGGGGTGGCGCACGCCTCCGGCGTGATCCACCGCGACATCAAGCCCTCCAACATCCTGATCAGCCAGAAGGGTCTGGCCAAGTTGGGCGACTTCGGCATGGCGCTGCGCTCCGAGACGGATGTGACTTCGGCAACCGGCACCATCCCCGCGTCCGCGCATTACCTGCCGCCCGAGGCCGCACGCGGCGAGCCCCTGGATGCCCGATCCGATCTGTACAGCCTGGGCGCGACGTTCTATCACGCGCTGGCCGGCCGGCCGCCCTTCTCCGGGCCAAGCGGCGCGGAACTGGCCAGACGGCACGCGGAGATGCACGCGCCGCCGCTTGCGCAGACGGCCCCCGATCTGCCGCCGAGCCTGGCGAGCGTCGTCGATCACTGCCTGGCCAAGGACCCTTGTGCGCGATTCGAGTCGGCCGGCGAACTGCTGGCCGCCCTGAACCAGGTGGCGGTGCCGCGAGGGGCCGCGAGGCCGGACTCCGGCATCCCGCACGATTCCATGTCCGATACGCAGCCGCCTGGTGGTTCGCGGACGCTTCTGTGGGTGATCGCGGCGTCGGCGGGAGGGCTGGTGCTCCTGCTTCTCGCGGCGGCGGTCGTCATCTATGCCATCTACGCCTTGTCCTGAGCGGGCCCTCGCGAGCCGGACGGGGAGAAGGCGTTGCCCCCCATTTCGGGTGCATAAAGCCGCCGTGGTGCTCTGCCCTGCCGAACGGGGTTGGTTAGAATGAGAACATGCATGCGATGACCCGCCTGAGCAGCGGGTTGCGGGGATCGTCCGCGTTTCCCCTGCCCGGGATCCCACGCCGGAAGGCTGAAGGGGCTTGAGCCGCCATGAGACGTTTCGCCAGCCACCTGCTTCCATCCGTATCGGCCATCCTCCTGGGGGCGCCGAGCCTGGGAATCGCCTGGCCCGAGCCGCCGAGTCCGGCCCCCGTGGCGGAGGCCCCTGCGCCGAGACCCGCGAGCGAGGACGGGGCTCCGGCGCAGCCGGACACGAAGTCGCAGCCGGACACGAAGCCCGAGCCGCCGGGGCCTTCCGGCGAGGAGCTCGCGACGCTGGTCCGTCAGTTGGGAGCGGTCTCGTTCACCGACCGCGAGGAAGCGACCAGGCGTCTGACCGAGTTGGGGTTGAAGGCTCGATCGGCGTTGCTCGACGGGCTGAAGGCCGACGACGTCGAGGTCCGCCGGCGCGCGCGGTGGATCCTGGCCGACGTCCTGGAGGCCGACCACCGTCGCCGACTTAAGCAGTTCCTGGCCGACGACTCGGGCAGCCCCGACCACGACCTCCCGCTTTGGCCGCGGTACCGCCGGCTGATCGGACACGACAAGGTCGCGCGCGAGGTCTTCGTCGAGATGCAGCAGAAGGAAGGCGGGTTGATGGCGTCCGCGGCCGCGGGCTCCGACGCGGCGGCGGAGAGCCTGAAGGCGCGCATCCAGCAGGTCATCCGCATGATGCAGAATCGCGACCCGACGCAGCGCGTGTCGCCCTCGCTGGGCACGGTCGCGGCCCTGTTCTTCGTAGCCTCGAACACCGAGCTCGATCTGCCCCTGGAGATCATCAACAACCATTACTTCCAGAACCTGGTCCACCAGCCGGAGTTCCACCAGGCCCTGCGCGAGGGCGATCGGCAGCGGGTGGCGAGGAAGATCCTCGGACAGTGGATTCTGCGTCCGTGCAGTCCGAACTACCTGCCCAACCGCCTGCAGCTTGCGATTCAGTTCCAGGTCAAGGAGGGGCTGCATCCGGCCCTGCGCGTGCTTCAGTCCAAAGAAGACAAGAACAACACGCCTTCGTACGTGCGCGTCTATGCCATCTCGGCGCTGGGCATGCTCGGGGGCAAGGAGTACGCCTCGTACTTCGTCCCCATGCTCGACGACGACACCGAATGCCAGCGCCGCGTGGTCAACGGGAAGCAATCCTCGATCCAGGTCCGCGACGTTGCCCTGGCGTGGCTGGTCCACCTGACGGACCAGAAGCACGCCGACTACGGCATGAGCAAGGCCAAGGCCCAGTTCGACCGCATCCGTAAGCACCGTCACTACTATGTGAACTTCGGCGACTTCACTTACGACGAGGAATCGAAGCGCGAGGAGTCGATCAAGAACCTCAGGGAGTACCTCGCCGATCACCCGCTCCCCGAGGCCCCTCAGATACCCAAGCCCGACCCGGATCCCGACCAGGCCGGGCCCCAAGACGGAAGGCAGGAGAAGAAGCCGGCGGCCGTCGCGCTCGGCGGGGGCATGGCGCGCGTGCGCGCGGTGCTGGCGGCTGCGGCCGGAGCCGGAAACGACGCGCCCGAGGAGCCGACGCCCGGCGGCCTGACCCTGGCCCTGGCCGACCGGTTGCTGGTCCGCAAGCTCTCCACGGCCGAGGAGCTGTTGGGGGAGGGGCGTTTCGCCGAGGCGGCACGGCTGCTGGGCGAGATCCTCGCGGCCCCCAGCGACCACGCGTTCCAGCCCGACGGCGCCGTGCCCCTGTATCGCTGCCTGAAACCCGAGGCCGAGCGCCTGTTGGGTTTGATGCCGGGCGAGGGACTCCGCGCCTACCGGCTTCAGTTCGGCGCCCAGGCCAGGCAGCTTCTCGACGAGGCGATCGCCCGGGGCGACCCCGAGGGACTGGTGGCCGTGGCCGACCGCTACGGCTACACGTCCGCCGGCGTCGAGGCCGTGTATCTCCTGGCCTCCCACCATTTCGACCGCGGCGAGCCGTTCCGGGCGGCCCTCTACCTCGCGCGGCTGCGCGACCGGGCCGAGGAGGCGGCCGAACTGGAGCCCATGCTGTCGTTGAAGCTCGCCGCATGCTGGTCGCGTGCGGGCTTTCCGGCCGAAGCCGAGGCCGTGCTCGTCGAGCTCAAGAGGCGATCTCCCCAGGCGGTGATCCAGGTAGCCGGGCGCGAGCAGGAGCTGTTCGCGCGGCCTGAGCAGGCCATGGACTGGCTCGGAGCCATCATCGGCCCGGCCGCCGCCGCGACGATGGCCGAGGGCTGGTCCATGTTCGGCGGCGATCCCGCCCGCAACCAGGGCGCGGAGGTAGGGAGCGCCTACTTGTCGGCCAGACCTCTTGCGGACGTCTGCGTCGAGTCGATGGTCCGCGACGCGGCCGTCAAGGCCCGCAAGGAGCAGCATGCCGCGTTCCGGGCGTCCCTCCCCCGGCTCCATCCGCTCGTGCTGGGGAGGAAGATCGTTTTCCGTACGGCCACGGACCTTCGCGCGATCGACTTCGCCGACGGCCGGCTTCTCTGGCGGGCCCCGCTGGAGGACTCGTTGCGCGACTTCCTTCAGCATGCGGACGACGGGCAGAAGCAGGAACAGAAGGACTACTTCGAGCGGGGGCTGGAACGTCGCTTCTGGAGCGATTCGCCCTTTGGCATGCTCGCCAGCGACGGCCACCGCGTGTAC
This sequence comes from uncultured Pirellulales bacterium, assembly GCA_964434165.1. Lineage (GTDB taxonomy): Bacteria > Planctomycetota > Planctomycetia > Pirellulales > Thermoguttaceae > CAYSUS01. The sequence goes on from CAYSUS010000112.1 coordinate 8,977, forward strand.
GGGGTCGAGGATCTTCAGTTCGGCTTCCGGCCCGACTACCAGCGGACCGTGGTCCTGCCCAACGGCCGGCGGCGCCTCGACCCGGCGATCGACAAGGGCTACAACCTCCTGGTGGCGTACGACCTGGAGACGGGCAAAGCCCTGTGGGAGCTCGGCGGACCGGCCGGCGGCGATGGGTCGCGCCTCGCCGGCTGCTACTTCCTCGGGCCTCCCGTGCCCCTGGGCGGGCGGCTCTACGCGATCGGGGAGATGGACCTGAAGACCCGCCTCCTGGAGTTGGAGGCCAGGACGGGCCGGCTGCTGTGGAGCCTGACCCTGTCCGAGCGACAGATCGATCCCCGGCAGCGACGCATGATGATGATCATGCCGTTCGGAGTTCCCGAGAACGCGGCCCCCCGAAGCGCGGCTACCCCCTCTTACGACGACGGGGTCCTGGTCTGCCGCACCGCGGAGGACCAGTTCGTGGGCGTGGACCTGATCACGCGCAGCGTGAAGTGGATCTACGAGACGGGCCAGCTCGACGAAGAGGGCGAAGTCCTTCCCCGTTTCGGCGGCAACGTGTGGATGCGGCGGATGTACGAGGCGGCCATGGCCGACCGCGACGACCGCTGGGCCGACGGCAGTGTCACGATCGCCCAGGGGCGGATCCTGCTGACGCCTCCCCGGTCGGGCAAGCTGATCTGCCTGAGCCTGGCCGACGGCCATCTGGAGTGGTCGATTCCACGACGCGACGGGCTGTACGTGGCCTGCGTCCACGAGGGTCGGGTCGTCGTGGTCGGCCGGGGCAGTGTGTGGGCGGTCCACCTCGCCGACGGCAAGCCCGCCTGGTCGCGCGCCTCCACGCCGCTTCCGGCCGGCGCCCTGGCGAGCGGACGGGGCTTTCGCAATGGTAGCGCGTATCATCTCCCCTTGACCACCGCGGAAGTCGCGGCTGTCGATCTGGATTCGGGACGGCTCGTCGCGCGCTCGCGGGCTCGGGACGACGTCGTGCCCGGCAATCTCGTCGCCTGCCGCGGCGTGGTCCTCTCGCAGGCGGTGGACGGACTGCGCAAGTTCGAGACGCTCGACGAGCGGGCGCGCGCCACTTCCGCGGCCCTGGACGAGAAGCCGGACGACCCCGCCGCGCTGGCCGACCATGGAGAAGTGCTGTTGTGCGAGGGACGTCTGGGCGAGGCCGTGGAGCACCTGCGGCGCTCGCTGACGGCCGGCCCCCAGCCGCGGGCACGGCGGTTGCTCCTGGCGGCCATCGAGGACGGGCTTCGCGCCGATTTCGCGACGTTTCGCGAGATGGCCGTCCACCTGGAGAAGTACATCGAAGGCCCCGAGGCCCAAGCGCGGTTCCTGCGCAACCTGGCCGAGGCGCAGCAGCAGGCGGGCGAGCTGGATGCGGCGTTCGCGACCTACATGAAGCTGATCAAGCGGGAGCCCAACCCCGACGCCTTGGAGCATTTCTCGGCCTCGCTCCTGGTGCGGCGCGACCGCTGGCTCAGCGCCCGGCTCGCCGAGCTCCGCGAGGCCGCCCCGCCTCCGGTGCGGCAGCGCATGGACCAGGCGGTCCGCGCCCGCATGGCCGAGGGCCCGCTGGAGACGTTTCTCCGCTACTTCTCCGCGCACCCGACCGCCGCGGAAGCCCGCCTCCGCCTTGCCCGGCAACTGGCCGAGCGCAAGGAGTGGAGCCGGGCGGAGCGCCATCTGCGATGCGTGCTGGAGCGGGGCGAGGAGGCCGAGCGGCGCCTGGCCGTCGTGCGCCTGGCGGAGCTGCTTCGCGACGCTGGAAAGGTCGAGGCTTCGGCCCTCTGCTACCGCCACCTGGCCGGCCCCCTGGCCGAGGCGGTTTGCGCCGAGGGCAGGACCGGGGCGGAGATCGCCGCCGCGCTGCCGCCCGACGGTTCCGTGCGCAAGGCCATGGATCGCCGGTCGCCCTGGCCCGAAGGCGCGGTGAAGGTCGAGAGCTCGAAGCGCAGCCACGGCTACAACGTCCGTTACCCGATCGCCCTGCTGGGGCGAGGCCCCTTCGACACGCCGCTCCATTTCCAGATCGACTCGGGGGGCCAGCAACTCACGGGCGTGGACGCCTCGGGACGCAAGCAGTGGGAGATCTCCGTCCCACAGCCGCAGAGCCGCTGGGGATATAACGGCACGATGTTCAGCTACGCGCAGGGCCGCACGCTGGGCAGCCTGCTTGTGGGCTGGATCGGCAACCGCGTGGCGGCCGTGGAGTCCTCCGGCAGCCAGGCCAGGGTTCTCTGGACCGAGCCGACCACCAGCGGCGACCCGCCGATCCCCGGCATGGCGATGTTCATGCCGTGGCGCATGCAGCGTTTCCGTCAGGCGCAGCCCTCGCCTTCCTGCGAGACGCTGCCGCTGGTCGTCACCTCCCACTGCGTCTGCTTCCAGCAAGGGCCGAAGCTCCTGGCTCTCGACCCGCTTACCGGCAAGGTCCTCTGGAGCCGCAACGACTCGGACCAGGGCGCCGATCTTGTGGGCGACGACGAGATGATCTTCGTCACCACCTCCAACTCCGACGAGGCCGCCGTCTATAACGCCCTGGACGGCAGCGACCTGGGCTGGCGCCGCGTGCCCGAGCCCAAGCGCCGCCTGGCCGTGCTCGGGCGGCAGGTCGTCACCTGGGACGCCGTCGAGGGCGCCCGCCGCCTCAGCCAGGCCGATCCGTGGACCGGCGCCGAATCGTGGAGCCGCGAGTTCGACGAGAAGGCCCAGGCCTGGACGATCGAGGAGCAGGAGATCGCCGTGCTTGATCCGCAGGGGCACCTGACCGTCGTCAGCACGGCCTCGGGCGAGACCGTCGTCGAGTCGCGCCTCGATCCGCAGCCGTCGCTCGACGGGGTGATCGCCGTCCGCTCCGGTGAGCGCTACCTGATCATGGCCAACGAGCCGGGACAGCAGGCAGGGCCGATCGTCCGACACATGGGCGCGGGGAGCACGCCGGTCAACGGGCGGGTGTATGCCCTGGACCGCGAGACCGGCGAGAAGCTCTGGTCGGCCGAGGTCAAGGACCAGCACCTGTGGATCGATCAACCGACCGAGCTGCCCCTGCTCGTCTTCTACAACATGGTCCATCGCCGCGAGGGCAACCGCTACCGGACCCAGCAGATGACCCTCTGCCTCGACCGCCGCAGCGGCGAGGTGATCCACGACAAGACGATCGACGGATCGGGGAGCAACATGTTCGAGATCCTTCCCGATCCGGAAAATTCCACGATCGAGGTCCGCACCCATCGGGAGACACTCAAGCTCACGTTCACCGACGAGAAGAAGCCCAGAAAGGCTGCGCCCGAGACACCCGAGGCGCCGCCGCCGCAGGCCGCGCCGCAGTGGGACTCGCCGGTGGAGTGAGTGGCCAGGGGTGGGTTTCTCCTCCCGCCTGCACGACAGGAATCCGAGCGGGGCGGGCCCATACGAGGGAACCTTGACGCCAGGAGATCAACCGTGTCGGAGCCTGCAAAGACAGTCGATGCCCGCGGACTGCCCTGCCCGCAGCCCGTGGTCCTGGTCCGCAAGGCGATCCTCGAGCCCGGCACCGAGTCGGTGCGCGTGCTGATCGACAACCCGATCTCCGTGGAGAACGTCCGCCGCATGGCCCAGAGCCAGGGCTGGGACGCGGCAATCGAGAGCCGGGGCGAGGAGACCCACATGCTCCTCACGCCGGCCGGAGCCGCACAGGCCGCCGCGCCCGAGGGCGCCGCAACCGATGAGGCGCCCTTGCCTGCCGGGCCGCCCGCCGCGCCGCCGCCTCGCGTGGCCGTGCTGATCTCGTCCGACCTATTCGGCACGGGCGAGGAGGAGCTGGGGCGGATCCTGATGCGGGCGTTCGTCAAGACGATCAAGGATCTCGACCCCCTCCCCGAGAAGATCATCTTCGTCAACTCGGGCGTGCGCCTCTCGACCGAGGGGTCGGACCTGATCGACGATCTGGTGTTTCTTGCCAACACGGGCGTGGACGTCGTCTCCTGCGGCACGTGCCTCGACTACTACAAGCTGGTTGACGCCCTGAAGGTCGGTCGCGTGACCAACATGTACGAGATCGCCTCCTCGCTCGCCGCGGCCGACCGCGTGGTGCGGCCTTGAATGCCCCACCGAGACTTCCGAGGTCTTCGAGACTTCGAAAGTTTGACTGAGCGCGATGATGACCGACCTCGACGGGCCCTGGCTGCTGCTGTTCGACTCGATCCACCATGTGCTGGCGGCCGAGGCGGTGTTCAAGGAGCGGGCCGTGTGGTGCGACCTGGTGCCGGTGCCCAAAGACCTCAGCTCCGACTGCGGCATGGCCGTGGCCTTCCGCCGCGGCGACGGCGACGCCGTGCGGGGTGTCTTGGCCGAGGGCCGCGTGGCCCCATGCCGGGTTTATCGGCCGCGGCGGGCGGGGCACGAAGAAACGCGGCTGTAATCCCGGCCCGTTCAGGGCCACTCGTGCAAAGCGGTCGTCGCGTCGCACCTGCTTGCGAGGGATTGCTCCCGGCGCCTCCCCGGCGGTATGTTGGAGCGCGTGAACCGCCCCTCTCCCGCACCCGAGTGAGGGGGTGACGGCGACCCAATAGAAACTCCCCTCTCCCGCTCGCGGGAGAGGGGTCGGGGGTGAGGACGGCGGAGGAGTTGTTCGGATTCCCGCCGCATCCTGAGCCAGGAGACACACCATGCCATGCTCGCCTGAAGCGACTCGCGACCGTTCACGCTCCGCGGACCTCGCTCGCCTCGCCGCGCGGTGGCGCGCCCCGATGCTAGCCATAGTCGCCGTGGGCGTGCTTCTCTGGCACATGCTCGCCTGCGTCGAGGGCCCGATGAGCTTCGCCCCCAACGGTGATCTGGTGCTGGTGACCGCCACACCAATCGTCAGCGGCGAGGAGGACGACGACATCCTTCGATCCGGCGACCGCGTGTATCGGCTGTTCGTTCTTCCGCGGGGCCGGGAGAAGGTCCGCCTGGTTGAGAAGACCCGGGAGCACATGCTCGGCCCTCCGGCATTCCGGCCCGACGGCAAGGAGCTCTGCTATCTCCGCGTGGCCTTGCTGCCGCCGAAGCCGAAGAAGCTGACCCGCGGTGCGGGTCCCGACGTGAAGGCCGAGAAGCCCGACCCGCCGCATTCCGGTCTGAAAGCCTGGCTTGAGATCCGCTCCGGCGATTCCTTCGAGAAGACCGCAGAGGTCGGTCTCGACCTGGGCGACCTTCCCCATAAGGAGGCACGCAACTGGCTCTTCTCGGCCTACATCGCCGCGCAGCCGCAGTACGCGCCCGACGGCGGGACCGTCTATCTCCCGCTCCGCGATTCGATCTGCGCGGTCCGCCCCGCGGACAAGACCTTGAGGCGGATCGACACCGCCAAGCCTCCCATATCGCTGAGGCTCTCTCCCGACGGAAAAACCCTCGCCGCGACCGAAGCGGACGGCATCGAGATATTCAACCTCGATGAAGAGCCCTCGCGGGGCAAGCCACTGGACAAGAAGGCCCTGTTCAATGCCGTGGCGTGGCTCGATAGCCGGACCCTGGCCCTGGCGTCCCAGGAGAGCAAAAAGGCTCCGCTGAAGCTGATGCTCGTGCGCGCGGACGGAAGCGTGGTTCTCTCCAAGACGGTGCCCATCCCCCGCCCGCCCGGCGAGAAGCCCGACGACAAGGACGAGGGTCACTGGGAGGAGATTGCCGCGTCGCCCGACGGAAAGCACGTCGTGATCGTCAACGACGACGGCGTGGCCTTCATGACGTCCGACGGCGAGGTCCTCCGCGTGGCCTCGCACGCGCACTTCGTGCCCGAAGAGGAAGGCGTGGTGCTCCAGCCCTGTTTCACCCCCGACTCGAAGCAGGTCGCCTTCAAGCTCTTCCGCGACGAAGACGAGGCCGTCGCCCGGTTGGTGTTCTTCACGGCCGACGGCCACCAGCTCGTTCGCAAAGCGGCCCTGCCGGGCAGCGTTAAGGCAAAGGCCCCCAAAGCGAAGAAGTGACCCCCGTGGACCTCCTGGCCGACTTCTACTCGCTCGTCTGCGGCCAGTCCCGCTGCTTCTCGATCGACGGCCAGGCCATGCCGATCTGCCAGCGGTGCCTGGGCCTGCACGTGGGCGCGGGACTGACGTTCGCCTGGCTGATGTCGACCGGGCTCCGGCGCCGCGGGCTGCCGCCCTGGGGCGTGCTCGCGCTGCACGTGGGCCTGCTCCTTGCGGCCATGGCTGGCGGGCTGCACTGGATCGATCCCGGGGCGCAGTGGCGCCTGTTCTGCGGGCTGATCACCGGGCACGTGGTGATGGTGTGGATTCTGGCCGCTAGCGCGGAGCTCAGACAGCGGGCGGTCGCGCAAGCCGATCCGCTTGCTTGGACCCGATCGGCTCGATTCCAGGCCCTGCTCGCACCAGTGCTGCTGGCCGCGCTCGCAGCCGCATTCCCGACTGCGGCAATCCTGGGCATGGCCTGCTGGAACGTCCTGCTGGTCGCGGGGACCGTGTCGATCGGTGTCGCGGTGGGCGCGTTGGCCTTGGCAGCGGGCATGGTCGCATTGGCCCGACTGCTGCGTACGTCGCCGTAGCATAGTGTGCCACGGCGTCCGCGTTAGGCTCCACGCAGGAGGTCGTCCTGTTCGCGTCCCTCTCTCCGCCCGCGATCACGGACGGAGTGGGCACCATCCCCTCCTTGTCCGCGGCTGCGGTCCCTCGTGCTTCGTACTTCCTTCGCGATTCTGCCTTCGACGTTCGTCATTCCCCATTCCCCCAACCCGCCTTGACGCCTCCCTAAATCTCGATAGACTATCCGGTTAGGGCGACCTTGCCGCCGCCTGCCCCCTGAGCCACGGAAGGAGGGACCGGAACATGCAGGGACTGCGCCTGGTGCTTCTCTTTCTGGCCGCCGGGCCCGCGGCCGTGCGGGCCAAGGAGTGGAAGCCGGCCCCGGCCCCCTTGATGACCCGCTGGGCCAGGGACGTCTCGCCCCGAAAGGTCCACCCCGAGTACCCCCGGCCGCAGATGGTGCGCGCCGAGTGGCTCAACCTCAACGGGCTGTGGGAGCTAGCCATGGCCGAGCCGGACCAGAAGGTGCCGGTGGGCCGCACGCTGCCGGGTAGGATCCTCGTGCCGTTCCCCGTCGAATCGGCCCTCTCCGGCGTGCGCCGCGGCTTCAACCGCGTCTGGTACCGTCGCACCTTCCACGTGCCCAAGGGCTGGGCCCATCGCCGCGTGAAGCTGAACTTCCAGGCCGTCGATTGGGAGACCACGGTCTTCGTCAACGGGCGCGAGCTGGGAACGCACCGGGGCGGGTACGACCCCTTCTCCTTCGACATCACCGACGCCCTCGCCGACCGCGGCGACCAGGAGCTGATCCTCCGCGTGTTCGACCCCACGGACGACGGCGACCAGCCGCGCGGCAAGCAGGTCCGCAATCCGCACGGCATCCACTACACGCCCACCACCGGCATCTGGCAGACCGTGTGGCTCGAGCCCGTGCCCGAGGTCCACGTGGCCGACCTCGTGCTGCGGCCCGACCTGGAGGGCTCGTGCCTGCACCTGACGGTCGAGGCCCCGGGGGCCACGGCCGCGCACTCGGTGACGGCGGTCGTGCTGGCCGACAAGGAGCCCGTCGTGCGAATGGCCGGCGGGCCCGGCGAGGAGATCATCCTCAAGATCCCGCCCGGGCGGCTGAGGCGGTGGTCGCCCGACGACCCGTTCCTCTACGACCTGGCCGTCGAGTTGCACGAGAACGAGAAGCCGGTGGACGACGTGCGCACCTACTTCGGCATGCGGTCGATCGAGGTGGGGCGCGACGAGCAGGGATTCGCGCGCCTGCGCCTCAACGGTAAACCGCTATTCCAGATCGGCACGCTGGACCAGGGCTTCTGGCCCGACGGCATCTACGCGGCCCCCACGGACGAGGCCCTGCGCTACGACGTCGCGCTCACCAGGCGGCTGGGGTTCAACACGATCCGCAAGCACGTCAAGATCGAGCCGCAGCGATGGTACTACTGGTGCGATTCGATGGGCGTGCTGGTGTGGCAGGACATGCCCAGCGGCGCCAACCGCACGGACCCGAGCCGCCGGCAATTCCAGCTCGAGCTGGAGCGCATGGTGCGCGGCCTGCGCAACCACCCGTCCGTCGTCGCCTGGGTCGTGTTCAACGAGGGCTGGGGCCAGCACGACACCGAGCGCTACGTGGGTCTGGTCAAGGGAATCGATCCGTCGCGCCTGGTCATCGGCGCCAGCGGCTGGACCGACAAGGGGGTGGGCGACCTGGTGGACGTGCACCGGTATCCCGGCCCCGCGGCGCCGCCGCCCGAGGCGGACCGCGCCGGCGTCTTGGGCGAGTTCGGCGGCCTCGGGCTGGGGGTCGATGGCCACACGTGGGCCGAGAAGACCTGGGGCTACCGCGGCACGGCGGATTCGGACGAGCTCACGCGCCGCTATGCCGGCCTGCTGCGCGGCGTGTGGGACCTGCACCGCACGGGCGGGCTGGCTGCGGCCGTCTATACCCAGATCACCGACGTGGAGACCGAGTGCAACGGCCTTGTGACCTACGATCGCGCGGTGATCAAGGTCGATCCCGACAAGGTGGCCGCGATCAACCGGGGGCACCTGCCCAAGGTGACCGTGGTCGTGCCCACCTCGCAGGCCCAGGCGCTCACCTGGCGCTATACCACGCGCTCCCCCGACGAGGACTGGTTGCGCGCCGAGTTCGACGACACGACCTGGAACCAAGGGCCGGGCGGGTTCGGCACGCGCGACACGCCGGGCGCCACGGTCCGCACCCGATGGAGCACGACCGACATCTGGCTCCGCCGCCGGTTCGAGCTGCCGCGGACGGACCTCGACGACCTCATGCTCCTCTGCCACCACGACGAGGACGTGGAGATCTACCTCAACGGCGTGCTGGCCGCCAAAGCGCAGGGCTTCACCACGGATTACGAAGAGCTGCCGCTCTCCGACGACGGCCGCCGCGCTCTGACGCCGGGAAAAAACGTGATGGCCGTGCACTGCCAGCAGACCGAGGGCGGCCAGTACATCGACGTCGGCCTGGTCCAGGTAAAGCTGGCGGAGAAGTAGCCGCCGGGGAGGCGGTCCGTGGTGTGGCATATGCCCTCGCAACGCGCGGGCTTGCACCGATCGAGGCACGGCGCGAGTGCAGCGGACGGCTCTCGGAGAGAGCCTGCTACAGGACGCGCCGCCAGCCCTCGGGGCAAAGGACCAGGAGTACGCAGTCTTCGCACCGGGGTCTTCTTGCCAGGCACGTGCGGCGCCCGTGGCGGATAAGCTGGATGTGGAACTCGAGGACCTGGCGCGGCCGGACCAGCCGGGCGAGCTCGGCGTGGGCCTTTTCCGCATTGACCTTCGGACCGATCAGCCCCAATCGCAGGCACACGCGGTGCACGTGAGTATCGACCGGAAGCACGGGCTTCGAGCAGGCAAACAGGAGCACGCAGGCCACCGTCTTGGGCCCCACACCTGGGAAGCTGCCGAGGTAATCCAGCGCCTCCTCGGTGGACAGACCGCGGAGGAACTCCAGCGACAGCTCGCCCCGGTCGCGGTCGATCGCTTCGAGGATCGTCTTGATCCGCGGGGCCTTCTGATTGGCGAGGCCCGCCCGACGGATGGCCGCGGCCACTTGGGAGATGCGGGCGCGCCGCACGGCCTCCCAGGTCGGAAACCGCCGCTTGAGGCTCTCGAACGCCCGGCCACTGTTGGTGTCCGAGGTGTTCTGCGACAGGATCGTGCGCACCAGCTCATCGAGCACCGGCTCCTCGGGCGGCGGCTCCACCGGGCCGTAGGCCTTGCGGAGACGGCGGCAGACGTCGGTGATCCTCGCCGGCAGCGGGTCGGGGGTCTTCTTCGATCGCTTCACGCCTCCAGCAAGCTCCGTCCCTTCGGCAGGTCAAAGCAGGCGATCACGCCGCCGCCCTGGCGGAGGAAGCTCCCGGACTTGAGGTCGCGCTCCTGCCGGACTTCAGCCAGCGCGGTCGTCTTGCCCTCGTGCGCCAGTTTCGGCGGTCCTTTCAGCTTCTCACGCCAGCGAATCGTGAACGCCGGGCATGCAAACGGGGCGGAAAGCGCCACCCGGCCCGTCCCCGCCTCGATCCTGGTCAGCTCCCGGGCGGTCCAGTATCGGCCGATCTCGCTGACCTTCATCCAGATGGTCCGGTCGCGGAAGCGGCCCTCCAGGGCGAGGACCACCTTCTGGAACGCCTCAAGGCCGGTCTTCTTCCCGTGCGAGAACAGGCCCGGCCAGTGGCAAAGCATCACGGCCGGCTCGTTGCGCTCGATCAATTCCACCATGCGCCCGCCGGTGGCGTCGGGCGTGGCGTAGCGATGCCCCTCCGGCTCCAGGTCGCCGTCCCAGCCGCCGAACCAGTCGCCCGTGCCGGCCGGCACGTTGACCACCACGCTCGGGCTGTCGCTCTCGCGGCCCTCCACGCACTCCAGCTTGGGCGCGGTGCTCTCCTTGCCGCCGACCACGTACTTGAAGTAGTGCGGCAATTCCGCACCGTACACGTCGCGCACGGCCTGGCCCACCGCGCAGGACAGCTCGGCCTTGACCATGTTGCCGAAGCCGCCCGGCGTGGTGATCCCCTCGCAAGGCAGATCGCAGTTCTTCAGGATCTGCAGGGCATAGGCCAGGTAGGCCGCCAGCTCATCCACGCTCTTCTTCGTGCGCGGGTAGGAGTTCTCCATGGTCGCCGCGCTGATCTCCTCCAGGGGCCGGCCGGTCGCAAGGTCGATCACCCGCGTGTGCGTGATCATCTCCGGATGGATATCCCAGTTGGGCACCATCAGCTCCCGGACCAGCTTGAGGCTGTCGAGCAGCTCCGCCCTGGACCAGCCGGGCAGCTCGCGGTCGAGCCAGCCCACGCAGGCCGGATACGGGACCACGCTGTACTTGCCCCTGACGCCGTGCTCGGCGCACCACTCGCCGAACTCGCGCACAAAGGCGTCGGGGATCTCCCGCGGCCAGGTCTTCCAGGGCTTCTTGTACGCCTCGCGCGTGGGCCAGGCCGTGGCGAACTGCGGCATGCAGAAGTAGCCCATGTTCACCAGGCAGGTCGAGTCGTCGATGATGAACGACAGCGGCACGCGGCCCTGCGGGTGGAGGACCTCGACCGTCTGGCCACTCTTCGGCTTCTCCTCAGCCCCCAGGCGTGCAACGGAATCCAGTCCCCAACCGGCGACCGCCGCCGCGGCCCCGGCTCTGAGCAAGTCACGTCGCGTTCCGGTCCACATGGTTCTGCCCTCCGGTTATGGGTCCGCTTTCTCCACAGACTTCCGAAGTCCCCCGCGTACACGCGTTCCGCATGGGCAAGTGCTAGCCCAAGCGCAACCACCCTCGCTTCTTCGCCTCCCTCTTGGCCTTCCCCGCCTGACGTCGGTACTGCTCCTCCAAGCGCTGCCAGGCGGCTTCCATCTCCTTGACGCGCCGGGGGTGCTTCTCGGCCAGGTCGGTCGTCTCGCCGCGGTCGGCCTCCAGGTCGAAGAGCTCCCACACGTTGTCGTCCTCGCGCGCGGACACGAGCTTCCACTTGCCCATCCGGATCGCGCGGTTGCCCTCGTGATGGAAGAAGACGACGTCGCGCTCCACGGCCGCGACATGCCCACGCTTCGATACGCGAGGGAATGCCACCCGATGCTGGGAACGGCTCAACAGCCTCCGCAGTATGGTGGACCGGCGGCCCGATTTCAACGCCCTCGCCTCCCGCAGCGCAGCGTGACAGCGGGGCAACCTACGGTCTCTCTTCACTCGTTCCAGGGCTCTGCCCTGGAACGCATTGCAAGGGAGGCTCTGCCTCCCCCCGGTGCGCCAAGACTTCCGAAGTCTTGAAGTCTTCGGAAGTCGGGTGTTCCCCCGGCTGCTTGACATCCCGCGCGCTGCGGACCACGATTGGGAGTCGTTTCGTCCCACCTCTCCCATCCCACCTCGCCAACAAGGACCCACCCGTGAGAACCTCCCTCGCGACGCTGCTGCTTCTCGCCGCCACGTCGGCGTGCGCGGCCGACTTCCACGTCGCGCCTACAGGCGACGACAACAACCCCGGCACCGCGGACAAGCCCTTTGCCACGCTCCAGCGCGCCCGCGACGCGATCCGCCAGCTCAAGGCGGCCGGTCCGCTCACCGAACCGGTCACCGTGCACGTGGCGGGCGGGGCGTATTCCGTGACGGGGCCCTTCGTGCTAGGCCCGGAGGACAGCGGCACGGAGAAGTGCCCGGTCGTGTATCAGGCCGCGGCGGGGGCCAAGCCGGTCTTCTGCGGCGGCCGGGCGATCTCGGGCTGGGAGAAGGGCGAGAATGGCGTCTGGAAGACCAAGGTCCCCGGCGTGGCCGAGGGCAAGTGGTACTTCGAGCAGCTCTTCGTCAATGGGCGCCGTGCCACCCGGGCCCGATCGCCCAACGAGTTCTACTTCTACATGCAGGACGTGCACCAGATCGAGGAAAAGGGCAAGCCCGCCCGACTCACCATCCGCATGCGCCCGGAGGACTTCCAAAGCACGCTGGCCGAGGTGGACGAACAGGCCCTTCGCGACGTGCAGATGGTGGCCTATCACAAGTGGGACAACACCCGCCGGTTCCTCGATAGCGTCGATCGCGGCAGGGGCCTGCTTAAATCGAATGGACGCAAGATGAAGAGCTGGAACCCCCTGCGCCGCAACACCCGGTTCCATCTGGAGAACTACTTCGCCGCGCTCGACACGGCGGGCGAGTGGTTCCTCGCCCGCGACGGGATGCTCTACTACAAGCCCCTGCCCGATGAGGACATGGCCAAGGCCCAGGTCGTGGCCCCCGTGGCCGAGAAACTCCTCGTCATCGAGGGCGTGCCCGGCGAGGGCAGGTTCGTCGAGCACGTCGCGGTGCGCGGGCTTGCGTTTCAGCACGGGCAGTGGCTCACGCCGCCCGAAGGGTTTGAGCCCTCGCAGGCCGCCTCGCCGATCGACGCCGTGGTGCAGGTCGACGGCGCCCGGCACGTAACCATCGAGGATTGCGAAGTGGGCCACGTGGGGACCTACGTCGTCTGGTTCCGCAAGGGATGCCGCGATTGCGTGCTCAGGCGGTGCTATCTCCACGACTTCGGGGCCGGCGGCGTGCGCATCGGCGAAACCGGGATCGCCCGGGATGAGAAGGAACGCACCAGCCATTGCACGGTCGACAACAACATCATCCGCCACGGCGGGCGGATCTTCCCCTGCGCCGTGGGCGTGTGGATCGGCCACAGCAGCGACAACAAGGTCACGCACAACGAGATCGCCGACCTCTACTACACGGGCATCTCCGCCGGATGGCGATGGGGCTATTCCGACAGCCTGGCCAAGCGCAACGACATCGGTTTCAACCACGTCCATCACATCGGCTGGGGCGTGCTCAGCGACATGGGCGGGATCTACACCCTCGGCCCCTCCGAGGGGACGCGCGTCCACGA
>CAYSUS010000113.1:0-22184 GCA_964434165.1 uncultured Pirellulales bacterium
CGCGCAGCCCTCGATAAAGCACCAACAGCCTGAAACACTACACTAGCGAGGCTTCTTCCTTCCCGGCACCGGGGCCAGTCCCACGGCCAGGGCGATCGACCAGACCACGAGGATGCAGCCGGCTACCAGGGTCACGGCCCCGGTCGCCCCGAGGCTCATGTTCGCCTGGCCCGCCGAGTAGTGACTCAGCAGGGCATCGCCGATCGTGATCGCCGCCAGTCCGCCGAGGAACATGACGATCCCCACGACGCGCCGCAGCAGCAGAAGGTCCTTGGTCGACGCCCGCACGCTGACGAGCGACGTCTTCGGCGATTGATAGGGGTTCTCGGACATGGCCGTTGCGTGCCGCTCCCTCACGGTCGCGGTTCGGGTGCTGAAGCGGCCGTCTTCAACGCTCCTTCACGCGGATGTTTCGGAAGGCGATCTTCTTGCCGTGATTTTGCAGGCAGAAGTATCCCGAGACGGGCTTGTTCTTGATCTTGTCGATCTTGCTCTGGTCCAGGTCGTGGATCACCTGGCCGTTGAGCGTGAGTTTCACGTGCGGCCCCCGGAGCTCGATCTCCAGGGCGTTCCACTCGCCGGCCGGGCGCGACGCATTGACCCTGGGGGCCACGTAGCGGTAGAGCGAGCCGCTGGAGTGAGTGCCCGGTTTGCGGCCCGCGTCGTCGAGGATCTGCATCTCGTAGCCGGCGCGGGAGGGGCGCGTGCCTCCCTTGCCCGTGTACGGCACGGTGCGGATGCCGATCCCGCTGTTGCAGCCCTTGGTCATGCGGTACTCCAGACGGAGGATGCAGTCCTGGAACTCCTTGTCGTAGCGGAGGAAACCGTATCCGTTGCCCTGACAGAGGATCATCCCCTCCTCGACGGACCAGATGGGCACCTGCTTGCCGTCCTGCTCGCAGGTCCTCTTGCCCTCCACGACCCAGCCGTCCAGACCACGGCCGTCGAACAAGGGTGTGAAGCCCTTCTCGATATCGCCGTCAGGCGCGGCCGCGAGGGCCGGCCACGCGGCCAGGATCAAGCCGGCCGCCAAGGCGAGGCTGCGGGCTGAGGAGGCAGCGCGGGATGCGCACGACAGGTGGGGGTCGGCGTGTTGCATGGTGGGGAGGTCGAGCGGGGTGGCGGAGGGTGTGCGGGTTAGCGGAGCGGGCCGTGACCCGATTGTACCACCGCGGGCCGGCGCGCGGAGCGCGCCGCCGGCTCCAGTCCGACGCCAGAGCCGTCTAACCGTTAATCTGGGGGATGCGTCGCGCCCGGCCGGTCGAGCGGATTGACACCTCGCGCCCCGCCATTCAATATGAATCGCCTTGCGTGTTCGGGAAAAGGGGTCAGGACCCTCTTGTGCGAAGCACCCTTCGGGCCGCTGGGGGCAAAAGGGTCCTGACTCCTTTTTCCTCCCTGGATCGTTCCAGGCTGTTTGCCCACGACCGAGCCACCTGATTCCTTCCCAGCCATTGAGGTCATGCGATGGAAGTCGTGATCAAGGACACCTACGAGGCGATGAGCGCGGCCGCTGCCCGAGAAGTGGCCGGTGCCCTGAACGCCAAGCCCAACGCCGTACTGGGCCTGGCCACGGGCTCCACGCCCTTGGGGCTGTACAAGGAGTTGATCCGCCTGCACCGGGACGAGGGGCTCGATTTCTCCCAGGTGACCACCTTCAATCTCGACGAGTACGTGGGGCTGACCCGGGACCACCCGCAAAGCTACCACTACTTCATGCACGAGAACCTGTTCAAGCACATCAACATCCCCCGCCAGAACATCCACATCCCGTCCGGGACCACCCAGAACTACAAGGCCTTCTGCGACTGGTACGAGCAGCGGATTCGGGATTGCGGCGGGATCGATCTCCAGGTTCTGGGGATCGGGGCGGACGGGCACATCGCCTTCAACGAGCCGACCAGCTCGCTGGGATCGCGCACTCGGATCAAGACGCTCGCCAGGCAGACGATCGAGGACAATGCCCGGTTCTTCGAGAAGCGCGAGGACGTGCCGATCTACGCGATCACCATGGGCGTGGGCACGATCCTCGAGGCCCACAAGATCGTCCTCCTGGCCAACGGCAGCAACAAGTCCCAGGCCGTGGCGGACGCCATCGAAGGACCGGTCACGAGCATGTGCACGGCCAGCGCGCTTCAATTGCACCGCGACGTGGTGTTCTTCCTGGACCGGGCGGCCTCGGAGAAGCTGACCATGGTCGAGTACTACGACTGGATTCAGGCCAACCTGCCCGGCGCGCCGCAGCACTGATCGATCTCGGACTTCCGAAGTCTCGGAGACTTCGGAAGTCGTAACCTGCAAGACACCTGAACCGCAAGACTTCCGAAGTCTCGAAGACTCCGGAAGTCTTCAAGCGAAACACCGGCACACGGGGAGCACTTTGGATGCGTTTGATTTTGGTTGACCTGCCCGGCGAGAAGCGCGTGAGCTTCGATCCCCTGGCGCTCAGCCGCCCCGTCTGGGAGCTGCGGTGCGGGATGACGTCGCTGGCCGAGAAGCTCATCGCCCGAACCCGGCCCGCCTCCGCGGCCTGCTTCGTGCCCGAGTACATGGCCGCTGCCTATCGGGAGCAGACCGAGCACCCGGTCAATGACCTGGGGCAGTTGGCCGGCGACGACCTGCTGATCGTCAACCCGCGGGTCAAGGCCGAGGGACTCCCGGCGGAGCCCTCGGGCCCGAGCCACGCGGCGCTGGCCGACGACGGCGAGTTGCTGGCCGCGCTGGTCACCCGGAGCGACCTCGGCAAGGTGAACACCGATTCCATCGAAGCCTTCATCGAATCGGCCGCCGGGCTCCCGCGGGCGGACGTGGAACTGGCGACCTGGAACTACACGTGGGACCTGGTACTGGAAAACCCGGGGCAGATCGCGCGGGACTTCCAGGCGGCCAGCCGGAGCGGAATCGAGGGAACGATCGAGGAGCCCAGCGCGATCCGCGGCAGCCGCAGCGATGTGTACGTCGCCCCCGGCGCGCTGGTCCACCCGATGGTCGTCATCGACGCGGCCGAAGGGCCCGTGTACATCGACAAGGACGCGGAGATCCATCCCTTCACGCGGATCGAAGGGCCGTGTTACGTGGGGCGCAAGTCCATCCTTCTCGGGGCCAAATGCCGCGAGGGGAACTCCATCGGCCCGGTCTGCCGCGTGGGGGGCGAGGTCGAAGAGTCGATCATCCAGGGCTACTCCAACAAGTATCACGACGGCTTCCTCGGACACGCCTACGTGGGGGAATGGGTCAATCTGGGGGCCTTGACCACCAACAGCGACTTGAAGAATGATTACTCGACGGTCTCCGTCACCCTGGACGGCAAGACGCCCGTCGATACGGGCTCGAACAAGGTGGGGTCGCTGATCGGCGACCACACCAAGACCTCGATCGGCACCCTGCTGAACACGGGGGCGTACGTCGGCGCCATGGCCCTGATCGCGGCCACCGGCAAGCCGCTTCCTAAGTACATCCCCTCGTTCGCCTGGTTCCTGGAAGGCGTGGTGACCAAGGGCTTCGGCAAGAGGGCCCTTTTCGATACGGCACGCACGGCGATGGGCCGCCGCAAGAGGGAGTTCACCGCCGCGCAGGAGGCGATGTGGACCGAGGTATTCAATATCACGGCGCCGCAACGCCGCGAGGCCGTCAAGAAGGGCCGCCGCGCCCTGGCCAGCCGGTCGTAGACGAAAGCGTGAGCTCAGACTTCCGAAGTCTCTGGACCAAGCCGAACTCGATGCCCAACCGGCGGGCAAGCCCGCCGGCTAAATGGCTGGAACCCCTGACCCCCGACTCCTGTCCCCCGGAGGCCCTGCCTGATGCCTAGCGTGGAAGAACGAGTGATTGCCGTGACCGCCCGCGTGTTGAACCTCGATCCCGGCGAGGTCAAGCCGGAGCACGTCTTCACCACCGACCTGGGCGCGGAGAGCGTGCAGTCGATCGAGCTGGTGGCCGCGTTCGAGGAGGAATTCGGCATCGAGATGGACGAGGACGCCGCCCTGAGCGTGGAGAACGTTGGGGACGCCGTCGAGTTCATTAGCAAGGTGTGCAAGGAGCAGGGAGTGGAGGCCTGAGGAACAATGAACGGGGAATGACGAGTGATGAATGCGGCTCGTCCGGCCGCCGCCGGGGGGCGGCCTCCGTTGCGCGTCGTTCATCAACAGAACTGTGATCGCGAGGAGCTATCCATGTCCACGACCGTCAAGACGTTTCCCCTGCAAGACACGACCGAGCCGAACCTGCTCGAAAAGACGTTCGACTACGGCCTGCCGCCGTTGATCCACTTCGACGGGCCGGTGGTGGAGCACGTGGACGGCCGCCCGGTCGAATTCGACCCGGAGTCGCTCAGGACCCGCGACATCTTCATCACGGACACCACGTTCCGCGACGGGCAGCAGGCCCGCCCGCCTTACACGGTCGATCAGATGGTCCACATCTACGACCTCCTGGCCCGGCTGGGCGGCCCCGAAGGCGTGATCCGCCAGACCGAGTTCTTCCTCTACACCAAGAACGACCGCGAGACGCTCGATCGCTGCCGCGCGCTGGGACACCAGTACCCCGAATGCACCGGATGGATCCGCGCGGTCAAGGGAGACTTCCGCCTGGTCAAGGAGGCCGGCCTGGCCGAAAGCGGCATGCTCACCAGCTGCTCCGACTACCACATCTTCCAGAAGCTCAAGTTCAAGAGCCGCCAGGAGTGCCTCGACAGCTACTGCGAGGTGGTGGACGCGGCGTTCGAGGCCGGCGTGCGCCCGCGGTGCCACTTCGAGGACATCACCCGGGCCGACATCGAGGGCTTCGTGCTCCCCTTCGCCGAGCGCCTCATGCGGATGAGCGAGCAGGTGCCCGAGGAGAAGTCGGCCAAGATCCGCCTGTGCGACACGATGGGCTTCGGCGTCAGCTACCCGGGCGTGGAACTGCCGCGGAGCATCCCCAAGCTCGTGTACAAGCTCAACCAGGAGGTGGGCGTGCCCAGCGACCGGCTGGAGTGGCACGGCCACAACGACTTCCACAAGGTCCACGTCAACGGGGCCACGGCCTGGCTTTACGGCTGCGACGCCCTGAACGCCACGCTGTTCGGCTACGGCGAGCGGACCGGTAACCCGCCCCTGGAAGGCGCGGTCATCGAGTACATCGCCCTGAAGGGAGACCTGTGCGGCCTCCAGACCCAGGTGATCACCGAGATCGCCGAGTACATGCGGTCGATCGGGTTCCCGATTCCCGAGAACTACCCGTTCGTGGGCCGCTACTTCAACACCACGCGCGCCGGCATCCACGCCGGCGGGCTGCGCCAGGACGAGCGGATCTACAACATCTTCGACACGGCGGCGCTTCTCAACCGTCCGCCCCGCGTGGCCCTCACCGACAAGAGCGGTGCCGACGGCGTGGCCCACTGGGTCAACGAGTTCTTCGGCCTGAAGGGCGAGGAGCGGATCAGCAAGATCAAGGTCCACAAGGTCGCCCGCTGGGTCATGGACCAGTACGAGGTCGACGGCCGCATGACCGCCATCAGCGACCAGGAGCTGGAGGCCAAGGTCCGCGAGCTGATGCCCGAGTACTGGGAGAAGTACGCGAGGTAGTGGCCAGTGGTCCCTCCTCCCCTCTCCCGCTCGCGGGAGAGGGGCCGGGGGTGAGGGAATTTTGCACTACAGACCGCATCGCCGGCGCGACCCCTCCGCGCTGCGCAGCCCCCTCTCCCGCCGGCGGGAGACGGGCTGGGGGTGAGGGCATCCTGTTCCGGAGATCGTCCCATGCACGCGACCGTTCGATGCCTTTCGAGTCTGGCCTTCTGCGCGGTCATTTCTCATGTCGCCCAGGTTTCCTTTGCCGCCGAACAACCTGCGCGCCTGCCCGAGGGCCCCGAGGGCCTGGCCGCGAAGTACCCGGGCGACCGGGGCATCGAGTCCGATCCCGAAGTGATCTTCGTGGAGAAGTTCGACGAGGGCTCGCTCGATGCGGTCGTCAAGCGCTGGGACAACTGCAAGGACCGCCAGATCATGGCCCTGGTCGAAGATGCGCCGGAGGGCAGCGCGGACAAGACGTCGCTCCGGATGACGCACGTCGGCGGCCGAGGCACCGGCGGGCATCTCTATCGCCGCCTCCTGCCCGGCCACAAGCAGGTCTTCGCCCGGTTCTACGTCAAGTTCGATCCCCAGTGCGCACCCGTCCACCACTTCGGCACGCACCTGGGAGGATTCCATCCCCCCACGCGCTGGCCGCAGGGCGGGGCCGGCGAGCGCCCCGACGGCGCCAAGCGGCTGACCACGGGCGTGGAGCCGTACGGCAAGAGTTGGAGCTGGGACTTCTATACGTACTGGCAGGGGATGCACGTCCACGGCGACGGCCGCTACTGGGGCACGCCGTTTCACGCGGGGGTCGAGCGGCCCAAGGTCGAGAAGGACAAGTGGATCTGCGTGGAGCTGATGGTCAAGGCGAACGATCCGCCGGGCGAGACCAACGGCGAGCAGGCCTTCTGGATCGACGGTCGGCTGTGGCGCACCGGCGGCCAGGTGACCAGCCACATCGGGCCGGGCTTCCCCAACGGGCGCTGGCGCGGCGGCTGGTGGCAGCCCGACGCGAAGAGCGACAAGACCTTCGAGGGATTCCAGTGGCGCTCGGTCGAGGACCTGGCCATTAACTACGTCTGGACCTACCTCTACATCACCAAGGCCCCTGAGGGCCACACCAGCCGCGTGTGGTTCGACAGCATCGTCATCGCGCGCCAATACGTGGGACCGATCCAGCCGGAGAACAAGGAGAGAGCGCGTTGAAGTCGAGCGTCGCGTGCCACCTGCCCCCGGTCCGGTCGCTGGCCGCTTCACTCGCGGCCGTGTTCCTGCTCAGCGCCCCCGCCTTCGGCGACCTGCCGGCGGACGCGGACTGGCAGGCCAACGCCGTGCTGCGGGACGTGCGCACCGTCACGGACAAGAGCATCGGGGCGGGCCAGGGCGTCAGCGTGCATGACGGCCACGTGTACGTCTACGGCGACGTATGGTGGGCGGAGCCCCGCGTGGGGCTGATCCGCCAGTACACCGTGGACCTGAGACCCACGGGGCGCCAGCTCCTCCTCACCCGCGGCGGCAAGCCGCTCGTCACGCATCCCACCGGCCTCACCTGGGATGCCGAGGCCGGCTGCTTCCTCGGCGATACGGTCAACCAACTCGCCACGATCTACCAGCTCGACTGGGACCGCGCGTGGCAGGACGGCAACCTGGACCACGCCGTCAAGGCCGTGATCCGCGACGACGCCGCGGTCAACGGCTGCCGGCCCGAGCTGGTGACCCTCCGCGGAAAACGCCTCCTGGCTACGGCCGACTACGGCGACAAGACGCCCCAGTTCCGCCTCTACGATCCGGCGCGCCTCGTCCAGGCAAAACGCACCACGGCCCCGGGCGTCGTGGTGCACCGCTTGCCGTGCGGGCCGTTCAACCAGAACCTCTACTGGGATGAAGACACCGGCGAGGTCACCTGCATCCAGAACGTGGTAGCCGGGCGCGGATGGCGACTGGACGTCTTCAACCTGGCCAAGGCGATCGAGCGTGGCGGCCTGGAGGGCGGCGCCCGGGTGCGAACGCTTACCTTCAACCCGCACGACGAGCTGGAAGGATACCGCCCGCTCCCCAAGGACCGGGCTCTGTTCGTCACCTCGGGCCTGCGCGACAACCTCATCCTGGGCACGATCCGCGCGGTCGAGCCGTTTCCCTCCCCGGCCGGCAGTGAAGGTTTCGTCAGGCCGCGGGAAGCGGTCCCATGACCCTCGGAACCCCGCGCAGCGCACCTGCCCGCCTCTTGACATGCCTCCGCGCGACGGCATCATGGGGAACGTGGGGCGTTCCACGCCCGCCCTGGCGGGCTTCAGGCGCAGGCACTGAGCGACCGATCCCGGAGGACCATCGTGGAACGACGAAGCACGCTGCTGACGACTGCGGTCGCCGCGCTGCTAGCGTGGGGGGCGTGCTGCGCCGATGCATCGGGCCGGACAGCGCCGCCCAGCGTGATGCTGGCCGAGGACGGCCGGGCGATTCAGCCGATCGTCGTGGGAGTGAACGCGGCGCCGGCCACGCGCGCGTCGGCCGACGAGCTGGCACGCTACCTGAGCCGCATCAGCGGAGCAGCGTTCCGAGTGGAGGTTGGAGAGGGGAAGAGGGGCCTCGCGGTAGGCGTTCGCGGCGACTTCCCCGACGTGAAGCTCGACATCGACTTGGAGACCGCCGATCCACTGCGGCGCGACGAGTATCTCCTTCGCTCGCACGCCCGCGGAGTCCACCTGATCGGCGCCAGCGAGACCGCGGTGACGCTCGCGGTGTGGGACCTGCTGCACCGTCTCGGCTATCGGCTGTACTTCCTCACCGACACCTGGGAGATCGTGCCCGAACGCTCGGACTTGCGGATTGCCGTCGACACGGTCGAGCGTCCCGACTTCGTCACGCGTTTGGCGCCCCGCGGCGCGCCCTGGAGCGACCGGGACCTTTGGGACCGCTGGCGGAGGCGGAACCGGGTGCTTTCCTCGTTCCACCTCGACACGGGCCATTCGTACGGGCGCATCATCGGCGCCAAGCGGGAGGAGTTCGCCAAACACCCGGAGTACTTCGCCCTGGTCGAAGGCAAACGGCGCCATCCCGGCGACCCGGATTGGCGCGGGAGCATCAAGTTCTGCATCAGCAACCCGGGATTGCGCAAGCTGGTCGTCGATTACGCGGTGGAGTCCATCCGCGCGGAGCCCCAGCGGGAGTGTATTTCGCTCGACCCGAGCGACGGAGGCGACTGGTGCCAGTGCAAGAGCTGCGCGGCGATGGGCAGCGTGAGCGATCGCGTGGTCCTTCTCGCGGGCGAGGCCGCCGAAGC
The DNA here is from genome assembly GCA_964434165.1 of uncultured Pirellulales bacterium. Taxonomy (GTDB): domain Bacteria; phylum Planctomycetota; class Planctomycetia; order Pirellulales; family Thermoguttaceae; genus CAYSUS01. Next base: position 8,827 of record CAYSUS010000113.1, read on the forward strand.
GATCAACGGCCTCGGTCTGGGGCCGAAGTACGTGGGGATCTACGCCTACAACCAGCACAGCCCGCCGCCCCAGGTCGAGGTTCACCCCCGCGTGATCGTCAGCGTCGCCACGAGCTTCATTCGCGGGGGGTACACGCTGGACGAGCTCGTGGAGGGCTGGCGCGCCCGGGGCGCCACGCTCGGCATCCGCGAGTATCACGACGTGTTCGCCTGGAGCCACGACCGGGTGCGCAAGGCCCGAGGCGGCGACATTGCGCACCTCGGCCGGACGATTCCCGACTTCTACAAGCGGGGCGCCCGGTTCATGAACTCGGAGAACAGCGATTCGTGGGGCGCCAACGGGCTCGGATTCTGGCTCACCCCGCAACTGCTGTGGGACGTTGACGCGACGCAGCGAGTAAACGATCTGGTCGAGGACTTCCTCCGCGGCGCGTTCGGACCGGCGGCGCCGCCCATGCGCGAGTTCTACGAACTCCTCAACCGCGACGACACGGTCCGCTCGGACCGGGACGTGATCGCCCGCATGTATCGAAGGCTTGATGAGGCACGCCGCCTGACCGACGATCCCAAGATCGGGCGTCGTCTCGACGACCTGGTCCTTTACACGCGGTATCTCGAGCTGTACCGCGCCTACCGCAGGGCGCAAGGCAGTGCGCGGCAGCAAGCCTTCGAGCGCGTATGGCGCCATGCCTACCGCATCCGCGACCGGCGGTTGATCTCCACGCGCGCGATCTGCGAGCGGGATCGTTTTCGGGACAAGTCGGTCGATGTGCCCGACGAGGCTGCGTGGAACGTCCCTGCGGACAGGAACCCCTGGAAGAGCGAGGAGCCCTTTGAGGAGCAAGAGATCGCGGCGATTCTGGCCGTGGGAATCGCGGCCAACGAGCCCACCGAGCTGGACTTCGAGCCGGTCGAATACAGCGACCAGCTTGTGCCCGCGACCGCCCTCAAGTTGCCCGAGGTGAAGGCCAGCCAGCGACCCGAGCGGTTTCGCGGCCGCCAGGCCGCTTACACGTGGCTTCCGCACGAGTCCCCGGAAGATGCGCAGCGACCGCGGCGGCGGATCGAGCTCGGAGTGACAGGCGGGCTGATCGTCCATTATCGCGACCGCGGCAACGTGGAGTTCGCCTTGCATGCCGGGCGCGAGGCGACCCTCGAGCCGGTCGACGAAGACCGCAGCGTGCCGCCCGACGGCCAGGCTCGCACCGTGGTGCTAAAGTCCCGTCACGGGGGCCTGCACCGCGTGTCGTGGAACGACGGGAACGACATGACCCGCATCGTGTGGCCGGCCGAGCTTCCCTTGACCTTTCGCTCCACTTCGGAGGAACCGCTGCGACTGACAGGACGATGGAGCCTGTACTTCTACGTGCCGCGGGGCACGCGCACGGTCGGCGGCTTCGCAACGGCCACCACGGGGCGCATGCTGGATGGCCGCGGCAAAGTGGTCTTCTCGTTCGACGAGATGCGCGAGCCCGACTACTTCAGCGTCACGGTGCCGAAAGGGCAAGACGGGACGCTATGGCGACTGGAGAACTGCACGGGCGCGCGGATGCTGCTGACCACGCCGCCGTATCTGGCTGCCAGCGCCGAGGACCTCCTCCTGCCACGCGAGGTGGTGGCGCTCGACGCGGCGCGCTAGTTGGCCGTGCGGCCCTGCGAAGAAGGAAAGGACAGGCATCATCCCCGTCGGGAAACCGAGAGGTTCAACCTTGATGTCCTTGGGGAGAGCTCCTGGAACGAGATCCAGGGATGGCAGGCAGGTGGAAAGACCGCGATCAGGCTGCCAACGAGGAAACGGGGACAGGTCCAGTTTACCGTCGCTTGGGTCTCCCGGGCCGGCGTATCGTTGCTTCCATCCCAAGTTCTTTGACCGTCTTGTCGACCCAATCCCTACTGCCGTAAGGCGAGCCGCGGTGGCAGCATCGCGCCTTGCGTCCGAATCGTCAAGGATCAACTTGCCTGACCGTGAAACGGTTCACGGGTCGGGCCACCTCCCGGCCATCGGGCCACCGTCTTGCCGCCCTGTCTCGGGGTTCGTCTGTTCGCTGATGTGGTTATCAAGGGTCGATGGACCAGGACACCACCGCCAGAAACACTTGAACGGGCGAGGATTGAGGACGGCCGCGGAGAGCTGGACTTGGAGGAAGAAGGGCCCAATCCTACCGCCCTGGGTCCGAGAGGATGAAGCCCGCCCAGTGCTTGGCAGGTGTCCTCTTCGATTTCACGCTATCCGCGGGGCGCGTCTTTACTAGCCCGATAGTCTTCGTGAAGTCGGGACCGCGCGAACCGGCCAGCTTGCCGATCAAGTCGGGATTCCGATAGACGGCAAGTTGGGCCTCGCGCAACGCATCGATGGGTGGCTTGTTCTCCTTCCACAGCTTGTGGTAGAAGAGCTTCATCAAGGCGCAGGTCGCCTGGTCGTCGACCTTCCAGAGGCTGGCGACCGTGGTCTCCACTCCGGCGACCTGGAAGGCACGTTGGATTCCCAGGAGGCCTTCGCCTCCGGCCACCTCGCCGAGCCCCGTGTCGCAGGCGGAGAGGACCACTAATTCCACCCCCTCGAGCGGCAGGAAGGCGATCTCTTCCGCAGTCAAGTACCCGTCGTCGGGCAGATCGTCCGACTTGAGCGGGTCGTCGGGCATTGCCGGCGGCGAGTTCGCGCCGGCCAGGACCAGCCCGGAGAGAAGGCCTGGGGAGAAACCCCGAACGTCCCCCAACCAGCCGAACATCTTCATGCCGCGGCCATGCTGCGGCTGCATCTGGAGGCCGCGGTGCGGCGGCGTATCCGCCGCGGCCAGCGCCGACTTCTTCTCCGGCGAGGCGAAGTAGCCATGCGTGGCGACGTGAAGCACGCGGCTTTTCGCAGCGTGCTGCCGAAAAGCCTCTTCGGTGGCTTGGGCGCCGGCGAGCATCGTGATGCCGCGGCCGCGCCCTTCGTGCAGTTCCTCGTAGAGGGTGCCGATGTCGGTGATCTCGTCCTCGGTGCCGGGAAGCCGCCTCCACACCATTCGCCTGGTCATCGCCTGGACTTGAACGTCCGGGCCGCGCGTGCGCAAACCGATCGAGGCCGATGTGTCGGCCAGCATGGCCGTGGCATCATCCCGGCGGTCGTAGTTCACGCCGCCCACCAGCAGCAGGCCGCGCCGATCGCCTTGCGATTCGGCCGGACCCCGCCGGACCAGGAGACTCGGCACGGGCACGTACGCCATCCGGTGGTCCTCCAGCAGGCACGTACCCGATCGCTTTCCCGGCAGGGCCGCAAGAGGCATCCGCCCCAGGGCCCCGTCCGCCGAGACGAGGATAGTCTCCGCGCCTTCCACGTGAGGCAACAGCGGCTCCCAGACCGTTGTGCGAAGGAGCGCACCGGCTGCCGCCCCGCCGGCCGAAGCGCCCAAGCTCTCGCGCCACGTGTCGATCGCCTCGCCGATCAGGGCGGCCTTGCCGAGATCAACCATCTTCACGGCGCGGCCTGGCCGGACGACGAAGGCGACCAGGCTGCCAGACGACCTGGAAGACTCGAGGAAATCGACCAGCGCAGCCTGCGGCGGCATTGCCGCTGCGAGTTCCCCGAGGGAAACGTCGTGCCTGGCCTCGCGGAACGTGTCGCTGGCGGCGCTGAGCTTGGCCTCGAGCCTCTCCTTCTCCTCGGTGAGTTGCCGCACGCGTTCTCGCCACTGCTGCTGAAGCTCGGGTTCGCGTGGAAAGCGGTTGGTGAGCGAGCCAAGCTGGCGCGCGACCCGCTGCAGGGCCTGGAACTGCGCCGCGATGGCCTCCTCGGCGGCGGCCTGCCGCATCAACCGTTGCCGGCGAAGCGTGGCTCCCTTCCAGGACAACACCTCCTGGTAGATGGGTTCGCAAGGCACCTTGGCCTCGATGCCCAACTTGACGTAGTCGTCGAGTTGATGACGCACGCTCTGCCCCATGGCCAGTTGCTGCCGCTCGGAGAGGACGAGCGCCGAATCCTCCAGCGATCGTCGGGTGACGGCAAGCGCCTGCCGAATGAGCGGCTCGGCAAGGGCGTACTCGCCCATCTTCGTGTGCAGAACCCCGAGCAGGCAAAGGGTGTTCGCGTAGCGGGGATGATCCTCGCCGAGCGTCCTCTTGAATATCTCGATGGCCCGTTGGCAGTGCGGCACGGCACGGGAGTAATCGCCCAAGCCAAGGTAAGAGGCGGCGAGATTCTGCAGACATAAGCCGCAGGCTTCATGATCCGGGCCGAGGGAGCGCTTAAATATGTCGTACGCCTGTTGACAGAGCTGCACTTCGCGGGCGTTGTCACAGAGGGTGGCCAGATTGAAAATGCCGTTGGCGTACCTAGGATTGTCGTCTCCGTAAGCCTTCTTCCTGATTTCAAGGCACCGCTTGAGGAGCGACTCGGCGCGAGCGTCTTCGCCCATGCTCAGGTACACCACGGCCAGCATCTCCAAAGGGCCCGAGCAATCGGGGTGATCGTCCCCAAGCGCTTTCTGGAGTACTCTGAGGCCCCGCGAGACAAGCTCCTCAGCGCGGGCGTAGTCGCCAAGTCGCCGGTAAAATTCACCTAGATTGCATAGACAGGAGCCGTAGGCGGGATGCTCTTCTCCGCAGGCCTTCTTCGTAAGATCGAGGGCCTCCTGAAGAAGCGGCTCGGCCCGCGCGAATTCGCCTGAATCGAAATACAGCCATCCTAAGCTCCCAACCGCGGCCCTGTACGTTGCTTTCGAGGTTCGGCCCGCACGCTCTTCTATGCCGATCGCCTCCCGGAGGAGTTCCTCAGCCCGGGTGTAGCCGCCGAGCCCATGAAGCGCGATCGCCAGACCGTGCAGACTCGACACATAACGGGGGTCGTCCTCCCCCAGCTTCCTCTTACGAATACCGAGGGCCTGTTGGGCGAGCCGTTCGGCCTCCGCATATTCGCCCTTGATACGGTGCAGTTCGGCAAGACCGCTCAGGCCACTTGCGTAGTAGGGGCTTGCCTCACCCGTGTTCTTCTTGAGGAGCTCGACAGCCTGCCTGACGAGGTGCTCCGCGCGGGCATAGTCGCCCACATCACTCTGCACGCAAGCCAGCGAGGCGAGGGCCAAAGCATAGTCGGGATGCTCCTGGCCAAGTACCTCCGCACGAATGTCCACAACCGTCCGGTAGAGCTTCTCCGCGTCCCAATAGCGGGCTGCGGCCCGGTAGCTGTCGGCAAGCTGACCTAGTTCGTGGGTCCGCGCCAAGACCTGTTGGCGTTCCAAATGCGTCGGCGGCTTCCGGTCCCAACTCGGCAGCAGCTTCCTGCAGCGCTCCCGAAGTACCTCCTCAAGCACGGGCTTCGCCGAAGGAGCGGTCCGCCAGTTGGGCCGGGCAGAGGCATATCGCCTGAGCGTGTCCGTCAACACCGTCTCAGCTCTTCCTGACTGGGAATCCAAGATGCGAAGGTTTCCTGGAAATGCACCGAGGTCTTCCAGGGGCCATCGATACTGCACGAAGGCCATGTAGCGCCCGTCGGACGACCAGGCGGGATAGGCTTGCATTCCCCAGGCGTCGATCAACTGGCGGCAGGTTGTGCCGTCCACCTCGGCGATGAAGATCTTATCCCCGTCGCTAAACCACTTGCTGAAAGCGATCAGGCTCCCGTCGGGGGACCACGCCGGCGAGCAGAAATACGAGCCGCCGGCGAGCGGCACGCGATGGATGCCCGAGCCGTCAGCGTTCATGACGAGGATTTCTCGGCCGGTTGCATCCAGATCCAGCTCCAAGTAGAGCCTGCTGGAAGCAAACGCAATACGCTTGCCGTCGGGAGACCAGGCCGGGGCCGTATCGACCGCCGGATTGCGCGTCAGATTCGCGGCCTCCTTCGTATCAACGTTGAGGACGAAGATCTCCTCGTTACCAGTGCGATTGCTGACGAAGGCGATCCTCTCTCCGTCCGGCGACCAGGTGGGCCACTCGTCATGGGCAGGATGCCCGGTGACGTTCACCGGGTTGGCCCCGTCAGCGTCCACGATCAAGATGTCGGGCGCCCCCTCGACATACCGCACAACCGCCACCCTGGAACCATCGGGCGACCAGGCCGGCTGCGAGCCATCGAAAAGAGGTCTTGCCTCGCCCTTTCGGACGTCGAAGTCAACGAGGTGGTAGTCGTGGAACTTGTTCGACTGGACTGTGAGAATAGCCGGGAAAGGGCCTCCACCGGAAGGACTCGCTTCTTCCGCGAGAGCCGCTTGGCCCCACAGGGCCGGAAGCACGGCCAGAAGCAACCACGTGCCGCGGCGTATGAAATGCATGAGCGGTTCTCCAAACATTGATGGCATTCACGGCCTCGCTGCGAGATTGTGCGGTCGCAGTCTAACCACCTCGATTCGCGAAACTCACCGCCCGGATCAGCTCGAAGTGCGGGCTTAGGCGCTCGGCGAGCTTCTGTTGGGTCTGGAGGACGGGATCGTCGATTCGCTGGGGGTCGAAGAAGACCGGGCCGCGGTCGCGGCTGACCGCTTCGGTGATGATCGTGCCGGCGTGGAACTCGACCAGGGAGCGGGCATTCTGCATGGGCTGAGGCTCCAGGTCGGCCAGCAAGGAGGCGAGGTCCTCGTCGGGCGGCAAAGGGGTCTTTCGGGCTAGGAGCATGAGCGTCTCCATGCCAGGCCCGCCTTGCATGGGCCATCCGCGGTCGAGCTGTTCAGGCAGGGCAAGACGAGCACGCGGCTGCTCCTCGTCCGGTCGCTCGGTCCAGTCGCCGCGATGCCAGGGATAGACCGGAAACACCTTGCCCTCGCAGTCGATCCAGATCAGGTACACGTACAGCGGACCATTGAGCACCGCCTCCACGCGGATCTGGTCGCCCGCCCGAAGCGGCAAGGCACCCGGCTCGCGGAGCCCCAGCCCACGACGGGCCGGATCGTCCGGGTCCCAGATGAGGACGTCCACGTTACCTTCCAGCGGTCCGGCTTGCCGGGGCGTCTGCGGCTCGGGCTTGCGCGCCATTGTCTTCTCGGCAGGGCGTCCGTTCCGCGGTCCGCTGCTGAGCCAGACCACAAGCCCGATGGCCAAGACGGCGATCAGCAGGCCCGCGACCGACGCAACGCTTCTCCTTCGCGGCGCCCGCAAGCAGCTCCTCAGATCCGAGGCCAGGTCAGCCGCCGTGGCGTAGCGGTCGGGGATCTGCTTGGCCAGGCACTTCAGGCACATCCGCTCCAGCTCGACAGGGATCCGGTCGTCGATCTGTCGGGGCGGCTTGGGCTGTCGGCTAAGGATCTCGTCGGCGACGCGCGCGGGATCGTCTCCCTGGAAGGGCCGCCGGCGAGTGAGGGCTTCGTACAGCATGACGCCCAGGGCCCACACGTCGGCCCGCCCGTCGAGTCGATGGGTCTCGCCGCGGATCTGCTCGGGGGCCATGTAGGCCAACGTGCCCGAGGAGTCGCCGGCCTTCAGATGCTGCTGGCTCTCATGGATCGCCAGCCCGAAGTCGGCCACGTGCGGGTTGCCCCCGGTGTCGATGAGGATGTTGGCCGGCTTGAGATCGCGATGAATGAAGCCTTGCTTGTGCGCGTAATGGACGGCCTCGGCCACTTTGGCGAGCAACCCCGCAGATTGCGCATGGGAGAAAGGAGCGTCGCAGAGCAAGTCGCGGAGCGACCGGCCCTCGATGTATCGCATCGCGATGAAGGGCGTGCCGTCCTCCAGTCGGCCCGCGTCAAAGACCGAGACGATGCCAGGATGCTCGAGCTGGGCGGCGGTCCGCGCCTCGTCGAGGTACCGGTCCACGTCCGCTTCCGACCGGAACCGGTCGAGGCGCGGGGCTTTCAAGGCCGCAGACCGACCGAGCACCCCGTCGTCCACCAAATACACCTCGCCGTAGCCGCCGCTACCGAGCACGCGCTGAATCGTGTAGCGACCCAACTGCTCGCCGGGGGTGTACCTTGGCGCTGGCGAATCGCCGACGTGCTCCAGCGCGGTCCTGGCCAGGCGCTCCAGGCGCGCCGTCTTGGCCGAGAAGGAAACGGCGAACGCCGCGGCCACTATCTCCAAACACATCGGGAAGCGGGCCTGGTACTCCCGCTCTTCAGGCGTTTCGTCCTGCTCGCGACGGTAGTGCAGCTCCAACACGAGAAGCTCCCGCAGTAGGGGAGCCTGGTCGGAAGGTGGCGATTCCGCGATGAGGTCCTCCAGCGAAGGCCTTGCGCCGGCCTGCCAGGCGTCCTCAAAGGCCAGGCAGACCTCGTCGATCCGCCTCTGCGTGGAAAGGCTGACGGTCTCGTCGGGTTGAGGGGTTTGGGGCGTCACGTTTCCGACTCTCGGTTCCAGTAGGTGCGAATCAGTCGCAAACGCCGCTCGACCGTGGCCACGGAACGGCCGATGCGGTTGGCGATCTCCTCGTTGGTGTAGCCCTGCAGTCTCAGAAGCGCCAGGTCCGCCAGGTCGGGGGGGAGTAGCTCGAGGAGTCGGCGGCAGCCTTCCATGGTGGCGACCACGTGTTCGGGCGTGGGAGCGTCGCCAGGCAGACCATCCAGCCCCAAGCGGCCGTCAATACCGTGGGCGGCTCCCAGGAGCGATTCCTCCACGACTTTCCCTTTCCCTCGCTTTTCTCGGCACTGAGCCCTCACCTGATCGATCGCCTCGCGCTCGGCGATCTTCAGCAGCAGGCACCATAAGTCGTGCCGGTCGTGAAGGTTGGGGCACTTCCCCTGAGCGGCCTGGCGGAAGAGCCCCTCGAATGCGACCAGCACCACGTCGTCGCTATCGCAGAGCTTGCGCGCGGCGGGACCGAGCTTTCGGCGAGCTGCGGGAATGAGACGATCGAAGTAGCGGCTCCAAATCGCATCGGCCGCCGCCTGGTCACCATCCTTCAGCCTCTCGATCCACCGCGTGACCGAACCCGACTGCTGCACGTGAAAAACACTCCTCACGGGGGCTGCTCGAACGCCCCATTATAGCAGGCGAGTCTGCCAGCGAGAATCAAGGCAGGTTCCTTCGGTGCTTGCGTCACGTAGATCCCTCCGTTCGAAAGGGACCTTCCGATTCTGGAAGGTGACCAAACTGATCACCACGCTGATGGAGGCCCGCGAAGAGCGGTAGTTGCTGCGCATGAAGAAGCAGCTCGCCCGGCCCGATCTGCCGATTCTCGACGAGTAGGGCTACGTCCCCACCAGCAAGCTCGGGGGCGGAACTGCTGTTCGACGTGATCAGCAATGCATAACCTAGCCTGAGATCCTCCTATTCCGAGCGCTACGCTTTCCAGCCGCCCGGCGCTACGTTATCTCAGCGCCGTTCACACCCGACGGCGGCTTCGCTCGGCTCGCACCCCCTCAGTCCGTTGCGACGCCGCGTCAACGCAGCTACAATAGCACCGCACTTTCGGGTGCATGGACAGCAGGCTGATGGGGGGTGCAATGGCCGAGACGTTCGACCCGTATCACAAGTGGCTCTCGATTCCGCCTGAGGATCAGCCGCCGGACTTGTACTGCCTCTTGGGGCTTCCGCGGTTCGAAAGCGATCCGGACGTGATTGCCGCGGCGGCGGATCGGCAGATGTCTCATCTCCGGTCGTACCAGGCCGGTTCTCACGGGCGCGAGTCCCAGCGGCTTCTCAATGAAGTGGCGGCGGCCCGGATCTGCCTTCTCAGCGCCGAGAAGAAGGCTGCCTACGACCAGCAATTGCGCGAGAAGCTGGGCCCGCCGCCGGAAGCTCCCCCGCCCCCTCCGCCCCGCGTGCCGCCAGCCCGCCGCGCTGCCGCGCCGCCGCGGGCGGGCCAGCAGACGGCCCTGATCGAGCAGTTGGGCGAGTACAAGCTCCTGGAGAAACTCGGCGCCGGAGGCATGGGCACGGTCTATAAGGCCGTCCACACGGAGATGGACCGCATCGTGGCCGTCAAGGTCCTGCCGCACGGCCTGTTGGCCGACGAGCGGGCCGTCGCGAGATTCAAACGCGAGATCAAGGCCGTCGCCCAGCTGAAACACCCCAACGTCGTCGAGGCCTACGACGCCCGGGAGATCGAGGGCACGCGGTTCCTGGTGATGGAGTACGTGGAAGGGATCGACGTCTCCGCGCTGATCAAGAGGGATGCGGCCTTGCCCGTGGCCGACGCCTGCGAGATCGTCCGCCAGGCGGCGCTGGGGCTGCAGAGCGCCCATGAACAGGGACTGGTGCACCGCGACGTCAAGCCGTCGAACCTGATGCTCACGCCCGAGGGCCGCGTGAAGCTCCTGGATCTCGGCCTGGCACGGCCGGGGGCCCAGGAGGAAGAGGAGGTGACCGGCACCGGGGAAGCCATGGGCACGCTCGACTACATGGCCCCCGAACAGATCATGGACAGCCGCGGCGTGGACATCCGAGGGGACGTCTATAGCCTGGGGTGCACGCTCTACATGCTCCTGGCCGGGCGCGCGCCCTTCAGCGGTCCGAAGTACAACACCGGGGGCAAGAAGCTGATGGCGCACGTACAGGACCGGCCCGAGCCGATCGCCGCGTTGCGCGCCGAGGTCCCGCCTGCGTTGGCCCTGGTCGTCGAGCGGATGATGGCCAAGGGCCCCGAGGACCGTTTCGCCACGCCCGGCGAAGTGGCCGCGGCCTTGAAGCCGTTTGCCGCCGAGGCGCGGCTGCGGACGCTCGCCACGAGCAAGCCGCGACCCAAGCCGGATGGTCCGCAGGCCATGGTAGCCACGATCGGCTCCCAGTCCTCGGGCTTCGCGCAGTTCCTCAACACCATGCGGATACGAAGGCCGCGTGCCCCAGAGGCTGAGGCAGGCCAGGAGGCCAAGCCGCCTCCCTTGGGGATCTACGCTGCGGTGGCCGGCTCGGCCCTGCTGATCCTGGTCGCCATCGGATTGATCCTGGCCGGACGGGGTGGGCAAGGCGACGGCAAGAAGCCCAAGGAGAAGTCCGCCGCAGCGGTTGCCACCACGCAGAAGACGAAAGGCGCAGACCGCGAGCCCAAGGAGACCGAAAAGCCTGCCTCGCCGAGTGTGCAGCACGTGGTGCTCGAGTGGCCCGTCGCGGATCGGGCAAACGCGATCCTGCAGATCGACGACCGGGACCAGAACCTGGCGAGCTTACGCTCCGATCCCCTGCGCCTGCCCGTCGCGCCGGGCAAGCACACGGTGTGGATCATGCGTCGAGGCTACGAGCCGCTGGAAGCGAGCGTCACCGTTCCGGCCGGTCGCGACGTAGCTGTGCCCTTGGAGTGGAAGAAGGCGTCGACCGTGGCACTGGTGCCAGATGCGAAGCCCGACCTGAAACCGGAGGAGAAGCCAAAGCCGCCCGAGAAGCCCAAGCCGGAGCCAAAGGCCAAACCGGAGCCGAAGCCCGATCCGCCGCAGCCGAAGATCGATCCCGTACTCGCGGCCCGGGAGGCGAAGTGGCGAAACGCGATGCAGCCGGTCGACGAGCTCTTGGCCAAGTGGGATTTCGCGGGGGCCCAGGCGGCGCTGGAGAAGATTCGCCTGGAGGAGCCGGACTTGCAAGAGCGTCTTGCCCGCCGCGCCGATGAGCTGGAGCGCATGGCCGCGCTGAAGACGAAGATGATCGCGAGGATCAAGGCCGCGCGCCCGCCTTTGAAGAAGACGGACCTCATGCTCCGCGGCATGAACGGCGAAGTGAAGGGCGCGGACGACCAGGCAATCCATGCATTGCTCGCCAGCGGCAAGACCGAAGAACACCCGTGGGCCGAGCTGAACGACAAGGCCCGACCGAAGCTGCTGGAACTGGTCGTGGACCCGTCCTCGGCAGAAGACTGGCTCGGTGCCGGGCTGATGGCCTTTGCTGCAGGCGACGTGCCGCTCGCCGAGAAATTATTGGACAAGGCGCGTTCATTGGGCACGGACATCGGCCCGTACCTCGGGTCCTTGGCAGGCGCCGCGTTCGCTCGCGTCGAGTCGGTGCTCGAGGAGGAGAAATGGGCCGCAGCGGAGAAGGCCCTCGCGCAGCTCGAGGAGAAGTACGGTTCCACCGAATGGTTCTCGAAGAACAGGCCCCTGTTCGACGCGGCGATGGCCAAGGCCAAATCGGGCATCTATGAGGCCGAGGCGGAGAAGCTCTACGCGGAAGCGGCAAAGCTGTTCGAGGAGGAGGAGTTGTTCGATGTGCGCGACCTGGTGGAGAAGCTGAAGAGCGATTATCCGGAATCCCGCGCGGTCTGCGACGCCGATCGCCAGTCGCCGCTGGAAGAAATGGAGAAGGCCACGGCGACGCTGGGCAAGCGGCTGATTGTGCGTCAAGACGGCAAGGGAGATTTCACGACGATTCGGGATGCCATGAAGGCTGCGGAGCCAGAAGACCTCGTAGAGGTCCGCGATAGCGGCACTTATCAAGGTCCGATCGAGTTCTTGGTGGGCAATCTGACCGTCCGTGGTCGAAAGGGTTGTTGGCCCGTTCTTACCTCGGCTGGCATCGCGGACGGTGTTCAGAATCTGATTGAAGTCAAGACGCAAGGCACGTCGCTGGAGCGGCTCATTCTGATTCACGCCTCCCCCAAAGCGCCAGATCCGGCGGCGATTCGGGGATACCACGACACCACGCTCAAGATGCGCAGGTGCATCGTCTACGCTCCCACAGGTCGTGCCGTCTACTGGCAAGCTCGGGACAACAGCGGCGCCGCCAGCGGCGCGACCGTGTTCGATGCGTGCATCTTCGCGAACGAAGTCTCCGTCCGCAATGGTCCTCTGGCGAGACACTGCATCGCTCTCCGGCACTTCCGTGTACACGATGGAACCATCCGTCTGGAGCACTGCATTGCCGCTGGGACGTCGGTCGGCCACGGCGCGCTAGAACTGCGGTACTGCACCGTCTTTCGGGATGCCGCCGCATCCCGAGGTGTTGTTCGCGACTCGATTGTGGGGGAGATCAAGGGAGGCGCGGACCTCCTGGCCGACCGGTGCGATATCCTCAAAACGGTGACAGGAGGCGCCAAAGCAGCTAATACGTGTTTCAGCGCCGATCCCCAGTTCGCCAATCCGAAGATGCTCGACTACCGCCTCGCCGAGACCAGCCCCTGCAAGGGCAAGGCCTCGGACGGTGGCGACATCGGCTGCCGGTACACGCCGGAGATGATCGAGATGTGCAAGATCGCCCTGGAGCTGCGCGCGAAGGGGATCATCAAGTTCTGAGGGGTGGGATTTGGGGTGCGGGGCGGCAAGGAGCGCAAGTGCCACAAGATGGTCGAGCGGGACCTGATGGCCGCCCGGGACGCGTGGCTTGAGGAGGCGAAGGAGGACAAGCGCGAGAAGCGGCGCCGGTTGAAGACGGACTTCCTCTGCTACTGCAACCACGACGGCCACTGCGCCGACTTCCACGGGCTGCGGCACCTGTTCATCAACCGGCTGCAGCAGGCGGGCATTCCGCCCAAGACTTTGCCGCTCAGCTAAATTGCCTCCTGTCTGCTCAGCTAAATTGCCATACTA
>CAYSUS010000114.1:0-5542 GCA_964434165.1 uncultured Pirellulales bacterium
GCTAGGACTACCGGGGTATCTAATCCCGTTCGCTCCCCTAGCTTTCGTGCCTCAGCGTCAGAAAAGACCCAGTGAGCCGCTTTCGCCACAGGTGTTCCTTAGGATATCAACGCATTTCACCGCTCCACCCTAAGTTCCGCTCACCCCTATCTCCCTCAAGCCCGGTAGTATTGGGCGCAATTCCTCGGTTAAGCCGAGGGCTTTCACACCCAACTTTCCGGACCGCCTACGCACCCTTTAAGCCCAGTGAATCCGATTAACGTTTGGACGGTTCGTCTTACCGCGGCTGCTGGCACGAACTTAGCCCGTCCTTCCTCTGCGGATAGGTCAAACCAGGGGGATAGCCCCCTGGCATTTCCTCCCCACTGACAGCGGTTTACAACCCGAAGGCCTTCATCCCGCACGCGGCGTCGCTCGGTCAGGCTTGCGCCCATTGCCGAAGATTCTCGACTGCAGCCACCCGTAGGTGTCTGGGCAGTGTCTCAGTCCCAGTGAGCGGGGTCATGCTCTCACACCCCGTACCCATCGCAGCCTTGGTGAGCCATTACCCCACCAACTAGCTAATAGGACGCGGGCCCCTCCTCCGGCGGAATCACACCTTTGATCCGGAGATGTCATCCGGTATTACCCACAGTTTCCCGTGGCTATCCCGGACCGGAGGGCAGGTAACCCACGGGTTACTCTCCCTTTCGCCGCTCGAGTGCTCCCGAAGGAGCCTTTCCGCACGACTTGCATGCCTAATCCACGCCGCCAACGTTCAATCTGAGCCAGGATCAAACCCTTCAATTGTTTAGAAGCTTGAACCGCACCAACCCTCTGCAGTCGCCCGCAGCGGCCAGCGCGGCTGTGAACCTTCTGAAAGGTCGAATCCGTCAGGCCGTGCCCGATGCGGTCGCGGTCGGGCGCCGGCCTGCTTTAGTCCAATCCTGCAAAAGACCTAAACTCGCAAGATTGAGGCGATCACTACCGAATTGTCAAAGAGCAATTGCCTGGAAAACGCACGGCCGAGGCCAGTGCCTCCCAGGCAAAAACGTATTCTAGCACTCCCCCGAAACCAGTCAACAGCCCCCGCAATTTTTTCTGAACGATCTCCATCCCCACCCCGACGCCGCCACGTGTTCATCGGCCGCCAGCTCCGGGCACTTCAGCCCAAATCCCCCGAACACCCGGTCCGAACCACTCCTCTGCTGTATGCAATCCCCCTCCGTGGGACCGTTGCGCCAGGCGCTCATGCCAAGCGGTTTACGCTATAATCCGCCAGTAGGGCCCGCACGACTCGAATCCCGCCCGAGCCCATGCCCGTCTGCTCCGCCTCGACCAACATGCCACGCGCCAGCACCCATTCCTTCCTCCGCCCAGCGGCCCGCGCCCGCGGCGCCGCCGTCCTCGCAGTCTGCGTGCTCGCGAGCCTGGCCGGCTGCGGCTCCGAACGGGGCGCGTCCTCCGCCCCTCGTCACCCGTCCGATAGCCGCGCCATTGCCCTGTTCGCCGAAGGCGCTGGCTGTCTCGACCGGGACGACCTGGACGACGCCGTGGACCGCTTCACCAAGGCCATCCATCAGGATTCGGAGCTGGCCGAGGCCTATTACTACCGCGCTCTGGCCTATCGGCGGCTGAAGAAGCTCGATCACGCCATCGACGATTTCTCCGCAGCGCTCGCGCGAGGCCTCCGCCAGCCCCTCGCCACGCTCGCATGCCTCGGCCGGGGCGCCTGCCAGGTCGAGCAGGGCAAGCTCCAGGAGGCCATCGACGGCTATACCGAGGCCCTGAAGCGCGACTCCCGCATCTACGCGATTCACTACGCGCGGGGGATGGCACGGGCCGCCCACGGGGATCACGAGGCCGCGGTCGAGGACTTCACCGAGGTGCTCCGGGCGGCCCCGGAGCACGCCCAGGCATACAACCATCGCGGCGCGTCCCGGCGGGAGCTCGGCAAGCTGGATCTCGCCGTGGACGACTGCTCCAGGGCGATCGGCCTGGTGCCCGAGGACGCCGACGCCTTTCACAATCGGGGCCGGACGTTCGCGCTGGCCAACAAGATGGACAGCGCGCTACGCGATTTCGACATGGCCATCCGGCTCCGCCGGCAGGGCTCGCCCACCTACGATCCCGCGCTGGCCGCGACGTTCTACGAGCGGGCCATGGTCCGTCGGGGGACCGGCGACCTGAAAGCGGCGGCCGACGACCTGACCCAGGCGATTCGTTGCGACCCCGAGCTGACCGACGCCCACGATGCCCGCCTCGCCGTGCTCCAGAAGCTCCGCCTTCTGGAGGATCGCGGCCAGACCAGCCCCCAAGGCTCCGCCCGCAACGAGCGCGCGGTGCCGGCCGACCGGCGCCCGCCCATCGACCCCGGCATGGACCTCGATCCGCCGACGGCCGCGGCCATCGTCCAGCTCACCGAACGCATTCGACGACATCCGGACGACGCCTCGGCGTACAACGATCGCGGCCGCGCCTACTCGCACGCCGGCGTCTGGAAGCGGGCGATCGACGACTTCACGCGGGCGCTGGCGTGCGACCCCACGTTCCTGGAGGCCCTGGACAACCGCGCCCTGGCGCACCGCATGGCCGGACAGATCGAGCAAGCCATCGAAGACTACGGGCGAGCCCTGCGGCTGAACCCCGACTCGGCCCACGCTTTGGCCCGCCGCGCCGAGCTCCTCGTACTCGCGGAGCAGTACGAGCGCGCCGTGGCGGACTACACCAAGGCGATCGAGCTCCAGCCCGACTGGGCCGGCCCGCGCCAAGCGCGCGGCCTCCTCCTCCTTCAGTCCGGCGACGTGGACGGGGCCATCGCCGACCTGGACGAGGCGATCAGGCTAAGCCCCCGTTCGCCCGAAGCGCTGTGCGCCCGGGCACGGGCACGCCTCGCGCAGGGCGACACGGGGAAGGCGATCGCCGATTTCAGCCGGGCGATCGAGCTGGAACCGCGCCTGGTCCAGGCCTACGAGGGCCGCGCCGCCGCGTATCAGGCCCTGGGCGACCACATCAAGGCGGGCGAAGATCGGACCGCCGCGAAACAGGCCGCGCGCCGGACGGAACCGGCGCACCCCGGGACCGACGAGGCGCCCTCGCCGCCGGAGTAGCGCCGCTACGGGCTGGCGTCGAGCCGGACCGGCACCTCCATCCGGCGGCCGTCCCGCACGATCGAGAGGGCCACGGTGTCGCCCGGCTGCTTGCTCTCGATGATGTTCAGGAAGTCGTCGGCCCCGCGGATCTTCTCGCCGTCCACGGCCACGATCAAATCGGCCGCCGAGCGATCCACCGTCTTGTACTCATAGACGAACGGGCCCTGGCGGCGTCGCTGGCGCACGACCTGAGGGCCGCGCAGGCCGGCCCGCGCGGCGGCCCCTTCCGGGTCCAGCGTGGCGATCAGCAGCCCCTCTTCCATCTGATAGACGCGCGCGATTCCGATGTCGGGCCGAATCACGCGCCCGTTCTGGATGAGCTGCGGGATGATGCGGGCAACCGTGTTGACCGGGATCGCGAACCCCACGCCCGCACTCTCGCCCGTCCGGCTGGCAATGGCCGTGTTCATGCCGATCATCCGGCCGCGGGTGTCGATCAGCGGTCCGCCCGAATTGCCCGGGTTGATGGCCGCGTCGATCTGGATCACGTTCCTGATCGTCCGCGTCTTGGTGCGGCTGGGAAGCGAGCGGTTGAGGCTGGAGACGATGCCGGTGGTCAGCGTCCGCTCGAAGCCGAACGGGTTGCCGATGGCGAACACCCGCTGTCCCACGCGGAGCCTCGTGGAGTCGCCGAAGGCGATGGGGAACAGGGACTCGCGCGGGGCGTCGATCTTGACCACGGCCACGTCGGTCACGCGGTCGTGGCCGACCTCCTTGCCGGGGTAAGACTTGCCGTCGAAGAGCGTTGCCCGGATCTCCTGCGCCCCGTCGATCACGTGATAGTTGGTAAGGATGTGCCCATCCCGGTCAAGCACCACGCCGCTCCCTTCCCCCTCCGAAGGGATCTCCACGGCGATCATCAACAGCGGCTCGGCCCGGACGCTCTTGGTCGTGATGTGAACCACGCCCCGATTGCAGCTCTCGTATACGGCCACGTTGACGCGCTCTTCGGGCGTCAGGTCCTCCAGTCCCTCCAGTCCAGGCAGGGACGCGGCTGCGGAGGGGAGCGCGGGCGACCGGGCCGGAACGCGGCCCGCAGGATGCGGCTGCCGGTAAGCCTCCTGGGCGGCAATCCGGGAGACCATGCGGGGCGGATCGGAGACCACAACGGCGGCGAAACCCCCCAGTCCCGCGGAAACCAGGCAAAGGACGAGCGTTCGTCTCATGACTCTGCACCTCGACTCTGCACCTCGGCCAGTCGGTCCAACTCTCGTACGCATCCCGAGCACCCCCGGTTGTACGTGGCGCCGCAGTGAGACGAGTGCCGTGTCGCCGCTGTGCGTCACGCATTGCGGAGGGGAGCGGCAACCCATATTACGCAATCGGGTGTCTGGCCGCGAGGTCATCTCGTCGCGGGGGCAAGGGGGCAAGGGTCGAGAGAGGGGAGCGTGCGCGCGGCTCGGGCGATCGGTAGCCGTAAGGAAGCACCTCGAAAGCTGCGGCCTTCGGCAATCTGGATAAACCTTGCCGGTTGGCGAAGATATATTTAGTTCTTTCGCACTGACTTTCGGGGTGAAGACGATGCTTGCGCCCTGCCAAAAAACCCCCGCTCAATGTTTGCGAAGTCCTCGAATGGCATGTGACATGAAATTCCCACACCCGCAAGGTTGACCAGACTGTTTTGACTGCTCTTTCAAATCAAAACCCCAAAAATAATCATATCCCCAAGGCACGCTTGATTGCCTAATGCACCAATCTCACGACACCGATACCGTTAACGGCCGGGGCGGGGTCAATCCACTTGGAGCCCAGTTTCGCAGGTGCTTCGTTTCGACTCACTGAGGTGGGGTTTCTTTCCAGGGAGGATGGTTGGACATGCGATGCTATTCCTTTTTTGCCAGATCGCTGGCCCCGACGGTGGTCAGTGCGGCGCTAATCGTGCTCGGTAGCGACGACCTCGGCGCCAGACCGCTGCGAGCCAGCGAGCCCGGTCCCGTCTCTGCCAGCCCGGCCGAGGAAGCCGCCCGATTGGAGCACGATTCCGGCTGGGACTACGAGTACCAAGACGCCTACGGCGAGTACGGATACCGTTACGACGAGTACCCGACCGACGGCGACGAGCCGGGATTGGACGACGGGTCGCTCGACGAGACCGACTCCGGGGACTATTCGGACTACACCGAGTACGACTACCGCTACGAGGCCCCCGAAGAGACGTCCGATTCCGCCGTCGGCGCGCTGATCGAGGATGGCGAGGTCGAAAGCGTTGAGGAGTACTTCTTCCGCTACGGGCACGACTACGCGAGGAACGACTCGACCGACGCCGCCTCGTCTGTGGCCGCCGCGGCGGAGACGGACTCTGAGCCGCTTGCCGGAGCGATGGGGGAGACCAGCCTGGGCGACGAGGCGTCCGAGTACGAGGACTACGACTACGGTACCGAGGAGTACGGCGCCGACGACTACGATCCGTA
>CAYSUS010000114.1:5642-22009 GCA_964434165.1 uncultured Pirellulales bacterium
CGAGTACGAAAGCGAGTACGACGCCGACGAGACCGAGACCTACGCCGACGACACCGAAGCCTACTCGGACGACATGGCCGAGTACGAGGACTACGACTACGGCACCGAGGAGTACGGCGCCGACGACTACGATCCGTACGAGTACGAAAGCGAGTACGACGCCGACGAGACCGAGACCTACGCCGACGACACCTGGGTGGACGACACCTGCGAGTACGACGCGTACGCCGACGACATGAGCGCAGGCGACGCGGACGGGACGGGGTACGACAGCGACGAGTACGACGAGTACGACGAGAGCGACTACGATCCGTACGAGTACGACTGCCAGTACGAGTACGGCGAGGCCTACGAGGTCGGCGACGCCTACGAGGACGGCGAGACGTCGGACTACGGCGAGTACGGCTGCGAGGACGCGTACGAGGACGACGACGAAGCGACCTACGACTACGGCGAGGAGTACACTTACTCCGACGGCGGCGAGGCCCAGTCGGAGGACGCGATCTACGACTATGGCGAGTGGGACACCGAGTGCAGCGAATACGAGGACGCCTGGGAGGCCGACGCGGAGGATGAGCTAGCCGACACCGAGGCGGAGGACTACTCCTACGAGTACGCCTCGCCCGACGCCTACTACGGCGAGTGGAGCGCCGCGGACGTCGTGGAGCCCCCCCTCGCCGATGAGAGCGGGTACTCGGACTTCGCCGAGGACTATCCCGCGACGGGAGACGACGAGTGCGACGAGGAGTGCTGCGACGAGGAACGCGGGGATGACCTATACGGGGAGTCGGGCTCCGAGGGGTACGGCTACGGCCAGGAGGACCGGGACGATGCCGGTCGCTTCGGAAGTGAGCATGCGTACCGGGACCGCTACCGGAACGAGGCATCCTGGGACGGACGGTCGCAGGGAGACGAGTCGCAATCGGAGGAGGCCCGGCCGAACGGCGGCGAAGACAGCGCTTGCTGGGAGGACACCTACGGCCCGGAGTCCACGACGCCCACCGAGAGCGAGCCGGGCGAAGTGCTCCATCGGGACGACGCGCCCTCCATCGTAGTCCCCGAGGCGCACGGCTTCTCCGTCGCCCCGGCGGAGGACGTCTACGCCGAGAAGTACGGCTGGTACGATGAGGCCCCCTTGACCCCGTCCGTGGAGGACGGGGCTTCGGCGGGGGCGTCCGACGAGGCCGAGGGTCGCCTGGAGCTGTACGCATGGCTGCCGGGCGAGCTTCTCACCTCTTCGGATCAGGATCTGCTCCGCTCGCTGGCCCGGCTGTGCGACGATCCGTCGGGCGTGCGGCGCGCGGTGCTGAACGACCACTTGGAGAGCCTCGGCTCCGAGGCCATCGAGTTCGCCACGCAATTCGAGGACGCCACGGGCGTGGAAGTCCTGGGGTTGGCCGACGATCTCCCTGGCGCGGCCGCCCTGTTGGGGTGCTTTCGCCTCATGGAGCAAGGCGAGTTGGGCATGGACGAGTCGGCGGATCTCCTCCGCCGGGCCCTGCCCAACATCTCCGAGGAGTGGTCGAAGGACGTCGCGGAGATGACCGACGAGTCCGCCGACTCCGAGCCCTGGAGCTGGGAGGAAGCGGACGAGGACCCGGACATGGCCGCCCAGAGCGCGGACTACCGCTTCGCGCTCCGGCAGCCGCTTCTGGGCGCGGTCGTCACCGTGACGGCGCGGTCGCTGGTTGACTGGGGCGGAGCGTTCCGCCTGGTCACCGAGCGAGTGGCTGGCCTCCAGTGGGCGGACCTGGCGCGCCTGGCGCTGCCCGACCGCGCGGCCAGTATCGAAACGCTGGAGCCGACCGGGCTCCAGCGCTGAGGGCGCTGGCAGCGTCTCCGCCGGCGACCACCAGGGAGACGCGGCCCCGGGGCAGCCGGACGAAGGAAGACCCTCCGACGGCGACCAGACGGGAGGGATTCCGGCGGCGACATCGTCCGGTCCCAGACCACGTAACCTGCAATAAGATTAAACCTTGCGACCCAGGCGCGCGGAGGCGCCTGGGTCTTTTTTTGTCGCTACTGGCTGTTTCAATCCGCCGCCACGTCTCCCCGCGTTCGGCCGGCACGTGCAGGCAAGGCAAGCTCTTCGGGGGGGTTTCGGGGAATTTCCTTGGCAACAGGTGACCATTCTGGCTAAAATGCGTGTACCTGTGAGTTTGCGCATTCGTTCGCACGTCTTGACGTGTCCGGGCCGTCGCTACGGAACACGATGGCTCTGGCGCGGGAACCCTTTCGTGGTGGAGATCCGAAGATGTCCCGACGTAGCCCCCTTCATGTGGTCGTGTTGCCGCTGGCAATGATGGCGGTATCCATGCTCCTGGCTACCAGCCTGCGGGGCGCCGAGCCGGGCAGTGAGGCAGCCCAGCTCCGTGCCTACGCCCATCCCGACGGCACCAGGTACTTCGCCCTGAGCCTGCACCCCGAGAACGTGGCGCCGGCCGAGGGGCCGCGCGACGTGGTGGTCCTCTTCGACACCTCGGCCAGCCAGGTCGGTGACTACCGCGCCAAGAGCCTCGAGGTGCTCAACGCCCTGCTGGGCCAGCTCGGCCCGGAGGACCGCGTGCAGTTGATGGGCGTGGACCTCAACGCCATCGCGTTGAGCGAGGGTTTCGTCGCGCCGGGCAGCCAGGAGATGGCGGACGCCGTGCAGAAGCTCGCCCAGCGCGTTCCGCTCGGCTCGACCGACATGGAGAAGGCCCTCACCGCGGCCGCCGACGTCCTCGGCAAGCCGGGCGCCAGGCCCCGCGCCGTGGTGTACCTCGGCGACGGCATGAGCACGGCCAACCTGCTGGACAGCGACAAGTTCGCGGGCCTGGTCGCGCGGCTCAAGGACAACCGCATCCCGGTCACCGGCTACGCCGTCGGCCCGCGGCTCGACCTTCAATTGCTGGGCGCCGTGGCCACGCAGACCGGCGGCATGCTAGTTGAGGAATCGACCGACGCGCCCGCCGAGATCGCCGCGGGCCTGGCCTCGGCCGTGCGCGGCGCCGTCGTCTGGCCCAAGTCGGCCACCTGGCCGGCGACGTTCTCCGAGGTCTATCCCAAGAACGTCCCGCCGCTGCGTAGCGATCGCGACACCGTGGTCGTGGGCACCTACGCCGGCGAGGGTCCGTTCGATGTGCAGATGACCGCGGCCACCGGCGAGGGCGAGAAGACGCTCTCGTGGACCGTTCCGGCCGCCCAGCCCAACGACGACAACAACTACCTGCCGGCGATCGTCGATCTGGCCAAGGAGGACGGCGGCCTCTCGCTGCCCATGCTCGACTCGACGAGCCTGAAGGCGGCCAAGGCGGTCGCCGATGCCGGCGCGCAGAACCTGACGACCCTCGCCCGCCAGGCCATGGCCGGCCAGCACTACGGCGACGCGCTGCGCCTGGCCGAGGCCGCCTTGCAGCAGGATCCCAACGATCCGGAGGCCGCCGCGATCAAGCAGGCCGCGGAGAAGGAGCTGCCCAAGCTCGGCACGGCGGCGGCCGCCGCCGACCTCAACCTCACCGCGCCGCCGGACGCCGCGCCGCGCGGTCCGCAGGGCGGGCAGATGGTCCAGGAGTTCGAGCAGCGCCAGGGCCTGGTGTCCCAGATGGTGGCGGCCGACGTGAACAACGCCATCAACGACGCCCGCGGCCAGATGGGCACCAACCCGGAGGCGGCCATCCAGGGGCTCAAGCTCCAGTTGGAGAACGTCAAGCGGGTCCCGGGCCTCGACCCGGGGGTCCGCGATCGGCTGACCGACCAGCTTCAGGCCACGCTTCGCGAGGCACAGCGCCGCCTGGACGAGGAGGAGATCCGCCGCCAGGAGCTCAACGCCAACCTGGCCGCGGCCCGCGATCGGATGCTCGCCCAGGAGAACCTCTTGCGCAAAGAGGAGAAGATCAAGCAGCTCATGGAGCGTTTCGACGCCCTGATGGACGAGGGCCGGTATCGCCTGGCCCTGGACGGGGCGGCCGAGGAGGTCGTGCGCATGGCGCCGGAGAAGCCCATTGCTCCGTCTTCGGCCATCAACGCCCGCCTCACCGGCAATTACTACAACCACGTGGAGCTGTTCAAGCAGCGCGAGCAGCTCTATGTGGACGCGATGTACCAGGTCGAGCTCTCCTTCATGCCGTTCCCGGACGAGCCGCCGATCGTCTATCCCGATGCGGAGACCTGGCAGCGGCTGACCGCCCGGCGCAAGGAGCGGTACCAGTCGATGGACCTGGCCAGCCGGGGACCGGCCGAGAAGAAGATCATCGAGCAGCTCAAGGCCCCTACGACGCTGGAATTCATCGAGACGCCGCTCCAGGACGTGATCGACTACCTCCGCGACCTGCACGAGATCGAAATCCAGGTCGATAAGCGGGCCCTGGAGGACGTGGGCATCGGCACCGACATGCCGATCACCAAGCAGCTCAAGGGCATCTCGCTCCGTTCGGCCCTTCGCCTGCTGCTCCGCGAGCTGGACTTGACCTACGTGATCCAGGACGAGGTCCTGTTGATCACCACGCCCGAGGTGGCCGAGAGCCGGCTTTCGACCAAGGTCTATCCGGTGGCCGACCTCGTGCTTCCCATTCGCACGCCTGCCTTCTCCGGCGGCTTCGGCGGCCTGGGCGGCATGTCCGGCGGCATCGGCAGCGGCGGCGTCGGCGGCATGGGCAGTTGGGGCGGCGGCGGCGGCGGCATGGGCGGCGGCGGCATGGGCATGGGCGGCGGCATGGGCATGTTCAACGTGCCGCCCGAGCTGCTCCCGCCGGAAGTCCGCAACCGGATGAACAACCTCATCCCGCAGCGCGGCAACGGCTTCCAGGCGTTCTCGGTCAAGGACGAGGTCCCCGTCTCCACCGCCGCCTCGGTTGACGACGTGGTGGCCGCCGAGAAGACTCGCATGGAGAAGGAGATGGGCGAAGTCCGCGGCGCGGACGACTGGAACGATTACTTCGCCAAGAACGAGGTGCCGGCGAGCCTGGTCCGCCAGGTCGTCCGCAACCTCATGGAGCAGAAGAAGTACGCCCGGGCGATCGAGGTCATCCAGGCGGCCCTGCGCAACGACCAGCCGCAGCCGTGGATGTACGAGGCCATGGGCATCGCCATGCAGGCCGACGGCCGCAGCCTCGAGGAGGTCGAGCGCGTGGTCATGTCGGCCATGGACTTCGTCCAGAGCCCGACCCAGATGATGTTCATCGGCCTGTACCTCCAGCGGCTCGGGCTGGAGAGGCGTGCCCTGCAGATCTTCCAGCAGGCCGCCGAGCTCGACCCGGTCCGCCACGAGCCCTACCTCGCCGCCCTCCGCGTGGCGCAGAAGCTCGGCGACCTGCAGGCCAAGCAGTGGGCCACGCTGGGCATCCTCAGCCGCGCCTGGCCCAAGGACCAGATCCACGTCTGGAACACGGCCCACCGCGTGGCCAAGGCCACCGTCGAGGAGCTCAAGAGCGAGAACCGGCTCAAGGAGGCCCGCCAGTTCGAGGAGGCCAAAAACCACGCGATGATCCGCGACGTGGTCGTGCGCGCGAGTTGGACCGGCGACGCCGATGTCGACCTGGTCGTCGAGGACCCGTCCGGCGCGGTCTGCTCAGCGCGCAACCCGCGGTCCACGGGCGGCGGCGTGATGCTCGGCGATAGCTCCGCCCCCGAGGTCGCCCAGCGATCCGCCGGCGAGGGCGCCGCGGAGATCTACGTCTGTCCCGAGGGCTTCTCGGGCACCTACCGGGCGCTGATCCGCCGCGTGTGGGGCAAGGTCACGGCCGGCAAGGTCAAGGTCGAGGTCGTCACCCACTTCCGCGACTCCAAGAGCAAGCGCCAAGTCGAGGTGATCGACCTGAAGGACGACGAGGCGGCCGTGGTCTTCGACCTGAAGGACGGGCGCCGCAAGGAGTCGCTCAAGCAGCACCAGATGGCCAACGCGGCCGTGGATCAGCTCGCCGTGCGCCAGCAGATCCTCGCCCAGCAGATCGCCCAGGCGATCGATCCCAGGGCCCTGGGTGGCCTGGCCCTGTCGCGGGCCAGCACCGGCACCGACGGCTCGGGCGGCACGGGCGGGGGCGGCAACGTGCTGTTCCCCTTCGTCGGCCAAGGCGCGGTCGGCTACCAGCCGGTGATCATCACCCTGCCGGAAGGCGCCAACATGACGTGCACCGGCGTCGTCTCGGCCGACCGCCGCTATGTCCGCGTCACGTGCATCCCGCTCTTCTCCCGCATCTCGGACGTGCGGATCTTCAACTTCTCGTCGGGTGAAGAGGGAAGCGGCAACCTGCCCAACACGGGCGGCGGGGGGTTCGGCGGCGGCGGCTTCTGACCCGGCAAACGACGGGGGGCCGGTCTCCTCGCCGGCCCCGCCCCGGCAATGTCAGGCAATCCACGGGCTGGGCGCTCCACCGCGAGAGCCCAGCCCGCTTGCTTTGTGGTTCTCCTGGATCGCCCGCCGCGGCCGCGGCCGCGCATTGACTGCCGCACCCCGCCGGGCAACAATGCCCGACGCCACCACCCTGTCACCCCGCCACCCCCGCCACCTTCGCCATGCGTATCCTCGACCGCACGCTCGCCTTCGCCCTGACTTTCCTCCTGCTTGCGCATCCCTGCCCGGCCGAGGACTGGCCCCAGTGGCGCGGCCCGAATCGCGACGGGGTGTGGAACGAGTCCGGCCTCATCGAGCGGTTCGACTCCGAGCGGATTCCGCTGAAGTGGCGCGTGCCGATCGGCAGCGGCTACACGGGTCCCACCGTGGCCGCCGGCCGCGTGTACGTCAGCGACCGCCAGACCGAGCCCGACCAGATCGAACGCGTCCTCTGCTTCGACCGTCAAACCGGCAAGACCCTCTGGACCCACAAGTATGCCTGCCGCTACGACGGCTTCGGCTATCGAGCCGGGCCCCGCGCCTCGGTGCGGATCGAGGACGGCCGGGCATACAGCCTCGGCGCCGCAGGGCACCTGGTTTGCCTGGACGCAGCCTCGGGCGAGGTCCACTTCCGCCGCGACCTGCGCGGCGAGTACAAGATTCGCATGCCCAACTGGGGTATCGCCGCGGCGCCGCTCACCGAAGGCGACCTGGTCGTCGTCCAGATCGGCGGCGAAGGCGACGCCTGCGTCTGCGCCTTCGACAGGCGCACCGGCGAGGAGCGGTGGACGTCGCTCGGAGACGACGCCTCCTACGCGGCCCCCATCGTCATCGACCAGGCCGGGCAGCGCGTGCTCGTCTGCTACACCGGCGACCGCATTGTCGGGCTCGATCCCCGCGACGGCCGGCTGCTCTGGGAGTATCCGTTCCCCTGGGAGAAGTGGCCCATCGGCATCGCCACGCCCGTGCTTTGCGACGGCAAACTGCTCATCTCCGACGCGCACAAGGGCACGCTCCTGCTTCGGCTCCTGGAGGACACGCCGGGCGTCGAGAGGATCTGGCACCGCCGGCGGCAGGAGGTCGAGGGCGGGGCCGCGCTGCACTGCCTGAACTCCACGCCGTACGTCCGCCAGGGACACGTGTACGGCGCCGACGGGCGCGGCGTGCTGCGATGCCTGAGGCTCGACACCGGCGAGCAGGTCTGGGAGGACCGCACGGCCGTGCCCGAGGACCGCTTCGCCACGGTCCACCTGGTGCGCCAGGGCGATCGCACGTGGCTGTTCAACGAGAAGGGCGAGCTGATCATCGCCCGGCTCACTCCCGAGGGTTACAACGAAATCAGCCGGGCGAAGCTGATCGAGCCGACCATGCGGCAGCTTCCGCGCCGCGGCGGAGTGACCTGGTCGCACCCGGCCTTCGCCCACCGCTGCGTCTTCGCGCGGAACGACAAGGAGCTCGTCTGTGCGGATTTGTCGGCGGAGAAGCAGGGGCCTGCGCTGCATGAGCGTTGAGGTAGTCCTCGGCGCCGCGCGCCTCCTCGCGTCCCCCCTGGCGGCGCTTGCCGAGAAGCGCCACTGGCCCGAGTTCTCGTGGGACACGGTCCCGGTCTACCTGCACTTCGGCAAGACCGCGGGCGAGAAATACGTGCCGCACACTGACAGCGCGATGCTGGAGCACTTCACGGCACTCGGACAGCGCCCCCGTCGCAGGCACACTCCGTGTGCCGTGCGCCGATTCCAGGACGCCGCCGGCTCTGCGCCACAGCGCAATTCAGCGCGCTTGGCTCCTGACTTCATCGTTGACCGGAAGCCGCTTGGTGTAGAAGTGGGCGGCACGCGGCGAGTGCCTCCTACTCCTCATCGACAGGGACGAGCTGCACGGCGTCGGCGGTGACGTACCCGTCGGTGCCGCGGTTGGAGACCTCGATCGACACGCCGCGCCCGGCTCGGAGCGTGAACGTTCCGAGCGAGCAGAACAGCCCGTCGATCGGCGGCTTCTTGCGCTGGTCGATCGTCAAGGTCCTCGTGCCGGCGGAGGTGCGGACCGTGACCGGGACCTTACTCGCGCGGTTCTGATGCGCGGCGTACGCCAGGCGGATCGCGTAACGTCCCGGCTGGGGCACCTGGGGGGCGAAGCGGATCCACCGCGCGCCCTTGCCCGCGTTGCCGTCGTGGCGGTAGCCGCGGCCGATGTAGTGCTGGGTGAAGGTCGATTCGATCCACGGGCCCCGCGCCTCGCCTTGCGTGTCGTCGAGCACGATGCCCGGCAGCTTGCGCGGATCGACACCCGAGACCCCGTCGAGCCGATCGTCCCACGGCAGGTCCGGTGGATCGTCGGGCCGCTGCATGTTGGCCAGGGCCCGCCGCGCGGTTTCCACCACGTCCTCCGGCTCGTCGTACACCCGCACTTCGCACACCCCCGGCCGATTGCCCGACGTCTCCAGCAGCACCACGCGGACCCGCGTGGATGTGGTGCGATCGAGCCCCAGCACGTATCGCCGATGCCGGCAGCCGGAGACCTCGGCGAGCGCCTTCCAGACTTCCGAAGTCTTGGACTGGACGAGGGCCTGCACCGCGAACCGCTCCGGCGCCTGCCTCGTGGTCTGGAACGTGACGTGAATCACGTTGAAGGTCCTGGGCTTGTCCCAGTGCAGTTCGACCCACTGAGGCAGGGCCGCGCTGGCATCCGGCGCCCACGCGTTGGTCCTGCCGCCCGCCGCCCGGGCGAAGCCGTTGACGACGCACCTGGCCGCCATGCGCTCGCCGCCTTCCAGCCTCCGCTCGCTCGAAGCGGTCGCCTCGGCCGATCGCGCCAGGTCGCGCGGGTCGCGGTTCGGTAGATCGACGAGCCAGGCACCGTCCTTGAGCAACTGCTGCTGGAGCTGCCCGAGATGCTCCCGGCACACGCCCCGCGGCGTCGTCCCGTGCTCCACGCCCAGCGCGGCCCCCGTGCCCGCCGCCTGGCCGACGATCGCGCAGGTCATCATCACCCGGGTCGCGGCCATGGCCACGTGGCTGGCCGAGATATTGCGCCCCGCCATGAGCAGGTTGTCCACGTTCTGCGAATAGAGCGCGCGGAACGGGATGGAATGGATCCTGCCCTTGTGGAGCATGTGCCGCGGCTTGGCCGAGGCGGGCCAGCGGCGGTAGAAGAACCCGTCGCTGTGATGGTCGTCCACGCCCCACCCGCCGAAGGCGATGCGATCGGGAAAGAGCGTCTGTCGGGCGATGTCGTTCTCGTTGAGCACGTAATCGCCGATCAGGCGGCGGCTCTCGCGCTTGCCGGCCACGTGGGCCACCCACACCAGCTTGTGGTCGGCCGCTTTCTCCTTGAGCTTGGGGCTGTGGTTCTTCACGTAGCCCCACAGGCCGTAAATCAGGCGCAGCAGGTCGTCGCGAATCTCCTCGGCCTCGGCGATCGTGTTGCGATTGCCGCCCAACTCCAGCATCCACTGCCAACCGATGTCGCCGCCCAGACGCGGATAGCGGCCGGGCGGGATGTCCTCGGGCGTGCGAAAGCGGAAGGCCCATGCCGGCGTCTCGAACGGCTGGACCTTGCCCGTCGGCTGGCTGACGTATTTCAGGGAATTACCCATCGTGTGCGGGCTGGCCTCCTCGGGCGCGAGCGACTCGCCATACATGGCCCGGGGCTCCTTGCCCACGCGGAGCTCGGCCCCGGCCGCGGCGCCGATCGCGCCGTCGCCCGTGCAGTCGATGAACACCTCGCCCGCCAGCCGCAGTCGCTGCCCGGTGCGCACGTCCTGCGCCAGCACGGCGGCGATGCGGCGGGCGGCCGCGGCGTCACCCTTCTCGGCCCTGGCCATTTCCACGCCCGTGGCGTGGGTGTGGAGGAAGAGCTTGAGGTTCGGCTCGGCTTGCACCAGGCGCAACAGGCGCGACGAATAGACCTTGGCCTCATCGCCCCGCTGGTTGCCGGCCGTGCGGATCTCGCCGATCAGTCCCGTTTCGCGGGGATCGAGCGGGTCGGTGCCGCTGTGCGGCCACACGCCGACCGGCGGGACGAGGATCTCCACGCTGGCGTTGCCGCCCAGTACGGGCCGGTTCTGCACAAGCACCGTGCGGCAACCGAGGCGGGACGAGGTGACCGCCGCCATGCACCCGGCCAGTCCGCCGCCGACCACGACGACCTCGTAGTCGCCCGCTTCCTTCACCTCGCGGCTGACGCCCCCGTGCTGCCGGCGGAGCGCGGCCAAGGGCTCCTTCTCGTCGGGCGGGGTCCAATCGGGATCGGCGGCCAGCACGATCACGTCGCATCGGCCGTAGTAGCCGGTCAGGTCGCGAAGGCGGAACTCGACCGGCCCGGCCAGGTCCACGGTGCCGCCGTCCTCCCAGTGCCAGCCCCGCTTGCCGCTCTGGCCGAACACGTGCTCCAGCGCGTTGCCTCCCATGAGGATCCGGAACCGGCCCGGGTGATGGTCGGGCACCCAGTCCCTGGTGCGGACCCAGAGGCGATAGCGGCCTGCCCGGGGTGGGCGCACGGTCGTGCTGGCATCGTCCACCGGCTCGCCCAGCCCCACGGCCATCAGGTACGGCGAGCCCATCTGGTCGAGGAACTGGGCGTCGGGCGTCCAGCCGCCGTGTGCGGCGAAGTGCTCGGTTTCGAGCCACACGAGGTCGGCCCCCTCGGCGACTGCCCCGGGCAAGGCAAGAGCCAGCAATGCGAGCAGGCGCCAGGGAGCTTCACGATAGGATCGCATGGCGGTGGGCTCGCAGGCTGTCTGGAGGTGCATTCGATACCAACACCCTGGCGGGGCGTTCCTGCCGCATCCCTCATGGTATCCGGGCGGGTGGGGCCCGCAAGCATTTTTCGATCCAACTCACCGCACAGGGGCATAGGCGGGTGTGGGCGGCAGGAATAGAATGTGCATAGCTGTCTCCTCCCCCCCGAGACTCACCAAACCCAGACGTTTGCCCTCGGGGCGAGACATGCCGGCCGCGGGTTCGAGTAGCTCGCGGCTGTATTTTCTTCTTGGCCCGGCGGCGCTCGGTTGCCGGCTTCTGGCCCGCCCCCGACGGACTTGCTACATTGGCCGTCGACGGTCTGGGGCGATCTCCCTTGAACGGAAGGAGAACACCGATGGGTCAAGTCGCGTTCGGAATGAACCTCGAGGCCACGCGGCATCACGACAAGCCCTTCGCGTGGGGACTCGAAAGGGCCGCGGCCATGGGCTACGAGTACGTCGAGCCGATGGTTCACTGGGGCCGCGAGCTGATGAGCGAGGCCGGCTACTACCACACCTGCTCCCTGCTCGACGATCCGATCCAGATGCGCCGCCTGGCCGAGAAGCACGGGCTGAAAATCTCGGGCCTTCAGGCGCACGGGCCGCTGGGGCGCCCGGACCGCCACGCCGACTATCTGAAGCAGGCGATCCGCTTCGCCGCCGAGTGCGGGGCCCCGGTCGTCAACACGGACGAAGGGATCAAGGCCCCGTGGACCACCGAAACGGAGGACTTCGTGCTCATGCGATACACGCTCCAGGAGGCGGCCTGGGTGGCCGAGGCGCGGGGCGTGCTCATCGGCCTGGAGTGCCACGCCCAGTACAGCCAGACGCCCGACGGCCTGGACCGCATCTACGGCCTGGTCGATTCGCCCTCGATCGGCATCAACCTCGACACGGGCAACGCCTACCTGGCCGGGCAGGACCCGTACGCGTGGCTGGAGCGCGT
Organism: uncultured Pirellulales bacterium; assembly: GCA_964434165.1. Taxonomy (GTDB): domain Bacteria; phylum Planctomycetota; class Planctomycetia; order Pirellulales; family Thermoguttaceae; genus CAYSUS01. Next base: position 17,640 of record CAYSUS010000114.1, read on the forward strand.
CGCGGACCGGCTGGTCCACCTCCACGCCAAGGACATCAGCGTCGAGCACTCCGACGCGGAGCGGGGCAAGGTCACGGGCACGCCCGTCGGCTGCGCCTGCGGCGACGGGGTGATCGATTGGCGGCGCGTCATCGAGATCGTGCGCCGCGGTCCCCGCGACATCGTCCTCTCCGTGGAGTGCGGCACGATCGACCAGGCCGAGCGGAGCCTGGCGCATTTGAAGTCGCTGGTGTGAACAATTTATTCCAACTGGGTGTCGTCAACGGGCGCAAAGCCAAAGGACGGCGCAGCGGAGAACGCCTGCCACCAAGCGGACGGCATTGCGGAGAATGCCTGCTGCGGGGCAGCCGGCACCGCCGGAGCGCGACGGCCTCGCGCCCGCCACGCCCGGCGGTGCTCCGCTGGGAACTGACTCTACGGAGCCCCTCCGAGCCCGGTCGTGGGATAGATCGGCATCCGTCCGCCCGAAAGCGGTGGGGGAACCAGGCCAGCCTCAACCACCACCGGCAAACGCTCCATCCCCTCCGGCAGGTCCGCGCGCGGGGGCTCGGCGGGCCGGGCGCGAACCTGGACGATCCTGGGCCGCAGCGGCTCGGGGCGGGCCTCGCGCCAGCCGCCTTCCAGCGGCGCAAGCGAGGCCCTCTCGGCCAACTCCGTCAGGTCCACGGATTCGGAGACGGCGACTTGGGGCGCGGGGTCGGCGGGCTCCGGGCGGTTGTCCTCCCGAGCGGCGTCGTCCGGCGCTGCCCCCTCCTCCGGCGTGGACGACGGGAGCATCGCGTAGGCGGATACCCCCGGCTTCTCGATGGCTTCCGCCGAGATGTCGGCCTCGCCCTCGCCCGCGGCGTATCGAGACGCGAAGACCCCAGGCGCCTCGGCAAGCGCCGGCGACGTGGCCGGCTCGATGTGCGGGGCCACGGGGCCCGGGCTTGGAAGCCGGGAGGCCAGCCGGGGCGGCGACGCCAACTCGAACGGCCGAGTCGCACGCGCGCCCGTCGGATGCGACGCAAGAACCTCCGGCGCAAGCCGGGCTCCGGCCACGGCCTCGTCGGCCGGGCCCTCCGATTCACCCGCCGACTCCCGCGGCGTGACCGCGACCTCCAGGGGCGGCACCGCCGCTACCATCTCCCGCACCACGGGATAGCGGTAGCTGTTCACCGCAATGCACGCGGTCAGCGTCACGACCACGGCCATCGCCGCTGCGATCCTCGGCACGGCTTCCCTCCTGCTCGTCTTCCTTGCTGGCGCATGAACCATACACCAGGCCGGACGCGAGGCAAGCTGAAAGAGGGGCGCACTCGGGTGTTCCCGGGCCCCGCCGCGCAGCGCGGTTCGGTCAGCGAAACCTTGCCGGCGCAAGACCGCGCGTGGGGCAAACCCTGCGGCGCGGCGCGAAGGTGTCGCCCGGGAAGACCTTGCCGCCTGAAGCACGCTCTCAAACGGCCGGGCGCACTGCGGCCGGGCCCCGCTCGGCCAGGGCCCGGTCGATCGCCGCGAGCTCTTCGGCGCAGAGCCGCCACCCGACCCCGGCGGCCGTCTCGCGGATCTGCTCCGGCCGCTTGGCCCCGCACAGCGCCGACGTGATGCCGGGCCGGTGGATCGTCCAGTTGATCACCAACTCGGCCACGGTGCGGCCTGCCCGCTGAGCGATGCCCCGGAGCCGCTCGACGAGGGCCAGGTTCATCTCCCACTCCTCCCCCTGGAACTGGGGATAGCGGTGCCGGCTGTCGCGGGGGTGGAACGGCTGATCGCGGCGCATGCGGCCGGAGAGCAAGCCCTTCATCAAGGGCCAGAACACCATGACCGCGATGCCTCGCTCCCGGCACCAGGGGAGCGTGTCGGCCTCGATGCCGCGCTGGAGCATGTTGTAGGGCGGCTGGAAGGCGGCCAGGGGGCAGTGCCGGGCGAACTCCTCAAGCTGCGCGCGATCGACGTTCGACACGCCCACCGCGCGGGTCTTGCCCTCTTCCATAAGGCGCTTCAAGGCGCCGGCCGATTCGCCGATGGGCACCTTGGGGTCCGGGGCATGCAGGTAGTACAGATCGACGTAGTCGGTCCCGAGGCGGTTGAGGCTCGTCTCGCATTGGCGGCGGAGGGTCTCGGGCCGGCCGTCGCGGGCCGCCTTCTTCTCCGCGTCCCAGTGCAGTCCGCCCTTGGTGGCGATGACCGTCCGATCGCGGCGCGGCCCCAGGGCCCTGGCGATCAGTCGCTCGCTCTGGCCGTCGGTGCCGTAGTTGAATGCCGTATCGAGATGGTTGACTCCGAGCTCGAAGCAGGCCTCGATCGTGGCCAGGCTCTCTTCGTCCTTCACGCCAGGGCTGGTCAGGCCGGCCATCGGCCAGCAGCCCAGCGCCACGGCCGAGACCTCGATGCCGGTATCGGAAAGAGGGCGGAGTTCCATCGGGCGACTCGCGGTTCTAGAATGGGGTACACGTGCATTCTATGACCGCCAAACCACCGCGCAAACGGGGAGCCCGCAGTGGACTTGGGAAGATCGGATCGGCGTCGATCCGGCGGTGCTGGCAGGAAAGCCGGTCGTCAAGGGAACCAGGCTTGCGGTAGAGCGGGTCATCGGGCTTCTGGCCGACGGGTGGAGTGAGGCTGACTTGCTCCAAGGATTGCGGCAACCTGATCCTTCAGCACCGCTCGGCCCTTCCGCCAGGCGTTGTGTTGCTGCGGCTGTCTGCCAGCGCGCCCCACGATCTCGCCGTCCTCGTCGCTGATCGATCGGCGAGCCGGACCGACTGGCCCGGGCATTTCTCTGTGGTGGAGCCCGCGAGGGTCCGAATGGGGCCGATCGGCAATCGACCGCCCTACCCCTCCGGCCGCCGGCAGCAGTCTCTCGGACACTCGTCCGGGTAGGGCCCCATTTCGCCCAGGGCCAAGCGCGGCGCCGCCGGGTCAAGCCGCTCCTCGATCAGCTCCCGGATCATCGTCACGAAGCGGGGATGGCACTCGACCAGGCCGCTGCGCACGTAGCCCAGCCCGATCTCCTCGCACACGCCGGCCGCCTCGACGTCGAGATCGTAGATCACCTCCATGTGCTCCGAGAGGAACCCGACGGGGACCAGAACCACGTCGCGGACGTCGCTCGTGCGCTGGGTCTCCTTGAGGAAGTCGCAGACGTCGGGCTCCAGCCAGGGCTGGCTCGGCGGGCCGCTGCGGCTCTGATAGACCAGGTCCCACAGGCCTCGGCCGACGCGGTCGGCCACCAACCGGCAGGCCTCGCGGAGTTGCTTCACGTACGGACCGGCCTCGACCATCCACAGCGGGACGCTGTGGGCGGTGAAGACGAGCCGGGCCGCGCCGCGGCGTTCCGCAGGGACCTCGTCGAACGCCGCCCGGACCCGCTCGGCCATCGGCTCGATGAAGCCCGGGTGGTTGAAGAACGCGCGGATTTTGTCGATCTGCGGGGCTTCGGGGCCGACCTCCGCCCTGGCGCGCTCGAGGTCCTCGCGGTACTGCCGGCACCCGGAGTACGAGCCGAACGCCGAGGTGACGAAGGCCAGGGCCCTCTGACAGCCGTCCTCGGCCATCTGGCCGACGACGTCCGGCAGCATTGGGTGCCAGTTCCGATTTCCCCAATAGACGGGCAGAAGAGGGCCGTGCGCGTTCAGCTCCCGGATGAGGGCCGCCAGCAAGGCCCGATTCTGGGCATTGATCGGGCTGACGCCGTCGAAAAGGAAGTAGTGCTCGGCCACCTCCACGAGGCGCTCCTGCGGCACGTTGCGCCCCCGGAGCACGTTCTCCAGGAAGGGGAGCACGTCGTCGGGGCCCTCAGGCCCTCCGAACGACACGAGCAGGAGAGAGTCGTAGGTCGGGAGCGAAGGATGCTGAGTGTTGGAAGCCGAACCCGTGTTGGGCAAATCCGAGCTCATCGTTCAGCATGCATCCTTCGGCATCTTGAAGTGACCCCGACGGGATTTGAACCCGTGTTGCAGGCTTGAAAGGCCTGTGTCCTGGACCTGACTAGACGACGGGGCCTGCGCGGAGCGGCCGTTGCCGCACGACTTCATGTTTATACGCCCCACCCTTCAGAGAGGTCAAGGGGTCCGCGGGACCAGCAGAGCATCCCAGCAGGACTTCCTGGCGCTACAGGGCAGCCAACAGATCGACCGGCGGGCCATCCTACGGTGGTCTGGCCGGTCCCAGGACGGAGCGCGGAGACGGTCAGGTGGAGGAGTTTCCGGATTCGGGGGCGCTGGCCGCCTTGTTCGCCCCGGCGTCTTCGTTGCGACGGATCGCATCGAAGACCTCCCGGCGGTGAACCGGCACTTCCTTAGGCGCTTCCACGCCCAATCGAACCTTGTCCCCGCGGATCTCCACGACCACGATCGTAATGTCATCGTTGATGACAATACTCTCGTTCT
>CAYSUS010000115.1:0-648 GCA_964434165.1 uncultured Pirellulales bacterium
GGCAAGACGTGCACGCCCACCGGGTAGTTGTCCGGCTCGGTCCACAGCGCGATCTGCGCCAGCACCTGGTTGGTGAAGCTGTTGGACATCACGAACGACGGGTGGCCCATGGCGCAACCGAGGTTCACCAGCCGCCCCTCGGCCAACAGAATGATCGAATGCCCGTCCGGGAACGTGAACCGATCGACCTGCGGCTTGATCTCCACGCGGGCGATGTCGTCGCGGGCCAGGAGCCAGTCCACGTCGATCTCCAGGTCGAAGTGGCCGATGTTGCAGACGATGGCGTCGTTCTTCATCCGCTCCATGTGCTCGCCTCGGACCACGTCGCGGCAGCCGGTGGCCGTGACGAAGATGTCGCCCGCCGAGGCGGCCTCTTCCATGGTCGTCACCTCGAATCCCTCCATCGCCGCCTGGAGGGCGCAGATGGGGTCGATCTCGGTGACCAGCACCCGGGCTCCGAAGCCCCGCATCGACTGGGCGCAGCCCTTGCCCACGTCGCCGTAGCCGCAGACCACCACGACCTTGCCCGCCACCATCACGTCGGTCGCGCGCTTGATGCCGTCGGCCAGCGACTCGCGGCAGCCGTAGAGGTTGTCGAACTTGCTCTTGGTGACCGAGTCGTTCACGTTGATCGCGGGCACGAGCAGC
>CAYSUS010000115.1:658-21402 GCA_964434165.1 uncultured Pirellulales bacterium
CCTGCATCTGGTAGAGGCGGTGCACGCCGGTGGTCGTCTCCTCCGAAAGGCCGCGCCACCCCTCGACGATCTTGTGCCAGTACTGCGGGTCCTCGGCCTGCGTCTCCTTGAGCAACTCGTTGACGATCTGAAGCTCCTTGTTGTCGGTCGGCTCGTCGAGGATCGCCGGCTTCTCCTCGGCCTGGTACCCGCGATGGACCAGCAAGGTGGCGTCGCCGCCGTCATCGACGATGAGGTTCAGGCCCTGGCCGTCCGGGAAGATGACGGTCTGCTTGATGCACCACCAGTAGTCCACGAGCGACTCGCCCTTCCAGGCATAGACGGGCACCCCCACCGCGGCGATGGCGGCCGCCGCGTGGTCCTGGGTCGAGAAGATGTTGCAACTGCTCCACTGGACCTCGGCCCCCAGCTCGCGGAGCGTCTCAATCAGCACCGCGGTCTGGATCGTCATGTGCAGGCAGCCGGTCACGTGGGCACCCGCCAGGGGCTTCGTCGGTCCGTACTTCTCGCGAAGGGCCATCAGGCCGGGCATCTCGTTTTCGGCGAGCTGGATCTCCTTCCGGCCCCACTCGGCCAGTGAGAGATCGGCGACCTTGTAGGGGAGTTTCGTAACGACCTGGGCCACAGCAATCTCCTTCTGCGTCAATCACTTGCGTTCGGACAAGCACACCATGATATGCGACGCAGCCGTGCTCATGCAAGGGTGCCGCCGGGGCAAACGCAACGCGAACTCACTGCGCGTGAAGCGATTGGATCGCTTCGGCCGCCGCCCGCACAAACGCCGCCACCAGGCCGGGGTCCTTGCGGCCCGGGGCCAATTCCACTCCGCTGGCGGTGTCCACCCCAGCCGGCCGCACCGCGCGCACGGCCTGGGCCACGTTGCCCGGTGCAAGGCCCCCCGCCAGGATGAGCGGCGGCGCGCCGTCCAGCCGGGCGTACTGGGCCGCGGCTGTCCAGTCGGCCTTGGCCCCCGTGCCGCCGTAGGCCCCGGGAAGGTAGGCGTCGAGCAGGACCAGGCGCGGCAGGCAGCCGAGGCGGCGGCACTCGTCCAGGTACGCCGCCACCGGGCGCAGCCCTTCAGGCCCGATCCGCAACGCCCGCATCACCGGCCGGTCGCCAAGCCGCGCGAGCAGGTCCGGCGGCTCGTCGCCGTGCAGTTGGACGAGGTCCAGCCCGAGCCGATCCACGGTCTGGGCGACGTGCTCGACCGGGGCGTTGACGAACAGGCCCACCTTGACGATGCGCGGCGGCAGCACCTCGACGATCTGCTCCGCCTGCTCCTGCGAGAGACAGCGCGGGCTCCGCGCGTAGAAGTTCAGTCCCACCGCGTCAGCCCCGGCCCCGGCGGCCCACAGGGCATCGTCGGGGCGCGTAATGCCGCAGATCTTGATGCGAAACGCGGGTGGGGTCATTTCAGAACCAGGCCCCCTCAATGCACCAGAGGAACAGGAGGATGAGCGTCGCCCCGAATAGCAGGGGCATGAGCATCACCGCGAGGATCGCCCCGCAGCCGGTGACGCAATTGAAGTCGTCGCGCGCGACCACGTACAGGTCGAGGTAGTAGATCCATCCCAACAAGCACTGAAGCCCCGCGAGAAGCACGATGATCGAGCCCGTCGTTCGCCAGGCAGCCAGCACCAGGCTGACCGCCAGCGCCAGCCCCAGGAGCAGACGGACCGTGAACTGGCTGGGCTCGGCGGAGCTGGCCGGTCGATCGTTGTCAACCTCCTGCTCAGGGATCGGTTCCATCGAAGGGGCCAGTGCTACTTCCAGCCAGGCCGTGTCGGCCCGCACCGCAAGAGATCGATTCTGCGTCGCCCAATACGCACAATCCCTCGCTGACGCGTCGGGCTTCTACTCCATCAGTTCCCGGAAGAACGCCAGGTCCTTCTTCGTCTGCTCCAGGCACTGTTCGGTCGAGAGGTCCTTGAAGCTGTGCTTCCCCTTGTACTCACTGTGCAGCGAGCAAACGCCGTCGAAGCCGACCTCCCGCGTCAGCACCTTCATGAAAGCGGGGATCGGTGAGACGCCGTCAGCCACGGGCACCACGCGGTGGTGCCACCGGAGCATCCCGCGGTCGTCGCGCTCGCCCGGCTGCCAGGCGAAGTTCTTCACCGCCACCAGGGCGATCCACGGCTTCACGAGGTCGAGCCCCTGGCGCCATCCGTCGCCGCCGCCCTCCAGGGCCATGTGCAGCGTGTCCACGTAAACGCCCACCAGGTCCGGGGCCAGACCGCGCACCAGCTCGTACGCCTGGGTCCCGTGACTGGGCAGGAACGTGCCCGAGTGGATGTGCACGCACGCCAGCACCCCGTGCTTGTTGGCGAGCCGGGCGGTCGCTTCCACCTGGCGCTTCACCTGGTCAAGCTGCTCGCGAAGCGAGCCGAACTGCCGGTACCGGTAGTAGCCGAGCTTCACCCGGTCGATCCCCAGCTTGCCGCAACAGGCGAACAGAGCCTCGGCCTCCGGCGAGGGCTCGGTCACGTCGCTGGTGACCAGCGGGATCGCCACGCCCGCCTCCTGGGCTGTTCGCACCGCGGCCGGCAGCTTCTCGGGGGCCTCGGCCGTGGCGATCATTCCGCCACGGCGCACCGTGAGGTCGAGTCCGTCCAGCCCGATCTCGCGGAATCGGCGGCACACCTCTTCGATCGACCAGTCCTGGAAGCTCTTCGTGAATGTCACGACCTGCATGCGCCAGCTCCTCCCGACCCACCATGAATTGCCCAATCCCTTCATCCTCCCGGAAATGCGGCGCTCGTGCAAGCGACCCATCCGTGGGGCCCCCGCGGGTCTCAAGGGGCGGCCGTGGCCGCGTCGATGACGAGCGAGGGACACCGCGCGCGCCGTCCTGCCGGGCCGCGCAGGGCCCTTCCCCCTTTCAGGACCGCGCATGGCAAACCAGGATCGGAGCACGATCGGCACGCGCCCCGCGGCTGGCTCGCGATCGGCGCGCGTCCGCGCGGTCGGGCCAGGCGGGCCAGGCGCCTGGCGGGTGTCGGTCATGCTCTCCGCGCTCGCGGCCTTCGCGATCGCCTCGGGGGCCGTGTATCTACTGGGACTGAAGCACGCAGAGGCGCCGCCAGCGCCCCCGGCCACGGCCCGCCTGCGAATCCGGCCGGCAGCCGAGGGCGCCGCAGGCGATCCGCGGCCCGACCTCGATCCCCGGGCCGTGCGCGAGGCGCTGGAATCGGACGCGAGCCTTCGGCAGGCCCTCCAGGCAATGCGCGACGGGCACGCGCAGCCCGAGGCTGCGCAACTCGCGGCCGTGGCCGAGGCGTCCGCGGACCGGCTCGCCCAGCTCCGCAAGGAACTGGAGATCGCGATCGAGCCGAGCGATCCGCCGCGCGGCTTGGACGTGGCGATCACCGCGCAGGGCGACCATGCCGCCCTGCTGGTCAACTGCCTGGCGCTGGACTTCGCCGCGCGCAAACGGAGCGCGTGGAAGCGCGAGCGCGAGGAGGCGCGCCGGCTTGCGCAGACGCAGGTCGAGACCGCCCGGCAGCGCATGACGGCCGCGCGCGAGGCGCTCGATCGTTTTCTCGCGGAGCACTTCCGGCGACTTCAGCAGCGGAGCGAGGAGCTGGACGGCTGGACCGAAGTCCTGGGCGCCGCCGCGCCTTCGCGCGCGGCCTCGCCGTACGCCCCGCCGGCCGCGGTTCCCGTCCGCGTGGTGCAGACGGCGCCGCAGCGCGCGCAGAACCCCGCCTGGGTCGAGCTGGACCAGCAGGTCCGCGCCGCGCGGCAGCGGCTGAAGGAGCTGGTTGAGCATCGGACCGCGGCTCACCCCGAGGTGCGGGACGCGGAATCGCGCCTGCGCGACCTGGAGGCCCGGCTGGCTTCGGTGCCCGAGCTTGTCGAAGCGCCCGGTCCGACGCCCGGCGACGCTCAGGCATTGCCCCCGCCGCCCGACCGCACGCGGATCTCGCCGCTCCCGCCGGACGCGGAGCCGCACAGCGACGCGCTTGAGGGGCTCGCCGCGCCCGGCCCCCCGGCCGGAACGGCTGTCGTCTCGGACGACCCCCGCATCGGGGCGCTTGCGCCTTCGGGGCCAGAGGCCGCGGTTCGCCGCGAGGCCCTCGAAGCGGTGATTCGCGAGACCTCCGCCGCCGCCACGCGGTATCGAGCCCTCGACGCGCGGTGGCTGGAGGCCTTCGACGCGTACCAGGGGGCCTTGGCCCACTTGCCGTCGCAGTCGGGGGGCGAATCGGCCTGGCCGGGAATCGACCTGGCGCTCGCGTCCGCCCCGGCCCCCGAGGGCCGTTCGGCCGGTCCGGTTCGCTCCGGCCTGCCACGCGCGGCCGTGGCCGCCGGCATTGCCGCGGCCTTGAGCATGCTCCTATGGGCGCGGGGGGCGCGCGCCCCTGCCACGTACGCCGACGTGGCGGCCTTGCAGGCGGACCTTCCCATTCCCGTCGTGGGCAGGTTCGTGTCCAGCGGTCAGCGCCAGGAACACGGAGGCGGGGCCCGCGCGCCGCGATCCCTGCTGGGCACCCTGTTCTCGCTCGCCGGGGTGGCGCTGGTGACCCTCGGGCTGGGCGCGGCGGCCCTCCTGGCACTCGGCTTCCGCCCGAACTGGTAGCGGCCTTCCCAGCCTGCGCAAACCAGCCGGCTTCGCGGGCGGATCGCGCGCGCTGCCGTTGCCCCGGGGTCCGATTGCAGCCGAAGCGCCGCGTGTGCCGAATGGAGACAAGGGGACTGTCGCGGCTGTCCTTGCGCGCCGTTCGATCGGGATCCCGTGGCGACGGTCCGCCTACCACCCAGCGCCGGAACCGCAGGTCATGTACGAAGCGTACTTTGGATTCGAGCATCGGCCCTTCTCGCCCGTGCCCCGCGCCGACCACTACTTTCCCGCCGAGTCGGTCGAGGCCGCGCGCCAAGCGCTGGTGCGATGCATTCAGCGTGGCGCGGGCGTGGGCATGGTGGTCGGCGCGTCGGGCACGGGCAAGAGCATGCTCTGCGAGGTGCTGGCCGGGCAGTTCAAGCCGGAGCTGGAAGTCGTCATGCTGTGCAGCGGCCGGCTCAGCACGCGCCGCGCCCTGTTCCAGGCGGTCCTGCACGACCTGGGCCTGCCTTTCCGCGGCATGGACGAAGGCGAGCTCCGCCTGGCGCTGATCGACCACCTCATGCACACCGAGGAGTGCCCCCGCGGCATGGTCCTGCTGGTGGACGAAGCCCATACGCTGCCGCTCCGCCTGTTCGAGGAGATCCGCCTGATCACCAACCTGGTCGGCGGCGGCGAGGCGCGGGTCCGCGTGGTCATCGCCGGGGGGCAGGCGCTGGAGGAGCGCCTCGCCAATCCCAAGCTCGAATCGTTCAGCCAGCGCATCGCCGCGCGGTGCTACCTCGAGCCGTTCACTCGCACGGAAACGGGGGAGTTCATCCGCCGACAGATCGGACTGGCCGGGGGGCGCGACGGCCTGTTCACGGACGAGGCGTGCACCGCGGTCTATCACGCGACGGGCGGCGTGCCCCGCCTGATCGTCCAGGTGTGCGATCACGCCCTGGTGACGGCGTGTACCCGACGGCGCGACAGCGTGGCCGCCCCGTGCATCCAGGAGGCGTGGGCCGACCTCCAGCAACTCCCTGCCCCGCCGACGTCCCAGTCCTCCGCGTGCGGAGGCGGGGGCGTGGTCGAGTTCGGCACCCTCGACGATGAGCCCCACGAGCAACCCGCGCCCCCGGCGGAGCCCGCCCCTTTCCCGCAACCCGTCCACCAGGCCCCCGTGCCGCGCGAGGAGGCCGCGGACCCCGGCGAGGCCGAGCCGGACAAGGAGCCGATCGAGCGCCTCGACCAGATCGAGCAGGCCCTGGCCGACCTGGACGCGGACTGCGAGACCGACGAGTCCAGCCCACCGGAGGTGGAACTGGTGTTCGAGGAGACGACCGACCCGTTCGCCGAGCACTTCGACGAAGACGAGCTGCTCGCCGATCCCTACGCCGGCGTGCCCGCACCGCCGCCCCTGACCTGCGCGCCTGCGGTGGGCCGCGACCAGGCGGGCTCGCCCACGCGCGGGGGCTTCGAGGAGCTGGAGGCCTGGGAGCCGGCGGCCGCCTACGGCTACGGCCGCGACCGGTGCGTGGAGGTTCACCGTCCGGCTCCGCTTCAGCAGGCCGAGCCGCCCGACCTGACGGAGGCCGAGCCGCGGGTCGCGCCCGCGGCGGAGGCCCTCCCGCCGCCAGACCCCCAGGCCGCGGCGCTCGGGGAGGACCTCGCAGAGGAGGAATCCTCGCCATTGCCCCGGCAAGCGGCGATCGCGGAGCCAGCAGCGCAGGAAACCCAACCCGACGAGCCGGATCAGGACGCCGACGACGCCGAGGCAGACGACCTGGACGGTCCCAAGACGTTGCCGCTGCACCGACCGCCTTCCGGCAAGGCGTCGGCGCCCCGGGTGGAGGACATGATCGTGGTGGAGGACGGGTACGACGAGCCGCGATCGGGCGAGGAGCCGCCGGAGATCCAGGTGGGAAGGCAGGAGTACCGCCAGCTCTTCGCCCGACTGCGCCGCGGTTGAGCCAGTCGCGACGGACCGCGCACGCAGCGGCACGAATTGGGGGCCGGCAAGGCCCGCCCGCGTCGGGCAAACGCATCGAGGAACGACGAGCGATGGGCCGAATCCTGGAAGCCCTGAAGCGCATCGAGGCTCGCCGAGGCGCCGGCCCCACGGCATCGCCGGACGCCGCGCCCGAGGCCCTCCCGCGCGACGCTGCTGCCTCGCCCCCGCCCGACGCCGAACCGACGGGGCAGGGCCGCGGCGAACCCGGTGCTGCCGCACTGGTCTCCCAGGAGTCTGTTGACCACGGGGAGCGATCCGCCTCGCCCGAGTGCGGGATCGCGCCGAGCGGAGTGGCAGACGTGCAGGAAGCGCTCCCGCCGGACATCCCTGCGAACGTTCCCGAAGAGCCCCACGCGCCGGCCGAGGACCCGGCAAGCGACACCTGGGATCCGGTCTCGGTTCGGGAGACCATCGTGCTTGCACCGCCGTCGAGCGCCGACGAGGAGTCGCCGGTGCCGTCCGAGGCTCACGCGAGCCCCGCGCCGTCCCCGCCGGACGAAGCCGCGGCCCCGAGCCCCCGCCACGCGCCGCCTGCCGCGGCGATGATGGACGTCTCGTCGGAGATGCCGGGCGGGGAGGAGCAAGCCGCGAGGGCCCCAGATGCCGAAGGCCCTCCGCCGCCGCAGGCATCGGCGGCGAGCGAACCGGGTCAGGCCGAGCCCGCCGGCGGCGAGAACGGCCGGCAGCCGACCGGCGGCGGGGAGGTCCCGGAGCGGGGATTCCAGGAGGCGATTGCGGACCTGCTCGCCCGGCAGAATGCAGGCGGGGCCGAGGAAGCGGCCTACTGCGAGCTGGCCGCGAACATCCTCTCGCGGCTGCCTCCGGAGCCTCGCGCCGTGGTGCTGTTCGTGGGGGTCGGCGGCGAGGCGGGCACCAGCCCGGCCGTGGCGCATCTGGCGGCGATCCTGGGGGAGACGATTCGAGGACGGGTGTTGGCCGTGGAGGGTCGCTCCCGCAATCCCGAGCTGGGCGCGTGCTTCGGGATCGCCGCGCGGCGCGGTCTGGCGGAGGTCCTCCACGGCACCGTGCGCTGGCAGGACGCGGTACGGGCCACGCCGATCGCCAACCTGCACGTGCTTCCGGGGTCCGAGGGGAGGACCGCGCGATGGCCCGCCTCGGACGCCGGCACCCTCCAGGCCCTGTTCCTCGAGTTCCGCCGGCAGTACACGCTCGTGCTGATCGACGGCGGCGCGCTGGACACCAGGGACGCGGGCGTGCTCCCGGCCCTGGCCGACGGCGTGTTCCTCGTGGCCCAGATCGGAAGCACGCCGCGCGAGGCCGTGGCCGAAGCGATCAAGGCGATCGACGCGGCGGGCGGCCACGTCCTGGGATGCGTCGCCGCCGAGATGGCCGAGCCCGCGGGCCGCTAGGAGGTCGGCCGGGCCGGCGCGCAGCGGCGCGGAGCCGACGCTGAGGCGCTTGGCGCTACTGCACCAGCCGGACCTGCGGATTGGCGATGATGCTCTCGAAGATCTGCTTCAGCCGCGCTTCGTACTCGGCCGGGTTGCCGCTGCCGCGCGGGCTCTGGCCGTCGGCGCTGGCCGAGCCGCCCAGACGGGCCACGCGGTCCATGAAATCGTAGTCGGTCCCCAGCCCGACTCCCACCGGAAAGACCTGCCACTTCTCCAGGCTCATCGACGCCGCCTGCATCAGCGGGGCGTCGAACCAGTACTTGCCGCCGCCGTAGTAGTCGTCGCTGGGGTTCTCGGAGATGAACTCCTGCACCTCCACCGGGTTGCTGACGTAGAGGTTGGGCATCCCGTCGGTCAGGAGCACGACGACCTTGTTGGCGGCGATGCGGCCTTCGCCTCCCCGGTCCACGGGGCGGATGTGCTCGTGGGCGGTGACGAGGCCGGCCTCGGTCGCCGTGGTGGCCGACCGGTCGCCGCATGCCTGAAGCCGCGTGCAGGCCTCCATGGCGCCGTGGTAGTCGCCGCTCAGGGCGTGCTCGATCACCGGGCCCCCGCCGCTGAGGCTGTCGAAGGAGACCACCGAGACCCAGTCGCGCTGTCTCGGCTCGCCCACGTACTCGTTCCGCTCCTGGATGACCTGGATCGCCGCGATCAAGGCACGCCGCGCCGCGTGCGTGGGCTGCTCCCGCGGAGGAAAGCTGAACGTCCCCCCGGCCGTGCTCTCGCTGTGCCACGGGCAGTGCGGACTGTGGCGCGAAAGGGGCACGTAGGCCCCCGCGACCTGCAGATCGCGACCGTGGTCGAGCATGAACTGCACGTAGGTGCGGTAGCCCAGCCAGTTGCGAAACCCCCGGGGCACGCTGCGGCGCACCTCGGGAAACGCGTCCGTGTTCGGGTTGTTGAAGCGGTCGATCCGGTCGCGATCCTGACGCGGTGGCAGCGTCCCGCGGTTGCCGGGGGGCTGGCCGGGCGCGCCGGGCAGTGCCTGCGGCATCAGCAGGCTTCCCCCGGCTCCGGGAAGCATGGCCACACGAGTCGCCGAGCGCAGCCCGCAAAGCCGGGCCGGCGCAACGCGACGCGCGCCGGACGACCAGGCCGCCAGCCCGTGGACGTCGGCGCGGGGCGCATGACGACCCATCGGCGGTGAAGGCGGCGACGGTCCCCCGCCTCCGCCGCCACCCCGGCGAGGACGAGGCGGCCGGATCGATACCGGCTGGATGATGTAGTCCAGGTACTTCTCCCAGTAGTCGTAGCTGACGCGGCTGTCGGGCTTGGGCGCGGCCTTGGGCATGAGGCGGGCGAGCTGGTAATCGATGATCGCCGCATAGGCCTTGCGCTTGCGGGTCGTCTCGTTGTCGCCGGGGCGAATGCGATACGCATCCGGTACGTTGCCGCGCGCCAGCGGCCCCCCGTTCTTCGTCAGTTCGGCGTAGGCATACTTGTTCACGGGAACGCCGACCGGCGCGCCGACGTACTCCAGGCGTCCCGGAAAAGGACCGTATCCCAGGTCGGCGTAAAGGTCCTGCATCAAGTCGGTGCCGACGGTGGGGTAGCCCTCCCCGCTGAACTCCGCGTCGATCGCCTCGGTGGCCCAGCACGGCTCGGTGTCGTCGTTCATCGACCCGGAGAGATCGACCACGAACGCGATGTCGCGGGGGTTGGCCATGGCCACGGCCGAGGCCCGGGAGCTGAACGACATGCGATTGAACACGACGCCGAAGAACAGCGGCACCTTTCCGCCCGACCGGTCGCTGCGCCGGGCGGTGACCCGGACGGCGTTGCCCACGCCTCCGCCGGGCGCGAACTCCCGCCGCTGGGAATCCCACGTGCCGATCTCCACGTCGTCGGGTGACAGCTCCACGTGCTTGCCGCCGGCGGAGTGGTAGGCGGCGTACTCCTGGGCGGCGGCGAAGATGTCGCGCTCCGAGCGCCCCAGGTTCGCGGCCGCCGCCATGGCCGCGGCATCGGCCGCCACCTGGAGCTGGGTCCGCGTCAGCGTGATGCGGCCCACGTCCACGGCGAAGGCCACCAGGCCGACCATGACGACCATCAGCAGGGCGGCGAGAACCAGCGTCGCGCCGCGCCTTGAAGCCAGCCAGTGACGAAGCGGTCGGGCCACGGCGATCTCCGATTCGTGCAAATCCGCCCGACCGTCGGAGTCGAGCAGTCCGTTCGCGCAGCAGCCGGGCCAAGGCGACCGACGCCGCCCGACGTTTGCCGCGGGCGGTCGCCTGGCCCGCAGAAGTGTTGGTCCTGGCCGGCCGCGCGTCAAACCGGCCGCGCAAGCCGCGCGATCACGCGGGCCGCGAGAACCCCCACGACCGAACCCCGGCGGCGCAGCCCGACCCTCGCTCCCACGCTGAGCGTGGGGCCCAGACATGCTAGGGCCTGCGGGAAAAACGCTCGGCCTGGGCCGCGATGTCCACGCCGACGGCCTCGCTCCATGCCCGAAGCAGCCGGCCGAAGACCTCTCCCGGCCTCCCGTCGCCCACGGGGCGTCCGTTGAACCGGGTCACGGGCAGAAGGCACAGGGGCGTGCTCGTCAGGAGGACCTCGTCGGCCGGGGCCACGTCCTGTTCGCGGAGCGGCCGGTGCAGGGCGGGGATTGGCAGCTCCGCGGCGAGCTCGAGGGCCACGTCCATGCTGATCCCATGAAGAATGTGCTCGCAGGGGGGCGAGACAAGCCCTTCCTCCGCGCGGTAGATGAGCAGGTTCGCGGTGGAGGCCTCGGTGACGAATCCCTCGCGATCCAGCAGCAGGGCCCGCGCGCCCGGCTCGACCGAGGCCGCCTCGCGGTCGGCCAGGAAGTAGTGCATGCGGCTGCGGCACTTCAGCGCCGCGGGCCAGTTTTCCGGCCCCACCTGGCGAACGCTCGTCACGCGAAGCGATTGCCCTGCGCGGTACTTCCCCGCCCACAGCCGGAACGGCAGGGGATAGGTGTGCAGGCAGACGGTGGGCTCCGGCAGGACGTCGTCGCCCGCATAGGCGGGATAGGGCCCGGGAGTGACGAAGACCGACAGGCCCAGATCATCGCCGGGGTCCAGAAGCCCATGGTTGTGCGCCACCAGCTCCTGCGCGATGCGAGCCAGGTCCTCCAGGGAAACCGCCGGATCGACGCGGACGATCTCCAGCGACCGGCGAAGCCGCTCCAGATGGGCCTGGAGCCGATAGACCCGCCCGCCAAAGGTCCGCAACTGCTCGGTGACGGCCGCGCCGAGCACGAAGCCCGAGTCGATGAGGGAGAGAGAAACGGAACCGGCGGGGAGGAACTCTCCGTTGAGGTAGGCCTGGGGCTGCTGCATGCCACCATTATGGAGACACGAGCCCCAACCGGCCAGGCGCGTGGGCGTCGCGCCCGTCCGAAGGATCGCCGATCTCGGGTCCCGCAGAAGCGATCGGCGGGGCGGCCTCCGGCGGGGCGTCGTCGGCCGGCAGCGCGTAGGAGGGCAGCCTGGCCCACAACTCGGGGGCCTGAAGATAGACTCGCCAGTCGTGGGCCTTGCCCACGCGACAGCTCACATCGACCACCTCGAGCTTGCTGGCCTCGTCGCCCATCCCTCGGAGGCAAACCGGGCCGGTGAAGCCCATCGCGCCGCTCGTGCGGCAGACGGCAGGATACCACTTCAAGGCGCGATCGCACCGGTTTCGGGTGATCAGGACGCTCTCGGCCCGGGTCACGGCGCGGCCGTTGCGCCGGCCCGGCAGCAACCAGTCGTTGTCGATGGCCGCGGCCACGAGCACGGCCCACACGCGACGCCGGTCGCTCGTCGCAGCAGCGTCGAGGCGCCGGCCCGCCACCTCGCCGCCGCCCAGCATCTCCAGGGCGCCGGTGATGACGCGGGCCCCATAGCTGTAACCCACCATGTTGACGGGGGCTTCGGCTGGCATCCGGCTGACGAGCCAGGCGACGTACTGGGCCTGCACGTCGCTCCGCGCGGCCTTCACGCGCAGATCGACGAGCATACGGCGATGCGTCCTTTCGGCGGGCCAGGACCAGATGACGAACCGGAACGGACGCTCGCCCGCGCGCGACCTCAAGCACCGGTAAACGACCCACCCCTGGCGCACGGCGCTCTGCGGATCCGCCCGGTTGCCGTGGATGTAGAAGGTGGTCGGCAACGGGGCGCCTCCGTCCAGGAGGTCCGATCTCTCCGCGGGTTGCCAGGTCCGGTCGGGCGCCAGGCGCCAGTAGTAGAAATGCCCTGCGGCCTGCTCCGGCGAGGCGCAGGCCGGCACGGTCCTGGTGCTGACGAGCCACACGTCCGGGCCGCCGCCGTCCGCCGCGCAGGACGGGGCGAGGCAGGCAAGCGACCAGCCGATCGCCGGGACGACCGCCGCGAGAAGCCGCGCCGCGCCGCGCCGGGCCGTGACGGCCGCGGGGCACTCGGGCGCTTCACGAGCAGGTCCTGGCACGGGGGTCTTCATCGGCGGTGTCGTTCAAGCGACGGCAGGGCGGCGCCCGCAAGACGCGCCGCGTGTCTCTCCCAGTGTAGCCCTTTCTAAACACCCGTGCGGTGAAAAAATGGGACAACTGGTGAAAAAATTCATCGGCTGCGTTTGCACCTCGTCCAGCGTGTTGTAGAGTTGCATCGTTGGACGACTCATGCGATGGGACCCTGACTGGATGGATGGGAGATAAGCGATATGAAGAGGCTAATGGCTCTGACGGTTCTGGTGGCCCTCGTGACGGCCACCGCAGGATGCCGGAGCTGCCGAACGTGGTTTCGCGGAACGTTCCTCGACCCGGAACCGGAAACCGTGATCTGCGATCCGTGCGCTCCGATGGTCACCCAGCCTGGTGCGTGTGCACCCTGCACCGGCGCGCCCGCGACCGCCCCCGCCACCCCGGGCCCCGGAAGCTACGTGCCCATGAACTAACGCCCCGCGGCGCGCCCTCCCTCGCGGCAACCCCGCCGCCCCCCGTATCCTCCCGGCCGTCTCTCGTCCGTCACGATCCGCTCCGCGCCATCCTGAACGCGTCGGGTCGTGACGGACGGAGGCCACGCGCAGGTGGAGAGCGAGCGCCCCCCGCTACTCGCGCTTCTCGGCCCCCGTTCTGGCATCGCGCGTCTCCGCGCGCTGAATCGAGACGCTTGGGGGCGCGTCGATCCCCAGCCGCACCTTGTCGCCCCGCACGGAGACGACGGTCACCACGACGTCCTCGCCGATGACGACGGCCTCGCTCGCCTTGCGGGTTACGACCAGCATGCCGGCTCCTCTCACCCTCGCCTCCACCATTCTAGTGGGGTAGCGCCGAGGGTCAATCAGGCGTCTGGGCGACGGTGGTGCGGCCTGGTTCGGCCGCGACGGTTGCGCCGGTCGGAACCGCTGCGCAAGGGCCGACACGCGGTCCGGTCTGTAACAAACATCCCGAGGTCTCCGGCCGATGCTTAGACTGGGGCCGAAATCCGCCTTGTTGCCCGAGACGGCCGCGCTGTAAACTGCCCCTCTCTCGGGAACTGGCAGGATGCCACCGGAAGCAACAGGAGGTTGCCCCATGAGGCTCAGCCCTCACCCACATGAAGTCCGCGAAGTCGTGGAACGTGTCATGGAATCCCTCGGCGTGGACGTGTACGCCCTGGAGGGTCTGGATGAGACGATCCTTATCGAGGAAGGCCGTTACATGGCCCGCTCCTACCGCGTGGACGGGATGATGGCCATGTGGCTCGTGGAGATCGGGATCGTGCAGTTCTACGACGCCGAGGGGGGCATGCTTCGCACGATCAATCTGCTGGAAGAAAGCGAGCCGCTCCGCGTGGCGGCCTGAGGCGTCCCGCCGCTGGCCAGTGCTTCCAGAGAACGCCCTGGGCGTGTTGCGCCCACGGGCGCGCGTCGGCACAACCCGCTCGCCAAGAAAACAGGAAAAGCCGCCGGCAGGGTCCGGCGGCTTTTGGTTGGGGAGTCGGTTGCTGCCGGCTCAGCGTGTCGGCTAGGTAGCGGGGGGCATCGGGTTGACACAAGCCAGCTTGCGTCCCTTCAAGAGAAGACTTCCAGGACGGCCCTGCTCACTCTCCCCACGCTTAAATTATCAACACAACCCTAAGCGTACAATGCTGTTACGATTAGCGTTTCGCTAGAGTTCCGTCAGCAATCGATTCGCGCGGCTGCGATTTGGGGCCGTCCTGGGCAAACCCGCTACGAGATCGCCAGTTCCAGCCACGGGGTCCGGTCATCCAGGGCGTCGCGGAACTCCGCGCCGTCCTCCCAATACACGACGTAAAGGCGGCTCGAGTGGGCGTCGTGGGGCAACCGCATGACCTCGCGCCATAGCGGGTCCTGCTCGTGCAGTCCGAGGAGCAGACGCCGCATCCCGCGCTCGCTGGCCGCGCGGAGCATCTCCCCAAGGATCGCCCGCAGTACGGTCGGATCGTCTTCGTCAACGCAGACGAAGCTCACGAACGCATAGCGCACCGCGCTGCCTGGGGCCGGCACGGGGCTGTTGCCGCGCAGCTTCGACCACAGCCCTCGCACGAGCCGGGCCGCGCTACCCGACCGGCGGCCGCCCGACGCCACGAGCTGCCGCAGGCCCGTCTGGTCCCACAGGGCCGCCGCGCCGACGACCCGAGTCCCGTTGCTGGCAAGGAAGAAGTCCTCCACGCGCAGCCCTTGCAGGTGCGCGGCGCCGGACAGCAGCTCGTGCGCGAGCAGGCAGGGGTAGAACTGCCTTCTCCTACCGCCGCGATGCAGGCAATCCTCCAGCGCTCCGATCTGCGAGCGATGCGCCGGGGCGACCGAGACGGCCGCGCCGCGGGGCGGCGCCCGACCCACGTGTAGGAAAAACGTGCGGTAGCCACCCAGGTCGTCGTATCGCGGCAGCCCGGCCCGCCCGCTGGTCAACAGGGCGCGAGCCTCGCGGTTCTCCTCGGGGATGGTGGTCAAGTAGAGCAGCGCCCGGCGGTCGCGATGCAGGCGATGGAAAGTTCGATACCCCTGGGCCAGAAGCGTGCCGCCGCGGGCCTCGGGGGCCAGCCGGAGCGCGCCGAGGTAGCCCAGATTCGTGGCCACGCCGTTCACGTAGGCCGATCGCACCGCGCGCGTGCCGCAGCCCACGGCGCGGCCCGCCTGCGAGTCGCGGACCACCCCGACCTGGGTGAACGGACCCTGGACGCGCACGGCCTCCAGGAAGCTCGGCTCCAGCCGCACGGACCAACGGCAGGCGGTCCGAGCACCCTCCTCGGCCGCCAGCGCCCGAAGATCGTCGTCGTCCGACGGCCTGGCCAGCTCAATGGAAAACCTGGGAGTGCTCAACGGCAAGATCTTGCAAGCGCAGCAAGACCCCCCCAAGGACACGGTTGGCAGGGGGCGAAACGGACCATCGAGGATAGCGATCGGATTGCGACGCGGTCAAGCGCGTCCAATCCCCCCTGCCGAGGTAAATACGCCCTTGACGTTGCGGCGGGGCTGCTATAATCACGGGTAGAATCGTGTGTTTCGGTTCTGGATTCGCTGTAGGGGAAGGCGGGCCACGACGCTGCGTGGTCCGTTTTCCTTTCTTGGCTCCCGGCGGCACTTCTCTCGGCGAAACGAGTCGGCCGTGAAGATCGAACGCGTCGAGGTCTGGCCCGTCACCATGCGGCTCGGCAAGCCGTATATGGCCGCCTACGACACGCTGGAATCGACGACCAACGTGTTCGTCCGCCTGGTCACCGACCGGCGGTTCGTGGGCTGCGGATGCGCCGCCCCGGACGACCAGGTCACGGGCGAGACGGCGGAGGAGGCCCTGCACGCGCTCCAGAAGACGGTCGAGCCGCGAGTGAAGGGCGCCGATCCGCTCCGCGCGGCGCTTCTGCTCGACCAGCTTCGGCCGGCCCTGGAAGACAAGCCTTCGGTGATGGCCGCGGTGGACATGGCACTGCTCGACATCCTGGCCAAGAAGTGCGACCTGCCGATCTGGAAGCTGCTGGGCGGCTACCGCTCGTCGATCAAGACGAGCGTCACGATCGGCATCCTCAGCGAGGAAGAGACGGTGCGCCAGGCCCTGGAATGGGTCGGCCGCGGTTTTCAGGCCCTGAAGCTCAAGGGCGGCCTCGACGCCGGGCTGGATGCCCAGCGCGTCCTCCGCGTGCGCGAGGCGGTGGGGCTGCGGTTCGACGCCAACCAGGGCTACACCGTGGAACAGGCGCTGGCCTTCATCGACGAGACCCTCCCGGCACGGCTCGAGCTCCTGGAACAGCCCACGATCCAGGGCAAGTTCGACGCCCTGGCCCAGGTCACGCGCCAGGGGGCGCTTCCCACCATGGCCGACGAAAGCCTCGCCACGCTCCGCGACGCGTTCCGCCTGGCCAGCGACGACGTGACCGACATGCTCAACGTCAAGCTCATGAAGGTCGGCGGCGTGGCCGAGGGACTGCAGATCACGGCGGTCGCCCGCGCCGCCCGTTTGAAGGTCATGGTGGGCTGCGTCGATGAATCGGCCCTGGGGATCGCCGCCGCCCTGCACTTCGCCCTGGCCAGCCCCAACGTGGCGTACGCCGACCTGGACGGGCATATCGACCTGCTGAACGACCCGGCCGAAGGCGCGGTGCATCTCCAGAACGGCATCCTCTACCCGCGCGACCAGGCGGGGCTGGGGTTCGACCTGTCGCGTTAGCTCGCGGTCCAGCGGGAACCCGCGAAGCCTCCGGCTGGTCACTCGCTGGAATCGCTGGGAAACGCCTCGGCCATCACGCGATCGAGGTCCACCCCGCTCGAGTGCTTGCCGGCGTTCCGCCTGCCTTGAACGGGCTCGGTCGGCTCCGCCGAATCGCCTGTCTTGGCCTCACCCGCTCTCCCTTTCTGCTCCGCGGTCATCCGCGCCAGCACCTCGGGCTTCAGTCCGCAGCAGCCCGAGTGCCCACCGGCCCGCTGGGCAGCGACCTGCGCGGACGGCTCGCCGCGGCACGGCTTGTAGCCGCAACTCGATCCGGAACAGTGCGGCTTGCCGTCTCGGGCGGTCAAGTCGCCGCAGCCCGTGCAGTTCGGCGCGAAGCTTCCCGTCTTGATGACGCCCTGCCAGTAGTCCCGGTCGCTGTAGAAGGCCCACCCGGCCACCCCGAACAGCCCGGCGGCAAGAAACACCATCCCCTTGCGCCGCGCCACGCAGCAACTTGGCCTGGAAGTCGCTTGCCCGACGGCGGCATCGTCCGCCTCGTTCGGCACGTCCTGGTTCTCGGTCGCCTCCAGCCCGGCATCCTTCTGGACCTCGCTCATTCCGACGCTCCTGACTAACGGGGGTTATTTTTCACAACCGCAACTGCGAAAATTGTACGCATCGGGAAGGCCCGAGGCCTCGGCTAACGCATTTCTAACCCTCCGCTTCGCCCGGCAGCGGAAACAGCGGGACATAAGGCCGGGCGAAGAGAGCCCGGGAGAGGACCCAAGGAGAGGAGACGCGGGCGGGACACCGAAGAAGAAGTGAGGCTGCAGGGACTTGAACCCTGGACCTACGGATTAAAAGAGCGTGAGACCAATTGACAAGATCGCCGGAATTGTGTAACATAAAGCATATTCGTTGCCCCCAATATCAAATTTCATATCAAATTTGGGGCCGAATCGGGGCAAGCCACCCCCAGTAGCCGCAGCGTAGCGGTTGCCAAACAGTATAGTTGCCATTTGTACACTATCACTGCTTGGTGCCCTATGACTGCAATCTCAATCCCGCCCGCACTCCGCAAGCTCTGCGGTCTGCCCGCCCGCCTCCCGGCTGAAGAGTTGGTTCGCAGGCTTCCCGCAATCATCCAATCGGTCGGACAAGCCGTTGAGCAAGGGCGGGTCGAGTTAGTCAAGTCGGCCTCCCTGGTACGGGCGATTGTGAGCCATACCCCGAACCCTGGCATTGAACGTGCCGAGCAGTTGCCCGTTGTCGGGTCGGGCGATGGGGCAGACCCGAATCGGTGCTTGGAATCCGTGTTCCCCTGGAGCTAGTGCCGTGTACCTGTACTCAGTCACCGCCGTTATCGACAACAAGCCCGCCGCTTGCTGGCTCATCGCATCCGATTCCGATGAGGCGATGGCCAAAGCCGGGGAATACCTGCCGGAGGGTGGGAAGCTAAAGCATTGCATCGGCTTCGGTCCGGCGACTCTCCCCAACCTGAAAAACAACAAGCTGATTCAGTTCGTCCCGAAACCGAACGCTATCGAGTTCACATGCAAAGCCCTCCTTGAATTGATCCAAGCACAAGCCAAACTCAACTCGGCTTTGAGTGAGGCGGTAGAGCTACTGTCCTACGCCGTGAAAAACCGAATCCCGCCCCCTACGGAGGATACCGAACCATGACCAACTGTTCCGCACCACTTGTCCCCACCTTGGAACAGCTTCAAGCGTTTCGGGGTCGGCCTGCGAAAGCAGACGTAATCAAGTCGGCATCCGAGCTAGTCCCCGTTTGCAATGCTGACGGTTTGCTTGTCGGCTTCGGAGAACTGGACGGTATCGCCGTATCGAAGTCTGCCGACGTGGACGATCTCGCAATTCTTGATGAGTTCTTTCCGTTCATCGCTGCCGAGACTCAGGAAGTCGAAAAGTCGGCAGAACTGATTGACGATGAGAACGCGATTTTGGAGGGGGCGTTCCCGCTATGCTTGCAGAGCAACTAGCCGACGCGGTGGCGACGATCCGCGAACGGCTGCAAGTCACGTCGACGAGCACATGCAGCCGACGCAACCGGGCTCGCTACGTCGCACCTTTACAAGATGAAGACCAGCAACGGCAATCCGACTCTGGATACGCTGCAACGGCTGGCCGATTACTTCGACCAATACCCCAACCCGATCCGACTGAGGCCGGGTCGGAAGTCGGCAGCCGAGACAATGGCCGAACCGTCGGTAGCCCAACCAGAACCAACCGACCCGGATCGTTGCCCGTGGAGTTAGTCCGATGCCATGCAAGGAAATGTGGGGCCGCAAGTACCCACCCGCCAACCAAAAACAAAAGCCGTTGACGTTGAAACAGACCAAACCCCGAAAGACTCGCAAGAGCAAGGGTAAGAAACGATGAACGATCCCAACCAGTGCTTCGACGGTTTACCCGCCTTCCCGTTTGCCGACGTGCAGAAGTCGATGAGCGGTACGGAGGCGATGAACCGCACTCAGGGCAAGCCACCCCAGCGAGCCGGGCCCAGCCGAACCGGCAGACCGAAGAAAGCAACCGAGCCAACCGGCAAATCTGTGAAGCTGAAAGCCGGTACGGTGCTTTTGCTTCAGCTACCCGACAACAAGACTGCCCGCATTAAGCTACTCACTGATACCTTGGTCGGCCCCGCATGAGACCCTACTACATTCGCTACAGGCTTCTGGGCCAACGAGAGTTCACCGAAGTCTGCCTGTGGGCTATCGACGGGAGGCACGCGAGGAAGCTCTTGTTTCAGCATGTAGCGAGCTTCGGAGCCGACCCTCAACAAGTACGAATCGTTGACATTTCCCCCAGCACACGGAGAAATCATGTCTACCGCAACTGACAAGCTAAACCGAAACGAGATTTTGAGCGAGATTGCCGAGCATCAGCTACGAATCACGGAGCTACAGGGGTTGCTCTCCCAAACTACCGTGTTCAAGTCGTTCTGGCATTTCCGCTGCGAGCCTGAACGCCATGTACTGGTTTACGCCTCGACCCGCGAACAAGCAAACGAACGCCTGCAAAAGCGTATGAATTCAAGCTACGGGCCGAAGGGTTGGAAGCTGGCAATCAAGACCGTGCAAGTGCTCGACAATCCGCAACAAGCTTGCACAACGGCCCCGGATAACTTGCTACGCTGCTTGTCGGAAGCTGAGGCCCTGGAGTTTTTGCAGGACTGGGAAGAAAACCAGAAGGGCAGGGCCGACAAACCAAAGCTAAAGGACGTACCCCTGTCTCAATTAGAAAAGGACATCAAGTCGTACAGGATTTGGTTGAGGAAGAAACAGGAAGGCTGACTCCAATCGTGTGGAGTTTCGGCCTGACTCCCTGCCACTACCTACACACACTAGAGATACCATGAACAGTATCGTTCGCCCTTACGGTCCGACAACATAGGGGCGGGGCTGATTTACCGCATCATAGGTTTGTTGGGTCGGATGTTCTCCCCACTGACCTATTATCCACAGTTGCGGTAGCAGGATGAGTCGGCACCCTCCAAACATTGAGCCGGGCGGAGGGGGTCGGCCCTCCTGTGTTTTTCTGCTACGGGGCCCCAAAGGGCCCCGCGTGGGCTTCCCACTACCCGTGCGAGGGAGTATACTGCAGGGGATTCGACAATTTGATGATTAGCTGACTCAGAGTCGTCGTCCGGGCAAACCTTCGACATTTACCCACAGGCCGACGTTCTGGACGGCTCCCGATATGGGAGCCGCCGGACGTTGTATGCCTGAATGGCCTGTCGAAGGGCCTGCCCGGAGTACATGCCGGCGTGCTCCCTCTTTTGTTTGGCGAGCATCCCGGCCAAACCTTGGGAGGCTATGCCATGCCAACTATCTCTTGTCCGCATTGTCGCGGTAGCATCTCTCTTGATCCTTCCTTGGCCGGGCAGGCCGTGGCGTGTCCGCACTGCCAGGGACAGGTGACTATGCCTCAGCTTGCGACCGTGCAACCCGTCACGCCTCCGGTTATCGGACAGGGCTTGCCCGTCGTTGACACGACGCCAAGACAAACCAACACGGTGGGGACCCGAAGCCAGAGACGGAAGTGGAAGCTGCCTGTTTGGGGATGGATCATGCTCGTATTATTCTCACCCTGCCTATGTTGCATCGCCCTGACGCCCTTTGTGCTGCTTGACCGTTGATGCTCAGATAAATTGCCCCGGCGGTGCTCAGATAAACTGCGGGGTCG
>CAYSUS010000116.1:0-21190 GCA_964434165.1 uncultured Pirellulales bacterium
GCAGGGGCAGGGGGGGTGGGGGCAGGAGCCTTGCGGGAGGCCAAGAAAACAAAAAGAGGCACGGCCGAGGCGATCTGTCGGGTGCAGATCGCGGCTCGGTCGTGCCTCGACTTGCGGGTCACTTGGCCCGCCCGGCAAGGTCCGCCGCACCGGGTGTGCGGCGTCGTTTAAGAGAATGTAGCTTACGATTCCGGGCAGTCTCCCGGCCGCGGACGATTTTTTTCGGATTCGTCGCTACCCGGTTCGCACCAGTCGATCGCCGATTCGAGCTTGCGTCGCAACTGGGCGATCCGCTTGGACTTGAAGGCCCGCTTCGTCTCCTCCAGCACGGCGACGGCCTCGCGGCAGAGCGATTCCATCGACTTCAGACGGGCCCGGGCGAGCAGCTCGCTCTGCTGCGCGTCGGAGCAGTCGCTGGTCGCGGCGTCGATCACCGCGCACAGGTCGCGTATCGAATCGTACACCTGCTGCATCGCCCCGGCGAGGAAGTGCCGAACCGGCTCCACGGTCCCGTCTTCCGGCCAGACGCGGAGAAGCGGCTCGGAGGGCCGCAGCTCCTCGTGCCACTGGAGCAGGTTCGCGCGGGTCCGGTGCACCGTGCGGCACGCGCTGGCCCGATGCCAGATACGGGCCACGCTATCGATCAACTCCTGGGGCGAAAACGGCTTGACGAGATACGCGACCACCGGGAGTTGGACCGCGCGCAGGGCCGTCTCGAGCGTCGGGCGCCCGCTGATGAGGATCACGGGCAGGCCTGGATGGTCCCGCTGAACGTTCTGAACGAGCTGGAGGTCGTCGTTGCCGGGCAGATGCACGTCGGAGATCAGCAGCCGGTATTCCCGGGACGCCAGCGCTCGGTGGGCGGCCGCACAATCGGGCGCCATGTCGCAGGGGAAGCCCGCCTCGCACAGCAGAGCCGCGGTCGCCTCGCGGAGCGTGTCGTCGTCATCGACCAGGAGAAGGCGAGGGGAATCGTTCATAGCGGTCGCGGTCATCTTTGTTGCGAGAAATGCTTGACAAAACTGCAAATCGGTCGCGACTGGAGCTGCTTTGCACCAGAAATGACCCGATGCCCGTTTTTTGTCAGGTCGCGTTGGTATTGTCACCAAACGAAGCGAGGCACGGCCATCGCGGGGCGGGCGGTCCACCACGCGACGGTCGTGCCTCGGCTTGCGGGCCCGTTGCCCGCCCGACAAGGTCCTCCGCACCGGGAGTGCGAAGTCTCTTTACGTTTTTATGTCATTCTTGAATGCTTTGCCACCCAGTCCGCGCGTCCGGGCCTGTTCGGCCGGGATTCGCTCAAAAGGCCGCCTCCTTCGCCCTGCGCGAGCGCCTCCTTGCGGAGGGCACGTTTCCACCACATCGGGGAAGCTCCGCCGCGTTCGACCTGTACGCAAGAGCCTGGTGTGCCGGATGCTGCGGCGGAGGCGAGCAGGGCCGCTCGGCCCCGCAAAGGCCACGCGGGGGGCGCGATCGATGCCCGAGGCCCGCGCCGAGTCAACCTCGGGCCGCCGTGGGTGGTCAGTTCATCGAGGGATCGTCCGGCAGGTGCTTGGGCCGGACCACGTCCATGATCAAGGACTTGCCGATCTGCCGGGTAACCCGCTGCCAAAGGTCGTGGTCCTGGCAGAAGACCAGGTCGAGGGTCGCCGGCGCCGTGAGCCACGCGCCCTCGCGGAGCTCGCCTTCGAGCTGGCCGCCGGCCCAGCCGGAGTGGCCCACGAACACCCGCATCCGCTCCTGCGGCTGGCTGATGAGGGCTTCGAGCTTGTCCTTCTCGGCGCAGAAGTAAATACCCTCGCAGACTTCCGAGTCCGCCAGGCTCTCGCGGGTGTGGATGGCCATCAGAGGGCCGGGCACGGGGCCGCCCAGGTGGACCCTCTGATCGTTGGGGCAAGGCAGATCGCTGACCGACTCCCAGAGGTCCGGCAGCGACTTGTCGGCCGGGCGATTGAGCACCACGCCCAAGGCGCCGTCCTCGTCGTGACGCACCATCAGCACGACCGTGCCCACGAAGTTCGGGTCGCGGAGGTGGGAGGAGGCCACCAGGAAATGGCCTTGCAGGGAGTCCATGTCCATCGAGTCTCTACTCCAGTCGGATCGGACCCGGCTCCTTGGGCATCCGCGCGCCGCGGCGGGAAACGCGCGCGGTCCGCCGTCGTGGGGCTGGGCCAGCCCGAACCCGCCGGGCCCCGGCGCTGTCGCACAACCACGGCACGCCCCCGCCCCCACGCATGATACCCCGTTCCCAAGCGTGCAACAAATCCCTCCGCGGCGCGACACGGGACGGCAGCAGCCGCCGACCCTTGCAAAACCCTGCCAACGGGGTACGATTCAAGTTGGTTTGATGCATGGGGCCCACCGCCAGCCCATGGACGCAATGCCCGAACCTGCCTTGGAAGACACGATCGAATATGCGATCCGAAGGGCCACCAATGCCGACATCGCGGCCGTGCGGCAGGTGATCTTCACGGCCCTTGAGGAATACGGCCTTTGTCCCGACCCCGCCGGCACGGACGCCGACCTGGCGGACCTGGAGAACTGCTACTTCGCCCGGGGCGGCGATTTCGAAGTCGTCGAGCTGCCCGATGGCAGGATTGTCGGAAGCGCGGGTTTGATGCGTCTGTCGGACCAGCGGGCCGAGCTCCGGAAGATGTACCTGGCCAAGGAGTATCGCGGCCGCGGCATCGGGCGGACGCTCCTTGGCCGCATGCTCGCCGCCGCGCGGCGCCTGGGATACCGGGAGATCGTGCTGCAGACCAATACGGTGTTGATTGAGGCGGTGCAGCTTTACCGCAGTGCGGGGTTCACGCCGGTCGAGATCGAGCGGATGTCGCCCCGTTGCGATCACGCGTATCTGCTGCGCCTGGATGGAGCATGATCCGCCCCACGCTCCTGACCGAGCGACTCATGTTGCGCCCCTTTGCGATTGCGGACGCGGTCGAGGTGCAGCGACTTGCCGGAGATCGCGACATAGCCTCGACCACGCTGCGAATTCCTCATCCCTATCCCAAGGGGGAGGCCGAGGCCTGGATCGCCAGCCACGCCCGCGACTTCCAGGAGAAGAAGAACCTGCAACTGGCGATCCTCCTCGCTGAGGGAGCGCCGTTGATCGGCGCGATCGGCCTGGGGATCACGGAAGAGGCCCGCCGGGGCGAAATCGGTTACTGGATCGGCAAGGCCTACTGGGGCAAGGGGTATGGCACCGAAGCGGCACAGGAAATGCTTCGGTACGGGTTCGAGGTCCTGGGCCTGAACCGCATTGTGGCCCATCACTTGGCCCGCAATCCGGCCTCGGGACGCGTGTTGGAGAAACTGGGCATGCAGCGCGAGGGCTACCTTCGCCAGCACGCCCAGAAGTGGGGACGCTTCGAGGACGTGGTGATCTATGGAGTGCTTCGCGAGGAATACCGCGCCCGGCAGCCGGGCGCTTGACAGGCGGGGCGTGACGTGCGTCGAGGTGGCCGTGATCGGGGTGGTCGTGGTCGTGCTGCTGCTGGCGGCGGTGGCGTGGATCCATCGCGCGCGGCTCTCCGCCCGCGACCGCACGTGCACGAACCATCTCCGTCAGCTCGGGGTGGGGCTGCGGGACTACGCGACCGCCCATGCCGATCGCTTCCCGCCCGGCACGATCGGTGACCCCGACCTGGCGCCCAAGCGCCGATGGAGCTGGTACCTGGCCGTTTGGCCCTACGTGATGCCACAGACCGTGCTCCGCGTCGATCGAGCCGGCCCCTGGGACGGCCCCGGGCAGCGCCCCGTGCGGGTCGCTCGCTCGGCGAGCGACTCGCCGGAGGACGAGGAGGTCGTGGCGCTGACCCTGTCGCGTTGTCCGGGCAACCCGCTCTACGACGATCCGGAGCGTCAGGACGCCAATTCGTACCTGGGGATGGCGGGCATCGGGCGCGACGCCCCCCTACTGCCTGCGGACCGTGCCGACGCCGGCATCTGGGGCTACGACCGCCAGACGTCTTTCGACGAGATCAAGGACGGGCGCGGCGCCACGTTCCTGCTGGTGGAGACCGGGCTGGATAACGGACCGTGGATGGCCGGCGGGCCGCCGACCGTGCGCGGGATCGAGGTGGACGAGAAGCCGTACGTGGGCCCCGGGCGCCAGTTCGGCGGCCTCCACCCGGGCGTCTGCAACGTGCTGTACGCCGACGGCGCGGTCAAGCCGATCGCCTACGAGGTCGATCCCGAGGTGTTCGCCACTCAGGCGGCCATCGCCGACGCCCAGGCGAAGATCGAGTCGCACGAGACAGCTAGGGCTGTCCGGGACGCGGCGCGCGCCGAAGACGCGGAAGGCACGCTGGACGCGAAAGCTCCATGAGCATCCTCATCGACGGATCGCTGGGCGAGGGGGGCGGCCAGATCCTTCGCACGTCGCTGGGGCTCTCCCTGGCGACCGGCGAGCCGCTGCTGATCGAGAACATCCGTGCCAACCGCAAGCAGCCGGGCCTGCGCCCCCAGCACCTCACCGCGGTGAAGGCCGCTGCCGAGGTGGGAAGTGCCGAAGTGAAGGGCGCGGCCGTGGGCGCCCGCTGGCTTTCGTTCACGCCCGGCCGGGTGCAGCCCGGGGAGTACCACTTCGACATCGGCACGGCCGGGAGCACCACGCTCGTGCTTCAGACCGTGCTGCCGCCGTTGATGATCGCCTCGGCGCCGTCGTGCTTGGTGATCGAAGGCGGGACGCACAACCCCATGGCCCCGCCGGTCGATTTCCTCCAGCGGGTGTTCCTGCCGCTGGTGGCGAGGATGGGGCCGGAGGTCGAGTTGAGCCTCGTGCGTCACGGGTTCTATCCGGCCGGCGGGGGACGGATCGCAGCGCGGATCGCGCCGGCGCAGGCCATGCGGCGCCTGGAGCTCGTCGAGCGCGGACGCGTCGTGAGCCGCCGCATCCGTGCCGTGGTGGCCAACCTGCCCGAGCACATCGGCCGGCGCGAGGCCGACACGGCCCGCCGCAAGCTGGGCTGGGAGGCCAAGTGCATCTCCATCGAGTCCGTCGACTCCCACAGCCCGGGCAACTACGTGACGCTGCTGGCGGAGTGCGAGCACGCGACCGAGCTGTTCACGGGCTTCGGCGAGATCCGCGTACCGGCCGAGAAGGTCGCCGCCCGAGCGGCCATAAAAGCGCGGAAGTGGCTCGACGCCGGCGTGCCGGTGGGCGAGCACCTGGCCGATCAGCTTCTCATTCCCCTGGCCCTGGCCGGCGGCGGGCGGTATCGCACCCTCGAGCCCACGCTGCACACGCGTACGAACGTCGAGGTCATCCGCCGGTTTCTCGACGTGGAGATCGCCGCGGAGGAAGCCGAGCCGGGCGTGTGGGAAGTGCGCGTGGGATGACTTCACTCGTTCCCAGGCCGTCAGCGCTCCTCCAGCCGGTCCTTGTAGAACCGCACCAGCTCGGCCAGGTTGCAGCGGACGTAGGGCTCGTCGCAGGCGAGCGTGTGCTTGCCCGCGTCGGCGCACCACATGTCGAGGCTCTCGGGCACGAAGACCGCGTCGTGGAGATTCGAGCTCATGGCCACGGGCCGCTTGATGATCTCCATCATCACGCGCGCGTCGATCCTGCCGTAGTGTTTCTGGAGCCGCTGACTGAGGTGCCTGGCCCGGTCCTCGGCCGAGATCAACACCGTGTCCTCGGGCACGAAGGGGAGCATCTCGTGCTGCTCGCCGGGACGGAGGACCGTCAGCTCCTCGGGGGTGGCCCGCACAGCCGCCATGTTCTTCGCTTTGTCGCTGAAGACGTAGTAGTACTCGCAGGTCCTCGGCGAGGTGCGGAGGATCTCCAGGGCCTTGTCCACGGTGCTAGCCCGCTCCATGATGTCGCGCAACAGGAGGCTCATGGGCATGCCGTCCCAGTCGCCCTCGCCGCGCCCGCCCATCTCGCCCACGGCCAGGCCTTTCTCGTTCATGGCCGTGACCGTGCCGATGAACCCGGCGTAGCCGAGGCTGATCCAGTCGTAGTGCGCGTCGGGCATGAAGACCTGGACCGCCGCGGCGCCCTGGAGGTTGATGTCGCGCATGTAGTCGAGCACGCGCGCGTGATAGACGCGGCCGTCGGCCGAGGCCTTGCCGCGCACGGCCACGCCGCTGCAGTGGAACCGCTCCGGAAACAGGTTGGCAAGGCGCCCGTCGCGCTTGGAGAGTCCGGCCGCGCGGGCCGCGGCGTCGATCTCCGCGAAGAACCGCGGAGGGATGTGGGGCGCGGTGCGGCGATGGATCTCCTCCATGCGGTCGAGGAACCAGCGGTCGCCGTGGATCGTGTCGATCCCGCCCACCAGGTACAGCGCGCGGGCCGTAAGCACTCTGGCCTTGTCTTCAAGGAGCGTGCCGTGGGCGGCGCCCATCTGGGCGGGCGTGCCGTGGACGAGAAGGACCGTCTTGCCCTCCAGCCGGCAGAGCAGCCCGTGCCCGGCCGGGTCGCGGGCGACGATCTCGGGCCGCGGAGCGTCGGCGGCGGTGATCGTCCGTGCTGCCAGTGCGAGGAGCAGGCCCAGGGCCACGGCGCGGCTGCGCGCGGTCATTCCGTCATCTCCATGAGGAAGTCGAACATCGCCGAGAAAATGCGGCGCAGGTCGGCCGCATCCACCTCGCGCCGGGTCTTGTCGACCGGCGGGGCGAACAGCCCCTCGGGGGCCACCGTGTCAGGCTGCCAGGCGTGGAACGTGACCTCGCCGCGCACGCCGTCGACGTCGAAGGTCGCGCTGGCCGGGCGCGAGCGATCCGGCACCAGCACCAGGCGAATCCAGTCCCGCTTCTTGTCCCGGAGCGTCACGCGCACCGCGGGCGGGCCGTCCGGCCTGGTGTCGTCGGCGATCTCCAGGGCCTGCTCGAGCATTCCCGGCACGAGCAACAGCCCCGAGAAGCCCGCGGCCACGGTCTTCAGCCGCGCCACGCGCTTCGGATCGGCGAAGGCGAGCGGGTCGGCGCTTTCAGCGCCTTCTTCGGCCTCGCCCACGAAGGCCCTGGTGGCCGAGGCTATCCAGGGGCGATCGCCTTGTCCCAGCGCGGCCTCGCCCACGACCGGGGCCTTGACCTCGATGCGGAACCGGTGCCCCCGGCCGCGGACCACGCGCAGCCGGCCGTCGTGCTTCTTGCCCGACTTGTCGGTCACCGACACCGCCACGTCGGCCAGTCGGCAACGGCCTTCCCTGGGCCCGGTCGTGACGAACGACGCGGCCTGCTGCACCAGGGTGGCCAAGGTCTGGGCGGGCGTGCCCGGGGCCGGTCTTTCGACGGCAGGGGTTTTGACGCCTTCGGGCAGATCCAACGCGAAGAAGTCGACCGTGCGGGCGAGCGTCTGCGGCAGGGCCGCGATGGCCGTGTAATGGCCGAGCCCTTCGAGCCAGACGACCTCGTCCGCCATGCCCAGGGCCGCGGCCAGCCGGTCCGTGCACGCCCGGGGGATCACGTCGTCCTCGGTGGCGTTGACCATCATCACTCTGCCCGCTCGGGCCCGCTCGCGCAGGCCCTCGGCCGCCGCCAGCGGATCGACCCCGGCGACGGCCTTCTCCAGCCGCGCGCGGGCCTCGGGCGTTTGCTCCTTGAGGAAGCGGCTCAGGTCGCGCGCCTCGCGGCAGTGGTGGATTACGGCGAGCAGGTCGCCGCCGGTCAGCAGCAGGGCGGCGCGATGCACGCGCGCGTCGCTGCCGGCCGCGGTGGCGGCTACGATGCCGCCCAGGCTGATCCCGGCCACGCCGATCCGCTCCGGATCGACCTCGGGCCGGGCGGCGAGCACGTCGATCGTGCGCCGCGCGTCTAGAATCCCTTGCGGCAGGGCCTCGATGAACAGGGCCGGGCGCCGAAGCAGCTCGTCGCGCCCGCCGGGCAGGCCGCGCTCGCCGTAGTACGGGAGCTTGAACATCACCGCCGGGATGCCCCGCGTGGCCAGTGCCGCGCAGAGCATCCGCTCCAGCTCGTAGTTGCCGTTGAGGATGTGGAGCACGATCACGGCGGGGCGGCGGGGACCGTCCCCTGCCCCGTCGGGCACGTAATACTCGGCCGGCACCGTGTTGTTCTGCTCGACCGGGGTCTTGACGGGCGACGGATAGCTCAGCCGAAAGAGGCGATAGTCCCGGCTGCCCTCGGCCGGCGCCATGCGGCAGCGGAACGGGGCGCCGTTGAACGTCCGCTCCACGGCGAAGTCGAGCGAGTCGCCCGGGTCTGCACGAGAGGACCCGACGGCAACGCAAGCCGCCGCGAGCAGCGTGCCGATTCCGGCCAAATGAAGACCACGCCAGCGCATCGAGGCCGTCTCCTCAAAGTTGCTTGTGGACCCGCGTGCCCCGCATCTCAGTCCAGCCTCGCCGGATCCAGGTCCCCGGCGCTCTCGGTCCGCTCGATCGCCGGCTGGGCCCGATCCGACTGAAGCTCGATCTTCAGGTCGTCCGTGGGACCCTCGATCGTGACCTTCAGCCCCGAGGTGCCCGGCTGGCCGTACTTCTCCGGCGCGTTCCAGCGCATCTGGGTCTCGTTGATCGTCTCCCGGGCGGTGACCGTGGCCGTGTGCGTGCCGGGCACGCAGCCGTCGCCCTGTTTGAAGGTGGTGAGTGTGAAGCGGCCCGTGGCCGGATCGATCTGGCCGGTGGCGGGCCGGGCGTCCTTGGGGATCACGCGGACCGTGCCCTGGGCCTTCAGCGGCTGACCGTCGAGCAGCACGGTGCCGGAGACGGGCACGGTCTCCGGCCGGTCGGAGCCGCAGCCCGCGGGGAGAAGGAACACGGCCAGGGCCAGCACGAGGGCGCCCCGTCGCGGCGGAGTGCGGACGGCGGCGCGAGGGGAGCGGAACACGCATACCTCCTTCGCACGCGGGGTCAAGCCGGGCCGTGTCGGCCCGGTCAATACCATTCAAAGCCTTTCGGGCCGACGCGGCCCGGCTCGGAAGGGCAGTCGCTGGAAATCGAAGGGCGACTCACTTGCCCTGCTTCTCGTCCTTCTCGCCGCCCAGCTCTCGAACGGCGAAGTTCCTCACGGCCGCGCCCGTGCGCCAGGTGCAGATGCCGAACGGCAGCATGGGCTCCTGCTCCCAGCGGACGGTGAGCTTGCGGTCGGGGTGGGCGAAATCGACCACCTGCTTCTTGTCGATCCAAAGTCCGATCCTGGTCTTCGTGACGCGGAGGCGGATCTTATACCAGCGGTTGTCCTCGAAGTCGTCAACGGCCGAGGTCTCGTTCTCTACGGCCGGCTCGTCGTCGATGTTCGACAGGCCGATCACCGTGCCGCCCCAGCCGCCGATCACCAGGGAGCAGTCCTTTCCGCCTACCGGGAAGACCAGCCCGCAGAAGAAGTCGTCGCCCTCGGTCCGCATGGCCTCCAGCGAGACCTCGTAGCCTGTGCGCGGAAACTTGCCGGTCCACTTCAGGCCGGTGAAGGGATCGCCCTTGGGCAGAAGCAGCTTGCCATCCCTGACCTCGATCTTGCCGTGGTCGCGGAAATCGAACTCCTTGAGCACTTCCCAGCCGCGGAGCGACTTGCCGTCGAACAGGGGGCGGACCTTTCGGGCTTGCACAGGGGTGTCCTTCCCGGGAGGGTCTGCCCCAGCGGCGGGCTCCGCGGCCGGGCCGACGCCCGCGTGCAGGAGGATCGCCGCGGCGAGCAGGAGGCAGACCGCCCGGAGTCCGGAAGACGGAGCACGGGGCACCGCGTGGCGGAGGTCGCGCATGGCTCTCACATCTCCTCGGCGCTCTTGGCGGCGGCCTGGATCTCCTCGGGCTTGAGCGTGCGGAGGCGGACCTTCCTGACCGCCCCGGACGTGCACCAGGTGGAGATGCCCAGCGGCCGGCACAGATCGCACTCGGCGCGGATCGAGAACTTGTGGTTCTTGCGGGGAAGGTCCACGACCTTGTCCTTATCGACCCAGACCTCGATCTTGGCGTCGCTCACCCGGGCGCGGAAGGTGTACCACTGCTTGGCCTTGAACTCGCGGAAGCTGCTCGTGGCGTTGTCGGCCGCGTCGTACCAATCGACGCACGAGATGCCGACCACGGTCCCGCCCCATCCGCCGGTGACGAAGGAGACGTGCTCCTTGCCCACGGGGAAGGTCGCCGTGGCGAAGAAGTCGGAGCCGTCCAGGCGCATGGCCTCCCACTCCAGCTCGAAATTGGTCGTGGGAACCTTGCCGGAGTAGGTGATGCCCGTCATGCTCTCCCCTGAGTTGAGCACGATCTCGCCGTCCTTGACCTCGACCTTGCCCTCGCCGCCAAACTTGGGGGCCTTCCAGCCCTTGAGGGTCTTGCCGTCGAACAGGTCGCGCCAGGCGAACGGGTCCTTTTTCTCGGGCTGCTTGTCGCACTTCTTCTCACGCTTGGCATCCGGCTTGTCGGCGGGCTCGGCGCCTGGAGCCGACCGAAGCGGAACGAGCACGGCAAGGCCGAGCAGTGCAGCGAGAACGGATCCGATTGCAGGGCGGGAAGTGGACATGAGGGTTCTCCTTGGAGGGACATTGGGCCGACCGGCTTGTCCGCCGCTCGGGGGCCTTCTCTATACGAGATTGTGCATAACCGGGGGCAGAAGTCCAGTTTGGCGGGCGACGGTAGGACAGCTCCCCTCTCCCTCTGGGAGAGGGGTCGGGGGTGAGGGCGTGTGGAGGCGTGCAGGTGCTTTGGCTTCATCGGACCGCTGCGGCCACTGGCCGCCCGCACCCGGCCGCTCCGCGGCCACCCTCTCCCGCACCGCGGGCGAGGGTAGAACAGCTCCCCTCTCCCTCTGGGAGAGGGGTCGGGGGTGAGGGCGTGTGGGGGCGTGCAGGTGCTTTGGCTTCATCGGACCGCTGCGGCCACTGGCCGCCCGCACCCGGCCGCTCCGCGGCCACCCTCTCCCGCACCGCGGGCGAGGGTAGAACAGCCCGCGGGCCGCCGATCCCTATTCCGGCAGCGGCTTGCCCTTGGTCTCCGGGCAGACCCAGATCAGCAGCATGCCGATCACGTAAACGAAGGTGATCGTGGCGCAGGCCTGCGGGTAACCGCCGAACAGCCCGACCAACTCCCCGGTGGTCAGGGCCCCCGCGGCCGCGAGAATCCGCCCGGAGTTGAACGCGATCCCCTGGCCGGTCGCGCGGACCCGGGTGGGGAAGAGCTCAGGCAGGTAGAGCGGCAGCCAGCCGTAGAACGAGGCCGTGGCCAGTCCCACGACGCCGACCGTGGTGATGAACAGCCAGTCGAACTCGCCCAGGAAGCGGAACAGGTACTGGCAGGTCACTAGCGAGACCAGGCACAGAAGGAAGTAGGCGGGCCGGCGGCCCAGCGATCGGCCCATCATCGGCCCCAGGAAGCAGCCGATGATCGCCCCGATGGAGAGCAGGCACTGGGCCCAGGCCTTCGCGCGCGGGTCCTTGTACTCCAGGTCGCCGATCCGCCAGGCAAGCTCGCCGGTGGACGGATCGTACCGGACCGTCACCTCGCTCCCGTCCGGCGTCGCGGCTTCCTTCAGCGTCCACGTAAGCTCGCCGGGGGACGATTCGTCGGACGGCTCGAGCTGCTCCTTGTTGACGACCACCTTGACCGAGGCCGGCTCGATCCGCCCCAGCGGCAGCCGGTCCGCAAGCGCCACGTCATCGGCCGAGCGGGTGCCCACGTTGGTCAGGATCGTGGCGACTTCGTAGCGCGCGGGTCCGACCGGCTCGCCGTCGGCGTCTTTCGAGGTCAGGTCTCTGCTGATTTCCTTGCGCAGGCGGAGGCCCTCCTCGTCCTTGCCTGCGATCCGAGCGGCCTGGCCGCCGGCCTCGAGGCGGACGGCGACCGGATCGCGCAGGGCGTCGAGCGTGGCGGCGAGGTCGTCGGCGGCCTCCTCGTCGAGCGTCACCGCGAGGCGCAACACGCGCTCGCCGCCGACGAGCTGGTCGGTCCACACGGGCAGGAAGGCGGAAACCGCCCCCCACGTGCCGATGAAGGCCACCGAGGCCAGGGCGATTCCCAGTAGCGTGGGCTTGAGCAGGCGGGTGGTGAAGATCTCTTTGAGCGGCTTGGAGGCCGCCTTGCTGACCGAGGCCTGCCACCGCTGCGACTCGGGGATGAACGCGATCACGAAGATCGCCAGCAACGCCGGCGCGGCACCGGCGACCATGAACCACCTCCACTGGGTCTCGGTCACTTCGGCGACGATCCCCAGGACGGAGATGGAGAGGAAGCCGAAGTTGGCCGCCGCGCCGATGACCCCCGCGAGGATGGGCCTCAGCTTCTCGGGCCAGCACTCCATGACCAGGGCCACGCCCAGGGCCCATTCGCCGCCCATGCCCAGGGCCGCCAGGAAGCGGAACGCGGCCAGGTGCCAGGGCTCGGTGGCCAGGGCGCAGCATCCGGTGAACCCCGCGTAGGCGAGGATGCTCAGGGCCATGGAGCGCACGCGGCCGATCTTGTCGCCCAGCCAGCCGAAGACCAGGCCGCCCGCCGCGGCCCCCACAAGAAAGAGCGCCACGAGGTAGCTGTACCACTGGGCCACCGCGCCCTCGGTGGGCAGATGCATCAGGTCCCGCAGCGCGGGCCGTGCCGCGAGGGGAAACAGGCCCATCTCCAGGCCATCGAACATCCAGCCCAGAAAGGCGGCAATCAGGACCAACCACTGCGTGGCGGTCAGGCGGCTTTCTTGATCGGTGGACATGGACCGGCTTTCGGGGTGGGTGGTGATGGGGTAAGGTCATTCTCCCCTCTCCGTTTGGGAAAGGGGCCGGGGGTGAGGGCGTGCGGGGCGTGCAGGTGCTTTGGCTTCATCGGAGCGCTGCGGCCACTGGCCGCCCTCACCCGGCCGCTCCGCGGCCACCCTCTCCCGCACCGCGGGAGAGGGCAGGATCGGGCCCCTTATACACTCGCCACCAGCGGGGGTCAACCGCGTGGGCTCGTGCGGTTGCGGAGGTGCATCAGGCTGAGTACCCTGTGGGCTTACGCCCCGCGCAGGCGGGCGCACCGTCAGCCTCTGATTCCCACGAAGCCTTGCCGAGAGGAGCCGAGCCCATGGCCGATGAAGAAAAAGGCCTTCCCATGACCAGCAAATGGGACCCCGAGAAGCTGGCGCGGGAGGTGTCGGAACTGCAGGGGTTGGAGCAGAAGCCCTTCGTACCCCGGGCGCTCGGCTACATCAAGCGCACCGGGCCCGGGCTGCTCCAAAGTGCCATGACCCTGGGGGCCGGCAGCGCCACGGCTTCGGTCGTGGCCGGGGCCTCGTTCGGCTACAAGCTCCTCTGGGTGCAGCCCCTGGCCATGTTTCTCGGCGTGTGCATGCTGGCGGCGCTGGGCAACGTGGTTCTGACCAGCGGCGAGCGTCCCTATAAGGCGTTCGGCCGGGAGATGAGCAAGACCCTGGTCTTCCTTTGGGCGCTGGGGACGATCCTCTCCTCGATCATCTGGCACTTCCCGCAGTACGGCCTCGCCGCCGGCGCGATGCGAGACCTCGGCCGGATGGCCGGCGCCGTGAACGAGGTTGCGCTCATCCAGCTCCCCGACAAGACCTACGCGACCCAGGCCGACGCCGAGACCGTGGCCCTGGTCCGCTCGAAGCTTCCCGGAGGCGATGAGGCCGCCATCCAGACCGGCCTGGACGACGAGGCCTGGGCGGAGCTCAAAAAGCAGCTCGATGCCGACCAGGCCAAGCCGAAGGAATCGCAGACCATGGCCCTGAAGACCCCCTTTACTCCGACGGGCGCCGGTCTCGGATGGCTCGTGGGGTGCATCATCCTGGGGATCAACGTGACGGTCGTCTGGAGCTACGGCAGCAGTGCCCGGGGGATCAGGATCTACGAGTGGTTTCTCCGCACCGTGATCGGCCTGATCGTGCTCATGTTCGCCATTGTGGTGGTCAGCAGCATCGGCAAGATCGACTGGGTTGAGGTGGGGAAGGGGTTCATCGGGTGGTACGGGATTCCCGAGTACACCAATCCCAAGCACGTCACCCTGGTGCTGGGCATGCTCGGCGCGGCCGTGGGGATCAACATGACCTTCCTCTACCCCTATTCGCTGCTGGCGAAGGGTTGGGGCAAGGCCCACAAGCCGCTATCGCGCTGGGACCTGGGGATGTCGATGTTCCTCCCCTTCGTCCTCGTGACTTCGCTCGTGATCATCGCCATGCGGGTGACCGGCGTTTACACGGGCGAGGACGCGCTGCAAGAGGCCCTCAAGCCCGTCGAGGCCGCCGGCTCGTTGACCGGCGTGCTCGGCGTGTACGCCGGCCGCGTGGTGTTCGACCTGGGACTGATCGCCATGACCTGTACGGCGATCTCGACGCACATGGTCGTGTGCGGCTTCAC
Source organism: uncultured Pirellulales bacterium (assembly GCA_964434165.1). GTDB lineage: Bacteria > Planctomycetota > Planctomycetia > Pirellulales > Thermoguttaceae > CAYSUS01. The sequence continues at coordinate 14,237 of CAYSUS010000116.1, forward strand.
CCTGTGCGAGATGTTCGGGCTTCAGTACACGAGATTGCGGTTCCGGCTGTTCGCACTGGCCCCCGCGGTAGGCATCTTCGGCGTGGTCACCCAGCTTCCCTTCTGGTTCCCGGTGACGGCTTCGGCGATCTGCTTCTCCATGCTGCCGATCGCGTATGTCACCTTCTTCATCATGAACAACAAGCGGAGCTACATCGGCGACGCGGTGGGCACCGGCTGGAAGCGGATCGTGTTCAACGCGATCCTGCTGATCGCCATCGCCATGGCCACCACCGGAGCGGCGATCAAGATCAAGGGCGGCGTGTACGACAAGCTGGTCGATCAGCTCAGCACCAAGCCGGCCGCGGCTGCGACCGAGGACGGCTCGAAGTAGCGCACCCTCTCTCGCGGTGCGGGAAAGGGTGGCCGCGGAGCGGCCGGGTGAGGGCGGCGGGAACTGCCGGAGTCTACCGGCTCAACCGCGGCAACAGTGCCAAATGCCCTCACCCCCGGCCCCTCTCCCAAAGGGAGAGGGCAGATGGGTCGAACAGCAGCGGGAAGAACTGCCCGCCCATGGGCTGGCCTTCAGGCACGGGCGGAACGCCTTTGAGCAGCGGCGCGTCCGTCGCGGACTTGACGCCGTCGCGCAGCACGTTGATCACCACGCCCCGGCGCGGCCGGTCGCTGCGGTTCTCGAAGGAGCCATGCACCATCAGCGGGTGATGGAAGGTGCACTCGCCCTTGCGGAGCGGCACCGCCACGCGCCGGTCGAACTGGGCTTCCTGGTCGGGCGTGAGCACCGTGCGGATCTCGTCCATGTTGCCGGCCAGACCGGTGATCGGCAGGAGCGGCCACTCGTGGCTGCCCGGCACGTAGTGGAGGCACCCGTTCTCCTCGTCCGCATCGTCCAGGGCGATCCAGCATGTCAGGTGGGCCATGGGCCGGGTGCGGGTCCAATAGGAGTAGTCCTGGTGCCACGCGACCACGCCGCCATGATGCGGCGGCTTGCAGAAGAGCTGGTCGTGCCAGAACCGCACGGGACCCTCCAGAAGCTGCGAGGCCGGCATCGTGAAGGCCGGGTTCCAGAGGATGTCGTGCAGGCCGGGCGCGATCCGCCACGCGCCCAGGGCGTGGAAAAGCACGGTTTCAGACGTAGTCGATTCGTTGCTGTGGTACTCGTAGAACAACTCGTGGCCAAGGTGGTCGGGATCGAACAGCCCCTGGAGCTCCTCGCGGAGGACCTCCACCTGGTCGTCGGAAAGCACCTGAAGGCCCGGCAGAAAGCCCTCGCGCCGGTAGAAGGCGACCTGGTCGTCAGAGAGCCGGAAGCGTTCCCAGCCCTCGGGCGAATCGGGCAGCGAGAACAGGTCACCCGCCAGGCCATGTAAGGTGGATAGGTCCTGCACCATGGTCGGTCTCCCGGTTGGGCGGTTGGGCCCCGCCGACGCGGGGGCGGTTGAGGCGGGGGAATTGTTGGCCCCATGGCGGCCCGAGGCAAGGGGTCTGACGCGCATCGGCCCGTGTTTCCCTTCGCCGCCCGATTGAACTATAAGAGTAGGTGTGCCAGGTCGGTTATCGATCCAGTCTCCCATTCCAGTAGAGGTGTATGCCGTGCGATCCTTCCTGCAGAGTCCTTGCTCTGGACTGATTCTCATCGCCGCCGCAGCCGTCCTCCTCCTCGGCCCCGCCGTCCGGTCCGCCACCGCGGCCCTGCCCGACGAGACCAAGGAGGAGATGGACCAGCGCATGGAATGGTGGCGCGACGCCAAGTTCGGGATGTTCATCCACTGGGGCCTGTATGCCATCCCGGCGGGCGAGTGGAAGGGCAAGAAGGTCCCCGGCATCGGCGAGTGGATCATGCACCGGGCGCAGATCCCGGTCGAGGAGTACGCCCCGCTGCAGAAGCAGTTCAATCCGGTCAAGTTCGACGCCAAGCAGTGGGTCGGCCTGGCCAAGCGGGCCGGCATGAAGTACATCGTCATTACCAGCAAGCACCACGACGGCTTCTGCCTGTTCGACTCGGAGCACACCGACTACGACATCATGGGCACGCCCTACCGGCGCGACGTGCTCAAGGCCCTGGCCGACGAGTGCCACAAGCAGGGCATCAAGATCTGCTGGTACCACTCGATCATGGACTGGCACCATCCCGACGCCAAGGGCGACCGCTTCCCCAAGTACGTCGCGCACATGAAGGCCCAGCTGAAGGAGCTTCTCACCAATTACGGCGAGATCGGCGTCCTGTGGTTCGATGGCGAGTGGATCAAGGAGTGGGACGAGAAGCAGGGGATCGAGCTGGAGAAGTACATCCGCTCGCTTCAGCCCAAGCTGATCGTCAACAACCGGGTGGGCAAGCGCAAGCGCTCGCCCGGCGACTTCGGCACGCCCGAGCAGGAGATTCCCGCCACCGGCATGCCCGGCTGGGACTGGGAAACCTGCATGACCATGAACAACACCTGGGGGTTCAAGAAGGACGACCACCACTGGAAATCGACGGAGGACATCATCCACAAGCTGGTGGACATCGTCTCCAAGGGCGGCAACTTCCTCTTGAACGTCGGCCCCACGGCCGAAGGCGTGATCCCGCAGCCCAGCGTCGAGCGGCTCGAGGCGGTCGGCAAGTGGCTCGACGCGAATGGCGAGAGCCTCTACGGTACCTCGGCAAGCCCCTTCCCGCGCCTCGCCTGGGGCCGCTGCACGCAGAAGCCGGGCAAGCTCTACCTGCACGTCTTCCAATGGCCGAAGGACGGCAAACTCCTCGCCCCAGGACTGAACAACCCGGTCACGGCCGCCTACCTCCTCGCCGACAAGGAGCAGAAGCTCAAGACGACCCAGTGCGACGCCGGCACCACGGTCGCGCTGCCGAAAGAGGCCCCCGATCCGATCGATACGGTCGTGGTCCTGGAGGTCGAAGGCGAGGTGAAGATCGACAAGCCAGCCATCGCGCCGACCAACGACCGGGTCTATCACCTTCGCGCCCGCGACGCCGACCTGCACGGCGGCAACATCCGTTACGAGGAGGACAAGGACTGCGTCGGCTTCTGGACCGATGCCCACGACCACGTCTCGTGGGTCGTGCGGGTCACCGAGCCGGGCGGGAAGTGGGAGGTCGAGATCACCTCCGCGTGCCCCGACGCCTCCGAGGGGAGCCAGTACACCGTCGAGATCGCCGGCCAGAAGCTCCAGGGCAAGGTCCAGGCCACGGGAAGCTGGACCGCCTTCAAGACCGACAAGCTGGGCACGGTCGACCTCAAGCCCGACCGACACGAGCTGACCGTGAAGGCCAAGAGCAAGACGGGCGAAGGGGTGATGAACCTCCGCGAGATTGCGCTCAAGCCGGTGAAGTGACGGGGCGGAATCGCGCCGCACCCCACCACAGGCTGGTGGACGCGGGGTTAGCCGTGCGGTACTCTGTCATGCGCTGCGGACGGGCGGGCCTGTGCGCCTTGGGGCGTTGCCGCCCAGCGAGAAGAGGCTGCGACCGGCGGCAACGTGACCCTGTTGGGGAGGGTTTCTCATGCTACGCAGCGTTCTGGCGTCGGCTCTCGCCGTACTGCTCGCTTGCTCGGCTTCTGCCGATCCCATCGGCTACGAGAGCTTCGGTGGGTACGTCACGTACGAGGCGACGATCGGCGGCCTGGAGGGACGGATCGTCCCGAACTTCAAGGACGGCAATCCGGTGGGCGGCCAGACTCCGCCGGACACCGCGACAAGCGGCATCTACAACTGGATCGCCGGGAACCCGTGGGGCGGACATCGTGCGGTCGAGGGCGACCTGACCTACCCAGGCCACCCCGTCAGCGGCGGCAAGAAGTTCGCCGAAGTGAGCGGAGGGCTTGACGTGTCGGCCTTGATGGACGTGACCGGCGTGCCGAACGCAGGGGGCGGCGTGTTCAGCGACCTGGAGAACGCCTCCGGCGTGATCGGCAAGGACGGCACGTCGCTCTACGTCAGCTTCCTCTACCAGCTCAGGGGCACGTCCACGACCGGGCCAGACCAGAACTTCCTCCAGTTTCGCGAGGGCGGCACCAGCCGGTTCTACTTCGGCCAGACGTGGCAGAACCCGCAGATCCGCGCCCAGGATTTCAACCTGGCACCTCTCGACACGGACGCGCACCTGGTGGTCATGAAGATCGACTACCAGGACGGCGACGATCTGGTCTCGCTGTTCTTCGATCCGGTGGCCACCTTGCCCGAGGAGTCGCAGACCTTGACCAACACCTATACCCGGGCGATGGAGTTCGACCGGATCTTCTTCAAGGGGCAGGGGAATCACTTCAACTTCGACGAGCTGCGTTTCGGAACGGACTGGGTGAGCGTGGTCCCCGGCTCCGAGGGCGCCGTGATCCCCGAGCCGTCGACGTTCCTTCTGGCCGGGCTGGCCCTGGCCGCGCTGGGCGCCTGCGCGGCGCGCCAACGCGCTCGGCGTGCCGGCTGACGGCGGAGCGAAGCGCGCGGCTGTCCTGGTTCTCACGCTCTCTCCCAAGCGGGCTGGTACCGTTTGCGACCGACGCGAGTTCCCCGCGCGGCCACGGCGCAGCGGGCTGCGCCGGAATGCGGCCTCACCTGCGCGTCGGGAAAACGGTTCCTGTTCCCCTCTGCGCCGCCGAAGGGGACAGGAACCTTTCTCCGCATGCAGGAAGACACCTCGCGCGGCGCCGCAAACCCTCCGCGGCGGCGGTGCGCACCAGGAGAACGGTTCCAGCCCCCGCCACGCTGTCCGGCTCCTGGTGACGATCCTCCCGTGCGGGGTATGATTGCGTTATGGGGAACGACTTGCCCGACGACGTCCGGCTTCTGGCCGACCGCGAGAAGCAATGGGTCGCGGCCACGTCGCTCGCGGCCGCCTTGCTGCTGGTGGCCACCAAGCTCGCCGTGGGACTCTGGACCAACAGCCTGGGCGTCCTCTCCGAGGCGGCCCACTCGGGGCTCGACCTCGTGGCGGCCGGAATGACCCTCTGGGCGGTCCGGGCGGCGGCGCGGCCGGCCGACGGGCAGCATACCTACGGGCACGGCAAGTTCGAGAACCTCTCGGCCCTGCTCGAGACCCTCCTGCTCCTGCTCACCTGCGTATGGATCATTTACGAGGCCGTGCGCCGTCTGGCCCTGGCCGCGGACGTCCACGTGGAGGCCAACGTGTGGGCCTTCCTCGTGGTGATCCTCTCGATCGTCGTCGATTACTCGCGCTCCCGGGCGCTGAAGCGGGCCGCGGTGAAGCACCACAGCCAGGCCCTGGAGGCCGACGCCCTGCACTTCTCGACGGACGTCTGGTCCTCGGCCGTGGTGCTCCTGGGGCTGGCGGCCGTGGCCGCCGCCGACCGACTGGGCATGCCCTGGCTGGCCAAGGCCGACAGCCTCGCCGCCCTGGGCGTGGCGGCGATCGTCATCGGGGTGAGCCTGCGCCTGGGCAAGAAGTCGATCGACGACCTCTTGGACTCGGTGCCGCGCGAGCTGCCGCGCGCCGTGGCCGCCGCGGCCGGGAGCGTCCCGGAGGTCGAGCAGGTCCGCCAGGTCCGCGTGCGCCGCGCTGGACCCGAGGTGTTCGCCGACGTCACCGTGGCGGTCAACCAGGCGGCCTCCCTGGAGCATTCGCACGAAGTGGCCGACCGGACCGAAGCCGCGGTGCGCGCCGCCGTGCCGCGGGCCGACGTGATCGTCCACGTCGAGCCGCTCGCCGAGCCGGGCGATCTGCTGACCGCGGTCCGCGCCGTGGCTTCGCGCCACGGGCTGGGGGCCCACGCCATCCGGCTCCTGGACCAGCAGGGCGAGCGCACCCTGGAGCTGCACCTGGAGGTCGGCGAGCAACTCAGCCTCCAGGATGCCCACGCCGAGGTGAGCCGGTGCGAGGAGGAGCTGCGCCGGGCCGTCCCGGGGCTGACCCGCATCGTCTCGCACATCGAGCCGGCCGGCCAGCAGTCGGCCACGCTCGAAAGCCGCGGCGTGGACGAGACCGACATCCGCCGGGCGATCGAGGAGTTCCTCAAGACCCAGGCCGGCGCCGTCAGCCCGCACGACCTGAAGCTCCAGTGGACCGCCGGCGAGCTGAGCGTGTCGTTCCACTGCACGCTCGATGGCGCCACGTCGGTCATCGACGCCCACGCCCTCACCGCGGCCCTGGAAAAACACCTCCGCGCGCGCATGCCCCGGATCGGCCGCGTCGTGATCCACGCCGAGCCCCGATGAAATCGACCGCCCCGGGCGCGGCGCGGCCGGAGCCAGGGGACCGGGCTCAGTCGAAGTGCAGGATCTCCTCCGACGGCGCCCACCACTCCCCCGTGGCCAGGGGCATCAGCGTCACCTGGCACTCCTCGCAGGCGTTGCGCCAGGTCCTGTACGACTCCACGTGCTCCAGCTCGGCCAGGTCGGCGTCGTGGCCCTCGCCCACGTACTCGTAGTAGCGGATCGCGTAGATCTGCTCCCGCGTCGAGGTGAGGAACACCGAGAAGTTGCGGATGCCGTGGCGGTGCAAGGCGTCCCCGACCGCCTTGGGCGCCTCCTCGTTGAGCTTGACGTACTCTTCCACGCGGGCCGGATTGATCGCGATCAGCGCGCCGTAGCGCTCGGCGCCGGGCACGGCCCCCGACCGGGGCTGCTCCCCGGCCGGGTCGGACTTCGTCGGGAAGGGCTCGCCGCCGAGATTGGGCGGAGGGCGGTCGTCGCAGCCGGCCGCCAGCGATGCCACCAGCGCGACGGCGCCCCACCGCGCGATCCTGCGTGGAATGGTCCTCATGAGATCTTCCCCCCTGGCCGATGGAAGAAGCCTTGGCGCGACACGGCGGGCCGCGCGCCAGCGCTGCCCCGACGTGCCGCGCCTCCCGCGCCCCCGTCCGTACCAGCATAGCCTGAACCCGCCCCCGACACGAGGAGCCGGGCGCTCGGCGCGGATTCTCGCGACCGGGTCGTGCCGGCCAACACGGGCTGCGGCCAGGGGCCCCGCCCCGAGAGGAGAGCCGGGCCGGGCTGCGTGGGCCGGGC
>CAYSUS010000117.1:0-20137 GCA_964434165.1 uncultured Pirellulales bacterium
GGGCCCTCTCCCAAGGGAGCGAGGAGGTCGATTGCCGCGCCACTCACCACTCACCACACATCACTCCACCACGATCTCCGCATCGGCGGGCATGCCGGGCAGCAGCTCCATGTTGGGGTTCGCCACGACGTCGATCTTGATCCGATAGACGAGCTTGACGCGCTCCTTGGGCGTCTGCACGCTTTTGGGCGTGAACTCGGCCTCGGAGGAAATGAAGGAGACGCGTCCCTGGTACGTCTTGTCGGGGTAGGTGTCGGTGCGGAGGGTGACCTCCTGCCCGAGCTTCACCCGGCCGAGGTCGGTCTCGTTGATGTAAGCCCGGAGCCAGGGCCTTTCCAGGTCGGCGACGGTCACGACGGGCGTGCCCGGGGCCACGTACTCGCCGGGCTCGATGTTCTTGGTCAGCACCACGCCGCCAAGCGGCGACTTGAGCGTGGCGTAGTCCAGGCGGATCTCGGCCAGGCGGAGGGCCTCGGCCGCCTGGTCCTTTCTGGCCAGGGCCTGCTCGTGCTTCTCCTTGCGCGGACCGAGCTTGACCAGCTCGTACTCCCACTTCGCCCGCTTGCGGGTCCAGTCGGCTTGCGTCTCCCGTTCGCGGAAACTGCTTTGGAGGGAGTTGAGGTTCTCGGTCGCCTGGCGGAGCTGCTCCCGGGCGACCTCGAAGGCGGTCTCGGCGCGGTCGTACTCCTCGTGGGAGATGGTCTTGTTCTTGTAGAGCTGCGCGGCCCGGCCGTAGTCGGTCTCGCGGCGCTCGTATTCGGCTTTGGCCTGGGCCAGGGCGGCCTCGGCCGCGCGGATCTGGTACTCGCGGGATCCGGCCTCGGCCTTGAGGTCCTCGTAGGCCGCCTCGGCCTGCTGCCAGGCGGCGTAGGCGGCCTCGATCTCCTCGGGCCGGGAGGATCGGAGCTCCTTCTCCGCGGCCTCGGCCAGTCGGAGCTCGGCCCGCCGCATGGCCACCTCGGCCTCCAGATCGGCGCTGTCGAGCACGGCCACCACGTCGCCCTTCTTGATGGTCTGGCCTTCATCGACGGGCCGTTTCTCGACGCGGCCGGGGATCTTGAAGCTCACCTCGGCGTCGGTCACCTCGATGTTGCCCGACAGGCGGATCACGCCGGGATCGACCGCCGAGCGGTTGAAGACATAGTAGCCCCCCGCGCTGGTGGCAGCGAGGATGGCCAGGACCAGTGGGATCGCGGCTCTTCTGGGAACGGCCATTGGGGGGGCCTCGATGTGAAGTATTAGTCACATTCCTGAGATCACCCGTGCTCACGCGGAGCGCGGGGCCCAGGGCGAATTCCGCGCTTCGCACTTCGTGCTTCGCATACCTCCGGCCAATCACCCATCGGACCCCGGTCGGGCCTCGACCGCAGCAAGAAACATCGGCCACGCCCTGCGGGCGTGCCGGGTGACGTCGAACTGCCCGTCGGTCATGTGCCAGCGGATTCCGGCCGGTACGACGATGCCCAACAGAAGCATGGCCGCGGTCTCCGGATCGACCTCGCGGCGGATCCGGCCCCCGGCCTGCCCGCGAGCGATGACGCCCATGATTCGCGACACGTACTTGGTGATCAGGTCCAGGATCCGCCGCCGCCGTGCGGGCTCCTCGTCGTGGGCATCGCCGGAGAACAGGATTCGGGGAATGGCCCTGCCCTCGCGGATGAACTGGATGTGGCGCATGACGATCGCGTGGAGCTGCTCCAGCGGATCGTCCGACGCGGCGACCGCGCGCTCGACGATCTCGACAAGCCGTTTCTCCACCAGGCTGAGCAACGCCGAGAGCATCTCCTCCTTGTTGCGGAAGTGGCGGTAGATGCCCGAGGGCACCAGGCCCACGCGCCGGGCCACGGCGGCGATCGACAGGCCGCGGACCCCGTGGGCGGCCACCAGGTCCAACGCGGCCTGGGCGATCTGCTCGCGGCGGACTCCGGTGGCCAGCTTGGGGGTGCTCATGGAACGCGCCTCGTATGTGATTATACATTCACACGAAGCGCGGTCAAGCCGCAGAGAGCGCCCGGGGCCCTGTCAAGGCTCGGAAGGGAGGGTGCCCTTGGCACCGAAACCCGAAGCGTGAGCAACGGGGAGCAATCTTCCCAGACACTCCTCGCGCAGGCTTCGGGCTGCGGCTCCCCGCTGGGGCTTGGCCCAAAAACGGGCGTGGAACTCACCCCGTCCATTCGGTAGGCTCGATCGATGTGACAAAGCGCGCGGGCGCTACGCCCGGGAGGAGAGAGCTGCTGAAGGGGACGTCGTTGCATGCCAGCCCACCGACTAAGAGAAGCACCGACGGCGGCCCAGGGCTCAAGGACCCGCCACACCCCCCCTTTCAGGCCGGAAGGCAGGGTGGGATGCGGAGCTGGAAAAACTCGATTCCGTTGACCAACAGCCGCCTCGCTCGCTCCGACAGTCGATCGGCATCTCCCGCGCAACCTACTATTTGGAAAGGGATTTCATGCCCAATCCCTGCACCGTTTCAGCGTGGCGCGCCGCGCCCGACACCCTCGACGCCACCCCCTTCGTGAGAGGGGTTTGTGACGGGCGCGCGGCCGCGGCCGCGCCTGCACCCCGACATTGAAGATCGCCAGCATGGGCGCTTCGCGGAAGTTCTTCGACGGCCTCTGGGCGAAGCTGTACGCCCCGAAAGTCTCGGACGCCGAGCTGGAGCGGCGGCTGCGTAAGCTCCGCGACGAGCTGCCCGAGCCGGTCTTCTGGCTGCTGGGCAAGGCCCAGTCGGGCAAGACGTCGATCATTCGGGCGTTGACCGGGAGCACCCGCGCGGAGATCGGCGGGGGATTCCGGCCCACGACGCGAACCGCCCAGCTCTACGACTTTCCCAGCGAGGAGGACTGCTTCGTCCGCTTCCTCGACACGCGGGGCCTGGGGGAGGTGGACTACGACCCGGCCGAGGACATCCGCGTGATGGAGAAGCAGGCCCATTGCCTGATCGTCGTGGTCAAGGCCATGGACCACGCGCAGCGATGCGTGCTCGAGCCGCTGGCGAAGATCCGCAAGGCCCACCCCGACTGGCCGGTCGTCGTGGTCCAGACCTCGCTGCATGAGGGCTACCCGTCGCCCCAGACGCAGCACGTCGAGCCGTACCCCTATCGCCGGGCGCCCTTTCCCTCGAGCGTGCCCGTGGACCTGGCCCGATCGCTGCTGGTGCAGCGCGAGGCGTTCGCCCGTTTCCAGCCCGCGTTCGTGCCCGCGGACTTCACGCTGCCCGGCGACGGCTACCGCCCGGAGCACTACGGGCTGGACGCCCTGTGGGAGGCGATCGAGGACGCCCTGCCGCTGGGGCTGCGCGCGATGCTCCGTTCGGGCCGCCGGCCGCTGAAGGACGTGTACTTCCGCGCCGCCCATCCGCACGTGATGGGCTACGCCGTGGCGGCGGGTGCCGCGGCGGGACTGCCCGTGCCGTTGCTCGACATCCCGCTGATCGTCGGCATCCAGGCGAAGATGTTCCACAGCGTGGCCTCGATCTACGGGCAGAAGGTGACGGCCCGGCGCATGGGCGAGATCCTCAGCACGCTGGGCGTGGGGTTCGCGGCGCGGATGGGCTCGCGTGAGCTGTTGAAGCTCATCCCCGGCTACGGTTCGGCCGTGGCGGCCCTGTTCGCCGGTGCGGCGACCTACGGACTGGGGTGTACGCTCTGCGCATATTTCAGCCACGTGCTCGAGGGTGACGTTCCCGACAAGGAGGCCCTGCGCAAGCTCTACGAGAGGGAATACGAGGAGGGGCGCCGGCGCCTGGCCGAGTATCTCAAGGGCGTCGGCGCGGGACGGCCGCAGAAAGCGTAGTCACCGGACCCGACGCAAAGTCCCTGCCGCGCAAGGGGACGGTTCGCGGCACGGCGCTCCTGCTCCTCGCGGCCGAAGGGGCGGCTGCGGCAAGCCATCACCCGGCGACCACCTCGGCCCCGGCCGTGGCCCGGCAGACGTAGATCGCCGGGTCGTGCCCGCTGGCCTGCCGGTAGGCGGGGCCCACGGCGGCGACGAACGCGTCCGCCTGGGAAGCGTCGATCAGCGCCACCGCGCAGCCGCCAAAGCCCGCCCCGGTCATCCGCGCCCCGTGGCAGGCGGGGTGGGCCCGGGCGGCCTCGACCATCCGGTTCAGGGCGTCGCTGGACACTTCGTAGTCGTCGCGCAGGCTCGCGTGGCTTGCGTCCATCAGCCGGCCCAGCGTGGCCGCGTCGCCGCAGCGCATGGCCCCGGCCGCCTGAACGGTCCGCTCGTTTTCGCCGATCACGTGGCGTGCACGCCGGCGGGTCAGGTCGTCGAGCTCGCCGTCGCGCGCGAGGAACTCCTCCATGGTCACGTCGCGGAGGGCGCGAACGCCGAAGAACCGGGCGGCCGCCTCGCACTGGCTCCGCCGCTCGTTGTACGCCGAATCGACCAGGCCGCGCCGCGTGGACGTGTCGAGCACGACGACGGCCGTGCCGGGCGGCAGTGGCACGGGCGACGTGTCCAGCGAGCGGCAGTCGATCAACAGGGCGTGGCCCGCGTGGCCGGCGGCCGAGATGAGCTGGTCCATGATCCCGCAGTTCACGCCGACCCATCGGTTCTCGGCCCGTTGTCCCAGCCTGGCCATCGGTGCGGGGTCCCACGCGAGGCCGGACACCGCGGCGAAGGCGCGGGCCGTGGCCATCTCCAGGGCGGCCGAGGAGGAGAGCCCGGCCCCGCGGGGCACGTCGCCGAGCATCACCCCCTCCCAACCGGAAAGCGCCATGCCCGCCTCTCGGAGGCTCCACGTGACGCCCTTGAGGTATTCGATCCAGCCGTCCTGGTGGTTCTCCAGGCCGTCCAACGCAAACTGCCTGGACTCGCCGTAATCGACGGAGAAGACCGAGACGCTGCGCTCGGCCCGGGGTCGCAGGGCGATCCAGATCGCGCGGTCGATGGCCAGGGGGAGCACAAACCCGTCGTTGTAGTCGGTGTGCTCGCCGATAAGGTTGACGCGCCCCGGCGCCCGCACGATCCAACGGGGGGGCTCGCCGAAGCGCTTCTGGAACGGGGCGGCGACCTGGTCTTGAGAGATCGGCATGCGGGCCTCGGGCGCGGGAGCGGTGGTGTCAAGGTGGCCGGGCTGGGGCGGCATGCTACCAGACTTGCCGCGCTTCCAGACTTCCGAAGTGCGGGAGACTTCGGAGGTCTTCGGAGACGTCGAAGGTGCTCGCGACTTTGGAGGTCGGTTGACCGTCCCAAGGACTCAATCCTGGTCTCTGACCGAGGATAGGTCAAGCGGGCCGGACATGCGCTGGGGGAGGCTGACCGCGACTCGATCTTGCCGTCGTGGGCGAGGGCGGGTCGTGCTGGAGCGCGGAACTGCGTGGGGCGCAAGGAGAAGGGGCCGCGAGTCGGGCTGTGGACCGCGCGCGACCCCTTGCTCCACCCCCCAAGGCGGTGCCGGCTACCGCGAATCCTGCATGAGGTCGGCCAGAGCCTCGCGCGAAAGGCGGCGGTTGACCACCGCACCAAGCTCTTCCTGGGTGCGGCGTTTGCCCACCGCGTGCCAGGGACCGACTTCGGCCAATTCGGGCATGATTTCGACGAGTTGCTCAACCAGCATGCCAGCCATGCGGCGGATCCCGGGTTGCTGGCTGCGCTCCAGGATGGCCATGGCCGTCTTCATCAGTCGGATGAACTGGGCCCGCTTGAGGATCGGCGGGGAGAGATCATCGTCGGCCTCGACCAGAAGCTCCCCGATCGGCACCTGCAGCGCCCGCTGCCACTGGTAAAGCTCGCTCAAGGAAATGTCGCTGGAGGAATCCTCCTGGGACTTCACCGTGGAGACGTCGGACTTCAGTCGCCGCGCCACGGTGCGGCGGGAGACGCCCTGCATGCGGCGGGCCTCGGCGAGGCGGTGCAGGGGTCGAGGGACATTGGACGGATGGGTGGGCACGCCGCATCCCGGGTCCGCGCCCACGGCACGGTAATCGGCGATGCTCATAGCACTAGACCTCCTGGCTCGCCAGGGGCGAGCCGATAACCCGGATGACCAAGAAATGAATCCGACGAGCGGCCGCTCCCGCCACAGACGGGTGCGGCAACCCGCACCGAAAAACCTGGTCAGCAGAGCACCGAGAGGAGGTCGATCGCACCGCGGCCGCCGACGGGGCCGAATGACAATCAGACAAAAAAGGATGAGCCCGCCAGCCTGAAATGATGGACGCTTGCCCAGCCGGTCTGCACGAGCGCGATCAAAGCCTCAAGGTTCCTGCTTCACCTCCGCCCAGAATTGGAAAGACCCAAAGGAACTCCGCCTGTCCCGGGGGGGAGCAGGCACTGGTATAACGCGGCCGCGCCACGCTGCGGCCCGTGGATGATTCGCGACTTGAAAGGGGGAGGAAGCGATGAGTCAGACACCGCCCGAACGGCGTCCCGACTTCCGGGAAGCCCGGGAGATCCGCCCGCGCGAGAGGTCCACGAAGAAGGGACCGTGTGGGTCGGCGAACGCCCAAGATCATCGTTCAGAGGAGATTGCTACGCCGAACGCCCTTGCGCCAATATGATACTCGGCAGAGGCCCTGTTGGCAAGTAGCCCTTTGGGCTGGAGCCCTCTCGGCAGAAAGGGGGTGCGAATCGCCCCCAGTCGAGCCTCAGGAAATCCCTGGTGTGAAGTCTGGCGGGCTGGTGTTTCCGCAGCCACCGGGCTACTCGCCCAGCGCGAACTCCTTCAGCCGTACCAGGTAATTGGGCCGGCGGGGCCGGATGGGCTTCCGGTCCGGACGGTCGGCGCGGGGTGCGCCCGGCTCCTGGGAAGCTGAAGCCGCGCGGAGCAACTCCCGCTGGCAGCGACGGTCGCGGATGCCGATCTCGTACCAGGGCAGGCCGAGCCGGGCGAGCAGCTCGCAGAACGTCTCGCCGTCGTGCAGGGCGGGCGCCAGCCGCAGGAGCATCGAGCGCCGCACCATCTGGTAACTGCCCGAAGCGACAGGTGGTGCACCGTGTCGGAGTCCGGGTTCGCCCGTGGACCCGCGGCCGACGACGATGTCGTGCCGCGCGGCGAGACGCCACAGACGCTGCACCTCGCCGATCCCCAGCGTGCACCCCGCGTCCTGAAAGAAGATGTGGTTGCCGCGGGCCATGGCCAGCCCGGTCCGGATCGCCTCGGCCACGCCTCGCGGCTCCGCGTGTCCGGCGACGCGTAGTTGAGGATAGCGCGGCGCGAGCTCGCAGGCCACCTCCCGCGTGGCGTCCTCGGATCCGTCGTCCACGAGGATCACCTCTACCGAGTGGCTCAACTCCACGAGGACTTCCAGGACTTCCGTGACCCGGGCTTCCAGGGAGGACTGGATGTTGCGGACCGGCAGGACGGCGCTGAGCGATCGGGTCACGGTGCGTTCCTTTCGGGCGGGGTTTCGGGAGGGTCGAGCGCCGCTTTTCTTCTTCGGAACGCCGCCGGGTGGAATCCAGGGAAGTTGATCGGGGGGCGTTTACACAAGACCTGCCAGACGCGAGGGTCGTGACGGACGCGACGAAAACGCTCAAGAAGGCCCGTCCACGCGGCGTGACACCGCGGACGACCCGTACAAACGGACTCGCCTACGGCCGGTCCTCGAGCTTCTCCAGCGCCGCGATATGCTTCAGAGCCTCCTCGCGCAAGGCCGCGTTGGGACCGCGGCGGAGGATCTCGCGCCAGCGGGCCCGCGCCGCCGCGGCCCACTCGGCGCGCCTCTCCGCGTACGGTCCTTCGAGGGGCCCGGTCACGTAGTCGGAGAGGGCCCGCGCTTCCGCCACGCGGAAGCGGCGCTGTTCGTCCAGATCGGTCTTCACCCAGGGCCGATGCTTGGCGGCCGCGTAGCGGCGGAGGATCTGCCGGGCCTCTGCGGCGGCCGGTTCCTCGGGCCAGCGGTGCATCAGGCCTTTGAGCTGCATCAAGCCGGAGAAGAGCGTGTCGCGGCCGCGCAATCGCGCCTCGGCCTCGGCGAGCAGTAGCTCGGACCACGATCGCGCGTCGAGGGGGCCGTCGGCCGGATAGCGCATGGCGGCGCGCTGTTCGGCCGCTCGGCGTCGCGCTTCAAGGCCCTCTTCGAGCCAGGCGAACGCCTCGGCAAGAGTCTGTCCCTTGGGGATCGCGTGGCCGGCGCTCTCCTCCACCCACACGCGAGTGCGCACGCCGACGGCCTTTAGCAGCGGGCCGCGCCATCGCTCGACCTCGCCGCGGTTGAAGTCCTCCTCGCCGGTGAGCAGGGCCACGCTGAGCCGCTCGCGCACGCGGTGCCGCAGCCACCGTTCCTCGCGGAGCCCGCCGCCGGCGCAGGCCGGGACCACGCCGCCGAAGCACTCCGGCAGGGCGAACGCGATCGCCGAGGCCACGCGCCCGCCGCCGGAGATGCCGCCCAGGTACACGCGGTCGGGGTCGAGCCGGTAGGTGCGCCGCAGGTCGTCGAGCACGTCGAGCACGATTCGCACCCGACGCTTGTACGGACAGCGATTGCCGGCCGCATGCGGCGAGGCGAACAGGGCCCCCTCCTTGCGGCATACCGGCTCCCACTGGGACCAGCCCGCCGGGGCGTCGCCCGCCGAAATGAAAAGCACTAGGGGATACGACTTGTCGGCATCATAGTCCTCGGGGACGAACAGGGCGTAACGCTGTCCGGTCGCGTCGTAGTCCGGGGTCCAGCCGGCAGGCGGCTCGGCGAAACTCCTCGGCGAGACGACGAACGTCCAGTCGAGCCGGCCCGGGCCGCCCACCGCGACCTTGGGGTGATAGCCGGTGCGGGGCTCCGCCGGCCCTCCCGGCGCGGCAAGGCCCGTAATCAAGGGCACGATCGCAACAGCCACGATGGGTCGGCCGCACATGCTATCAGTCCTGCTCGGGCTGGTCGGCCTCCTGACGCCAACCGGGCACGTCGCCTTCGAGCGGCTGGCGCGCCTGGCGGAGGACGTGCCCCTCGGCCAGTTCGACCCATGCGCCGCAGTCGCACCGGACGCCGCTGCCGAACTGGAACAGCGTGACGTCGAAGTCCGCGCCGCAATTGGGGCAGGTGATGGCCATGGGCGGCTTCCTCGACGGTCGTGCCCTGCTACCCGACGACCGAAAGGATGCCGCGGAAATAGCCGACCGACTCGGCGCAGCCGCACAAGGGATCGTCGCCCTCGGCCTCGTACTCCAGCGAGCAGACGCCGGGGTAGCCGATCTCGATCAGCTTGGCGAAGAACGCCGGCAGGTCGATCACGCCGCGTCCGGCCGGGCAGGCCCGACCCTTGGCCGTGGCCACGGTCACGTCCTTGACGTGAACGTCGAGGATGCGATCCGCCACCTCGTCGACCGTCTCGACCAGGTCCGCCCCGTAGCGCACCGTGTGGCCGATGTCGATACACACGCCGATCCGCTTGTCGAGATTCTTGATCTTCTCGCAGGCGCTCTGGGGCAGCGGCCAGGTCCGATCGCCGGGCCCGTGGTTGTGGATCGCCACCCGGATGTCGTGCTCCTTGACCTGCTTCTCGATCGCCGGGAGCAGATCGGGGGCCGGGGCGCCGACGATCGTCTTCATCCCTGCCGCCTTGGCATAGGCGAACGCCCGATCCACTTCCTCGGGCTTCTTCATGCCGATCACGCCGCCGCCATAGAGGTTCAAGCCCGCCTCCTTGACCTTGGCCACGGTCTCGGCGATCTGCTCCGCCGAGGCATCCAGCGGCAGGTGGAACGACTTCAGGCAGATCATCTCCAGCCCCAGTCGCCTGGTCATGGCCAGCGTCTCGTCGAGGTTGAACTTGCGGAGCGTGTAGGAGGCCATGCCGAGCTGGAACTTGGGCTTGCCGTCGGCGGCGGACGGAGCAGCCTGGGCCGAACGATGCGGGATCTGAGTTGCGGCCGCCGCCACAGAGGCAGCACCGGCAAGCTTGAAGAAGTCGCGGCGGGTCGGGTCAATGGTGGGTCGCATGGGTGGATCCTTCGTGTGCAGGTCTTCTCTTCATGGAACGCAGGACTCAGTCAACCAGCATCACCACCAGACGCTTGGGGCCGTGGACGCCGAGGATGAGGATCTTCTCTATGTCGGCCGTGCGGCTGGGGCCTGTGACGAGCACGAACTCGCTGCGCAGGGCCGGATCGGCGGCGCGCTGGGCGACCTCGTCCCAGGCGGCCGGCATGTGCTCGAAGAGCCGCGCGCTCCGCCCGACCACGATGCTCACCGCCGGCAGGTAACACAGCAACCGCTCGTACGCGGTGGCCGGGGCGATCATCGCACTGCCCGTGTCGGCGAGGAACAGGTCGGCCTCGATCACGCCGGCTTCAAGCCCGGCCAGGGCCTTGGGGTCGCCTTGCTCTTCGTTCCACACCAGCCGCTCGGCCGGAAGTCCGGACACGATCTCGCGGACCAGGTCCCGATCCATGGCGCCAATCCTGCCCTCACCCAGCTCGGCGATCACTTCACCCAGCTTGGATCGGGCCTCTTGGGCCGTGCCGCAGCGCCGCGGCTCGCCGCTGACCGCCTCCAGCTCCGAAATAAACCGGCCGGCCATCTGGTCGATCGAGGGACTCTCGCGGGGCCAGACCTCCGGTTCCGGCGGCAACTCCAGGGCCGGGTCGCCGGACACGTGTTGGCGGATTCGGCTGAGGATGGCGTCGCGACTGGACATGGATGTTAGTGGTTAGTGGTTAGTGGTGTGGCGATCGGCTTGCCCAATCCCTACCCTCCAGTCTCTGCGGTGCAGGTGGTGGGTGGTCGTGCTTTCGTACTCGTAATCGTACTCCCCTTCCTCTACTCCTTGCCCTCTTCCTCGAGTGCTTCTGGTCTGAGTTGCGCGCCGTTCCTGCGCCACCAGGCGCGGAAGGCGGGGCCGTCGGGGACGCGCGGCAGCTCCCGGCCACGGGTCCATGCCCCGAGCTTGTCGGGATGCCAGGGCAGGAACCTGGCCATGCGCACGCCCAGCCTGACCATGGCCATGGCCAGGGCATACCGCTTGGGGCCGGACATGAACCACGCCCAGGTCTTCCATGTGATCCGTTCCGTCCAGGAGTTCATGGGCGAGGGCTCGCTCACCGCGCGGTGCCGGAGGTGGACGAGTTGATGCGGGATGTCGATCTTTACCGGGCAGACCTCGCCGCAAGCCCCGCACAGCGACGAGGCGAACGGCAGCGTGCCGGCCTTGTCCAGCCCCACCAGGTGCGGCGAGAGGATGGCGCCGATCGGGCCCGGATAGACCCACCCGTAGGCCCAGCCCCCGGTGCGGCGGTAGACCGGGCAGGCATTCAGGCACGCCCCGCAACGGATACAGAACAGGGCCGCCCGCGCGGCCGGGTCCTTAAGCACGTTGGTGCGGCCGTTGTCGAGGACGATCACGTAGAGCTTTCGCCCTGGCGTGCTGCCGTGGAACAGGTGCGTGTAGGTGGTCAGCTTCTGGCCCGTGCCGCTGCGGGCGAGGAGGTTGAGGAACACGGGCAGGTGCCGGATGCTGGGGATCACTTTCTCGATGCCCATCATCGCCACGTGCACGCGCGGGGCCGCGGTGGACAGCCCCGCGTTGCCCTCGTTCTCGATGATGCAGAGCGAGCCCGTGTCGGCCAGGGCGAAGTTCACGCCCGAGACACCCAGGTCGGCGCGGATGAAATCCTCGCGCAGGTGCTTGCGCGCGGTGTGCGTCAGCTCGCGGTGCTCGGCGGTGAAGGGCTCGTCGAGCTTCTCGTGGAACAGCTTGCCCACGTCCTCGGCGGAGAGGTGCAGGGCCGGGGTGACGATGTGGATCGGCCGCTGCCTGGCGAGCTGCACCAGGTACTCGCCCAGGTCGGTCTCCACCGCCCGAATGCCGGCGTGCTCGAGGTGATGGTTCAACTCCATCTCCTCGGTGACCATCGACTTCGACTTGACGACCGTCTTCACCTGGTGCTCTTCGGCGATCCGCAGCAAGTGCCGGTTGGCCTCGTCGGCATCGGCGGCATAGAGCACCGTGACGTCCCGGGCAGCGATGTTCCGCTCGAACTCCACCAGGAGCTTGTCGAGGTTGGAGATCGCATAGCGCTTGATGGCGTTGGCCTCGTCGCGCCACGTTTCGAACTGCGGGATCGAGCCGGCGATCTCACGATTGTGCTTGCTGGACCGCTCGGCCGACTGGGCCAGCGAGGGAAAGCCCTCCGGCTCGTAGAGGCCCTTGGTGAGGTCCTTGAGGAACTCGGCACCTTCGAGATGGGACGGGACGTCGGACATGGCCGGGAAAAGAAGGGGTCGAGAGTCAGGGGACAGGAGTCAGGGGGGCGAAACGCGCCGCCTCACCCTTCAGTCTCCGGTGGTCAGCAGCTCCGCAATGTGCATGCAACGGACGTCCTTCGCCTCGGGTCGGCGGCGGAGGATGCCGTCGATGTGCATCAGGCAACTGATGTCGGCCGAGGCGACGACCTCGGCCCCGCTCTTCAGGATATTGTCCGCCTTGGTGTTGCCCATGGCCAGGGACGTGCCGGGCATCTTCACGCTGAACGTGCCGCCGAACCCGCAGCATTCCTCGGCGTTGGGCAGCTCGACATACTCGAGGCCCTCCACTTTCTTGAGCAGCTCCAAGGGCGGGTTGACCACGCCCAGCTCGCGCCGGGTGTGGCAGCCGTTGTGCAACGTCACCTTGTGGGGGAACCGGGCGCCGACGTCGGTCACGCCCATCACCTCGACGAGGAACTCGGTCAATTCGTACACCCGGCGGCCCACCTCGACCACGCGCTCGTCCGGATCGACGTGGCCGAAGAACACACGACACATGGCGGTGCACGAGCCCGAGGGCGAGACGATCCACTTGTGGTCGCCGAAGGCTTCGGCGAAGTGGCGGACAACCCTGCGGGCCTCGTCCCAATAGCCGGAGTTGAAGGCCGGCTGTCCGCAGCAGGTCTGCTCCGGAGGGTACACCACGGGCACCTGGAGCCAGGTGAGCAGCTCGGCCGTGGCCTGGGCGATCTGGGGGTAGAACTGGTCGATGTAGCAGGGGATGAACAGGGCGACCGGCTCGCCTGGCTCGTAAACCGGATACGAACCGGGCGACGGCGCGGAAGTCGGCGAATGGCTCATGGTGGATGACGGAGCGAGGGAGGAAGCCACGATACCCCATGTTATAACTCGCGGTGCGGCCAGAGGCTACGGTGTGGACGGCCGGGCCGACCGCCGCTGGCCCGCAGGCCAACGCAGCGCCCAAAGAACAACCAAGGCCCGGCGCCCCAGGGGCGGCCGGGCCTTGTGGCTTGTTTTTCAGATCAGCATGATCCGAAGGGAGGTGGCTGCCCAAACCGGCAGCCCGCCGGCTGTCGTCAAGCGGATCCACCTCCGCGAGAAATAGTACAGCCCACTAGATCACCTCCTTTCTACTGAGTCCCCCCGTTTTCGGCGCGATTGCCATCTCGGCCTACTGGCGGGTCTTCAGTCCGTCGTGCCGCGTTCGCACGACCCGTCAAGCATCTCCATTCTTTCGCGAAGCGGAGCCTTTGGCAATAGCATTCAACGGCAACATCGGAAGACGTCCGGATCACGGGACCCAGACTTCCGAACTCATCGAGACTTCGGAGGTCTGTCGGCCCCATCCCGCCACAGGATGGGGGCCCCCGTCCGGGGCGGTCCTTCGGTGCGGCGTGCGCCGAGCCCGCGCGCCGTCCATCGCTGCAGGCGTCCTCAATTGAGCGGGATCAGCTTCGGCTTGGGGAGCTTGGTGCCGAACACCCATCCGTACCGGCCCACCAGGTCGCGGTAGCTCAGGCGCAGGAAGTCGTGCATTTCGTCGGGCGGCGAGTCCGCGAGCCACCGGTCCGCCAACTGCCGGGCGAGGGCGTCGAACCGAGCCTGCGAGCTGCCGTGGGCGAAGCATCGCCCATCGTGGCGCCGAATGTCGCCATCGAAAGCCGGGCTGATATGCCACAACTCATGAATCACGGTGGTGAGCTTCTCGATGTGCGCCAGCTCGAAGAACCGAGGCAGGTAGAACCGCAGGATATAGAGGATCTCGCGGCCGGAAGGATCGAGGTACCGCTGCGCGGTATAGCGCCGCCCGCGCCGAATCGTGAAGTCGCGCCCTCCCTCGAACCGCATCGGGGTCAGCGACGCGTACAGCCCGTGACGGGCTGCGCTGCGCGTCTGGGAGAAGCAGACGGCCACGCGCTCCAGATCCACGTGGGTCAGCTCAGGCAGCCTCGCGATCAGATCGCCGCAGAGCCGGCGCATGTGGAGCGTGAAATCGAAGCCCGACAGTCCCGTCGCATCCGTGCGGCTGGGAGTTTCCGCCATGCCGGGTCCCTCGTTCCATTCGGCCGCGATGAAGACCAGGAGGACGCGCCCACTCCTGTTCCACCCGCCTTCGGCCAGAAGGGCCTCAGGTCTCCTTCGACTCCTCCCCGGCGGACTCCGCGCCCGGTTCGGTCTGGGATTCCTCTTCCGCGCTCGGCTCGGGAGCCTCGGGCTCGGAAGGGGCAGGATCGGGCTCCGGCTCGAAGGAGGGCTTGGCTTGGGGCTCGAACGAGGGCTTGGCGGACTTGCGGCGCTTGCGGTCGTGCTTGCCGACGAACTCCAACAGCGCGCGGGTGCCGGCGTCGCCCAGCCGCGGCTTGGCCAGGCGGAGGACGCGCGTGTATCCGCCCGGCCGATCGACCATGCGCGGGGCGATGTCGTCGAACAGGATCTCGACGGCCTCCTTGTCCCCCAGAAGCTTCAGCACGCGCCGCCGGGCGGCCAATGCCGGGGCGACGGTCTGGTTCCACTCCTGCCACTGCGGACTGGCACGCCACGCGCGCCATTTCTCGCTGTGACGCTCTGCGCTGGGCTCCAGCTTCTCGGCGGCCTCGATGTGGGGCAGGGCGCGGCGCGCGATCGTCACGCAACGCTCGACCAGCGGCCGGACCTCTTTGGCCTTCTGGAGGGTCGTGATGATCCTGCCCTTGACCTTGGGCGCGTTGTCCTCGCCCTCCGCGTCCCGCTCGGTCAGGATCAACGCGGCGGCGAGATTGCGGAGCAGGGCTCGCTGGTGGTTCGGGTTGCGTCCGAGCTTTCGGCCTCGTCGTCGGTGTCGCATGGCGGTGGCGTCTCGATAGCGGAAGGGTGTGGGGTGGCCGGCCGGGGGAGCCGGGCGCGCGGCGGGCCTCGGGTCTCAGAAGGGGCTGGCGGCCGCGGGCGGAACGCGCATTCCCAGGCGCAGGCCCAGATCGGTCAGACGCTCGTTGACCTCGCGGAGGGTCGTCTCCCCGAAATTGCGGACCTCCAGGAGCTGGTCCTCGGAGCGGCTGACCAGGTCGCGAACCGTGTGGATGTTCTCCGACTCCAGGCAGTTGTTCGCCCGCACCGAGAGGTTCAAGTCCGAGATGCTCATCGACAGCTTGGCGTCGATCGCCGGATCCGCGCCCGGCAGCGCCGCGGTGCGGCCCTCGGCGAAGACCATGGGGCCCAGCTCGTTGTACTGGACGAACGGGTTGAGGTGCTTGCGGAGGATCTTGGCCGCCTCGACCAGGGCCATTTCGGGCGAAATGGAGCCGTTGGTGGTGATCTCCATCGTCAGCTTGTCGTAGTTGGTCTTCTGCCCGACGCGGGTCTCCTCGATCTCGTAGCGGACCTTGACCACGGGGCTGAACGCGGCGTCGAGCGGGATGATGCCGATCTCCTGGATGGTGGCCGCCCGCTCCGAGGCCGGCACGTAGCCGCGGCCGTTCTCCACCACCATCTCCATGACGAAGGGGACGTCGTCGGTGAGCGTGGCGAGCGCGTGATCGGGATTGACCACCTGGACGTCAGCGTCGGCCTGCACGTCGGCGCCGGTGACCACGCCGCGGGCGTTCTTCTCGATGCGGACCACCCGCGTCTGCTCGCTGAAGTTCTTCACCACCAGCGACTTGACGTTGAGGACGATGTCGGTCACGTCCTCGACCACGCCGGGGATCGTCGTGAACTCGTGCTGCGCGCCGTGCAGCTTCAGTTGCGTGACCGCGCTACCTTCCAGGCTGGACAGGAGGATCCGTCGGAGGCTGTTGCCTACCGTCACGCCGAACCCGCGCTCGAACGGCTCGGCCACGAACTTGCCGTACGTCCCGGTCAGGGTCGACCTCTCGCACGTCACTTGGCTGGGCAACTCAAGTCCGCGCCATCGAATACGCATAGCGAGTCTCCGGTGAGAAGGGTGCCGGCTGGGAGAGGGGACGGGCGGGCTACCTGGAGCACAGCTCCAGGATCAACTGCACCTGGACGGGGATCGACACGTCGGCCGATTCCGGCAGACGCACCACCTGACCCTCCGGCTCCGCTTCTTCCGAGCGGGACAGGAAGTCGGGCACCGGGCGGTTGTATTCCTCCAGGCACGCCTTGACCTTCTGAAGGCTCTTGGGCCGGTTCTTGACGCGGATCGTGTCCCCCACGCGGGTCAGGTAGCTGGGCACATCGACCTTGCGGCCGTTGACCGTGACGTGCCCGTGCGCGATGAGCTGCCGAGCCTGGGCGCGGCTCAACCCGAACCCCAGCCGGTGGACGATGTTGTCCAGCCGTCGCTCCAGCAGGCTCATCAGCACCTCGCCGGTGTTGCCCCGCGACCGCGATGCGCGGGTGTAGTAGCGGCGGAACTGGCGCTCCAGCACGCCGTAATACGACTTGACCTTCTGCTTCTCGCGGAGGTGCACGCCGTAATCGGTCAGCTTGGGGCGACGAAACGTCTGCATCCCCGGCGGGGCCTCGCGGCGCTCGAACGCGCACTTGGGCGTGTCGCAACGCGTCCCCTTGAGGAACAGCTTCATCCCCTCGCGACGGCACCTTCGACATACGGGACCGGTTGTACGAGCCATACCTGAACTTGCTCCAAACCGCTTGGCTTAGGTGGTTTGTCTTCGCGTGGTTTTCGAAGTGAGGCCGAGACAACCCGGAGAAACGGCCAGCCGGCCGCCCGACTACACGCGGCGGCGCTTTTTCGGACGGCACCCGTTGTGGGGCAGGGGCGTCACGTCCTCGATCGACTTGATCGTCAGACCCGCCGCCTGCAGGGCGGTGATCGCACTCTCGCGCCCGCTGCCGGGCCCCTTGACCTTCACGTCCACTTCCTTCAGCCCGAACTTGATCGCCTTCTCGGCCGCTTGCTGCGCCGCCATCTGGCCGGCGAACGGCGTACTCTTGCGACTCCCCTTGAAGCCGCTGGAGCCGGAACTCGACCAGCACAGGGTGTCGCCCTTCGTGTCGGTGATGGTCACCGTGGTGTTGTTGAACGTGGCCTTGATGTGGGCGATCCCCACCGCCACGTTGCGACGCGCCTTACGCTTTCTCTGCTGTTGCTTCGCCACCGCACCACCTGATGTTCGTTGTCGCTAAGGGGCGACTGCCGCCGCCCGAAATCCCCCGGCCGCCTACCGCAGATCCTTCACGCCCTTCTTGCCGGCCACCGTCTTCTTCGGCCCCTTCGGGTCCGTGCGTTGGTGCGCGTGCGCTGGCCGTGGACGGGCAGACCCCGGCGGTGGCGCAGGCCCCGATAGCACCCGATGTCCTTCAGCCTCGCCACGTTCTGGGCCAACTGCCGTCGCAACTGCCCCTCCACGACGTGGTCCTTGTCCAGCAGCGCCGTGAGCCGGGCGAGCTCGTCCTCGCGCAGGTCCCTGGCCCGCATCGTGGGCTCGATCCCCGCGTTATGGCAGAGGTCGCGGGCCGTCTTGAGCCCCACCCCGTACAGGTAGGTCAACGACACGGCTGCGGGCTTCTCGCCCGGAATGTCAACACCCAGCAAACGCGGCATGCCCAAACTCCCTGAAAACGCGAAGCACCGGCCGCCCCGCCCTTCGCCCGGGGCGGCGCCTGCGCTCGGCGTGGTGAACCCCTATCCCTGACGCTGTTTATGACGCGGATTCGTGCAAACCACATAGACCACGCCCCTCCGCCGGACGATCTTGCAGTTCTCGCAAACCCGCTTGACGCTGGCACGGACTTTCATGATACGCACGCCTCTTAGGCTTCCGGACCGGGCAAAGCACTTTAGTATAAGGGGCACCGTTCCGCTCGCACAAGGGCCACAAGGAGGATTCTCCCCCCGCCTCCCAGGCGGCCCCTTCGGCGCCGGGACGGCCCGCGGCGTCATGCCGAGCCAAGCGAACTACCCGCTCGATTCGCCTTTCCCTTTCTCTCCACATAGCGCAGTTTGACCGGGCAGAAACACCTCGTCGAGCGGCTGCCCCGGCGGTGCCGTGAGGACGTACGGGCCGTGCTCGGTCATGGCCACCGTGTGCTCGAAATGGGCGCTGGGGCGTCCGTCCGCGGTCACCTGCGTCCAGTGATCTCGCTTGGTGCGGACCTGTTTGGTGCCCACGTTGACCATCGGCTCGATGGCGATCACCAGCCCGGGGCGGATGCGGAAGTCGCCCGTGCGCACGAGCTGCTTGCTGACGAAGTTGGGAACCTGGGGGTCTTCGTGCATGTCGCGGCCGATGCCGTGGCCGACAAAGGCCTCCACGACCGTGAATCCGTGATCGCGCACGTAGCGCGCCATCTCCACGGCCACCTGACTCCAGAGCGTGTACTTCCCCATCAACTCGATGGAGAGGTTCAGCACGCCCAGGGTCACGTCCAACAGGCGCTGCACCTGGGGCGAGACCGGGCCCACGGGGTAGGTCGCCGCCGCGTCGCCGCACCAGCCGTTGAGCTTGCAGCCCGTGTCGAGGCTGAGGATGTCGCCCTCGACGAGCTTCCGCGGCCCCGGAATCCCGTGCACGACCTCCTCGTTGACCGAGGTGCACGTGACGGCCGGAAACGGGACCTTGCCGGGGACGCCCTTGAACAGCGGCACGGCCCGGTGCTGCTGGAAGAACTTCTCCACGGCCGCGTCGATCTGTCCAGTGGTCGCGCCGGGTCGGACCAGGGATGCGGCAAGCTGGTGGGCCTCCCAGACGAGAAGCCCCGCCTTGCGCATCAGGCCGATCTCCCGTGGCGAACGCAGGATTTCCACGCCTCGTAATCTCCGCCGCTGGCAAGGAGCGTCGGCGCGCCGCACGATCCGGCCGACCCGCAGCGCCGAGGCGAGCCGCGCCGCGGCTTTCATTCCCGCCGTCCCTCCGGCGACCACCGCAGAAGGCAAGAACGAGCGCACCGGCCACCACCCACGATGCAAGCCTTGGTCATTGCCCGGCGATGCCGTCCAGCACCGCCCGAATCCGCTCGAAAATCTCGTCCACCGTGCCCAGCCCGTCGATCGACCTCAGCAGCCCTTGCCGGCGGTAGTAGTCCAACAGGGGCTCGGTCTGATCGCGGTAGGCGACCAGTCGCTGGCGGATGACCTCGGGCGTGTCGTCCGCCCGGCCGCGCCCGGAAAGCCGCTGGAACAGCTCCTCTTCTGGGACCCGCAGCTCCAGCACCGCGTGCAGCGGCGTGCCCCGCTCCGCGAGCATCTTGTCGAGGGCCTCGGCCTGGGCGATCGTCCGCGGGAAGCCGTCGAGAAGGTAGCCCCTCTGGCAGTCGGGCTCCTCCAGGCGCTCGCGGATGATCGCCACGATGATGTCGTCGGGCACGAGCTGGCCGGCCGACATGTACTCGTCGGCCTTCTGTCCCACCTCGGTCTTCGCGTCGCGCGCCGCGCGGAGCATGTCGCCGGTGGAAAGGTGGGCGATCTGGTAGCGCGCGATGAGGCGCTCGGCCTGGGTGCCCTTCCCCGCCCCCGGCGGTCCGATGAACACGATTCGCATGGTGCCGTTCCCTTGGGGGTCCTATTCCAACAGTCCGCGGTAATTGCGCATCACGAGGTGGCTGTCGATCTTCTGGACCAGGTCGAACGCCACGCTCACGGCGATCAGCAGGCTGGTGCCGCCGTAGAAACTGGCGACGCCGAAATCGACCTGCATCGCGCCCGACACGAGCGTCGGCACGATGGCCACGACCGAAAGGAACCCCGCGCCGACGTACGTGATCCGCACCATCACCTTCTCCAGGTAATCGGCCGTGCGCTTGCCGGGCCGATAGCCGGGGATGAAGGTGCCGTAGTTCTTGAGGTTGTCGGCCATGTCCTTGGGATTGAAGGTGATGGCCGTCCAGAAATAGCAGAAGAAGTAGATCAACGCGATGTACAGCACGTTGTAAATAAACGAATCGCCTCGCTGAAACGCGCGGTTCAGGTCGGTCAGCCACGTCTGCGCCGGGTAGAGCCTGGTGAGCCACCCGAAGATGACCGACGGGAACAGCAGCAGGCTACTGGCGAAGATGATGGGCATCACGCCAGCCTGATTCACTCG
>CAYSUS010000118.1:0-19991 GCA_964434165.1 uncultured Pirellulales bacterium
TATCTTCGCGTACTCCCCCAATCCAGGGAAGACCAGTTTTGAGACAAAGCCTAGTATGTCACGTGGGCTACCTCTCCCCCAGCCCGTCTTCTGCCCCTCGATTTCGGAGACTGATGCCATGACGTGCCCACGGGTCTTCGGCTTCGCGTGCGCCGCCGCATTGATGCTGCTGGGCTTCCAGCACGCTTCGGCCGCAATCACCTACTCCGAGGCCGTCATGGCCGACAGTCCGGTGGGCTACTGGCGCCTGGACGAGACCGCGGGCACCACCGCCGCCGACTCGACCTTCCCGCAGAACGACGGGGAGTATCTCAACGGCGTGACGCTCGGACGGCCCGGGGCGATCTACGGCGATCCGGGCACGGCCGCCGGATTCAACGGGACGGATCAGAAGGTGGACATCCCGTACTCGGCGGACCTCAACCCCGCCTCGTTCAGCTTCGAGGTTTGGGCTCGCGTCGAGCCGGGGACGGACACCAACCACCGATCTCCCATGACTTCCCGGGCCAATAGCCCGCAGCAAGGATACATCTTCTACGCGCAGGGCGGAACGTGGCAGTTCTGGACCGGTCCCGGGTGGGACAACCTATCGGCCCCGGCGGGCTCCGTTGTGGAAGATCAGTGGACCCACCTGGTCGGAACCTACGACGCTGCGACGCAGACCAAGCGCCTCTTCGTCAACGGGTGGCTCTCAGGGACTCAGACCGAGGTCACGGTCGATCCCAACGGCAGCAAGCCCCTCCGCCTCGGCGGGGGCGCCACGGAAGGCCTGGGCAACTACTTTTTCCGCGGCGATCTGGACGAGGTGGCCGTCTATGACACAACGCTCTCGTTCAAGCAGGTCCGCACCCACTTCAACGCGGCCAACGCAAATTACCGGCGCACGTACGAATTCGCCAATCCGGGCGACGTCGGGCTGGGGGCCGACGCCTCGCAGCTCGTGCTGGCGGGCCACACGGCAAACTCCCCGACCCCGACGAACCCCGACGGACTGCTCGTGCTGGGCGGCAACGGAACGGGCGGCCTGGTGTTCCCCGACGCGATCCCCAAAGGCATCAACTTCGACCGTCCGCTGGTCATCGAAACCGACGCGTTCTACCTCAACGGCGACGCGCCTGGCGGCCAGGCGAACGCCTACATGGGTCTGAAGGCTCTGCACCTGATGGGCGACCCGAACGGCGCGACCGACGCGGAGAAGCGCCGAGGGGGCCTGTGGGCCCAGTTCCAGCCGTACACGACCGGCTCGGGCCACATGCGGATCGGATTCCAGGGCGCGGCCGAGTCCGGATCGGACCTGTGGGACGACGACCTGGCCACGAAGAGCATCTCAGGCTTCGCCGACGCCAACGGCGTGTTCAACATGCAGTTGAGCATCGAGGGGCTCGACGACTCGGACGAGATCCTCTTCCTGGTCAGCCAGGGGGATTGGTCAGATATCCTTGCGACGACGATCGGCGGCTATCGCAACGGCCTGTCGGGCGAACATCGCGATGCGTTCGAGCTGGTGCTCTCGGAGCTTCGCGCCGACCCATCCCGAATGCAGGTGGGGTTCATCAGCACCGCGGCTCGCGAGGACGCCTACGATTACCTGCGGGTGTACGCGACCGTACCCGAGCCTTCGACTGTGCTTCTGTTCGGGCTCGGCGGGCTGGGTGTCGTCGCTTTGGGCTGGCGCCGGCGGGCAAGGCGGGGAGTGTGAGAGGCCCCGGACGCCGGGGGATCGGCAATTCGGTTGCCGGGCTGGCGCCAGGTCGGTAGCATGGAGCCGTCGGCCCGGAAGCAGCCGCCGACATTCCGCTCTCCTCCTTCCCGCCATGGACGTCCGCTCGTTTGTCGCCCTGCGGCTTCTCACCTCGCCGCTCACGATGCTGCCCGTGCTTGCCGGGGCCGGGCTGTTGGGCGTTTCGTTCGTCATGCACTGGGGGGCCGCCGGGATCGTCGCCGGCGCGGCGGGCATCGTCCTGGGGCTGGGCGCGGCCGGCGCGCGCCTGGTCGGCAACCTGGAGTCGCTCGTTCAGGAAGCCCGAAAGGCCTCCGCCCGGCAGCTTCGCCGCAGGCGCGCGCGGGAGCTTCGCGCGCTCCAGCGCAAGCTGGTCCGCGACGATGACCCCCGGGCGGAAAACGCGCTTCGTGAGCTGGAGCTCGCCTATCGCGGGCTGCACGCGCAGATCGACTCGGGCCGGCTGGCGCTCCACGCCGAGGAGTTGGTCGAGCGGATCGAGTCGCTCCTCGACGCCGCGATGCACTCCCTGGAGCATTCGTACGAGCTGTGGCAAGCGGCGCGGCGGATGTCGGGCGAGGCCAGGGAGCGGACTCTCCACAAGCGCGAGGCGCTCACCCAGGAGGTCCTCGACGCCGTGGCGCGGCTGGGCCGCAGGATCGAGTCCCTGCGTGCGGCCCCAGGACAGCCGGCGGAGGACCTGGACCGGTTCCGCGACGAGCTGGACGAGGCCATCGAGGTCGCGCGCCGGACCGAGGAGCGGATCGACGCACTAGGTCGAAAGCCCTACTCGGAGCAGGAGTTCGAGTAGCGCCCTCCCCTCTCCCGCGAGCGGGAGAGGGCAAGCCATCCTCCCCTCTCCCGCGAGCGGGAGAGGGGCCGGGGTGAGGGCTTTTCGCACCAGACTTCGGAAGTCTCCGCGACTTCGGAAGTCTGGGTCCACGATGCTTCGAGCGGCCCTTACCCGGCCGCGGCGCGGCCACCCTCTCCCGCGAGCGGGAGAGGGTGGGGGCATCGACTACTTCTCTTCGCCGTTGCCCTCCTGCATCTCCTTGGCCGCGGTGGCCATCAGCGAGTACATGTCGTCGATCTGTCCTTCATCGACCGACGAGAAGGCGATGCGGATGTCGCGGTCGCCGTCGGCGATCACGCCGATCCCGTGCTTCTCCAAGAGATGTTTGCGGTAGGCCTCGGCGTCGAGGCCCTTGAGCTTCAGGCACATGAAGTAGCCGGCGTTGAAGGGGTAGGGCTCCCACAGCTTGCCGTACTCGGGCCGGGAGAGGACCTCGTGGACCTTGCGAGCGCGGGCCTCCAGAACCCCGCGCTTCTGCAGCCGCTCCGTCGCGAGGGCTTCCGTGCCGAGGGCTTTGGTCAGCACCGACTGGGCCGGATGCGAGCAGTTGGAGATGGCGCTGCGGATCGCGCCGGCCACCTTCTTCTCCAGGGCGCCGTACAGGGCCTCGTCGCTGAGGAACGCCCGCGTGCTGAAGGTGAGCATTCCCGTGCGGAAGCCCCAGACGAACTCCTCCTTGGTCGGGCCGTCCACCTTGATCGCCAGGATCCGCTCGTGGCAGCCGGCCAGGCGCGCGAACAGCGACTCGGGGAACACCTCGTCCTCGTAGAACAGGCCGAAGTACGCGTCGTCGGTGATGACCACCAGGTTCCGCCCGTCGTCGGCCGCCTGGGTGAGGACCGTCATGATCTCGTCGGCCTCGGCCTTGGTGATCGAGTAGCCCGTGGGGTTGTTGGGGAAGTTGAGCACGAGCACGGTCTTCCAGCTTCCGGCGCGGGTCGCCAGGGCTTGGCGCAGGGCTTCGGCGTGGAAGCCTCCCGCGGCGTTGAAGAAGGGGTAGGTGCCCATCTGGGCCTGGTAGCGGGCGCCGAACAGCAGCTCGTAGTTCTCCCAGAACTTGTCGGGCAGGAGCACCATGTCGCCCTTGTCCACGAACAGGTCGGCCGCCAGGCTCAGGGCGTGGGTCACCCCGCTGGTCACGATCGGCAGCGAGAGGCTCTTGCCCGCAAGCGAGGGGTTCTTCTTCAGAAGCCCGTCGCGCCACGCCGTACGCAACGGCGGGCATCCCAGCGCCGGAGCATACGTCAGGGTCTCGCCGGGCTCGAGGCCGCTGAAGTACTTCATTACCTCGGGCAGGTGCATCGGCTTCCCGTTCTCGCGGGCGATGCCGATCGTGGCGTTGTAACGGCGGGCCTTCTCCTTGGCCTCGGCGCTCTGGGCGAGGATGCCCTTGGGAAAGTACACGCGCTTTCCGAACTCCGAGAGCATGGCGAACACGTGCGGGTTCTCGCGCTCGATGACCTCGTTCAGCTCGGCGGCGAGGGGGCGGATCTCCGAGCCCGGCGTCCTCAGCGAGATCGGCGCACGGAGCCGCAGTCGCAGGGCCTCGAGCTGGTCCCAGAGCGCCTTGGGAAGCCGGTTGCCGAACTGCTGGAAGAAGGAGGCGATCGCGTCGGTCTCGTTGTACCAGTCGTCGCGGTTGACGGCCATCAGCTTGCCCAGCGCCTCGGCGGACAGGTCCAGGCCGGTCAGGTCGAGGCTTTCGGGGGCGGGGACGTAACCGATGGGGGTCTTCACGGCGTCCGCCTCACCGCGAGCGCGGTCGAGGATCCATTCGATGACGCGGAGGTTCTCGCCGAAGCCGGGCCAGAGGAAGTCGCCGCTTTCGTCGGTGCGGAACCAGTTGACGTGGAAGATGCGCGGCGGCTGCTTCATCCGCTTGCCCATCTCCAGCCAGTGCTCGAAGTAGTCGCCCATGTGATAGCCGCAGAACGGCAGCATGGCCATCGGATCGCGGCGGACCTCGCCCACCTTGCCGAACTGGGCCGCCGTGCGCTCCGAGGCCATCGTGGCGCCGACGAACACCCCGTGCTCCCAGTCGAACGCCTCGTACACCAGCGGCGCCAGGTGGGCGCGGCGCCCGCCGAAGATGATCGCCGAGATCGGCACGCCGTGGTGATGCTCGGTGCGAAAGGAGGCGACCGGGCATTGCGACAGGGGCGCGGTAAAGCGGCTGTTGGGATGGGCCCCCAGCACCGGCTTGCCCTCCTCGTCCACCATGCCCGGCTTCCAGGGGCGGCCCTTCCAGTCCCAGCCTTCTTCGGGCGGATCGCCTTCGCCGCCTTCCCACCACACGCTCCCGTCCTTGCCTAGCACGACGTTGGTGAAGATCGTCCCCTTATGGACGGTCTTCATCATGTTGGGATTGCTCTTCATGTTCGTGCCCGGAGCCACGCCGAAGAACCCCGTCTCCGGATTGATGGCCCACAGGCGGCCGTCGGTGTCGATCCGCATCCAGGCGATGTCGTCGCCCACGGTCCAGATGCGGTAGCCCTTGACCTGGAGGCCCTCGGGCGGGAGGAGCATGGCCAGGTTGGTCTTGCCACAGGCGCTGGGGAAGGCGGCCGCTACGTATTCGATGCGGCCCTTGGGGTCCTCCACGCCCATGATGAGCATGTGCTCGGCCAGCCATCCCTCGCGGCGGCCCAGGTAACTGGCGATCCGCAGCGCCAGGCACTTCTTGCCCAACAGCACGTTGCCGCCGTAGCCGCTGCCCACGCTCCAGATGGTGTTGTCCTCGGGGAAGTGGAGGATGAGGCGGCGGTTGATGTCGCGCTCGGCCTTGCCGTGCAGGCACTTGGTGAACTCGCCGCCGGAACCGAGCTGCCTGAGCACGGACGAGCCGACGTGGGTCATGATCCGCATGTTCAGGACCACGTAGATGCTGTCGGTCAGCTCGATGCCGATCTTGCTGAACGGCGACCCCACCGGGCCCATCGAGAACGGGATGACGTACATCGTGCGCCCCCGCATCGACCCCTTGAAGATCTCGCCGGCACGGCGGTAGCCTTCCTCGGGCGACATCCAGTTGTTGGTCGGCCCCGCGTCCTCCGGGAGCGTGGTGCAGATGTAGGTGAGGTTCTCCGTGCGGGCCACGTCGTTGACCGCCGTGCGGTGATAGAGGCCCCCCGGATAGCGCTTCTGGTCGAGAGGGGTGATCTCGCCCGTCGAGGCGGCTTCCTGGATCAGGCGGTCCTTCTCCTCTTCGGAGCCGTCGATCCAGACGATGTGGTCCGGCTCGCACATGCGGGCCATCTGTTCCACCCATTCTTGGAGTTTGCGGTGCTGAGTCACTTTGACCTCTCGTGTCGGAGAACGGGAGCCTGGTGGTTATGCCTCTAGGCGCTGAAAGGCCGGCACGCGGTCCACGACGACAGCGTGCCGGCCTTGATGGTTCGGTCATGCAAAAGCGCAGCCCCTTAAAGTAGTCCCGACCATGCGGCAGCGTCAACCGTGACCCCCCCGACGAACAGGCTGGGCGCCGCCGGAGGTCAGCGGCTCGGCCCGCAGAAAGGCCGTCGGCGGAACCTTGTTACCCCATTGGTGTGGGATGCTGGGTCGGGGCTCCAGGGCGGACGTCGGCTGAGTCGGATGGGCCGGGCAGTCGTAAACCCCTTGCCCCACGGTCCTTTCCTTGTCCGTCGGGGTTACATCGATCATACTGGCATTCCACGGCCGGACTCGACGGTCTTCCTCGCCGGCCATCCGACCCCACCACGATGCCAACGGAGGTCCCATCGTGCACGTCCCGGTTGCTCTCCGCCGTATCGTCGCCGCGCTCGGTGCGGCGATCTTTCTCGCCCCGGCTCTGCCCATGCCCGAGACGACGGGCCTTCAGGCGCGGGGCGACGAAGTCCAGGTGGCCGGTCCGAAGAACCCCGGCGACTTGCGCGCCGTGGAAGACCGCATGAAGCAGGTCGTGGGCCGGGTCCTTCCCAGCGTCGTCGGCGTGCGCGTCGGCGCCGGTCAGGGCAGCGGGGTGATCGTCAGCGAAGACGGCTTCGTGCTCACCGCCGGCCACGTCAGCGGGGAGCCGGGCAAGGACGTGGTCATCGTCTTCCAGGACGGCAAGACCGCCAAGGGCAAGACCCTCGGGTGCTACAAGAGCGCCGACGCGGGCCTGGTCAAGATCACCGACGCGGGCAAGTGGCCGGCCGCGGAGAAGGGGAAGTCGGCCGATTTGAAGCCGGGGGCCTGGTGCGTGGCCGCGGGCCACCCGTTCGGCTACACCGAGGGGCGGCCGCCAGTAATCCGCGCCGGACGGATCCTCCAGGTGGGCGACAACGCGCTTCAGAGCGACTGCCCCTTGATCGCCGGCGACTCGGGCGGACCGTTGTTCGACCTGGAGGGTCGCGTCATCGGCATCAACAGCCGCATCGGCGGCTCGACGAACATGAACTTTCACGTCCCCATCGACGTGTTCACCCAACACTGGGAGCGGCTCGTCAAGGGCGAGAAGTGGGAGCGTGACCTGCCAAGCCGCGATTCCGAATCGGTCAAGGCGGCCTTCCGCCCGGTGCTGGCGGACGTGGGGCCGTGCGTCGTCCGGGTGCGGTGCGACGGGAAGGACGCGGCCCTGGGGACGATCGTGGGCCCCGACGGCTGGATCGTGACCAAGGCGTCGGAGCTTAAGGGCAAGATCACGTGCCGGTTCCGCGACGGGAAGGAACTGGAGGCACGACGATTCGGCGCGAGCGAGCCCTTCGATCTGGCCATGCTCAAGGTTCAGGCCAGCGGGCTCCCCGTCATCCCGTGGAAGCAGGAGACGGATCCTCCGGTCGGCCAGTGGGTGGCGGCGGCGGGCATGCAGGACGCGCCGCTGGCCGTGGGCGTGATCAGCGTGCCACGGCGACGGATTCCGCCGCCCCGCGGCAAGCTCGGCGTGATCATCGAGGACGGCGACGGCGGGCCGGTCATCCGCAAGATCGTGCCGAAGAGCCCTGCCGAGAAGGTCGGTCTGAAGCCCGACGATTTGATCCTTCAAGTCAACAACAAGACGGTGAAGGACCGTTCGGAGCTGATCGATCTGGTCAAGGACTACCGGCCCGGCGACACCGTGGAGCTGACCGTGAAGCGCGGCAGCCAGAAGATGGAGCTCAAGGTCAAGCTGGGCAAACTCGATACGCCGGGCAGTCGCAAGCAGGAGTTGCAGAACCGATCGGGGACCGGCGTGAGCGACCGCAAGGACGATTTCCCGCTCGTTTTGCAGCACGACGCGGCGCTGCGCCCCGTGGACTGCGGCGGCCCGCTGGTCGATCTGAGCGGACGTGCCCTGGGGATCAACGTGGCCCGGGGCGGACGCATCAAGACCTATGCCGTGCCGATCGACGCCTTGACGACGCTGATGTACGACATGATCTCCGGCCGTCTGCCCGTCGAGTTGACCGAAGCCGAGAAGAAGGCCATTGCGGAGAAGGAGGCCAAGGCCGCTGCGGCCAAAGCGGCCGCGGAGAAGGCGGCGAAGGAGGCGGCCGACAAGCTCGCCCGCGAGAAGGCGGAAGCCGAGAAGAAGGCGGCCGAGGCCAAGGCCGCTCTCGACAAGGCGCTGGCGGAGAAGAAGGCGGCGGAGGAAGCGAGCGCCCTGCGGAAGGCCGAGGTAGAGAAGCTCCAGAAGCAGTTGCGCGACGGCCAGGCGGCGCGCGGGAGCCTGGAGAACGCCAGGAAGGCGGCTGAAACGCGGGCCGCGGCAGCCGAGGCCGCGGTGGAGAAGGCCCAAGCCGAGATGAAGTCGGCGGCCGAGGCGTTGGCGGCGGCTCAGTCGGCCTGCAAAGAGGCGGAGGCGGCGAGGAAGGCCGCGGAGGAGAGGCTGGCCGCAGAGAAGGCCGCCCGGCATAACGCGGAGGCCGAGATGAAGTCCGCCTTGGAGGAGCTGGCCGCCGAGAAGGCGGCTCGTCAGAAGGCCGAGGCGGAGAAGAAGGCGTTGGAGCAGGCCGTGGCCAAACAGAAGGCGCCGGCCGCCGAGCCGGACGGGAAGAAGCCGCAGCCGGCGCGCGCTCCCAACGAGCCCGACAAGGCCCAGAGCCCGTCCAAGCCGGCGCCCAAGCCGGAGCAGCCGGCCAAGGCGGCATAGCGCGTCGCGGTCGGTCCCCTCCCGACCCGGGATCGGCCCTTGCGGTCCGAGCCGCCCCGGCCATCGCGTGACGGGCTGTACGGACGGGGTTCGAGAGTCCGCGCGTTCCGCGCGCGAGCGCCCACAGTGCGATGGCAAATCACGCCTCGCGCGGTGGCTCGACCGGCCGGGCCAACGCGGCCCGGCTCCGATTTGGCTCGCCCTTGATGCTTCGGGGCGCTCCCCGGCGGCGTCCGCGCCAATCCACCCCCCGTCGGTCCTTGTCCCCCGGTGGGAGTGACCCTAGACTGACTACAGACAGACACCAAGCGCTTCCCGCCGAGGTATGCATGTCGCGCGAAGAGGAAGATCTGTACCAGGAGCACGTCCTGGACCACTATGAGGACCCTTACCACCGCGGGCACTGCGAGCATTGCACGCACTGTCATGAGGACGACAATCCCCTGTGCGGCGACGTGGTCCGCATGGAGTTGAACCTCGACGACCACGGCAAGGTGAAGGAGATCTTCTTCGAGGGCGAGGGGTGCTGTATCAGCCAGGCGTCGGCGTCGATGCTCGTGGAGCGATTCGACGGGCGGACCGTCGAAGAAGTCCAGGCTTTCGCCGCCGAGGACATGCTCAATCTGTTCGGAGCGCGGCTCACGCCGAATCGGCAGAAGTGCTGCCTGTTGCCCTGGCGCGTGCTCCAGCAGGCGATTTTCTCGCCCTGCGGCGAGAGCCCTCAGACCGGGCCGAGTCGGCCCCGTTCGGAAGGAGAGCCATGACCAGCGCCGCAGCTTCCGCCACCTTCGACCCAGAGGCCGTGCGCGGCGATTTCCCGATCCTCGCCAGGAAGCTGCACGACGGCGTGTCCCTGGCGTATCTCGACAACGCCGCCACGACGCAGCGGCCTCGCCGTGTGATCCAGGCGATCGTCGATGCCTACGAGAGCCATTACGCCAACGTGCACCGCGGAATCCACTGGCTGGCCGATCAGACGACCGACCTGTTCGAGGAGGCCCGCGAGAAGGTTCGCCGTTTCATCCACGCCCCGTCCGTCGAGCAGGTGATCTTCACGCGCGGGGCCACCGAGGCGATCAACCTCGTCGCGCGGAGCTGGGGCGACGCCAACGTCGCCGCGGGCGACGAGATCCTCGTCACCGAGATGGAGCACCACTCGAACCTCGTCCCCTGGCATCAGCTTGCCCAGCGCACCGGCGCCGTGGTCCGGGGCGTGCCGGTCACGGACGACGGGCGCCTGGATCTGGACGCGTTCGATCGAGCCCTCTCTCCGCGCACGCGGATGGTGGCCGTGACGGCCATCTCCAACGTGTTGGGCACGATCAACCCGGTGGATCAGATCGTCCGGCGCGCCCACGAGGCCGGGGCGCTGGTGCTGGTGGACGGGGCCCAGAGCGTGCCGCACACGCCCACCGATGTGGAGGCCCTGGGCGCGGACTTCGTGGCCTTCAGCGGACACAAGATGATGGGCCCTTCCGGCGTGGGCGTGCTGTACGGCCGCCGCGCGCAGCTCGAGGCCATGCCGCCGTTTCAGGGCGGAGGAAGCATGATCCGCCGCGTGTGGGTGGACGGGTTCGAGCCGGGCGAGCTGCCCGCCCGGTTCGAGGCCGGCACGCCGCCCATCGTCCCGGCCATCGGATTGGGAGCCGCGGTCGACTACCTCAGCGCGATCGGCCCGGAAGCGGTCCACCGGCACGAGAGGCAACTCACCGCCCGGGCGCACGAGGTGCTCAAGGACGTCGAGGGCGTACGGATTCTCGGCCCCGAGCCGGCGCACAAGGCGGGCATCGTCAGCTTCACGCTCGACCGCATCCACGCCCACGACGTGGCCCAACTGCTCGACCGCCACGGCATCGCGGTCCGGGCCGGCCACCACTGCGCCATGCCGCTGCACAAGAGGTTCGGCATCCCCGCGTCCTCCCGCGCCAGCTTCTACTTCTACAACACGCTGGAGGAGATCGACCGTCTGGGCGAGGCCCTGCGGCGCGTCAAGGAGGTGTTTCGGCGGCGAGGCGCCAGACGCGGAAGCGGCGCGGATGCGGCCGGCGTCCGCGATCCGCGGAGGGGCGGAAGCCGATAGCCCGCCGGACCCGGCCCCTGGGGTCTCAACCCGATGCCTTGCGCACCGATTCGCGGTCCTGCCACCAGCGGATCACCGCCTGACGGGCCTCGGGCGAGGTGAACCGGAAGAGCGTGATCCGAAGCTCAGCCGTTACCGGGTCTTCCAGCGGCCGGAGGCCGTGCGCGGTGGGCGACCGCTCGTGCAGCTTCAGCAGGATGGCCGCGGCCGTCGCTCCCAGCTCCGGGGGCGACTCCTGCTCGACGGCCAGCGGGTCCTCGCGCTCGATCAGCCCGGCCAGCCAGTCGTGCACGCCGGGCCACGGATCGCGCTGGGCGATGCCCAGGGCCGCGATCCAGTCCCACCGGTAGGGCGCGTGCCGCGTGGGGGGCCGGACACGCTGCCTGCGGATCGCCTCGAGGATGCCCGGCACGGCCTCGCGCGTGCCGCTGTCGGCCAGCACGGCGCACAGCAGCCCGTGCCGGCTGGGGCGCAGTCCCACGGGCTCCAGCGGATCGTCGTCGAGTTCCCCATCCGGCACGGCCATCAGGTGTTTGGCCGCGAACCGGGAGACCTCCTCCGGCTTCAAGCCCGGCAGCATGAGGATCTCGCGCTCGCGCAGCGGCCGTTTCAAGCGAAGGAAGCGATCCACGGTGCGCCGGCTCAGCGCCGCGAACCGATCCTTCTCGGATCGCTCGACGAGGAACTCATAGGCCATGCGTCGCCGCGGCGTGGGGAGGTTCACCAGGTGGAAGACCGCGTCGGGCTGGTTGGGATGCGGGATGGCCACGCCGACCGGGTAGTCGCCCGCCGCGAGGTTGCTGCCGCTCACGCAGTGCGCGGTCCGGTCGTCGATACGGTCGAAATGACTCGGCCGGGGCGCGGACGGGGCCTGGCTGGGCACGCCCACGATCAGGTGCTGGATCCCGCGGTGCTGACGCTCCTGCCAAAACTCGGCCACCATGGCCGGCCGGCACAGGCTGGCCAGCTCCTGCAGGCGTCGCCCACCCTCCGGGTCCAGATCGCCCTCCTGAAGCCGCGCTTCGAGCTCCGCACGGATGTCCTCCACGTGCTCATCTCGGGCCAACGCCTCGCGCAGGTTCCGCTCGGCATCCTCATGCCGAAGCCACACGCGGCTGGGAGGCTCCCCGGGGCTGGGGCGGGCGAGGTGCTCGATCCAGCGCGCGATCTGGCCCTCCGTCACCCGGCTTGGAGCCCAGCCCGACGGGTCGCTGGTAAGCCACTGGCCCCACGCCCGCTGCCAAAGTGGATCGAGCCACTGTCGGGCGTCGAGCGACGGCGCCTGACGGGAATACTGCTCGCGCAAGGCGGCCAGCACGGCGTCGGCCGCGGTCGAGTGCTGCAGGATCGCACGGAGGCGCTGCGAAGCGCCCACGCGCGTGGCGTAGGAATCGGCCTCGAGCTGCCGCACCAGGCGCCCGATCTCGCCCGGCCTTGGCGGTTCAGGGGCCGCGGCCGGGGTCTCGCCGGGCAGCCTCGACTCGATTCGCGAGAGTTGATGCCGCTGCTCGAACGACGTGTCGGGGGAGCCGAGCCGACGGCGTATCTCCTCGCGAAGCGGCCGGGAGGCTTCGGGTTGCTCGGCGATCTGCTCCAGGCGCGCAAGCGCCTCGCGGCGCACCAGATAACTGTCGGCGTCCAGTTCGGATATCAGCCGCGCGATCTCGGCCCGCTCGCCTCCGGACCGCGGCGGCGGGGGGGGCGGGTCGGCCCCGAGGAACCAGGGCCCGGCAAGCAGCAGTGTCGGCAGCAGGAAGCACGCGCTCATCATGGAAAGGATACGCCGGGTGGGTTCTCCGGGCGTGGGGATACGCGGGGATTCTGCGCGTACTATCCATTCTTGCCCATTTCCTGTCTATGGAGAAGTCGTGCTTCCAACGCCCGATCCCGCCTCCGGTTGGCCTTGTGGGATCGACAGGGTTTGCGGTACAAGGCGTCCTCTTCTCGATTCACGCTTCTCCCCCCTTGCTGGGAAGTCCGCGGCACAGGAGGTCGCAGGTCATGTTGCAGAAGGCTTGCCGGGGTTTGGTGGTCGTGGCAGGAATGCTCGCCGGTTCCGTCTCCGCCCTGGCGGAGTCCCCATTGACCGGGGAGAAGATGGTCGTGGCGCTTCGCCCGGACACCCTAGTGGACCGCGACTTCATCAATTACTCGGCCGCGGTCATGGAGGCCGGCTTGCTGCGCGAGGCCCTCGTGGAGAGCACGTTCCTTTGGGCCCGCGACAAGCCCCGGCACATGGCCCGCTACTATCGCCAGGCACTTATCTTGCGTGCCGCCGATGAGGGGATCGACCTGCCACGGGGCCAGGCCCCGCTGACCGGCACGATTCAAGGCCAGGTCGTGTACGAAGTGCGGCTGGGGCTGATCGTCATCCGAAATCCCGTGGCCGACGCCACCGTGAGGATCGCGGGGACGCGAACCGCGACGACCACCGACGCCAACGGCGACTTCCAATTTACCGGGCTGCAGTTCGGCAACTACACCCTGCACGCCGACGGCAAATTCGCCCTCATCTCACGGGTTGGCTCGGCGACGGTCACCCTGCCCACCGCACCGCCTTCGACCGATCCGGCCCAAATCGTGATCTACGTGCGCTAGGCCACGCATCGCGCGGCCGGATCATCGCTCCGCGAGCGAAGCGGGGTACCGCCCTCGAAGCCGGTGCCTTCCTGGTCTTCGCAGCCTGCTTGGCTTGACGCCCTTGGGGAACCGCGATGGCGACCCGAGGATGGGGTCGCCCCCTTTTTCTTGCCCCGATATAATAGGTGGGCTTTACGAAACCCCGCGTGATTGCCAAGGATTCGACATGTCCCAAATCGACACGCTCCCGCCTAAGAGCGTCACC
Organism: uncultured Pirellulales bacterium; assembly: GCA_964434165.1. Classification (GTDB taxonomy): domain Bacteria; phylum Planctomycetota; class Planctomycetia; order Pirellulales; family Thermoguttaceae; genus CAYSUS01. Next base: position 13,569 of record CAYSUS010000118.1, read on the forward strand.
TCCTCGGGCTCCCCCGCCTCGGTCAAGCTCTCGGCGGAGACCCTTTACGACAAGTGCATGACGCTGGCCCGCAACCTGTGGTGGAGCTGGCATCCCGAAGTCATCAACCTGTTCCGCGACCTCGATCCCATCCGTTGGCGCCAGCTCGACCACAACCCGATAGCCCTGCTCTCGGAGTTCACCCCGGAGCGTCTGGAGATGCGCGCGGCCGAGCTGGTCCTGTTCAGCCGGATCAACCACGCCTATCGTCGCCTCAAGGAGTACCTGGCGACGACTCCGCTCTGGGCGAGGACCCACACGGGGGTGTTGGGCTCCAAGCCCGTGGCCTACTTCTCGCTGGAGTTCGGGGTCCACGAGTCGCTACCGATCTACTCCGGCGGGCTGGGGGTGCTGTCGGGCGACCATATCAAGTCGGCCAGTGGGCTGGGGGTCCCCCTGGTGGCGATCGGCCTGTTTTACGACCAGGGCTACTTCAAGCAGCATCTGAATGCCAACGGCTGGCAGCAGGAGGAGTACCTGCACACCAAGGTCGAGACATTGCCGATGGAGCCGGCCAAGGGCCCCGACGGAAAGCCGATCACCGTCGAGATCCTCACCCGAACCGGCAAGCTCTTCGCCAAGGTCTGGCTGATGCGCGTCGGTCGCGTCAGCCTGTATCTTCTGGACTGCGACGTCGAGGGGAACAGCCCGCAGGACCGCGAGCTGACCTCGCGCCTTTACGGCGGCGACAACCGCACGCGCATTCGCCAGGAGCTGGTGGCCGGGGTGGGCGGGGTCCGCGCCCTGGAAGCGCTGGGCATCGCGCCGGGCGTCTATCACCTCAACGAGGGGCACAGCGCCTTTGCCACCCTCGAAGCGATCCGCCAGCGCATGAAGGACGACGGCAAGTCCTTCGACGACGCCCTGCGCCACGTGGCCCAGCACACGGTATTCACCACGCACACACCGGTGCCGGCCGGGCACGATCGCTTCGACGCGGGGCTGATCGAGGAGCACCTCGGCCCGTTGCGCGACGAGATGGGCATCACGCCCGACCAGTTGATGGGACTGGGCCGCGTGGAGCCGCAGAACGCCGAGGAGACGTTCTGCATGACCGTGCTGGGGCTCAAGCTCTCGCGTCGGGCCAACGCTGTGAGCTGCCTGCACGGCCACGTCTCGCGGCGCATGTGGGCCCACCTCTGGCCGTGGCGGGTGGAGGAGGAGATCCCCATCGGCCACATCACCAACGGCGTCCACATCCCGAGCTGGCTCGCCTGGCAGATGCACCAGCTCTACGACCGGCACTTCCCCGCCGACTGGTTCGCGCGCATGGGCGAGCCCGAGGTCTGGCAGGCGATCGAGACCATCGATCCCGGCGAGCTCTGGGAAACGCACCACACGCTGAAGAACCTGCTCCTGGCCTTCGTGCGCCGGCGCCTGAGCCGACAGTGTCGCCGCCGCGGCGAGAGCGACGACCTGGTCGAGGCCGCACGGTCCCTGCTCGACCCCAACATTCTCACCCTGGGCTTCGCCCGGCGGTTCGCCACGTACAAGCGGGCCGACTTGATCCTCGCCGACCTGGACCGCCTCGACGCGTTGATGAACAACCCGGAGCGGCCCTTCCAGATCATCTTCGCGGGCAAGGCCCACCCGGCCGACGAGCCCGGCAAGAAGCTGATCCAGCGGATCGCCAACATGCGGCGCGATCCGCGTTTCGCCGACCGCATCGCGTTCATCGAGGACTACGACATCAACGTCTGCCGACACCTGATCCAAGGGGTGGACGTGTGGCTGAACAACCCCCGCCGCCCCCTGGAGGCATCGGGCACCAGCGGCCAGAAGGCCGTGCTCAACGGGGCCCTCAACCTCTCCATCCTCGACGGATGGTGGGCCGAGGCCTACGACGGAACCAACGGTTTCGCCATCGGCACGGGAAGCAGCCACGTCGAGGAGAAGATCACCAACCAGCGCGACGGGCTCGATCTCTACCGCGTGCTGGAGCACGAGGTGATTCCGCTTTACTACGACCGCGACGTGGACGGCCTGCCCCGCGGGTGGATTCGCGCGATGATGAACTCCATCAGCTCCCTGGCCTGGAGGTTCAGCGCCCACCGCATGGTGGCCGACTACGTGCGCCACACCTACCTGCCGGCCGCCGGCGGCATGAGCTGCGACATGAGCATCCACTAGCGCGGACGGGTGGGCAGTTCCCGGGCGCGCCTTGCGCGCTTGCTCAGCGGGCGCGGCGCCCTGCGCGGGTAGTCCACGCGCGCCGTCGCAGGCCCCGGGCGCCGAGGATCGCCCCGCCCAGGGCGAGAAGCGCCCAAGTGCTCGGCTCCGGGATCACGAACGCCACGTTCAGGGGCGTCTGCAAGCCCAGATACAGGTCTCGGATCTCGCTGCCGTTGAGCGCGCGGGCCCAGAGGGCCGAGTCGTCGAGCAGCCCGTTGAACAACCGGTCCAGGTTGCTCCCCGCAGGGTGACCGCCGAAGATGACCGCGTTGCCGTCCTGGTTGATGTCGAGGTCGAACTGGTCGTCGAGCCCCGCCAACTCCCCGTCCACATAGAGCAGCATCTCCGCCAGGGCGGTGTCGTGGACCACGGCCAGGTGGTGCCACGCGCCGGGGTCAACTCCGCCGACGCGCAGATCGATGTCGGCAGGTCCGGGGAAGTGCTGAAGCCTCAGCTCGTCGGATCCCGCGTCGAAGTAGGCGTACAGCTCGTTGTCTCCCCCGAATCCGTCGCCTGTGCCGAGGTGGAACAGGAAGTCCAGGTCCGCCTGCCCGCTCCGGTTGAACCACGTGGCCACGGTCCAGTCCTCGGTGCTCAGATTCAGCTCGGCGGTGGAAACGCCCAGAGCCAGTCGCGCGGCGTCGCTGCCGCTTTGAGTGAGCTGGAGCGCCTGCGCGCTGCCGATCCCCACCGGCGCCGAGCCCACGTAGTCGAACGAGCCGCCGCCGAGGGCCGCGAGCGCCCCGTCCCGGCCGTTGAGCGACTCATCGAAGGCCTGATTGTCGGTCGGCACGTCCGGCGGCTCATAACTGTAGTAGGCAAGCAAGCGGGGACTCACGGGGAGACGGAACTTGTCGCTCAGGTAGCGGTTCAGGGCCAGGACCTCGTGGTCCGACAGGGCCCGATCGTAGACCAGCACCTCCGCGATGTCGCCGTCCAGGGCATTGCTTCCGGTGGAGCTGCGCGATCCCAACTGCACGCGGTAGTTGTTCTCGGCGATCGTCACGCCATCGGGGATCGGGGTCGAGAAGTAATTGCCGGCCACGAACAGCTCCAGGGGCGTGCCGGCGTCCACACCGCTGCTTTGATCGTCCAGACGCGACGCCACCACGGACCAGCGTCCCGTGTCCGCCGGGTTGCCCGAGCCGACGGGGGTCTGGCTGTTGGTGGTGTGCTTGGTGGCGTAGGCCAGCCCGGTCGCGCCTAAGATGCCGTTGCCGATGGAGTGACGCATGTGTGCCGGGTTGTCTGCCGAGAGGGCGAAGCCGCCCGTGTTGTCGGAACGAAGGACCATGAAGATCGTCGCGTCGATCAACTCGGGCATGCGGAGCGAGTCGAACGGCAGGGCATCGCCGCTGAAGTGTGCGACCGGCTTGCCGTTGAGGCCGTCGGCCACATACTCCGGTTGGAGGGACGCACTGACCTGCGAGGCGTCGTTGCCCGAAGTGTGGCTGTCCGACCAGCTCGAGAAGGTCGCGCCGTCGGTCAAGGTGGCGTTGCCGGCGCCGTCGATGTTGTCGGCGCGCAGCCATGCCTTCAGGCCGCTAGTCGGAATCACCGCGGCCTGCGAGGAGACCGACGCGCCGACGGCGAAAACCAGGGCCAGAGCGATGGCCGTCCATTCGGAAACCCTGGCGCACGGGATCATGATCATCTCTCCGCTCTTCGCTGATTGCATCACGGTCGAAGGGGCCGACCTTCCGGCGGCCGACGCGGTCCCGGTGGGCTCCGGGCCACCCCCTATTGTAAACAGGCCTGGCCGCGGGTTCCAAGAGCCTGTTACCGTCCGCGGAAGCCGGGCGCCATGCGGCCTCCGCCGAAACGGACGGGCCCGCGCCCTTCAAGCCCCGTCGGTGCGGACCTATACTGGGCGGTCTCCGGCCGCGGTCCCGCGGCGAACCTTCCCTTGCGGCAAGGGCTTTTCCCGTGCCCGACACTCCCGCCTGGCGCGATCTCTACCCCTTCGAGTCCCATTGGGCCGCCATCCAGGGACTTCGCGTGCACTACCTGGACGAGGGCCAGGGCGAGCCGCTCCTGTTGGTCCACGGCAACCCCACCTGGTCGTTCCACTGGCGGCGGATCGTCAAGGGCCTGCGAGGTCGGTTCCGGCTGGTCGTGCCGGACCACGTGGGCTGCGGCCTTTCGGACAGGCCGGCCGCGAATGGCTATCCCTACCGCCTGGCTCGACGTGTAGAGGATCTCAAGTCCCTGGTCGAGCAGCTCGACCTCGAGCGGACCACGCTCGTGGCCCACGATTGGGGCGGGGCCATCGGCCTGGGCGCCGCCGTGGCCCAGCCCCACCGGTTCGCCAGGATCGTCCTGCTCAACACGGCCGCATTCCGCTCCAAGCGCATGCCGTGGCGGATTCGCGTCTGCCGCACGCCGCTTCTGGGCAGATGGGGCGTGCAGGGGATGAACCTCTTCGCGCGGGCGGCCCTGCGCATGGCCGTGTGCAAGCACGAACGCATGACGCCGGCGGTCAGAGCCGGGCTGCTCGCCCCGTACGACTCCTGGTCGAACCGCGAGGCCATCTACCGTTTCGTCCAGGACATCCCCATGCGCCCGGGCCATCCCACCTACGCGACCCTCGAAGGCATCGAGCGGGCCCTGCCCGTCCTGGCCGATCGGCCCGTGTGCCTGATCTGGGGGATGCGCGACTGGTGCTTCACTCCGCACTTCCTCCAGCGGTTCCTGGAGTTCTTTCCCGCGGCCGAGGTCCATCGCCTCCAGGATGCGGGGCACTACGTGGTTGAAGATGCCCACGAGCGGATCGTGCCCTGGATCGAGTCGTTTCTCGACCGGCATCCACTTGATCAACCGGGGAGTTGAAATCGTCCATGAGCGACACGCGATGGGACGAAGCCCCGCGGCTTTCCGTCGGCCAGTGCGCCACGCTGGCGTGCCTCCTGGAAGTGGCCGCGCCCAAGCCCGGCAACGTCCATCGCGGGGCCGACTTCGAAGATCTCTCGCTCGGGGACTTCCTCGCCAGCGCCGTGGCCATCGGTCCGGCCATGGACCGGGCACGCATGGAAGGCGTGGGGCCGACCGTGCTGGAGGCCGTGCGGGCCACGCGCGCTCTGTGCCGCACGAACACGAATCTCGGGACGGTCTTGCTGATCGCCCCGCTGGCCGCGGTGCCGCGCGACAGGCCGCTGGAAATCGGCATCTGGGAGGTTTTGGGCGGTCTGACGCCGGCCGACGCCCAAAACACCTACGAGGCGATCCGCCTGGCGGCGCCCGGCGGTCTGGGACGGGTCGAGGAGCACGACGTGGCCGGACCGCCGCCGGACGACCTTCTCGACGCGATGCGGGCCGCGGCCGGGCGCGACACGGTCGCCCGGCAGTACGTCAGCAGTTTCGCTGACGTGCTCGAGAAGGCCGTGCCCTGGCTAATCGAATCGATCGAGCGAGGATGCACGTTGCCGGACGCGATCGTCCACCTCCACGTGCGCCTGATGGCGGACCTGCCTGACAGCCTGATTGCGCGCAAGTGCGGTCCGGAGTTGGCTGAGAGGGCGGCGGAGATGGCCGCGACCGTGCTCGGCGCCGGCTCACCCGGCGAAGAGGCCTATTCCGCCGCGCTGGCCGAGCTGGATTTCTGGCTCCGCAGCGACGGGCATCGCCGCAACCCTGGCACCACGGCCGATCTGGTGGCGGCCGGGCTGTTCGCGGGCCTGCGCGAGGGGCGCTTTCGCCCCTGAGGAGGAATCGAATCGCGCGGTGCGACCCCGCGAGACCGGCGGATTGCCTCGACGCCTGCGGCGCGTTAGGGTGGTGCGCGCGTAGGACGTATTCCTGACAGACTTCGGAAGTCTGCACTCCATCAGAGAGGACTCTGCCATGACCGCCCCATCGCTCCGCTCGCGACGCAAGTTCCTCTCCCGCGCGGCTGGCCTGGCAGGTGCGGTTGGCTTGCCGGGCATCGTGCCCAGGCGCGTTCTCTCTGCCGAAGGCCGGCCCGGGGCGAACGACCGCATTGGCGTGGGCTACATCGGCGTAGGGCGCCGCGGGAATCAGCTCATGGGCCTTCCGCCCGAGGGGCGCATCGTGGCCGCGGCCGATTTCGACCTCCGCCGCGCCGAGGCCGTGGCCGAGAAGCGCACCTGCCGGGCGTACCAGGACTACCGGAAGATGCTCGAGGCCCGGGACGTGGACGCGGTGGTCATCGCCACGCCCGACCACTGGCACGTGCGCCCGGCGATCCACGCCTGC
>CAYSUS010000119.1:0-8561 GCA_964434165.1 uncultured Pirellulales bacterium
GCCCCCTGCCCCCTGCCCCCTACCGCCCAACCGGCGTTCCCTTCCGACGCATGCGATCGGCCTTCTCCTTGCGCGCTTTTTGGACGGCGGCCCGGATCGCCTCGGCCGCCAACTTCCGGCCCAGGCGGATCTCCCCGGCCGAAAACATGGCTTCGGTCCGGCCGCGGCCCGAGCGCGTGCGCATTGCCGCCAGCATGGGCCAGGGGATGCCGTCGTCGAGGAACCACGCCGCGGCCTGCGCCGCCTTCTGGTTGATCTTCTCGCGTCCCAGCATGGCGCACAACTCGCACAGCGCCGGGTTGCGGGCATGCCCCTCGATCGGGCGCAGACGGTAGGGGATCTCGGGGCGGGGGTCGGGCAGACCCGGATCGAGGCACACGGTCACCGCTTCCAGGCTCCGCTCCTCGCCCGGCGGCACGACCAGCGTGCGCGGACCGGCCTCCTCGGGCTTCTCGCCCGGCGACTCGGTGGGGATTCCGCCGCCCACGGCCTGGGTGCGACCGCCGTAGTCGCGCCAGTTCTCCACGACCGGCTCTCCGACAAAGGCCTCGGGCAGGCGGACCTCCAGCGGATACTCCGCGGCGTTCTTCACTCGAATCGTGCTCTTCGTGTGGTCCGCCGGGACGATGCCGACCTCGATCTGCCCCGCCTCGACGGCGGCGAACAGCTCGACGGGCTCGGGCGGCGCGCTCTGGTCAGGCACGTAGGGGGCCGCCCTCTCTTCGGCCCCGGCCGAGACCGGCAGAGAGGCGGCGAGGAGCCATAGCGTGCACCAGTGAGGGAGTGTGCGAAGCGCGGGCGTCACGGGCAGGCCCTCCATCGTCCAGAGCAGCGCGGGGAGCGGATCGGCGCTACCGTCATCTTAGCGGGGCAGCCCGCCGCGCGACAGGGATCGGCTTGCCACGTTGCGGGGTCTCCGGTAGTCTGCACGGACCGGGCCCCGCGCGGGGTGTCTTGCTCGTCTGTTTGCCGGATGCGAGCCGCTGGTGCCGAAACTGCTGCCCGAGAAGCAACGCGCCTTCGCCGTCGAAGTCGTCGCCCGGCTCCGCGACGCCGGCTTCACGGCCTATCTGGCGGGAGGGTGCGTGCGGGACCGGCTGTTGGGCAAGGTGCCCAAGGACTACGACGTGGCCACCGATGCGCGGCCCAAGGAGATCCGCCGCGTGTTCCGCGACCGCAAGACGCTCGCCGTGGGCGCCGCGTTCGGCACGATCACGGTCGTGGGCCCGTACGGAGCCGGCCAGGTCGAGGTGACCACTTTCCGACGCGACGCCGCCTACAGCGACGGCCGGCATCCCGACTCGGTCACCTTCTCCTCGGCCGAGGAAGACGCCTCGCGCCGTGACTTCACCATCAACGGCCTGTTCCTCGACCCGCTCTCCGAGCAGGTCATCGATCACGTGGGCGGGCAGGAGGACCTGCGGCGCCGCCTCGTCCGCGCGATCGGCGATCCCCATGCGCGGATCGCCGAGGACAAGCTCCGCATGCTCCGGGCCGTGCGCTTCGCCGCGGTGATGGGATTCGAGCTGGAGGAGGGCACGCTGGTCGCGGTCCGGCAGATGGCCGACGAGCTGATCCTGGTCAGCGCCGAGCGGATTGCGGCCGAAATGGCGCGGGTTCTCGTCGATCCCCATCGCGCGGCCGGGGTGCGTCTGCTGATCGAGGCGCGGCTCGCACGGGGGGTGCTGCCCGAGCTGCTCGACGAGGACGATGCCCCCGCGCCGGCCCTCGCGCGGCGGCTGGCGGTTCTGGAGCGGCTGCGCGAACCGGGCTTCGCGCTGGCCCTGGCGGCGCTGCTGTCCGAGCTGGTCGATGCCGGTCGAGCCGAACAGGTCTGCTGGCGGTGGCGGCTTTCGAATCCCGTCACCGACCGCACGAAGTGGCTCGTGGCCCGTCGCGGTGCGCTGGCCGGGGCGCCGACCCAGCCGTGGTCGGTCTTGCAGCCGGTCCTGATTCACCCCGGCGCGCACGACCTGGTGGCCCTCGGCGAGGCGGAGGCCGCCGCCGGCCTGGGGGACTCGGCCGACGTCGAGTACTGCCGCCGTATCTTGAAGCGCCCGCGCGACCAGATCGACCCGCCTCCCCTGGTGACCGGCAACGACCTGAAGGCCCTGGGCATCCCCTCCGGCCCGGCCTACGGTCGCATCCTCCAGCGCCTGCGCGACGCCCAGCTCGACGGCAAGGTGCACAGCCGGGAGGAGGCGCTGGAGGCGGCCAGGGAGCTGGGCCGCGGGCCGTAGGATCGGAAGCAGGAGGTCGGAAGTTCAGGGGCAGGGAAGCGGGCGGCTGCGCCTATACGATTCGCGGGCCGCCACGCGCCGGGCAGCGCGCTGTTCGACCCACACGGCACGCATCACAAGGAGACTCTCGTGGACAAGAAGGCCAAGAAGAAGATCGATACCCTCAACCAGCGGCTCCAGAAGCTCCGGCAGCAGCTCGCCGGGGCGCGCAAGCAGATGGACGATCCCGAGGAGGTCAAGGGCCTGGAGGAGCAGATCGCCGCCGCCGAGGCCGAGTTGAGCAAGGCCAAAGGCGGATGAAGGATCGAAGGCGCGGCCCGCCACCGCCCGACGAAGGAGGCCGGTGTGCGGCTCCGTCGCCCCATCACCCGAGAAGGGAAATCGCCCACCCCACGCCCTCGCCGGGCCGGAAAGCGGCGAGGGCCCGGGCGGGGCGAACATTCCGCTAACAGACTGCTCGTATAATCGGCCGACTTTCGTCTTCATCGCTCTGATGGACAAGGCCGGCAGCTACTGACGGATCTCCTCCGAAGGACGGACTATGGAGCAACGGCCGTTTGGCACCGACGATTTCGCCGACAATCCCGAGCCCCGTGTGCCGTGCGTGCTGCTACTGGACGTGTCCGCCTCGATGCGCGGGCGGCGAATTGCCCAGCTCAGCCAGGGGCTGCGGATTTACAAGGAGCATTTGACGTCCGATCCGCTCGCGTCGAAGCGCGTGGAGGTGGCCGTGGTCACGTTTGGCGGCCGCGTCGATACGGCGTGCGACTTCGTCACCGCCGACCGGTTCGCGCCCCCCAGCCTCAGGGCCAGCGGCAAGACGCCCATGGGCGAGGCCATTCACCGCGCCGTGGAGATGGTCGAACAGCGCAAGCAGGTCTATCGCAGCAGCGGCATCGCCTACTACCGGCCCTGGCTGTTCATGATCACTGACGGCGCGCCCACGGACGACTGGCAACTGGCGGCCGAGCGCGTCCGGACCGGAGAGGAGAGCAAGTCGCTGAGTTTCTTTGCCGTGGGGGTCTCCGGCGCCGACTTCGCGACGCTTCAGAAGATCAGCACGCGGCGCCCGCTGTTGCTCAAGGGACTGCGATTCGACGAGCTTTTCGAGTGGCTTTCCAACTCCCAGCAGAGCGTGTCCCGATCGTCTCCCGGCGAACAAGTGCCCCTCAGCAATCCCGCGACGCCGGACGGTTGGGCGAGTCTTGATGGATGAGCCGAGGCCGATGTGGAAGGTGCTTTTCGACAGCGTGCAAGGGATCGCCCACCGCGCGGCCGGCACTCCGTGCCAGGACTGCTGCACGGGCATCGAGCTTCGGATTCGCGACGAGCCGGTGCTGATCCTCGCGTGCTCCGACGGGGCCGGAAGCGCGCGGCTTGCGCACGTGGGCTCGCAGTTGGCCGCCGAGCTGCTCCCCCTGCTGGTCGCCAGGGATCTCGCCCACGGGAAGAGCCTTCGGACGCTGGACCGATGGGATGCCCGTTCGTGGTGCCACACGATCCTGACCCGGGTCCAGGAGGAGGCCCAACGCCGCCGCACGGTGTCGGCCGAGCTGGCCTGCACGCTCCTGGCCGCGGCGCTGGGACCCTCGGAGGCGGTCTTCTTTCAGATCGGCGACGGGGCGATCGTCGCGGGCCGGGACGGCCGCCTGGAGCCGGTCTTCTGGCCGCAATCGGGCGAGTACGCCAACACGACCTTCTTCGTTACCAGCCGATCGGCCCTGGATCGCCTCGATTTCGCGATTCGCCAGGAGGCGGTCGATCAGGTGGCCCTGTTCACGGACGGCCTTCAGCGGCTTGCCCTGCGCTATGCCGACCGGACGGTCCACGGCCCGTTCTTCGCGCCGATGTTCGAGGAGCTGTGTGCCGCCGACGAGCCCCAGCGCCTCCGCGAGCCGCTGCGGCAGTTCCTCGATTCGCCCCAGGTCAACCAGCGGACGGAGGACGACAAGACGTTGATGCTCGCCGCGCGCGTGGACTGCTAGCGCGAGAGCCCTTCACGCCGGCCGTCCGCGGCGGCCCGAAACGCCAAGGCCGGCGGCGGCCCCCTTTGGGAGCGCGTCCAGAACCGCCTCGCTATACCGGGCAGTCCGGCGGCTGATCCCAACAGGAGAGAACGGAGGCAACGGAGTGGGAGACCTCCGTTCTCTGTGCGGACCCCTGTACCCTCCACCCCGTCATCCATCGAGCGTGCCATCCAATGCGTCTTTCATCGACCTGCGAACGCGGGAGTTGCTTCCGCGTTATCCCTTTGCTGGACGAAGAACGATGGCCATGAACACCCGGAATCTTCTTGACAGCGCGGGGCGCGTCGTCGCTTTGGGCAAGAAGATCGGCTCCGGCGGCGAGGGTCGCGTGTTCTCGATCCCCGGCCACGACCAGCTCGTGGCCAAGGTGTACCGCGAGCCCGCTTCGACGACGAAAGCCAGGAAGCTCCGGGCGATGGTGCGGGCGTGGAACCGTGAGCTGGCCTGGGTGGCTGCCTGGCCCCGGGAGACCCTTCACGAAAGCCGCAACGGCCCGGTCGTCGGCGTCCTGCTGCCTCGCCTGGAAGAGGCCTGTCCGGTGCACGAGCTCTACAGCCCCGCGCACCGCCGCGTGCGTTTCCCGGAGGCCGACTGGCGGTTCCTCGTCCGCGCGGCGAGCAACGTCGCTGCCACCTGCGCGACCTTGCACGCCCGCGGGATCGTCATCGGCGACGTCAACCCCGGCAACGTGTTCGTCACCCGAAACGCGCTGGCGCGGCTGATCGACTGCGACTCGTTCCAGGTCTGCGAGAACGGAAAGCACTTCGTGTGCGAGGTCGGCGTGCCGCACTTCACACCTCCCGAGCTGCACGGGCGCAGCTTCCGCGACGTGGTCCGCACCCCGAACCACGACGCGTTCGGCCTGGCCGTGCTGGTCTTCCACCTCCTGTTCATGGGCCGGCACCCGTTTGCCGGGCGCTATGGCGGCAAGGAGGAAATGCCCATCGAGCGGGCGATCCGCGAGTTCCGCTACGCGTACGGCACGGGCCCAGCCAGCCAGGCCATGAGCCCGCCACCCCTCTGCCTGCCCATCCAGGCCGCGCCGCCCGAAGTCCGCGAGCTGTTCGAGCAGGCGTTCGGCGAGTCGGGGCGCGAGGAGATGGGCCGCCCGTCGGGGGAGCGCTGGGCCCATCGGCTTGCCGAAATGGAGAAGGAGCTTACCTGCTGCGAGTACGACCCGGGCCACTGGTACTCCAGGCATTTGAGCGACTGTCCCTGGTGCGGGATCATCGAGCAGGGGGGGCCGAACTTCTTCTCCACCGCCGGCGGCAGCGCCGTGTACGACGAGCTGGGCAACTTCAACGCCATGGCCGCGTGGAAGCAGATCGTCGCCGTGCCCGAGCCGCCGCTGAAGCCCACCGTGCGCCCGCCCGGCGACCGCAGGATCGAGCCCGCGCCGATCCCGGCGGGAGCCGACGCATCGTACCAGTTCACCACGATGATCGGCCGCGTGGCCGTGCTGGCCGCGCTGGCCTCGCCGATCGGACTGGCGTTTCCGCCGCTGCTTCTGTTCGCCGTGCCGGTGTCGATCATCTTCGGAATCTGGCGCCTGGTCGGGGAGATGTACCATCCGCGGGAGACGGCCAAGCGCCAGCGCCGCCACGCGCTGAAGGCGCTCCAGGCCGAGCTGGCGGAACAGGAGGCCACGTGGAAGCAGGCCGCCGCCGCGCAGCGAGCCCGGTTCCAGTCGGCCCGGGAGCGGCTGGCCAAGACGAATCGCGCGTACGCCGGGCTCCACGACGAGTGGCGGGCGCGGCTGGAGGCCCTCCACGCCGACATCCCCGGGGCGGTCCTGCGCGCGCACCTGCGGCGGCACTTCATCCGCGAGGCCGTCCGGGACATCGCCCGCCTGGAGCCCCGGCACCTGCCGATCCTCGACTCCTACGGGATCGAGACGGCGATGGACATCGACAAGGAGAACGTCCCGCGGCTGCCGGGCATCGAGGACGCGCTGGCCGTGAGCCTCTGGGCCTGGCGCACGAGCGTCGAGAGCGGCTTCCGATACGAACCGACCACCGAGGTCCCGTCCTCGGAGGTCGAGGCCGCCAAGCTCGACTTTCGCCGCCACCGCTTCCGGCTCGAACAGCAGCTCAAGCGCGGCCCGCGCGAGCTGTGGGCGGTGACCAATGCGGCCAACACGGAGCTGGCCGAGATCGAGCGCCGTATCGGCCAGCTTCAGTACAAGATCACGCAGGCCCAGGCCAACCTGCGGCTGTGCGAGATCCAGCCCGAGGAGAAGCGGACGCTCATCGGCTTCGGCGTGATCGCCATCGGCGTGCCGCTCCTGGCGGCGGGGATCCGCCTCGCCTGGGTACTGATCGCCGCGGCGCTGTGAGTGCCGGGCCGTCCGTACCGGGAGGAGAGCTGCGTCCCCCTTTTTCAGCGCCCCGGCCGTCGCTCCTTCGCATCGTCGGCCGGCCACATCATGCCGATCCGCCATGGGAACTGGCCGTAGTTCCTGCCGGACTTGTCCCGATCGAGCATGCCCTGGAACACCAGCTTCAGGTTGGCCGGATCGACGGTCAGCGTCTGGTCGCACCCGTCGCGCACCAGCTCGCCGTGGCTGACGTTGTCGGTCCACGGCTCGACACCCGGGGCGGGGCGGGTGTTCCTCCAGCCCGCGAAGGGCCGCTCCGCCGTGTCGGCCAGCGGCGTCCACTCGCCGTCGAGGCGGTCGGCCAGATAGGCCTTGTAGTAGCGGCGGCCGTTCTCCTCGACGATCGTCAGGTACTTGTGCATGCCCTTGAGCTTGTAGGTGTGGCTGGCCTCGAAGATCTTCGCCTTCAGGGCGAGCTCGCAGTGGCCGAAGCCGTTGGGGAAGTCCTCCAGCTTCGTCCACAATCGCCACATGCGGCCGTCAAGACTGGTAAGAAACAGGTAGGCCCGACGCTCGTCGCAGATGATCCAGTAGTCGAGTCCCCCGACCTCGCGAGGATCGTCCGGCCCGCCGTTGAGGATCGGCCGCGCCTTGGTCCACGAGCCGGGATCGGTGATGTCCGCCGTCGTGGAATACGCCACCCACATGAACCTCGCCTTCGGCACGCCCATCTGGTAGATCAGGTACCACTGCGCGTGCGGGGCGAAGTAGAACACCTGCGGGGCGCAGTAGTAGTCGCTGTCGCTGACCCGGAGGATCGTCCGGGGGGCCGCGTCGGCATCCTCCCATCGCTCGAACGTGCAGTACTCGATGGCCGACTTGCCGGGCAGCTTCACGGTCATGAAGACGTGCCACTTGCCGCCGTGGAACACGACCGTGGGGTCCTTCTGGGCCCGGCTCGGCTCGCGCCGGCGCTTCTCCGGCGCGATCAACGGGGCGCTGAACTCCCACACGGCGGGAATCCGCAGGGTCGCTTCGTCCTTCGGGCGGTTGGCCTTCGGCTCCGCCGCGCACCCCGCGCGCTCGGCATGGCCGATTCCAGCCACGAGGATACTCGCCAGCGTGAGGTGAAGTGCTCGCATCATGGGGCTCTCCCTTTTCTCTGGCAGGGACGCCGTCGTCTCAGTCCACCGGCCCGGGGCGGACGATCGTCGGCGCGGTCCTGATCCGGGGGCGGATGGCGAGCCAGTCCACGCCCTGGAACACGGGGTCGTCCTCCTGGCGGACCTCCTCGGCGCCCAGGAACGGGCACATCGCGTCCACCCAGGCGATCAGGCGGCGGAGGCTCAGCGGATCGACCCGCACGTCGTAGTGGCGGCCGCTGGCGCAGAGGTCGATCAGCCGGCTGGCGTAGGAGAGCCGGGTCATGGGCGGCGGCGTGATGTAGGCGGCCGGGTCGCGCTGGTGGTAGCCCTCGACCACGAGCATGTCGGCGATGCCGAAGCCGGGGGGCGGGTTCTCGGGCGGCTCGTAGGGCCGGCCCCAGGTGGGCCGGCCGATGAGCGTCAGGTACGGTTCGGTGAAGTGCAGGAACCCCGGGCGCTCGGTCAGATCGAGCTTCTCCCGGGCCTCGCCCTGGCCCTGGTGGCACTCGCCGCAGTAGCGGTTCAGTACGGGCTGGACGAACCGGGCATAGCCCACCGACGCGTCGCCCCAGGGCGGCGGCGTGATCTCCGCCGGCGGCCTGGCCAGTGCCAGGGCCTTCACGTCGCGCTGCGGGGTGCGGCTATGCGACTCGTGGCAGCCCAGGCAGCCGCGGGTCTCGCCCGGCATCACGCCCACGAAGCTCCGCATGGTCTGCAGGGCCCGGTAGTTCTCGTCGAGCAGTTGGAAGTGCAGGGCCTTGCCCGTGGGAGCGCGGAAGGCCACGGACCCGTCGGCCTCGGCACACGCGAGCAGGAATTGCAGGGCGTGGCT
>CAYSUS010000119.1:8571-19970 GCA_964434165.1 uncultured Pirellulales bacterium
ACCCCCTCGGACTGCACGGCCGAGACGACCGGCCCCGTGGAGAGGTAGGGGCGCTTGTGCCAGTAGGTATAGGTCTTGGGCTCGATGTTGAGCACGCGCAGATAGCGGGCCTTGCCGCGGAGCACGGGTGGCGTTCCGTAATACACGTTGGCGCTGTAGATCACGCCGCCCCCCGGGTTGTCGCGCCGGTCGCGCGGGGGCCATGCCACGCGGTCCTGGAGCACGGGCGGGCGCTTGCGGGGCTTGACCGGCATGGCGTGCAGGATGTTGTGGACGCCCTCGTAAACAAGCTCGCGGTTGCCGTCGGTGTCCATCAGGTAGAGGACGAACTTGCCGCCGCGGTCGGCCGAGACGAGGAAGTCGCGCTCGCTCAAGGGATACGGCGAGTAGTAGCCCGCGTAGCGGCCCGAGGCGTGGTAGCCGGCCGACTCGATCGGATCGACCGGGCCGTTGCCCGACTCGGGCCACGGCACGTCGGCCGTGACCTTGGTCAGACCGTGCGGGAAGTTGAACCCCTTGTCCGGATCGAGGATCCCCACCGAGCCGCCGAACCAGTTGTGGTGCGCGCTGCCGGTGAACATCACGCGGCGGCTGCCGGGGATGCTGCGGGCGTCCTTGAGCAAGTCGGGCCACACGCTCTGGTTGCCCCAGAACGTCTGCACCTGCGTGCCGTCCGGGTTGACCGTCCACAGGGCCTGGGCCCGCCACAGCGGCTTGTCCGTGTATTCCCACCGCGTGTAGATCACGCGCCCGTCATGCATCACCGAGGGGAGATAGTCGGGCTCGTTGTTGCGCGAGATGAGGTAGATGTTCTTCCCGTCGGCGTCGCAGCGGGCGAGGAGGTAGGCGTTCGTCGGCGGCATGCAGCGCACGTACGTGTGCGCCCGCGTCGTGGAGAAGAGGATGTGCCCGTCGGGCAGGTAGATCGGATCGAGGTCGTCGAACTTCCCGTCGGTGAGCTGGCGGAGATCCGAGCCGTCCAGGTCGATCTCGTACAGGTGGAACGACTTCTCGTTGTGCGGCTTGAAGCAGAACAGCACGCGCCGGGCGTCCCACGACAAATCGGGCCGCCAGAACGAGCCGTGCAGCGGGGCCTGCGGCATGAGCTGGCGCAGGTGGCCCGAGGGCGAGAGGCCCTTGAGGACCAGCAATCGCGCCCCGGGCACGGCCTGGTAGCCCAGCCGGTGACGGGTCTCGTGGCGCCACTCCTTGCCTTGCGGATAGGGCATATCGACCATCAGGACCCGATCGAAGTCCACGACCGGATTCCGAAACATGATCCGCCGCTTCACCTGGCGGACCTCGAAGTAGAGCGCCGCGTCCTCGCTCGGGAGTTTCCCCGCCCGCTTCTCCAGCGCGGCCAGCGCGGCAAGCTCCTCGGAGAGATCGACCTTGCCGGGGTGCTCCTCGGCGAGCCGCGCGGCGAGCTGCCGCGCCCAGCCGATCTCGGCTTGGATCCGCTCGGGCGCGGGCTTGCCGCCGGCCTGGTGGAGCCAGTCGCGGTGCAGGGCGTCCTCGGCTTCCTCGGGCGCGAGGTCGCGGGTGGGCGGCGTCTCGGGCCGGACGTACGGGGCCACGGCCTCGGCCACCGCGGGCCGCAGGTCGATCCGCCGGCCGGCCTCGAACACCAGCTCGATCCACTCCGGCGAGAAGGCCTCCTTCGCGCCGCCCTTCATGAGGGCCTCGTAGCGCGCCGCGATCTGCTCGGCCTGCTGCCACTTGCGCCGCTCCTCGGGGGTCTGGTTGCGCTTCTGGTGCTCTGTGAGCGGCCGGTACTCGAGCATCATCTCGACGAGCCGGCCAATCTCGACCGTGTGGAAGGAATCGTCCCGGGCGGCCAGGTAGTCCGCGGGGCTCTTGCCCGTGTAAGCGGCGAACTGCTCGCACGGCTCGGGGAAGTCGGCCCGGAGCACGGCGAGCACGACCCCGGCCGCGTCACGGTCGAGAGGGATGTCCCGCTCGACGAGCTCCTTGCGCGTGGCGGCAAGGGTCGCGGCGAACGTATCGGCCCGAACGAAGAACCGCGTCATCTCCTCGCGACCTCGCAGCAGGTTCTGCCTCATCGACGCCAGTCCGGCGCGGTGGAGCGACTGAATCTCTTCGGGCGTGAGTGCCGCGCGGTAGATGCGCAGGTCGTCCAGGGAGCCCTGGAAGTGCTCTCTGCCACCGCCCAGGGAGCCGATGAAGGCGTCGCCCGCCGCCGGCGCCGCAATCCTCCCGGGACGCTCGAGCACGCCGACCTGCTTGCCGTCGAGATAGACGCGCATGGCGCGGCCGTCGAAGGTGGCGGCGCAGTGATGCCAGCTTCCGTCGAGGAGGGTCTTCGCGTTGACCCGGGCGTCGCACTCGACGTAGCCACCCACGTGCAGGCCCAACGAGAGGATCGACCCGTGGTGCTGGAACGAGAACAAGACCCGCTGGGGGCATTCGTGGCGGAAGACCTCGCGGTAGTCTCCCAGCTCGGTGGGCCGGACCCAGGCGGAGAAGCTCAGGGCCGGCAGGTCCTCGCCTGCCAGGCCGCCGGGCATGCGCACCGCGTGCTTTCCCCTCATGTCCAGGGCCCGGCCGTGGATGCCTCGGGTGCGCGGGATGTCGCGATCTTCCGGCGACGGCGCGTCGAAGGTCCAGTGTGCGAGAAGGGGGTGATCGATCGCGGGAGGCTGGACGGGGTTGCGCAGGCCGTCTTCGGCCGCGGCCGGCTCGCCGGTGAGGATCGTCGCGAGTGCCAGCCCAGCGGCGCGCCACGGGATCCGGTGTATCGTTCCGCGCATCGCAGGAATCCTCCCCAGTGGTACGCCGCGTGGCACCTCGTGCCGCCGGTTCAGGAGAGGGCCGACCCGACCCTCGGTGTCCGCTCAGCCCCATCGTAACGTGAGCCCCGGCGGCAACCAAGTCGGCGGCGCGCGATCCGACTGCCGGGAGTTCCGTGGTCCACGTTTCGGGCCCTAGCGCAGTATCTAAACTTGAGCCAAAAAGGGCCGACCGCGTGGCGCGTGCGCGCCGCATCGATGTCGAGGCCTGTCAGGTGCGAGGCCTTGCGGTCCCGGCGGCTTGGGTGGTTTCGGAAGACCGGGCCGACACAGCCAGGGGCAGACGAGCGCGGCATCGCCCCGGCGATCCACCCCAGAAAGGGGGCGCGCGGCTGACAGAACGGGCACGGGGGAATAGAATGAGGAATACTGCCAGTTCTCCACCGGCCGTTGGGCGGCCCGCCCGGTGGCTCCCTCCTACCTGAAGGCGCCCTGATGCATCGCGCTTTGACCGAGTTGCCGAAGGCCGTCGCCGCGAGCCGCGGGGGCCCGCTGGTTCGGCTGGTGCTGTTCGGCGTGCCGCTGGCGGCGGGCGTGGTGCTGGCCGGCTGGCTGCTGCTTCCGCGGATCTCGTGGTCGTCCGGCGCGCAGGGTCCCTTGATGCACGAGGTGCAGCGGTCGGGCTTCGTCCACGAGGTCACCGAAAAGGGGAGCATCGAGAGCGCCAGCAACGTCGAGGTCCGCTGCGAAGTGCAGTCGATGAAGTCGGCCGGGACCATGATCCTGGAGATCGTGCCCGAGGGGACCTACGTCGAGAAGGGCGATTTCCTCTGCCGGCTCGACTCGTCGTGGCTGGAGGCCGACCTGGTCAAGCAGCAGATCACCTGCGCCACCAGCGAGGCGGCGGCCACCGAGGCCCGCAACGAGCTGGAAACGGCCGAGATCAGCAAGCAGGAGTATCTCGAAGGCCAGTACAAGCTGGAGGAGCAGAAGATCCTCAGCGAGATCCTCCTCGCCGAGCAGGAGGACCGCAGGGCGCGCGAGAACCTGGCCTACAGCGAGCGTCTGGCGGCCAAGGGCTACATCACCAAGCTTCAGTTGGACGCCGAGCGGTTCGCGGTCGAGAAGGCGGCCAACGAGTTGAAGTCCGCGCAGCTCAAGCTCGATGTGCTCGAGAAGTACACCCGCGTCAAGCAGCTCAAGGAGCTGGACAGCAAGATCAAGACGGCCCAGGCCCGGCTCGCCTCCCGGGAGCACTCGCACAAGCTCGACGTGGAGGAGATGGAGCGGATGGAGGAGCAGGTCGAGAAGTGCGTGATCACGGCGCCGGAGGCCGGCCAGGTCGTGTATGCCAACGAGACGAACCGCCGCGGGGGCAGCGAGGTCATCATCGACGAGGGCGAGCTGGTGCGCGAGCATCAGGTGCTCATCCGCCTGCCCGACCCCAAGCGGATGCAGGTGGACGCGAAGATCAACGAGGCGAGGATCTCGCTCGTGCGCCCGGGCATGCCGGCCAGCATCCGCCTCGACGCGTTTCCCGACGTGACGCTCACGGGCGAAGTCCAGGAGGTGAGCGACTACCCGGCACCCACCTCCTGGTATCGCGGCGACGTCAAGGAATACCAGACGATCATCCACATCGACAACCCGCCGCCGAACCTCAAGCCGGGGCTGACGGCCGAGGTCCGCATCCAGGTGGAGGACCTGGACGAGGTGATGCAGGTGCCGGTCCAGGCGATCCTGGAGTACGGGCCTCGCCACTACGGCGTGGTCCGCAACGGCACGGCGTGGGAGGCCCGCGAGCTTGCGCTCGGTCCCTCAAACGAGAAGAGCGTCGTGGTGTGCGATCTGGTGGAGGTGCCCGTCCCCGTGCTGTTCGAGTTCGAGGGGCGTCCCTTCGCCCTGTTGTGCAACGGCCCGCGGTGGGAGTCGCGCTCGGCCGAGATCGTGCGCCACGACGGCAAGACGGCCACGGTCCGCCTGGCCGGCTCGGAATCGACGACCGAGCTGCCGGCCGTGCTGGAGCTGGGTGGCACGCCGGTGCACCTGTTGTTCGACGGAGCGGCCTGGCACGCGCGCCAGTGCAAGCCGGCCTCCGAGGGCGGTCGGTACGTCGCTTCCGACGAGAGCCGCATCGTGCCGGTGCAGGCCGTGTTCGATTTCGACCAGAAGACGTACTGCCTCGATTGCGATTACCAGCACTGGGTCGATGCCCGGGAGGAGGCTGAAGGGCCCGAGGCTTCCGCACCGCCGGAGGCCGGGGCCAAAGGCCCCGAGCCCAAGTCCCCGAAGCCGGACGCCCAGAACGACGCGGAGCCGGACCCCGAGGGAGGCCCGGAGCCCGCAGCCGGGGTGGCCGAAGAGGGGACCGAGGTTGACAGGCCCGCATCGGACCTCGGTCCCCGCGTGCAGCCGTGGACGGCCCGCGAGGTCACCCTCGGCTCCGATCCGGCGCATCCGGGCGCGATCGGGGTGGGATTGCGGCCCGGCGAGTCGGTCGTGCTCAACGCGGCGGCCTACCGCGAGGAGCTCGAGCTGCCGGAGTTCGCGCCCGAGGCCAAGGCCCGCCGCAAGCCGGGCCCGTCGGCCCGGTCGCGCTCGGCCAAGAGCCCGGGCGACGCCAAGAAGAAGGAGGGCAAGGACGGCAAGGACGGAAAGAACCCCGTGCAGCTCTTCAAGCAGTGGGACCGCAACAGCGACAGCAAGCTGAGCAAGGACGAGCTGCCCGGCCCGGTCCAGTCGCGATTCAGTCAGCTTGACAAGAACCAGGACGGCGGCATCGATCTCTCGGAGTGGGCGGCCGCGGCCGCGGCGATGCGGGCCCACGCGGGCAAGGTGCCGCCGGGTGGGCCGGCCCAGGGCAAACCATGATCCTGGCCGCGAGCGTTCACGACGTCTGGAAGCGCTACCACCTGGACGGCGAGACCGTCAACGCGCTGCGCGGGGTGAGCCTCGACGTGCCTGAGGGCGATTACGTGGCCATCATGGGGGCCTCGGGGTCGGGCAAGAGCACCCTGTTGAACCTCCTCGGGTGCCTCGACCGGCCCACCTCCGGCACGATCCTCCTCGGCGACCGCGACGCCAGCCGGATGACCGACGACGAGCTGTCCGAAACCCGGGCCTCGCGGATCGGCTTCATCTTCCAGTCGTACAATCTGATCCCGCAGCTCACCGTGCTGGAGAATATCGAGGTGCCCCTCTACTACCAGGGACGGCTCGCCGCGGCCGAGCGGCACCGCTGCCAGGAGCTGGCCGAGCTGGTCGGGCTGGGCGACCGGCTCAAGCACCGCCCGACCCAGCTCTCCGGAGGGCAGCAGCAGCGCGTGGCCATCGCCCGCAGCCTGGTCAACGACCCGTACTTCATCCTCGCCGACGAGCCGACGGGCAACCTCGACACGGCCACCACCGAGGAGATCCTGGCCCTGCTCGACCGGCTCAACGAGGCGGGCAAGACGATCATCCTGGTGACCCACGAAAGCGAGGTGGGCGCCCGGTCGAAACGCATCATCCGCCTCCGCGACGGACAGATCATCCTCGACCGGCGCAAGGAGGCGGGAAGCCACGAGATGGTGGTGTGAGAGACCCGAATCTCGAAACACGGAATACCGAACGAGCTCGAATGGCCGAAATCCAGATGGCGGAGACCTCGGAGGCACTGCGATTCCGGTCCGGATGACGCGTTTCGATCATTCGTGCTTCGCGTTTCGGATTCGTTTCGACATTCGGCATTCGACCTTCGCGCCTGACTGTACCCCCAAACACGGCCTCCACCCCCAATGGGTTTCTTCCGCCTGCGCACCTGGCAGCTCGGCATCAAGAGCCTGCTGTTGCACCCGCTACGGTCGCTTCTGACCGTGCTGGGGATCTTCATCGGCGTGGCCAGCGTGATCTGGCTGCTGGCCATCGGCGAGGGGATCAGCGCCAAGGCCCAGGAGCAGATCGAGAGCCTGGGGGCGAACAACATCATCGTGCGGTCGATCAAGCCGCCCAACGTGGCCCTGGAGGGCTCGCGGACCGTGGTCTACGGCCTGACGCGCGATGACTACGACCGGATCAAGGAGACCATCCCCACGGTCGACGAGGTGATCCCCATCCGCGAGATCCGCCGCCGCTTCAAGTACGCCGATCGCGAGGTGGACGGGCGGCTGGTCGGCTGCACCCCGGAGTACGCCGAGGTCACGCGCCTGCACGTCGAGCGCGGCCGGTTCCTTACCGACGTGGACCTCCGCGAGAAGCAGAACCACTGCGTGCTCGCCGCCGAGGTGGCCGACGACCTCTTTCGCTACGAAGACCCCATCGGCCGCGCGATCCACGTGGACAGCGACTACTACGTGGTCGTGGGCGTGATGAAGAGCCGCGCGCCGTCGGCCGGCATCGGCGGGTCGCTGGCCGCCCAGGAGTTCGACGCCGACGTGTACGTCCCCATCTCCACCCTGTGGAGCCGCCTGGGCGACCTGATCATCACGCGCCGCGCCGGCTCCTTCGAGCGCGAGGAGGTGCAGCTCAGCCAGCTCACGCTCCGCGTGGACGAAGTGGCCAACGTGATGCGGACCGCCGAGGTGGTCGAGGCCACGCTGGCCAGGTACCACCGCTACGAGGACTACGGGGTGACCGTCCCCCTGGAGCTGCTCGAGCAGGCTCGGACCACCCGATTGATGTTCATCATCTTCATGGGCCTGATCGCCGCCATCTCGCTGGTGGTCGGGGGGATCGGCATCATGAACATCATGCTCGCCACGGTCACCGAGCGGACCCGCGAGATCGGCATCCGCCGCGCCCTGGGGGCCAAGCGCCGCGACATCATCCGCCAGTTCCTCGTCGAGACCGTGGCCCTGTCGATCGTGGGCGGGGTCACGGGCATCCTCGGCGGGCTGACCTGCCGTCCGATCACCGGGCAGCTCCGCGCCCTGATGGACACCACGATGCCCGAGGTGATGAGCCAACTGCCCGAGCTGATCAAGTCGGTCGAGCCGGTGATCGTGCCCTGGTCGATCCCCCTGGCGTTCGGGATCTCGGTCTCCATCGGCGTGATCTTCGGCCTCTACCCGGCCAAGCGGGCCGCCGCCATGGACCCCATCGAGGCGCTGCGCCACGAGTAGCAGGCACCACTCCGCGTGCCTGCTACTTCGGGCCCTGGGCCCGACCCGCCTGGAAACGTTCTGAGGCCCAGAAACCAAGAACCACGTGAGCGAGATCGGCCGGTGGCCTCAGCGTCCCGTGCCGGTCGTCGGTGAGGGCGGGAACCTCCGGGCTCGAATGGAAAAGGACTTGTTCGCTGCGTGGAATCGGAGGCAGAAGGGGGTGCGCATGGATCTTGCCCCTCGCGATGGGATTCGGGAAGCGACGCGGGGCGTTCTGCCCGACGAATACCGACTTGGGGCGGATGAAACGATCGTTGTCGGCTATCGCGAGTGGGGGACGGCGAAGACAAAGCCGAGGATCATTCAAGACGCCAAGCCCGTCGAGGGGCTGGCAGCGATCACCTGTCAATACACGAGCGAAAGGTTCGGATCGCAGGGATGGATGTGTGTGTCCCGCGTTCATGTCTTGGTGAAGGGCCGGGACGTGGTCGTTGTGGGGGAGTGATGCAGGCCCGAGCCGTACAAGCCGAGGTGCGCCGGGCTTGCGGCTGCGGAGACACGTGCGAGCGGAGAGCCCGGTGAGTCGCCGGACCCTCAAGCGGCGATCGCTCGCGATGTCGTGTTCCCGGAGAACGAGGACACGTCCAGGCTCCCGCGACCGCTTCTGAACGGCTGCATGGGGCCCCCGGAAGACGAGGCTATTGGGGGCGTCCGGAATCTCCGTTCCGCGATCGCACTACGCAAGGAGACGCCCCGGCGAGATAAGTGAAGGGCGCGCTCCGCCAGGTCAACGGGGTTGGCGCCAATCGTGGGCGACGTCACGCGTGGGGGCTACGTCACGCGTTCGTCCGCGCTACCGCGCCCTCGCCCCCTTGACCTTGATCCGCACGCGCATCCGGCCAGTGTTGTCCTCCAGCGAGGTCCAGGGGCCGGCGCAGCGGAGGTAGAGGTCGCCCTCCTCCTCGCGCTGGAAGGAGCCTTCCTTGCCCAGGGGGAACTCCTCGCCGAGCTGGTAGTCCTTCATCAGCACGCCGACGAGCCTGCCCGCACCCTCGGAACCGCCGTCGGCGTCCACCGAGTCGCTCTCCTTGTCCAGCTTCCAGGAGCCGGTGGCGGTGTACTCGTACTCCACACCGGCCGAGACGGTCAGCCCGGACGGTTGCCAGCCGCGCCCGGCCAGGACGTAGCAGGCCGCCGGCCGCGGCGAGGTGGTCAGCGGCGTGAACTTGCGGTCCCAGTTCCAGGCGATCAGGTCCGCACGCAGGCCCGGCTCCAGGTGCGCGATGAACTGGCTGTGCTCGAACTGTAGCTGCTGGGCTGCCGGGCCGAAGGCCGTCTCGAAGCTGCCCGGCTTGTCCAGCAGCAGGGCCAGGCCCAGCCTGCGGAAGGTCGCCGAATAGTTCGGGTTGTTTTCCAGGACATGGCACAGCGACCAGCACCAGGCGTAGTTCTGCCACGTCGTGTTCATCGACCGCATGGAGATGATCTCCGCCACCGAGAGCGGCTCGCTGGAGCGCAGGTGCCGGAGGACGGGCGCCGGCACCTTGACCCCTTTCTCGCCCTTCTTCCAGTAGTTGCCCAGCTCGGCCATGCCCTCGGCGTACCAGTCGGGCCCGCAGCGGCCGAACGTCTGGCTGCAGTAGCCGTGCACGCTTTCGTGCTGCACGGTGTCGTGGTCGGCCACCGCGTACACCACGGCCTTGGCCACGAACTTGTTTTCCCACTCCAGGGTGCGCGACAGGCAGATGCCGGCCCCCTCCTGGATCTTGGCCAGCCCCCGCGGGTCCAGCCGGGCCAGAAGCGCCGGAGGCCACTTGTCGAGATCCTTGGCCACGTAGCACTCCAGCACGCCCGACATGGGCCGTCCCCAGTACGCGGAGATCAGTCCCAGCATGGTCTCGAGCTTGCCGAGCAGCTCCTTGGCCTCGTCGGCCTCGATGTCGCTGTGAACCAGGAAGTGCGGCGAGCGGTAATCGCGGATCGCAACCGCCTGGCCGCCCTTGTTGCGGGTCTGCTGCCCCCGCGCCGCGTCGATGGACTGCGCGAGCAGCGCCGCCAGCAGGATGCCGACCGCCGCGGAGGGCAGTCCGCCCCCACCGAGAGAGATAGTCCGAGCCATTGTGAAAGGCCTTCCCCGTTCCAGAAGTCGCGGTGGATGAGTCTGATCCATCCCCCCCGAACGATTATCCCGGCCGGAAGGCCCCCCTGTCAACACACTCATAAGGGGTCGGGGACCGCCGCGCCCGTTCGGAGCCGCGATCGGCAGGGCGCCGTGCCTGTCCCGGGGCCCCCTTTTTCCTCTGGTGAGCCCGCCGGGAAGGCCGTAAAATGCGGGAGTTGGGGGGGCTCCGTTTCGCCACTCGGGGGCGGCCATGTCGTATCGATCGCTCAAGCGCGTGCTGGGCGAGACCAGCCTGGAGCGCAAGTGCCGCTTCCTGTTCGGCGCCTGTCTCCTGCTGCTGATTACGGCCAGCTTCTGGTGGCACGGCAGCCAGACCGAGAAGCTCGTGCGCGAGCAGAGCCGCAACACGGGCCGGCTCCTGGTCGATCAGGTGATGTGCATCGAGCACTGGGAGGCCCTGGAGACCCACGAGCAGTTCCGCCAGGTCGTCACCGACCTGACCAACAAGCTCAGCCAGCAGGAGTACCAGTGGCGATTCATCTGGCTCCACGAGACCTCCGGGCCCAACGCCCCGGCCGACCGGTTTGAGAGCAAGGTCGTCGAGCAGTTCCTCAAGTCCGTGCCCTCGTCCAAGGAAGCGCCGGAGCCGGCCCAGTTCGCCGAGCGCCAGATCCCCGAGCGGGACGAATACCAGTACTACCAGCCGATCCGCGCCCAGGAGTCGTGCCTGCTGGTGTGCCACAAGCCTCCGCCGGGGGGGATCGGGATCGATCCCACGGGGTCGGGCTTCGCCCTGGGCGGGGGCGTGGTGCCCGCGGGAACGCCGCTGGGCGAGGGCGACCTGATGGCCGTCGTCCAGGTGACCATCCCCAACGGACCGATCCAGGCGGCCTTGCATCGCAACCGGGCGATCCTGCTGGCCACCGCCTTCGTCACGGTCTTCCTGGCGATGATCGCGTCGTACCTGATCATCCGCTACGTGATCGTCAAGCCGCTGAAGCACCTGCGCGACGTCAGCGACGCGATCAGCCGCGGCAACATCACGCTGCGGGCCGACATCCGCACCGGCGACGAGTTCGAGGCCCTGGCCGTGGCCTTCAACCGCATGCTGCGCCACCTCGTGGCGATCCAGGAGGAGCTCCGCCACGTCAACGCCGACCTGGACGCCAAGGTCGATGAGCTGGCCCAGGCCAACATGCAGCTGTACGAGATGAACCGCATCAAGAGCGACTTCCTGGCCACGATGAGCCACGAGCTGCGCACGCCGCTGAACAGCATCCTGGGGTTCAGCGACGTGCTGGGCTCGATCGACTCGCTCGACGAAAAGCAGAAGCGGTACGTCGAGAACATCCGCAACTCGGGCCGCGTGCTGCTGGACATGATCAACGACGTGCTCGACCTGGCCAAGATCGAGAGCGGCAAGATGGAGACCCGGCTGACGGACTT